>JAFQQN010000015.1 GCA_017410605.1 Clostridia bacterium
AAGCTTGGCGATTTCTTTCATCGTTTCATTCAGTTGCTTTTTAATCTCTTTAGGATAAGCATAACGAACAGTATCGCCGCCGAGAACGTCTTCGTATTTCACCATTTGAATGGTACGGAATTCTCCCGCCCAATCAAATATCTGACCGAAGATATTGCGGTGAATATCCTGCAAGGTTTCGGTATTAAACTTATTGTATTTATAATCATAAATTGCCGCCATAGAAAGACAGGTAATATCAGCCTCTGCTTTGCGAAGTAATTCCGAATCTTTTATATCTGCTAAATTTTTAAGGACGTCAACATCATCATATAAATAAGGGTCACGCATTTGTTATACCTCCGTTACAAAACCGTATCTTCTTAGCGTTTGCTCAAACACCGACAAGAACGTAATATTGCCTTTTTTCCAATTAGCGAGGTCGCTTTTAACCCTATCACTTACGGGAACACCCTCGATTGAAGTCATAGCATCAGAAAAGGAAATTCGTTTTTCTTTTTCGTCAGCAGAAATGCTATCCATACCGCTTGTGAGTTTTAACATTTTTAATTTGCGAAGTAATGCTTTATCTAACAACTCTGCGGCTGTTTCGATATCTGCAAGTCTAATTAAAATCTCAGGCAGCTCTGCCTCGTATTCTTTTCTCAAAGAGAGCTGACTTATTATTTCTTCAGCTTCTTCTGCCTTAATATATTTGCTCTCAACAGTATCGCCGTTACGAGTTTGTAAATATAAATACTGCTTACCGCCAATCGTCTTTTTAGAAATATATCCCTTTGGCAAAACACTAAGTTTTTGCTCAATTTCAAGTTTTGATGCAAGTAATTCTTTGTATTCAAAAATAATATCAGTCATAATACTACCTCCTGACTACTAATAGTATATCACAAATTAACCTACAAATCAACAATAATTTGAAAATTTGTAGGTTAATTATAACTATGCCGTAATCAAGATAGCAATTATTCAATTTGATTTTCTTTGAAGACCGCCATCACTTGCAACAAACAAGGTGATACCTAAACATATTAGAAAAGCGCCTGTTGATGTTGAGACCTTATACAAAAGCGCAAGATAGCCTGTCCGAACAGTAATTAATATTAAAATCAGCATAACAATACACTTAAACAGCTTCATTTTAAATCCTCCTTTTTGTACTTAAAAAGCCTTATTTCAAGCGGTTTTGTCAGCTGCTCCGCCGTAGTCATTCCACTTTGTTTGCCTAGCTTCGCCAAATCTTTGATAGTGTACTACCTCTCTTTGGCGTAAGAATTTAATAGCATCTCTTACATCGGGGTCGTCGCATAGGCGTAGAATGTTGTCATATGTGGTTCTTGCCTTTTGTTCAGCGGCGAGGTCTTCGTGTAAATCAGTTATTAGGTCGCCCTTAGACTGAATATAGGCGGCTGTAAAGGGAACACCGGCCGCAGAAGCGGGGTATATTCCGGTGGTATGGTCTACAAAATATGAATCGAAGCCACTTTTCTTAATTTCATCTATTGAAAGATTGCGTGTTAACTGATAAACAATTGCACCTATCATTTCAAGGTGAGCAAGTTCTTCTGTTCCTATATCGGTTAAAAGGCCTTGAAGCTCGGGGTAGGGCATTGAAAATCGCTGACTTAAATAGCGAAGACTGGCACCGAGTTCCCCATCGGGACCACCATATTGACTGGTTATCACCTTTGCCAGGGCGGCGTTGGGTGTTTTAATGTTAATTGGATATTGAAGTTTTTTCTGATATTGCCACATTATTTATATGCCTCCTTACTGTTGTCCCAGGGCCACGGTGCATTAAGCCATTCGTAGCGTGTGTCACCGTAAATATCGTTGGCGGTAAGAGGACCAAAGCGTTCTACATATTCTTCCTTGCACTTTTTTGCAATGGCCAAATATTCTTTAAAGCTTTTAAAAGCTTCGGTATCGTGTTTATGGGTATCTAAATAAAGCTGCATTTCAAAGGCGGCAAACATTGCGCCCGAAAGCTTTCTGAGCAGTTTTTCCCGTTCACTCATATTAACACCTCGTCAAATTATTTTTTTGCCCAAGAATGGCTTATCAAGCTGAGGGAAAAGGGTTCCTGCCATTAGGGCTTTATCGGTTGTATAACGTTCTTTTGCCGAGCCTTGCATTGCAACAAAGGCAATGGTAAGGGGTAAGTCTTCAAGCTTTACATTATCAAATTTGTTTCTCGTTTGCGGTTCGACAGTTTTACTAGCTGTCGTATTTTCTTTATTAAAATAGCTGTCTAAACCGAATTCGTTTCCGGTGAAGCCATATTTCATAAGATAATCTTCCACTTATATTCCTCCTGTTTCATTTTAGGCGATAATATCACCCGTTATTATTTTATTCACTTGTCCATTTTTAGTGAAGTGTTTTTGAAAACCAATATACTTTTATGCAAAACCACACAATATTTTGTGTGGCTTTGTTTTTTATGCACAATTTTTTTCAAAAATTAAAAAAGTTTTAAAAAACACTTGCATTTTGGCTAGGTATTTACTATAATATATTCATAAAAGTGGTGAAAAGTGGTGTATACAACCACTTCAAGTGTCTAAATGTGGTGAAAAGGAGGGGTAAAATTGTTCTTTGGCGAATATCAACACAGTGTAGACAAAAAAGGACGAGCTTTTATCCCGTCCGATTATAGAAAAGAACTTGATGATTCTTTTATGATTTGCCGCAGTGCAGACAGCCGTCCTTGTCTTCGTGTTTATTCTAATGACCAGTGGGAAGAGTTTGATGCTAAGCTTCGTGCTTTACCGGCAAAGGCAAGTGACGTTAAAAGAAAAATTTATTCTACTGCTACTCGCGTTGAATGTGATGCACAGGGTAGAGTGCTTATTCCGGCAAAGCTAAGAGAATATGCTAACCTCGAGGGGGAAGCAAGTTTTATTGGTATGTCAGAGTTTTTTGAAATTTGGCGTCCCGATAATTGGAGTATGGAAGATGGCAAGTGTGAAGCTGACCGTATGGATGAGGTTGCCGAAGAATATAATCTCTAGGGTAGGTTTGTAAGATGGAATTTTCTCATATATCTGTGTTGCTTAATGAATCTATCGAGGGGCTTAATATTAAACCTAACGGCATTTATGTTGATGGTACTGCAGGGGGTGGAGGCCACTCCTTTCACATAGCTTCTAAGCTTTCCAAAGGGAAACTAATAGCATTAGATAGAGATCCTGATGCCATTAAAGTTGCCAGCAAAAGGCTTGAGGGGCTTCCGGCACAGGTAATACAGTCAAATTTTAAAGATTTTGATAAAGTTTTAGATAGCCTTGGAATTGAAAAAATTGATGGAATGCTTTTAGATTTAGGTGTTTCATCATATCAGCTTGATAATATTGATCGTGGTTTCTCTTATCACGGTGATGCACCGCTTGATATGCGAATGGGAAATACAGGGCCAACTGCTTCGGAGCTTGTTAATAATTTAGATGTTAACGAGCTTTCAAGAATTCTTACCCTTTACGGTGAAGAAAAATTTGCGTTTAGAATTGCTAAGGCGATTGAAAGAGAAAGGGAAGTTTCGCCAATAGAAACTACTGGACGTTTGGCCGAAATAATTTCAAAGGCTTATCCTGCGGCGGCTAGAAGAGATGGCCACCCCGCCAGAAAAAGCTTTCAGGCAATAAGAATTGCCATAAATGGAGAACTAGATGCTCTCAAAGAGGTTTTAGACAAAGCTTTTGAAAGGTTGAGTGTCGGCGGAAGGCTAGCAATAATTACCTTCCATTCACTTGAAGACCGAATGGTAAAACAAGCCTTTGCCGAATATACAAAAGGTTGCACCTGTCCAAGCGATTTTCCAATTTGTGTTTGCGGTAAAACCCCGCGTGGGGCTTTAAGACCCAAAAAGCCCATTATTCCCACAGAGGAAGAAATTAAAAATAATCTAAGAAGCAGAAGTGCTAAGCTAAGGATAATTGAAAAACTAGTTTAAGCTTTTGTTAAAAGGTAGGGTGAGCGAATATATGAACAATTTAAAATACTACGAAGATAGTCTTGCATATGATTTTTCTTTGTTTGCTCCGGCAGAGAAGGTTGAGAACGAACAAACAAAAAAAGGCAACGTGACTTATGTTCCTGATGTTGAAAAAAGGCGTTCTCGTCTTAGGAAAAGGGCCGCAAGCCGTGTTTCGGGCAAGGTTTCTGCAATTTTGGTTACAGTTTTTGTTGTAGCTATGTTGGCCGGTAATGTTTTTCTTCGCGCTCAAATTAATGAAACCGAGCATAAAATTGCAGTTGTTAAAGAGGAAATCAGCTTAAGCCAAAGCAGACTGGCAGATGTTTCCTTTGAACTTGAACAAAAAATATGTTATAAAAACCTTGAAGAGGCGGCCATTGCTCTTGGAATGAGAAAAATGGATAAAGGCCAGATTGTTTATTTGAGAACTAATACAGAAAACAAGGCAGTGGTTCACAACGGGGAATTGTCTGCTGAGAATAATTAACTTGCATGGCACATAAATATTATGTAGTTAAAATAGCTTGAAAACGTCAGTAACAACCAAAGGTTTTTACTGGCGACTTTTGGCTTTATAATATAGGTAAAAACTTTAAGCTTATTTGGTGGTGAATTTTATGCCTACTGCAGGTCCTACAAGAAAAATGTGGCAGAGAATGGTGGCTATAATGCTTACAATGGTTATTATAACCGGTAGCGTTATGGCTGTTCGCCTTGCCTGGATAATGGTAGTAAACGGCGAAGAATATCAGGCTAAGGCCTCGGCTCAACAGCTTCACGATGCATATATCACTGCCGAAAGAGGAAATATTTATGATTCAACAATGAATTTGTTGGCCAAAAGCTCAACGGTATGGACAATTTATTCAACCCCAAATGACATTGCTAAAATTAAAGACCCTGAGGAAAAGCAAAAGGTAATTAATACCCTTACCGAGGGATTAAGCTCTATTTTATCAATTGAAAAAGAAGAAGTAGAAAAAAAGCTTGGTAAAACCACCAGTTATTATGTAGAAATTAAGAAAAAGGTAGGGGAAGAGGAAACCTCTAAGGTAAGAGAGTTTCTGAATAACAACAGTAAGCTTGGTCTTGCTAATTATATTGGTATTGATGAATCTTCTACCCGCTATTATGCAGAAAATATTGCTTCAACCGTTTTAGGCTTTGTTGGCGACGATAACCAAGGCCTTTCCGGTCTGGAACTTAAATATGATGAAGAACTTACCGGTGTAGCCGGCAGGGTTGTTGCGGCGAAGAATGCGGTTGGTGCCGATATGCCCTTTAGCTATGAAAAGGTGGTTGACGAACAACCGGGTAATTCTTTGGTAACAACCATAGACCCTTATGTTCAATATGTTGTTGAAAAGCATCTTGATGCAGCAGTTAAAGATAATAAGGTAGCTGAGCGTGGTGCTTGTGTTATTATGAATGTTAATACCGGCGCTATACTTGCTATGGCAACTAAGGGTGACTTTGACTGCAATTCGCCTTTTACCTTAAGTGCTGACGATCAGGCTATTGTAGATGCTTTAGAGGGTGAAGAGCGAAGCAAAAAACTTGCAGAGCTTCGAAACCGTCAATGGCGTAACAAGGTTGTATCTGACGCTTATGAGCCGGGTTCGGTTTTCAAGGTTATTACTGCGGCAATTGGTATAGAAGAGGGTGTAGCAAGTCTTAACACAACCTGCAACTGCCCCGGATATATTGTAATTGCAGGTAGGCGGTATAATTGCCATAAAGAAACAGGTCATGGAATGCAGGATATGAAAAAAGCAATGGATAATTCCTGTAACCCTTTCTTTATTTCTTTAGGACAGACAATTGGTACTAACATTTTTTCAAAATACTTTAAAGCCTTTGGTCTTACCGAAAAAACAGGAATAGACCTTACAGGTGAGGCCGCCTCTCAGTACCACTTAGAACAAAATATGGGTCCAACAGAGCTTGGCTCTTCGGCGTTTGGCCAGACCTTTAAAATAACACCTATTCAGCTTATTACTGCTATATCAGCTACTGTTAACGGCGGCACACTTGTTAAGCCAAGGGTGGTTGAAAAAATTATTGATTCTGAGGGAAATGTTGTTAAAAATTTAGGTACTGTTGAAAAAAGACAGGTAATTTCTAAGGAAACCTCGAAAATAATTTGCGATTTAATGGAGTCGGTAGTAGCTGAAGGCGGTGGACAGAACGCTTATGTTCCTGGATATAGAATTGGAGGAAAAACAGGTACTGCACAAAAGGTTTCAGAAATGCTTTCTACCGGAAAACAAGGGCTTTATGTAGCTTCTTTCTGCGGTGTAGCACCAATGAACGACCCCGAAATAGCAATACTTTTCCTTTTAGATGAGCCTCACGGCGATAGCTATTACGGTGGTACTATTTCGGCTCCCCCCGGGGGACAAATTTTAGCCGAAATTTTACCTTATTTGGGCTATGAACCCCAGTATACCGAAGAAGAGCTTAAGGACCTTGCCAAAACCGTTCCTAATGTTGCAGGGCTGGATATTGCGGCGGCAAAGAACGCTGTTAAAAACGAAGGTATATCTTATAAGGTTATTGGCGGCGGCGAAAAGGTTGTTAAGCAACTGCCTGCTGCAGGAAACTCTGTATATAGCGGTGGTGTTGTTATTCTTTATACCGATAGTGAGGCACCGACTGAAACAGTTAAAGTGCCGCTGCTTACAGGAATGACAATTTCTCAGGTTAATTCGGTGGCTGTTCAGTATGGTCTTAATGTTTCTTTTAAGGGAAATACAAATTCGGCAAAGGCGGTTGTTTCTTTCCAACAAAGTATAGCTGCCGAAACCGAGGTTGAAAGAGGAACGGTTATAGAAGTATATTTCAGAAGCAATGAAACCGGCGATATTGGCGGTTAATGTTTAGGGCAAAAGGTTAAGCCGGAAAGGAAACAAATGAAACTCAGTCAAATTTTACCAAATACTCCAAAGGCTTTAGAAAATATTGAGCTTTCAAAGGTGACCGACGACTCCAGAAAGGTAGTCGAGGGGGCTGTATTTGTGTGTGTTAAAGGGCCGGTAAGCGATGGGCATGACTATGCATTAAAAGCGCTCGAATGTGGCGCTAGTGTAATTGTGACCCAAAAAGATTTAGGGCTTGAAAATCAAATTATAGTTGAAGATACCCATAAGGCTTTGGCACAGCTTAGCGAGGCGGCATATGGTTTTCCCCTTAAAAAGCTTAAGGTTATTGGTGTTACCGGCACAAATGGAAAAACTTCTGTTTGCACAATGCTCAGAGAAATTTTAGAGCATTGCGGTTTTAAGACCGGAATGATTGGTACCGTTGAAAATATTGTTGGTGACGAGGTGCTGCCGGCAAAAAACACTACCCCCGGTGTGGTTGAACTAAGAGAACTTTTTTCAAAAATGGTAAGTGCCGGTTGTGAATATGCCGTTATGGAGGTTTCGTCACACGCTTTAGACCAACGAAGGGTAGAGGGCATTACCTTTGAAGCGGGTGTTTTCACCAATCTCACCCAAGACCATTTAGATTACCATTTAACAATGGAAAATTATTTTGAGGCAAAGAAAAAGCTTTTTAATATGAGCAAAATTGCCGTTATTAATGTTGACGATGAATACGGCGTTCAGCTAATAAATTATCTTGGTGAAAAGGCTTCTACCTATTCAATTAAAAACGACAGCGCCACCTTTACTGCAAAAAATATTCGCTATAGGGCCGACGGCGTTAATTATGAGATGGTTGGCTTTGGCATTATCGGTCGTGTTCAGCTTAAAATTGCCGGTGCTTTCTCGGTTTATAACTCTTTAGCGGCCGGTGTGTGTGCAAAAGAGCTAGGTCTTCCTATTAACCGAATTACCGAGGCACTTTCTTCGGTAAAGGGTGTTAAGGGTAGGGCAGAGGTTGTTCCCACCGGTAAAGACTTTACAATAATTATTGATTATGCTCACACCCCCGATGGTTTACAAAATATTATCAGAACCTTTAAAGAGGTTCCCAGAAACCGTCTGGTTGTTCTTTTTGGTTGCGGTGGTGACCGTGATACAACAAAAAGGCCTAAAATGGGGGCTATTGCTGCAAGACTTGCCGATTATGTTATAGTTACCAGTGATAATCCACGCACCGAAAAGCCGGGGGATATTATTAAAGACATTACCGCCGGAATGAAAGGAATTTCCACACCTTATAAGGTTATCGAAAATCGTATAGAGGCAATTAAATTTGCTGTTGCAAATGCCAAGAGCGGTGATATAATAGTATTAGCAGGTAAAGGGCACGAAACATATCAAATTGTTGGTACTGATGTACTTCATTTAGATGAACGAGAAATTATTAAAGAAGCCCTTGCAGAGGTTTAAATGCTTTTACTAGGAGGGAAGTTTTAAATGGTTACTTATACATCAATAATTTCTGCGGTGGTGGGCTTTTTAGTAACGTTTACTTCGGGTTATTTTGTTATACCATATTTAAGAAAGCTCAATTTTGGGCAGACTATTCTTGAGGACGGACCAAAGTGGCACCGCTCTAAACAAGGCACCCCTACAATGGGCGGAATTATGATAATTTTTGGTGCCGTTGTGGCACTTGGTGTTGGAATAATTTTCTCGCTAATTTCTAAAGACCGTCTTAGCTTAGAGTTTACTTATAGCGAAAAGGTTGTGCGTTGGGTGGCCGGTTTCGGCCTTGCTTTAGGAATGGGTGTGGTTGGCTTTGCTGACGATTATATAAAGGTTGTTAAAAAGCGTAATCTTGGTTTGACTGCCAGGCAAAAAACCTTTGCACAGCTTATTCTTTCAACTTTATACTTAATAATTTTGTTGTTTTTCGGCGGAATGAAAACAACCTTTATTCCATTTGTGGGAGAGGTTAATGTAGTTTCCGGTTTTGGTATAGTTTTTTGGCCCATTGCACTTTTCTTTGTTTATGGGTTTGTTAATGCAGTAAATCTTACCGACGGTGTAGACGGCTTGGCCTCGTCGGTTACTCTGGTTGTCTGCTGTGCCTTTATGGTGCTTGGAGGTGTTTCACTCTGCTTTGGTGCAAACCTTGTAGCTTCGGCTGTGGCAGGTGCTCTTATTGGTTTTGTAATGTGGAATGCTCATCCGGCTAAGGTTTTTATGGGCGATACAGGTTCGCTGTTTTTAGGCGGTCTTGTTGTGGGTCTTTCCTTTGCTGTTAATACACCTGTTTTACTTATTTTGTCTGGAATAATTTATCTTATTGAAGCCTTTTCAGTAATGCTTCAGGTGGCATATTATAAGCGCACTAAAAAAAGAATTTTCAAAATGACTCCAATTCATCATCATTTTGAGATGTGTAAGTGGAGTGAAGAAAAAATTGTTATGGTTTTTTCTGCTGTTACATTACTCGGTTCAATTATAGCCATTTTACTTTATATTATCAGAAGAATTTAGTCTTTATTTGGGGGAGGAAGCTTAGTGGAGCAGGTTAAAAGAAAATCCAGGCCAAAAAATGAAAATACCTCTTTTTGGCTAAAGGGAAAAGTGGATATTTCCTTTTTGGCATTGGTTTCTATTTTACTTACCGCCGGGCTTCTAATGCTTTTCTCCGCAAGTTATGCTTATGCATTGGCTAATGAAGGAAACAGCTACCATTTTATTATTCGCCAACTTATTTTTGCGGTAATAGGCTTTGTGGTTATGCTACTTGTTTCTAAAATTAATTACCGTTTTTGGCGTAAGTTTGTTTGGTTGCTTTACGGCATAACTATTGCGCTTTTGGCAGCCCTTTTAATACTTCCCCCAATGGTTCCCGGTGCAACCCAAAAAAGATGGTTTGTAATTGGTCCTATAAGCTTTCAACCTTCAGAAATAGCAAAGTTTGCTATTATTTTGGTGTTTGCTCACCTTATTTCTAAAAACTATAAAAAAATGGGAACCTTTAAGTTTGGAATTTTAACATTAGGTGCTTTCTTGGCTGTAGTCAGTGCGCTTGTTGTTTTTGAAACACATATTTCAGCAACCATTATTATTTTTTGTATTGGTATTGCTATGATGATAATTGGTGGCTGTAAGCTAAGATATATTTTAATAGGCGCAGGTGCCGCAGTTGCCTTGGTGGCTGTTGTTGTTTTTGTCAGCGGCTACGGTATAAGTCGAATAACAAACTGGTTTAACCCGTGGGAAAACCCTGCGGGTGCAGGTTATCAAACAATTCAGTCGTTATTGGCAATAGGCTCGGGTGGAATATTTGGAAGAGGCTTTGGTCAATCAAGACAGAAATATTTGTGGGTACCCGAACCACAAAACGATTTTATTTTTTCTATTGTTTGTGAAGAACTTGGCCTTATAGGAGCCATGGTTATTGTTTTGCTGTTTTGTGCCCTTGTTTGGCGAGGTTTTTCAATTGCTATGAAGTCCCCCGATAAATTTGGTTCACTTTTAAGTGTTGGCATTACCTTTCAAGTGGGTGTACAGTCTATGCTCAACTTTTTCGTTGTTACAAATACTCTGCCCAATACAGGTATAAGCCTTCCTTTTTTCAGCTACGGTGGTACGGCTTTGCTTATTTTATTGTTCGAAATGGGAATTGTGCTTTCGGTTTCCAGAGGCAGTAATCTTGAAAAAGCCTAAATTTTTTAAAACAGTTTAGCCTAAAGGCTGTTTTACACCTAAAGGAGAGTTGGCTATGCATATTTTGTTTGCAGGTGGCGGCACAGCCGGTCATATTAACCCCGCTTTGGCGGTTGCTTCATTTATTAAGGCAAAGCACCCCCATGCGAAGATTAGCTATATTGGTAAAAAAGGCGGAATGGAAGAGCGCCTGGTTGCAGAATGTGGTTTTGATTTTTACGGAATCAGCGTGGCCGGTTTTCAAAGAAGAATAAGCTTGAAAAATATTGGAAGAAATGCTAGCGCGGCGGTTAAGGTGTTCACCGCTTCTGCCAGTGCAAGAAAACTTCTTTTATCATTGAGGCCTGATGTTGTTGTGGGAACCGGCGGTTATGTTAGCGGTCCGGTTTTAAGACAGGCCGCAAAGCTTGGCATTAAAACTGCCATTCACGAGCAAAATGCGTTTCCCGGTGTTACAACCAAAATGCTTATTAATTTGGTTGATACGGTTATGTTAGCTATGCCTGAGGCCAAGGCTAGGTTAGAGCTTAAAAATCCGCCGGTTATAACCGGTAACCCCGTTAGGGCCGATTTTGGCATTTTAAATAAGGCCGACTGCAAAGCCGCCTTGTCTTTACCGGAGGATAAACCGGTGCTTCTTTCGGCGGGAGGCAGCCTTGGTGCCGGTCCCATTAATAATGCTGTTTGTAAGCTTATTGCTGAAAAGTGGAAAAGTAATGATATTATTTTTATTCACGGAACAGGCAAAGCAAATTATAACTCGTTTATAGAAATGCTAAGAGCCGCCAAAGTAGATGTTAATGCCGATAACGTTATAATTAAAGATTATATTAATAATATGGGCGAATGTATGGCAGCTGCTGATTTGATTATTGCAAGGGCAGGGGCCATTACCCTAAGCGAACTTGCGGTTTGTGGTAAGCCTTCTGTTTTAATACCGTCGCCTTATGTTGCAGAAAATCATCAATTTCATAATGCAATGTCCCTTAAAAAACTTGGCGCGGCTGAGGTTATAGAAGAAAAAGAGCTTGACAGCGATATTTTAATTAATACCGTAGAAAAGCTTATTCATAATAAACCTGTCTTAGAAAAAATGAGTAGTAAGGCGCTTTCTGCCGCTATACCTAATTCCTGTGAGCTTATTTATAAAGAGATTATGAAGCTTTATACATCACATAAATATTAACACTTTTCTGCACCCTGCATAGAATGAAAATAGACAAATATTTTCACTTGAAGGGTGCGGTGTTATATGTCGGGCTTTGCCGTTGTCGGACAAAAAAAGCTAAACGGGTTTGTAAATCTTCACGGCGCAAAAAACAGTGTTTTACCAATATTGGCCGGAACACTGGTTGTTGAAGGTGTGTCTGTTATACATAATTGCCCTCAACTTTCAGATGTTGAAGCGGCAGTAAAAATTCTAGAGCATTTAGGCGCTCAGGTAGAAAGAAAAGGTCACACCTTAACGGTAGATGCAACCTATGTTGAGGGCTGTGAAATACCCGATGTGCTTATGCGTGAAATGCGTTCATCAATTGTGTTTTTAGGGGCGGTAATAGCCCGGCGCAAAGGTGCGGTACTAAGCAGTCCGGGTGGCTGTGAGCTTGGGCCTAGACCGATTGATTTGCACATTTCTGCCCTAAAGGATTTGGGTGTTTCGATTGATGAAAGCGGAGGCGTTTTAGATTGTCGCTGTTTTAATGGGCTTAAGGGCACAGAAATAACGCTTTCCTTTCCAAGTGTTGGTGCTACAGAAAATATTATTTTGGCGGCTGTTACCGCCAAGGGTACCACGGTTATACATAATGCGGCAAGAGAGCCTGAAATAAGTGATTTGGCAGATTTCCTTAATAGTGCCGGTGCTAATGTACAGGGTGCAGGTTCGGATAGAATTGAAATTAAGGGGGTAAAAGCTCTTTTTTCTACCGAGCATACGGTTATTCCTGATAGAATTGAAGCCGCAACCTATTTATGCGCGGCGGCGGTTACAGGAGGGAAAATCACCCTACAAAACTGTGTATCAGGTCACTTAACACCGGTTTTATCAACCTTAAAAAGCGCAGGGTGCAACATTATGGTTCATAACAGAAATGTTACACTTATTGCACCCGCCAGACTCAAACGGGTTCCTGTTATAAGAACAATGCCCTATCCCGGTTTTCCAACCGATGCGGGGTCGCCTATGATGGCTCTTTTTTCGGTTGCAGAGGGAAGCTCTATGTTCATTGAAAATATATTTGAGAATCGCTTTAGAATAGTTGATGAGCTTAACCGAATGGGTGCTAAAATTACCACTAACGGAAGGGTTGCTGTGGTAGAGGGTGTATATAATCTATCCGGCGCTAATGTGGAGTGTACTGACCTTAGGGGAGGGGCAGCTTTAGTGGTGGCCGCTCTCGCCGCAAAGGGTGTTACCACAATCGGAAAAATTGAGCATATTAACCGAGGTTATGAAAACTTGGTGGAAAATTTAGAGGCTTTGGGAGCAGATATTACCCGCTTCTAGGGTAGGGTAGAGCAAATAATTTGAACCCGCCTCAAAGCGGCATATTTAGGTGCTTTTTACCCAACTCATTTTTGCAAGGCGTTAGCCTTGCTGCACCTGACTTGAATAAAAAACACTCAAAATCTTCTCTCTTTGAGGTCGAGGATTTTAAAAAGTGCGGATTTTTGTTCAGTCAAGTCACAAAACGCAGTAAATCCTATTGGATTTACGAGTATTTTTAACACAGAATGAGCGAAAATTCGATTTTTAAAAACGGAGTTCGTATTATTCGCTCTACCCTAAAGCTTACAGGAGATGTAAAAATGGACGACAGAGAAATAAGACTTGAAAATATAAAGCGTAGGCGTAATGAAAGAAAAATCAAACGTAGAAAAGCTTTTTTAAAAAAACTTTGCGTCTTTTTTATGTTGGCTGCTGTGGTGACAATGGTTGTTTTGTCTTTAACGGTGTTTTTTCCAATAAACAATATTGTTGTTAGAAACCCCGAACCATACGAGCCCTCTGAATTGGTACAAAAATCCGGCATAAAAATGGGGCAAAACCTTTGGTTAGCCGGGGGTCAGGCTGAGAAGAATATTACAAAGGCATTGCCTTATATTTCCGAACTTAAAATTAGCCGTAAGCTACCCGGTACTATTATTATTACTGCTGAAAAAGCTATAGCTAAATATTGCTTTGAAACAACCGACGGTCTTTATTTGTGCGATTTAGAAAATAAGCTTTTAGAAAAAGCAACCAGTATTCCCAAGGGCGTAATATTTATTAAAGGGTGCACAATTAAAAAAACCGCGCCGGGAAATAATGTTATAATTGAAGATGAGCAAAACCAAAAGCTTGTCGAAGAGCTGTTGGGGGCTTTAAACCAAAAAAACATTGTTCCCGATGAAATTGATGTAAAAGACAGCGTTGCCATTTCCTTTAAAATTGATGGTAGATTTACTGTAAATTTGGGTTCTTCAGCATATTTAGAAGGAAAACTTGCTCATTTAAAATCTATGCTTGAAAAAATAGAGGATAACCGTTTTGGGGTTATCAATCTTTCGTATTGGACACCCGAAAATCTTCAAGGAATTTTCACCCAAACGGGTGTTGAATAAAAAAACTAAAATAATTTTATTTTTTTGAAAAAATGTGTTGAAATTCATAATAACTTGTGTTATTATATTTAATGTGTATTTATGGTTATAAAATTTTAACTAATGTATATTTGGAAGGATGATAAAAGTGCCATTTGATGTTTCAAATGAATTAATGGATGAGGTTGTTCAAATTAAGGTTATCGGTATTGGTGGCGGCGGCGGAAACGCTATTAACCGCATGGTTGATGCCGGTGTTAAGGGTGTAGAATTTGTTGCTGTTAATACTGACCGTGCTGCTCTTTACCTTTCTAAGGCAACCACAAAAATTCAAATTGGCGAACGCGCCACTAAGGGCCAGGGTGCCGGTGCAGACCCCGAACGCGGTCGTGCCGCTGCTGAAGAATCAAGAGATGAAATTATTGCTGCTATTAAAGATGCAGATATGGTTTTTATTACTGCCGGTATGGGCGGCGGTACCGGTACAGGTGCAGCCCCTGTTGTAGCTCAGCTTGCTAAAGAGCTTGGCATTCTTACCGTTGGTATTGTTACTAAACCTTTTGCTTTTGAAGGTAAGCGCAGAATGACTCAGGCCGATGCCGGTATTTCTGCATTGGGTGAGTGCGTAGATAGCCTTATTGTTATTCCTAACGACCGTTTACAGTATGTTTCTGAGCAAAAGATTACTCTTAAGAATGCTTTTGAGATTGCTGATGATGTTCTTCGTCAGGGTGTTCAAAGTATTTCTGAGCTTGTTAATGTTACCGCTCTTATTAACCTCGACTTTGCAGATGTTAAGGCAATTATGAGCGATTCCGGTCAGGCACATATGGGTGTTGGTGTTGCAACCGGCAGAGATAAGGCAGAACAGGCAGCAAGAGCCGCCATTACCAGTCCTCTTATTGAAACCTCTATGGATAATGCTTCCGGCGTTATTATCAACATCACCGGTTCTGCAGATATTGGTCTTGAAGAGGTTACTCTTGCTTCTTCTATTGTTGCAGATATGGCTCATCCCGATGCAAACATAATTTGGGGTACTCAGCTCGATGATACTCTTGAAGATACTGTTAAGATTACAGTTATAGCAACCGGTCTTGGCGAGAAGAAGGAAAAGAAAGAGGGCGCAGCCGGAGCTTTGGAAGATATTCTTTCAAACAACACAGACAATTCCTCTGAAGACGATGTTGTTTATACCGAGCTTTTCGATATGATTAACAATCGTAACTAATTTCTGTAAAATATAATTTTTCACCTGTCGGTTTTCCCGACAGGTGATTTTCCTGTAATAGACAGTTTAAAATTGGTCTTAGGGTGGTTTTTTGAAAAAATTAAACCTTAAAACAAAAGAAATAATTTTAGCCGGGCTGTGTATTGCTCTTATTTCGGTTGGTGCTTTTATAAAAGTGCCATTATTTGGGGTGCCATTTACATTACAGCTGTTGTTTGTTATGGTGACAGCTGATATGTTAAAACCATGGCTTTCTTTTTTTGTTGTTGGTTGTTATGTTTTACTGGGGCTTATTGGTCTACCGGTTTTTTCCGGGGGAGGGGGCCTTTCTTATGTTGCGTCGCCAACCTTTGGTTATATTTTAGGTTTTTTACTTTGCTCCCCCATTGTTGGGCTGTTATATGACAGGTTTGGCAATACAGTTAAAATGAAGGCTCTGGCAAATTTAATTGGTATGATACCGGTCTATTTAATAGGTGTAATATATTATTTCTTTATATCAAATATTTATCTAAATGGCTCGGCAGAGCTAAAATCTATTCTTTTATTCGGGTTTGTTGTTTTTTTACCTTTAGATGTAATATATTGCTTCATAGCCGCTTTAATTGCCAATAGACTTAAAAATATTATCAAGGTGTAGTAATATTTTAAACGCTATGGGCAATATTTAGAAAAATCTACCGAAAATGTTTAATTTTAATTTTTTATTCTTGACAAAGTATAAATTAAAGGATATAATAATCATTGTGACAATTGGGGTGAACCTATGGTTCTTAATTTAAAAGGCTTTTTGAACGGCGGTAACCGTGTTATTGAAATTAATACTACATTAGATTTTACTAATGAAGAATTTTCGGGTGTTCGCTTGTTCGCAAAACCAACTGCGGTGGTTGGTAAGGTTGTTAATAAGGCAGATGTGACCGAGCTTTCTTTGGTTTGTTCTGTTGTTATTAATAAGCCCTGTGACCGTTGCGGTAAAGAAACAGTTAAGCAATTGCAAATTCCTATAAATCGCATTTTGGTTTCAGAAATTTCTGATGATGAAAATGTTGACCTGCTTCTTATTGAAAATGATGAGCTCGATTTATATGAGGTTTGCTTCAGCGAAATTCTTTTAGCATTACCAATGAAACACCTCTGCAGTAATGACTGTAAGGGTATTTGTCCTTCTTGCGGCAAAAATCTTAACGAAGGTGACTGTGGTTGTGTTACCAAAAGTGTTGACCCCCGCCTGGAAGCTTTATTAAAGCTTTTAGAGGCCGAAGATTGATAACTATTCTTGTGTTTAAGGAGGTGCCTAAAAATGGCAGTACCGAAGAGAAAAACATCTAAAGCACGTCGTGACAAAAGACGTTCAAACGTTTGGAAGATCAGCGCTCCTGCACTTGTAAAGTGCTCTCATTGCGGCGAATACAAAAGACCCCATAGACTTTGTTCTGCTTGCGGTCATTATGACGGCCGTGAGGTAGTTAAGGTAGAGGCTTAAGCCTTTTGTTACTTAAAACGTTTAACTGCTAGACAAAAATGATAGAGAGGGAGATTTCCTTCTCTATTTTTTTGTAAATACACAAGTTATATTAGGGGGAGTGACTGTGTCTGTTACAATTAAATATGTTGAACCGGGTTCTCCTTGTGATGTTGCCGGTTTAAAATCCGGTTATAAGCTTGTTTCAATTAACGGTAAAGAAATTGTAGACGTTTTAGATTACCGTTTTTATCAAAATGATAAAAAAATAAAGCTTGTGGCTCAGATAGACGGAAAACCAAAGCAATTTAAAATCAAAAAGGGAGAATATGAAGAGCTTGGGCTTGGTTTTGAAACCTATCTTATGGATAGTCAGCGCTCTTGTAGAAATAACTGTGTTTTTTGTTTCATTGACCAGCTTCCTAAGGGAATGAGAGAGTCGCTGTATTTTAAAGATGATGATTCGCGCCTTTCTTTTTTGTTTGGAAATTATATTACCCTTACCAATATAACCGAGCACGAGGTTGAGCGAATTATTAAATTGCATATAAGTCCAATTAACATTTCGGTTCATACCACTAATAGTGAGCTTCGCTGTAAAATGATGAATAATCGCTTTGCCGGTGATTCATTAAAGATTTTATACCGCCTTGCTAAAGCAGGTATTGAAATTAACTGTCAATTGGTGCTCTGCCCGGGATATAACGACGGTGAAGAGCTTGAGCGCTCTCTATCCGACCTTATTAAACTTAAAAGTGTAAGAAGTATTGCGGCTGTGCCGGTTGGGCTGACAGCACACAGAGAGGGCTTGGCGCCATTGGAAGCCTTTAATGAACAGACTGCTGCTGCAGTTTTAGATATTATGGATAGATTTGGCGAAGAGTGTATAAACAAATACGGCGAAAGAAGAGTTTTTGCTGCTGATGAGTTTTATCTTTTGGCTAAGCGTTCTATGCCTCAGCCGGAATTTTATGAGGAATTTTTGCAAATTGAAAATGGTGTGGGAATGTGGTCGCTTTTTTTAAGTGAGGCATTAGAGGCAATCGACAACCTGGAAATTAAGCTTGACACACCAAGGCATATTTCGGTTGCTACGGGCGAGGCGGCATATCCGCTAATTAAAAATATTGTTGACAACGCCTCTTTAAAATGGCATAATTTATATTGTAAGGTTTATAAAATAAAAAATAACTTTTTTGGTGGCAAAATAACCGTCACAGGCCTCATTACAGGGCAAGATATTATAACTCAGCTTTCAAAAGAGGAACTTGGAGATGCGGTTTTAATTTCAGCTAATATGCTTCGCCATGAAGGAGATAAATTTTTAGACGATGTTACACTTGAGGCTCTTTCCGAAGAGCTTAAAACAAGGGTGGTAACGGTTGAAAACGACGGGGCAGAATTTATATCTGCACTTTTGGAAGGTTAGGTGAATTTTTAATGGCAAAACCTATAGTTGCTGTAGTTGGAAGACCTAATGTTGGCAAGTCTACACTTTTTAATAAGCTTATTGGGCAAAGACTTTCTATAGTTGATGATACACCCGGTGTTACAAGGGACCGTATTTACGGTGATGCTGAGTGGTTGGGTAAAGAAATAACCCTTATTGATACCGGTGGTATTGAGCCTAAAACTGACGATATTATTTTGGCTAAAATGCGCCAGCAAGCCGCCCTTGCTATTGATTTGGCAAGTGTTATAATTTTTGTTACAGATATTAAATCGGGCGTTGTTGCCGCCGATATTGAGGTAGCTTCAATGCTACAGCGCTCCGGAAAACCGGTTGTGCTTTGCGTAAATAAGTGTGACGGTGTTGGTGAACTTCCGGCCGATTTTTATGAGTTTTATAATTTGGGAATAGGCGAACCTATTGCTGTTTCTGCTGCTCACGGCCATGGCACAGGCGATTTGCTTGATGCTGTTTTTGAGCATATTAACCCTGAGGCCTTTGAGGATAACGATGATGATATAATAAGTGTTGCCGTAATAGGCAAGCCAAATGCCGGCAAATCTTCTCTTATTAACCGCATTTTAGGCGAAGAGCGTCTTATTGTATCTAATATTGCAGGAACAACCAGAGATGCTGTTGACACCTATGTTACCATTGGTGAAACCAACTACAACCTTATTGATACAGCAGGACTAAGACGAAAAAGTAAAGTCTATGATAAAATTGAAAAATACAGTGTTCTTAGGGCAAAAATGGCCGTTGAACGCGCTGATGTTTGTGTTATTATGCTTGATGCCGAGGAAGGCTTTACTGAACAAGATTCTAAGGTAGCAGGTATAGCCTTAGAGCAGGGCAAGGCCTGTATAATCGCTGTTAATAAGTGGGATCTTATTGAAAAAGACGGAACAACAATGGATTCATTCCGTAAAAAGCTTATGAAGGATTTTTCCTTTATGAGTTATGCACCTATAATTTTCATTTCGGCTAAAACAGGTCAGAGAATTGACCGTTTGTTTGAGCTTATTAAATATGTTCATCAGCAGAACACAATGAGAATTTCCACCGGTAAGCTTAACGATATTCTCGCCGAATCTACAGCCCGAGTTCAGCCACCCAGTGATAAGGGTAAGAGACTTAAAATTTATTATATGACACAGGCTTCTACCAAGCCACCTACATTTGTTTGTTTTTGCAATAGGGCAGAGTTGTTTCATTTTTCATACCAAAGATATTTGGAAAACCAAATTCGCTCTGTTTTTGGTTTAGAGGGAACACCGGTCCGTTTTGTAATTCGTGAGCGTGGAGACACTAAAGGAGAATAGCTTCGAAGACAGATTGTGAGGTTTTATAATTGGATTTAGTTTTGGTTTTTGTTGCTGCAGCTTTTGCCTATATATTAGGTAGCCTTAATTTTGCTGTAATTTTTTCTAAGATTTTTGCCCATAAAGACGTGCGCAATTTTGGTAGCGGAAATGCGGGTATGACCAATATGCTTCGTGTGTTTGGTGTGTTACCAGGAATATTAACCTTTGTTTTTGATGTTTTAAAAGGCCTTGTTGCATGTTATATTGGCCGTTATGTTATTTTTGAGTACCTCAACGCCAATTACGGTGATAAGGGTTTTTATATTCCGGTTTACGGTGCATTGCTTTGCGGTATTTTTTGTATGCTTGGTCATGTCTTTCCTGTGTTTTTTAACTTTAAGGGCGGAAAGGCCGTTGCTGTTTCTGTAGGTATTTTTCTGGTTGCCCATTGGCAAGCAATTACTATTGCACTTTTGGTTTTTGTGATATTGCTGTTAATTACCAGAATTATTTCAATTAGTTCATTAACTGCTACTGTTACGGTGTTTGTTGTGTCTGTTTTAATTCCAAGTCAAAGCGGCGAACAATGGGTTGTTTTACTTATGACTTTTATTATGTGTGCCATTGTTTTTATAAAGCATAAAGATAATATTGTTCGTCTTATAAAGGGTGAAGAAAAGCCCATTTTTGGCAAAGGAAAGGCGGATAAATAATATGAAAATTTCTGTTTTAGGCTCAGGCGGTTGGGGTATAGCGATTTCTCTTGCGGCTAAAAGAAACGGTCATAGTGTTGTTCTTTGGTCCTTATTTGAAAAAGAGGTTAAGGAACTTTTACTGCGTAGAGAAAGCAGAAAACTTCTTCCCGGTGTTAAAATCCCGGAAGAGGTTTTAATAACTAATAATCTGTCTGATGCAGATGATTCCGATATAGTTATTATTGCGGTTCCCTCTAACGCTGTAAGAGAAACAGCAAAGAGAATATCAACTATTAATAATGTGGGTATAGTTGTTAATTTGGCTAAGGGACTTGAGGCTGGTAGTTTGAAACGCTTGTCAGAGGTTATTGCTGACGAGGTGAAGCTTCCCGTTGTTGTTCTTTCGGGGCCCTCTCATGCCGAAGAGGTGGCAAGAGGAATACCTACATCGTTGGTGTCGGCTTCGAAAAATACCGAAGCGGCTAATAAAACTATTTCCGCATTAGCAAGTGAAAACCTAAGAATATATAAAAATAATGATATTGTCGGGGTTGAACTTGGCGGGGCACTTAAAAATATTATTGCTGTAGGCTCTGGTTTTTGTGACGGAATGGGTTTAGGCGATAATACTAAGGCAGCCCTTATTACAAGAGGCCTTGCAGAGATAAGGCGATTAGGTTTGAAACTTGGGGCAGAAGAGCGTACCTTTTCAGGTCTTACAGGTATGGGTGACCTTATTGTAACCTGTACTTCTGTTCATAGCCGCAACCACCGGTTTGGTGAGCTTATTGGCAAGAGCACTGATGTTGAAACCGCATTAAAGGTTGTAGGCACGGTAGAGGGCTATTATGCCACAAAACAAGCATATGAACTTGCTTTAAAAAACGGTGTAGATATGCCTATAATTACTCAATGCTACAAGGTGTTATATGAGAACTTTGATGTTCATGATTCGGTCAGAGAGCTTATGCTCAGGCCGATTAAAGATGAGGTTGAATTAATGTAAAACTTAAATTATAAAAGCTCTGTTTATAAGAAATAAACAGAGCTTTTGCGTTTTAAACCTTGTGACCGGAGATTAGAAGCATACAGGGTCCTGAAATTGTTTCTTCTTTTATATTATTAAATTCCATAATTTCTTTTTTACTTGCAGAAAAACTTTTTGCAATTTCCCAAAGCTCTTCTCCGGCATCGGCATAGTAAGCTATAATTGAAGAGTCATTACAATTTGAATCAGATATTTCCTCGATGGTAATGTCGGTTATCAGATTAACAGAAGATATATCATAAACAGTCGACTTGAATAAAAGCTCTAGCCGTAAATCTATGTTTCCGCCGGATAGGTATGAATAATCATATTTTAAAATTTCACATACCGGTCGGCAGGTGGGACTGTTAAGCTCTTCAGCAATTTCCAAGGGATATTCATAATCAATCAGTCGCTCAATAAAAATTGGTTCATTTTGCTCGGTGGTCACAATTGCACATACTGTTATAGCCCCAACTAGTTTCATATTACTATCGCTGTATCGGGCATAACAACCGTTGCTTTTACACCATAGAGCATCAATACTTTTATAATTTTCATCGGGCATCTGCAAGGTTTTTTGGCAACTGAAGGTCTGACAGGAATTGTGAACAATTCTATTAAAACTAATTTCATTCTTTTGGGGGATTACCGAGTATTTTGTAGAATATAAATCGAAAATAACAGGAACGTTAGAATCGCATCTTGCCCGTGCAGATATGCAAAATTTTGCAACCAGAACAAAGCTTCTGCATTCTCCACCAGGGTTGGTTCGCGGTGATACACTTATGCCCGAAACCGATATGCTTGTGTCACATTCGCACTCGTCATTTATTCCTACAAAATCCAGAATTTGATTAAATGGCATACAAACGCGGTGTTTGCAAAGATTACCGCCTGTAGATAAATAAAAGCAATCAATATTTATATCACCCTTGGTAACAATTTTGCTATTAACATTTTTGTTTTCACTAATTATGGGGACAATATCGGTTTTAATTATTTTTGCAATGCTTTCGGCAGAAGAATCTAATGCAATTTCTTCATCAACAATAAATGATTTTTCGGTCATTGCTAAGGGGGTTGTAGCTTTTGTTTCTCCGCAAAGCTGTTCGAAACAATCGCTGTCAATATCTGAAATTATACTTGCTTTTTTATTAATATATACCGCAACCTCAAGCTTTACAGAGGCCTTGATACTGAATTTTCGCTCGGTAACCGCGCGACAAGAATGCACAATGGCGCTTAAATTCACCTCACAGTTTCCACCCTCTAGTATTGAAGAGGTTTCAAAAAGCTTTTTATAGGGTATTTCGGATTCTGTAGAATATAATTTTCCCTCACTGTTGCAGTAAATAACTGTAAAAATGGCATTCCCTTCAACGCCTAAAGCATTTCCTGAAATTCGTTTTGAGGAAACGAATGGTGTGATTTCACACTTTAGAAGCCTGTTTATGTCAGGCTCGTAATCGGCAAGAGAAATATCTGTATCAATAGGAACCTCGGCTGTTTGTTCAAATATTAGCTCTTCGGCTGTCAAGTCAAATTTAGTGATTTTATAGTCCATAAAACCTCTCCTTTATATATTTATCCAATTAATTTTATTCCAAAGAAGAAGATAATATAACTAAAAGCCCGAAGAACCGTTAGATTCTTCGGGCTTGACTATTCTTGTGTAATTTTTGAATTAGAGTTTAAAAACTTAATGGTGCCTTTTTTATAAAGGTCGTGAAGTACAATGAGTGTTATAGGGAATAGGAAAATTCCTATAAATCCCATAACACGGTAGCCAACAAAAATAGAAAGTAACGTTACCAACGGGTGCAGCCCCACCTGTTCGCCAATAACCTTTGGCTCTAAGAAGTTTCTTACAACCGTAATTATAACGTATATAAGAAGTAAGAAAATGGCTTTCAAAACATCTCCTGTAAGCAGACTTATTATTGCCCAGGGAATAACCACGCCGCCGGTGCCCAAAACAGGAAGAATATCAATAACACTTATAATTGCAGCCAGTGTTATAAAGTTTTTGTGACCAATCAGAGCGAGTCCTATGCTAAGTTCAACAAAGGTTATAATCATTAAGAGCAAATAACCTCTAAGCAAACGAAAGATAGTTTTTGTAAAAAGTTCTTTAACCTCTATTAATATTGACCAGACTTTTTGGGGCATATGTTTAAAGGCAAACTCAATAATAGTATCATAATCTTTAGCGATATAACAACTTGCTACAACCGTAACGATGGTAGAAATTAGCACACTTGGTGTTGCTGCTGCAAGTTTTGTTACAACCGACGACAAAACCGAGGTAAGTGAGTTAGTGAGGGTGCTTATTGCATTTTCGGGAATAGCCTGAATTGTGCTTATAAGATTTTGGGGAACATTGTCTAAAAGCTTTGATAAAGAAACTCCAAGCCCCTTTATAGCCGAAGTAATTTCCGGAATGATTCCGGGTAAAAACTTTGTGAGACTGTATAACCAACTATATAGACCATATGCAATAAGTGTGATAACACCTAATATGGCAAAATATGAAAGAACAACCAAAACAATTGTGGTTAGGCTTTTGGGAAGCTTGGTTTTTTTATTTATAAATCTAACCGGTTTTTGAACAATAAAGGAAACAAGTATTCCTATAACAAATGGTAATAAGTATGCCGACATAAACTTAAAGGTGAAATATATAATGGCAATAATTACCGCCAAAAATACAAAGTCGATTAAAAATTTCCTTTTAGCTTCGGTATTCATTAATATTCTCCCTTCAAGATTAATACTAAATCATATATATTATAATAACCTAAGTTAACTAATGTATCAAGTGCGTTTTTATAATTTTTGTTAAAATGCACATTATTCTTTTAAAAAGTTCATTATTTTTTAAATAATTACCATTGAAAAAAAGAGTTATCTATGTTATATTATTATTTGTGTAAAATACAGTTGTTTTTGATAGGTGGACACAAAATTGAAGGATTCTAATCTTTTATTGGTTAAAGCCGATGTGCTGCCGGAGGTCTTTTTAAAAGTAATTAAAGCAAAATATTTATTAAGTAGTAAAAAGGCCAAAAGTGCTAGTGAAGCGGCAAGGCTTTGCGGAATTTCACGAAGTGCTTTTTATAAGTATAAAGATTCGGTTTTCCATTACGAGGAGCAGGGAGAAGACGGCATAGTAAACCTGTCTGCCGTTTTAGAAAATGTATCAGGTGTTTTGTCTGATTTTATTTCAGCACTAACCGGTCAAGGCGCAAACATTTTAACAATTAATCAGGGTATGCCCTCGGGCGGTGTTGCTTCGGTTACTGTTTCTTACCGTAGTAAAGCATCTTCTATTAGCGTTGAAGAAATTTTAAGTGAACTATCTCAAATTAAAGGTGTTGTTTCTGTACATCAGGTTTTGGGAGAAATATAGGAGGATAATATAAATGTTCGATACCGTTAATATTGCGGTTATGGGCCACGGTGTTGTAGGCTCTGGTGTTGTTGAGGTTATTAATAATCATTCTCAAAGCATTGCCAAAAAAGCAAAAAAAGAAATATGTGTTAAACATATTTTAGATTTAAGAGATTTTCCCGACCTTCCATACAGCAATTTATTTACAAAAGATTTTAAAGATATTTCAAATGACGATAGTGTTAAAATTGTAGTTGAGGTTATGGGTGGTATTCACCCGGCATTTGAGTTTGTTAAGGAATGTCTTGAAAAGGGTAAAAGCGTTGTTACCTCTAATAAAGAACTTGTGGCCGCACACGGTGCCGAGCTTTTGAAAATTGCCGGTGAAAACAATGTTAATTTTCTTTTCGAGGCAAGTGTGGGTGGAGGTATTCCGGTGCTTCGACCTATTGCTCAGTGCCTTGCTGCCAATGATTTATATGAAGTTTATGGCATTTTGAATGGAACAACAAACTTCATTTTAACCAAAATGATAAAAGAAAATATGCCCTTTGACGAGGCTTTGAAATTAGCTCAGCAACTAGGATATGCTGAACGAGAACCCTCAGCTGATATTGACGGTCACGACGCTTGTCGTAAAATTTGTATTCTGGCATCAATTTCTTTTGGTAAGCATGTTTATCCCGAACAGGTTAAAACAGAGGGTATTCGAAATATTACATTAGATGATATAGCATACGCCGCTTCGGCTGACCGTGTTATTAAACTTATAGGACACGCTAAGCTAATGGAGGACGGTAAAATTTCTGCTTCTGTTTGCCCTGCACTTATAAGCCGTGACAATCAGCTTTCCAGCGTTGAAGATGTTTTTAATGCTGTTATGGTAAGGGGCGACGCCATTGGCGATGTTATGTTTTACGGCAGAGGAGCAGGTAAGCTTCCTACTGCCAGTGCAGTTGTTGCTGATGTTATTGACTGTGCAAAGCATCTTCAAGCAAGAAAATATCTTTCTTGGGATGAGGGTGAAGATGATTATGTTGTTCCGGCAGAAACCGTTAAATCTCGTTATTATATTAGAGCCGGTGTGGAAAATCTCGAGGCGGCTAAAGAAGAGGTTCAGTCTATTTTTGGTGATGTTGCTTACCTTTCAAGGGAAAACAGCAAGGGAGAACTTGCTTTTATAACTTCTTTAGAGACAGAGGGTAAGCTTTATAGCAAGATTGATGAATTAAAAGAACTGAAAAATGTTTCTGTGCTTCACGTTTTAGATTAATTGTAACAATAATTATCAAAACTAATATAATATTATTGGTGCAATCATTTTATATTTTGCATTTGTTTTGGAGGAAAACCATATGGCACTTATTGTTAAAAAATTCGGCGGTAGTTCTGTTGCCAATGCCGAAAGGGTTGAGAATGTTGCCCGAATTGTTACCGATGAATATAAAAAAGGCAATGGCGTTGTAGTTGTTGTTTCTGCTCAGGGCGATACAACCGACGACCTTATTGCAAAGGCTAAAGAAATTAATCCTAACGCTTCAAAGCGCGAAATGGATATGCTTCTTTCAGCAGGTGAACAGATTTCAATTTCACTTTTGGCTATGGCTATTGAAAAAATGGGTTACCCCGTAGTTTCGCTTTTGGGTTGGCAGGCAGGCTTTCATACCGATTCAAACTATACTGTAGCAAGAATTAAAAAGGTTGAGTCTGAACGCCTTAAGGCAGAACTTGCAAGAAGAAATATTGTTGTTGTTGCAGGTTTTCAGGGTATTAATAAATATGATGATGTTACAACCCTAGGCCGCGGCGGTTCAGATACAAGCGCAGTTGCTATTGCAGCTTCTTTAAAGGCTGATCGTTGCCAGATTTATACTGATGTTGACGGTGTTTATACAGCCGACCCCCGAAAGGTTAAAGGCGCAATTAAAATGGAAGAGATAACCTATGAAGAGATGCTTGAACTTGCAACCTTAGGCGCACAGGTGCTTAATAATCGTTCGGTTGAAATGGCTAAAAAGTATAATGTTGAGCTGGAGGTACTTTCCAGCCTTGAAAATAAACCCGGTACAATTGTAAAGGAGACAGTTAAAATGGAAAAAATGCTTATTCGCGGTGTTGCCGCTGACAAAAATGTGTCTAGAATTTCTGTAGTTGGTTTAAAAGACCACCCCGGAACAGCCTTTAAGCTTTTTAATGCTTTAGGAAATGCAAAAATTAATATTGATATTATTCTTCAGTCGGTTGGCCGTGATGGCACTAAAGACATTTCCTTTACAGTTTCTGCAGACCAATGTAAAGAGGCTTTGGCTGCTGTTGAAAAAATGCAGGATTCTCTTAAATATTCAAAGATAGTTCATGATGAAACTGTTGCTAAGGTGTCTATTGTTGGTACCGGTATGGAAACACATCCCGGTGTGGCTGCAAAAATGTTTGAGGCTCTTTATGACCAGAACATTAACATTCAAATGATTTCTACAAGTGAAATTAAAATTTCTGTTCTTATTGATGCAGAAGATGCCGACCGTGCAACCAACGCAGTTCACGCAGCATTTATCGGTTAATATGTGATTAAAACAGTAAAAACACCTCGGTTTTAGCTAGAGGTGACTAAGGATAGTTAGATTATGTAGATACGGCATAGCCTTTATCGGCTACGCCGTATTTTTTTGTATAACGAAAAGGACATCGACCACGAATGATCGATGCCCTTTATATATGTCGTTATTATTTATCATATAATGTAACGGTAAATCGGCAACCGCCACCATTTACATTCTCGGCAGTAATGTTTCCGCCATCTATATCAAGAATCTGCTTTACAAGGGCAAGCCCTAAGCCATTGCCTTCCGATTTATGAGAGGTGTCTGCTTGATAAAATTTATCAAATAAATGCTTTTGTGCCTCGTCGGATAAACCTTCGCCCTGATCGATAACGCTGAAAATGAATTTATCTTTTTGGTTTCGAAGCCGTATAGACACAGTGCTGTTTTCGGGAGTGAATTTGATAGCATTACCGATAAGATTACTCCAAATATGCCGCATCATAATTTCATTACCGTTATACTTGACACTGTCAAGGTCAACATCCAATTCAATGTTTTTCGGTGCCCACGCAGTTTCAAGCGCCACAATAGTTTCCCTTATTTGCTCATCCAAAGAAAAAATCTCTCGTTTTGCCTGTATAGATTGATTTTCGATTTTAGAAAGCAGTAATATGTTGCTGACAAGGGAGGATAAACGTCCTGTGTTAAAGAGTATTTTTTCTACATAGTCCTTTTGGTCATCATCCAAATTCTCACACCCTTGCAAAAGCGTGGAATATCCCTCAATAGCATTGATGGGTGTTTTAAATTCGTGAGACACATTGGATATAAAGTCGGTTTGAAGAATTTCAGTGGCTTTTAGTTCGTTTGTCATCAAATTAAATCCGGCATACAATTCCTTAATTTCACCCGAGGATGACTTATCTGTATCAAGCTGTATAGTGAAATCCCCGTTTGCGACCTTATCTATTGCCTGACGCAAATTCTTAACGGGGTTGAAAAAGGTTTTTGAAATAACAGCAGTCATCACGCCGCCGACAACCACACTGACAATAACGAGTTCTAAAAGCAGTGGAATATTCCATTTTGGATTCAATGTATGCGCAATATTATCAATTAAAAAAGCAAGACCGACACAGGCCAACAGCTCCACCTGCACCCAAAGCACCATTCGCACTCTGAGTGTCAGGCGTTCTTTTTTTCTGTTGCGGATATCCTTGAAGGTTTGTCTGGTTTTCATACTTTTACCACCTTATATCCAACACCGCGCATCGTTACAATTTTAAAATCTTTATTATCTTTGAAGCGATCTCTGAGTCTGCCGATGTGAACGTCTACGGTATGGGTATCACTATCTGTATCATAACCCCAAACATCATCCATAAGCTGCTGACGCGTAAAGATGCGACCGGGGAAAGATGCCATTTTATAAAGCAGCATAAATTCCTTTTGCGGTAAAACCATACTTTCGCCATTGCAGGATACCGTAAATGTATCACATTCAAGCACAGTGCCTCCAATAGTCTGTTTGCGATCGTTTATCATTTGAGCACGACGAAGGAGTGCCCCAACACGCAATACCATTTCATTAACATTGATGGGTTTAACCATATAGTCATCGGTTCCCGAAATAAAGCCTTGGCGCATATCGTCAAAAGCGTCCTTTGCGGTAATCATTAAAACAGGTGTGGTGTTGCCCGCCTCTCTAAGAAGACGCACAAACTCATAGCCATCCATCACCGGCATCATAATATCAGAAATGATGAGGTCAAAATATTCGGCATCGATAGCATCCAAGGCTTCTTTGCCGTTGGCAACTTCCTTTACGGTATATCCGTTTTTAATGAGCACGTGAGCAAATAAGCGTCTAAGCTCGTGGTCATCCTCTGCAATTAATATTTTAAGCATTTTTCCTTCATCCTTTAACCCAAGGTTTACATTTACATTTTAACATTTTACAGTGTTTTTTTCAACTCACCATCAAATGAAGTTCAACAATTGTTGAACTTTAATTGAAGAAGAGTTGATTTTCGGGTTTTATACTATCTTATTATGGAGTTTTTTGTCGATACAGGAAGGTGGATATACTTTGAATAAAGAACAACAAAGACCTTGGCTTTTCAAAGCCATTAAATATTTAGTTAGGCTGTTTTATCCTAAAATAGAGATTGTTGGAATGGAAAATTTGCCCGATAAACCTGTAGTAATTGTAGGAAACCATACACAGCTACACGGGCCTATTGCTTGTGAATTGTATTTTCCCGATAACTATTATACTTGGTGTGCAGGGCAGATGATGAAGTTAAAAGAAGTGCCGGGGTATGCCTATACAGATTTCTGGTCGCAGAAGCCAAAAATTATCCGTCCGCTTTTCAAACTCGTATCTTATATAATAGCACCGCTGTCCGTACTTATTTTCAAAAATGCGCGTACTATTGCTGTTTATAAAGATAAACGAATTTTAAGCACCATTAGAGAAACTATATCTAAACTGCAGGACGGCAACAGTGTAGTTATTTTCCCTGAACACGATAAAAAATATAATAATATTATCTATGACTTTCAAGAAGGCTTTGTTGACGTGGCGCGGCTTTATTATAAGCGCACCGGAAAAGAACTTTCCTTTGTGCCGCTCTATATAGCACCGAAACTTAAAAAGATGTATTTAGGAAAACCAATTATATTTTCTGCCGATGCTCCTATTGCCAAGGAACGCCGCCGTATATGTGATTACTTGATGCAAGAGATTACCGATATTGCACGCTCATTACCTGAGCATACCGTTGTTCCTTATCGCAACATTCCGAAAAAATATTACCCGACAAACATTCAAAAGGAGGCAGAATATGAGAAAACCCGTTGTTGATTACCGTCAGTTTCGCTTTTCAAAACTTAATACACCGCAGTTTTCCCATCTTAAACTGCTTCTCGGTTGGGTAGGATATTTTATTCTGTATTTCCTAACAGAAAATCTTATACCCGTAGAAAAATGTCACGTCATTCACTGTAGTCTTGATGATATCATTCCATTTTGCGAATGGTTTTTATTGCCGTATGTATTTTGGTATGCGTTAATTGTTTTTTCGCTCGGCTATTTTGCGCTTTATGACGTGGATAGTTTTAAGAAATTACAGACCTTTATTATTATCACGCAGGTTTGTGCGATGATCGTATATATCGTTTATCCCAACTGTCAAAACCTGCGACCTGCCGAGTTTCCGAGAGATAATTTTTTAACCGATTGCATCGGCTTTTTATATGCCTTTGACACCAACACAGGTGTTTGCCCGTCACTGCACTGTGCATACTCCATCGGTATAGCAAGCGTATGGCTCAAAGCAAAGGATGTGTCAAAGCTATGGAAGGCATTTGTGGTGATTGTCGTTATTTTAATTTGTCTTTCCACTATGTTCATAAAGCAACATTCGGCGGTAGACTTCTTTGTGGCTTTGCCTGTTTGCCTACTTGCAGAAATATTAGTGTTTAAAGTCTTTTACAAGAAAAAGGCATAAAGTTTTAGGGGATGGGTTTATGAGTATCAACATAAAGGAAGTTATATCAAAAAAGGATTTAAAGAAATGGATTGAGTTCCCGAATTCACTTTATAAGGATAATGAGTATTACGTTCCGTTCTTGGCAAGCGATGAGATGGAAACCTTTTCACCTGACAAAAATCCCGCATATGATTTTTGCGAAACAAAGCTGTTTTTAGCCTATAAAAACAACAAAATTGTCGGCAGAATTGCAGGGTTAATCAATCATGCCTACAATAAAAAATGGGATAAAAACGCTATTCGTTTTACTCGCTTTGATTTTATAGACGATTACGAGGTTTCAAAGGCATTATTTGATAGAGTTGTTGAGTGGGGTAAAGAAAATGACCTTACTGAAATTATGGGGCCTATTGGCTTTACCGATATGGATCATGAAGGTATGCTTATTGAAGGCTTTGAGGAATTTAACCTTTCTATCACATTTTATAACTATCCCTATTACATAGAGCATATGGAACGTTTGGGACTGCAAAAAGATATTGATTGGTTTGAATACCGCATTAACGTTCCCGAAACCTTAGATCCCCGCTTTGAGAAAATCACTAATCATCTTATTAAGAAAAACGGTTATCAGGTGGTCACATATAACAACCGCAAGGTTCTGTATAACGATGCCTTAGAAGCTTTTAAGATTATCGATATTGCTTTTTCAAAGCTTTACGGCACCGTGCCACTGACTCCCGAAGTTATCAAGCACGCCATTGACGGATATGTGCCTGTAGTAAATCTCGATTACGTCTGCTCGATTAAAGATAAAGATGGTAATATTATCGGATTTGGTGTGCTTGTTCCGTCTATCGCCAAAGCGCTTAAAAAATCTGACGGTAAGATGTTGCCCTTTGGAGTATTTCGTCTGCTGAAAGCCTTGAACGGTAAAAACGATACTCTTGAGATGTTCTTTGTTGCAGTAAAACCCGAGTATCAATCCCTTGGACTTCCGGCGATTCTAATTAATACATTAGCACCGAAAATCATTGAAAACGGAGTAAAGTATTGTGAAACAGGGCCGATGCTTGAAACTAACACGGCAATTCACAGTATGTGGCGCCACTTTGAAAAACGTCAGCACCGTCGCCGCCGTTGTTATATAAAAACTATCTAAAACCTTGAATTTAAATGAAAATCATTATATAATAAAATAATAAATTTCAGAACTATGGAGCATAAATATGAACGATAACAAAGAAATGCTCGGCACTGCGCCGATTGGCAAACTGTTATTCAAATTAGCGGTTCCAACGGTGGTTGCCCAGCTTATCAATATGCTATACAACATTGTTGACCGCATTTATATCGGTCATATGCCGGGTGACGGAAGTCTTGCACTTACGGGTGTCGGCGTATGTATGCCGATTATTATGATCATCTCGGCATTTGCGGCACTGATTGCTTCGGGTGGTGCGCCTAAGGCATCTATCTCGATGGGCAAGGGCGATAACGATTCTGCCGAAAAAATTATGGGCGGTTGCTTTTCTTTGCAGTTGATTATTTCTGCCGTTCTGACTGTCGTTTTGCTGATTTGGAATGAAGATTTGCTTTTGATGTTCGGCGCAAGTGAGAACACTATCGGTTACGCCAACGATTATATGAACATCTACGCCATCGGTACGGTTTTTGTTCAGTTAACGCTCGGTATGGGGGCCTTTATCACCGCGCAAGGATACACCAAAATCAGTATGATTACGGTGCTGATCGGTGCTGTCAGCAACATCATCCTTGACCCGATACTCATTTTTGGTTTTAATATGGGCGTTAAAGGTGCGGCTCTCGCCACCATCCTTTCCCAAGCAATTTCTTGCATTTGGGTACTACTGTTCCTTTGCGGAAAGAAGACCTATCTGAAACTTAAAAAACATAATTTCCGCATAGATGGAAAACTTGTTTTTCCTTGTATTGCTCTCGGAATGGCGACCTTTATTATGCAAAGCAGTGAAAGTGTGATTTCGGTCTGTTTCAATTCTTCGCTCTTAAAATATGGCGGCGATATTGCCGTAGGCGCTATGACCATCCTTACAAGTGTGATGCAGTTTGCAATGCTCCCCATGCAAGGCATTGCGCAGGGCGCACAGCCGATTCTTAGCTATAACTACGGTGCCAAAAATGTAGAGCGTGTCAAGAAAACCTTTAAGCTTTTGCTTATCTCCTGTCTTACTTACTCTTTCATCATTTGGAGCGCTATTATGCTGTTGCCTCAAATGTTTGCGGGGATATTCACACCCGACACGGCGCTCATTGAGTTTACCGCAACGGCACTTCGGATCTATTGCGGAGTGATGTGCATTTTTGGTATTCAGATCGCTTGCCAGATGACATTTGTTTCCATTGGCAACGCACCATGTTCCATTATCGTTGCCATCGTTCGCAAGTTTGTATTACTCTTGCCGCTGATTTACATTATGCCGCAACTGATAACAGACAAAACGATGGGCGTTTATACGGCAGAGCCTGTTGCAGACCTGATAGCCGTAACCTTTACCGCTATACTTTTCACCGTACAATTTAAGAAGGCACTAAAGTCTTTAACAATAGAAAATTAAAAGGAGACAGCACAATGAAAATTGCAGTAACTTATGAAAAAGGACAGATCTTTCAGCACTTTGGACACACCGAACAGTTTAAGATCTATACCGCAGACAATGGAAAAATAATCAGTAGTGAAGTGGTTGACACCAACGGCAGCGGTCATGGAGCACTTGCAGGACTTCTTTCGTCACTCGGTGTTGACACTCTTATTTGCGGTGGCATCGGCGGTGGCGCACAGATGGCACTTGCCGAGGACGGCATCAAGCTTTACGGTGGTGTTAGCGGTTCCGCGGATGCTGCGGTTGAAGCTTTGCTTGGCGGTACGCTTGGATTTAATCCCAACGTAAGTTGCGACCACCACGACCACCACGGCGAAGGTCACACCTGCGGCGATCACGGTTGCGGACATAACTGTTCGGGTAACAACTGCCAATAAGTCTTATAATTAAACACTAACGGCACAGAATCATAATTGATTCTGTGCCGTTAGTTTAGTTGCGCTCATCAATCGGCCGCTTTCGTTGGATATTAAAGATGTCCTTATGACAACCCACCTTTGGCCGAGGGATTTTTGTATATATTTAGGTTTATTCTTCGGTGTTTGTGCTTTGTGCGTCTATATCTTCAACTAGTGTGGTATTTGTAGGGGAGATTTCATCTTCATCGGTTATGGTAATAACTGTGGTATCTGTGTGAGACTTTTTGCCTATAAAAAAAGTCCACAAAAGTGCTCCTATAACAATAATCAAGCAAACAATAAATAAAACTACCACCAAGGGGGAAATGCCTGCATCTCCCACCGAGGGAGACATGTGCGAAAGGGCAAATAACTTACTGAACATAAGAATACCTCTGTAGCAAATTTTTATATATTTTACCACAAAAAACAAAATTAGTCAAGTATTACACTTTTGATGATAAATTACGGGCTAATAATAAAGAAAAAATGGTTGCTTAAACTACTATTTTGTGATATAATTAATCGAATATAAATTGGGGGTGTAGGCTTTGTTGGTTTTGGGTATTGACCCTGGTTATGCCATTGTGGGATACGGCGTTTTAAAATACGACAGAAACCGCTTTATGCCGGTAGAATACGGGGCTGTCACTACTAAAGCTAAGACAGAGTTTACCCATCGCTTAGAAACTATCTATGAAGGCATATGTGACATTATTGACCGCACCCACCCCGAAGCTATGTCAATTGAAAAGTTGTTTTTTAATACCAACACAAAAACCGCCATTGATGTTGCTCAGGCAAGGGGAGTAATTTTATTAGCCGCTAAGAAGAAAAACGTTCCAATTTTTGAATATACACCTCTTCAGGTGAAACAGGCAGTTACAGGTTATGGAAAGGCCCCTAAGGCCCAGGTTATGGATTTAACCCGAAGACTTTTAAATCTTGAAAGTGTGCCTAAACCCGACGATACTGCTGATGCACTGGCTTTGGCAATTTGCCATTGTCATAGTGCACGGTCTTTGATTTTTAAAAATATGCAGGGAGGAATTAGATGATTTATTCTCTCAGAGGAAAGCTGATTTTCAGCGATATTTCTGTTGCCGTTGTTGAATGTGGCGGCGTTGGTTATAAATGTACAATTTCTGCAAAAACCTTGGGAGCTTTACCCGAAACAGGCAAAGAGGTAATGCTTTATACACATATGAATGTAAGAGAAGATGCAGTAGATTTATTTGGATTTATTTCTATGGACGAAATGCGTTGCTTTAAGCTACTCATTTCTGTTAACGGTGTTGGGGCAAAAATGGGCATTGCTTTGCTTTCAGAGTTTACACCTGAGTTTATTACATCATACATCGCTTCGGGCGATTATAAGGCTTTAACAGCTGCCTCGGGTGTTGGCCCAAAATTAGCACAAAGAATTGTTTTAGAGCTTAAAGATAAGGTTGGCTCACTTGGCGTTACTCAGGTGTCATCAACAGGTAACACTACTGTAGCGGCCGCTTCGTCGGATAACATTAAAAATGCCGCAACCGCCCTTGTTTCCTTAGGCTTTTTGCAAAGTGAAGCAAACCGCGCATTAGCGGGGCTTGATATTAATCTTTCTACCGAAGAACTTATAAAGGCCGCTCTTGCAAAAATATCTTCCGGAAAATTTTAAAGAGGTGAGAATATGGAAGAAATGGATTATGAAAACCGTATTGTGGCTCCCGAATATACTTATAGAGATGAAGAAATAGATGTTTCTTTAAGACCTAAAACCTTAGACGAATATATTGGACAGGATAAGGTTAAAGATAACCTTTCAATTTATATACGCGCTGCGGCTATGCGTCACGAAGCGCTTGACCATGTTTTGCTTTACGGCCCTCCCGGTCTTGGAAAGACAACCCTTTCCGGTATTATTGCAAATGAGCTTGGTGTTAATTTTAGAGTAACCTCCGGTCCCGCAATAGAAAAGGCGGGAGATTTGGCGGCCATTCTTTCTTCTCTTTCAGAAGGCGATGTTCTGTTCATTGATGAAATTCACCGAATGCCCAGGGCTGTTGAAGAAATTTTATACCCGGCTATGGAGGATTTTTCCTTAGATATTATTTTAGGAAAGGGTCCTTCAGCCCAGTCTATACGTCTTAATTTGCCTCATTTTACGCTTATTGGTGCTACAACACGTTCGGGTCAGCTTACTGCACCTCTTAGAGATAGGTTTGGTGTTTTGCTAAGGTTAGAGCTTTATACTCCCGAACAGTTGGCACAAATTGTTACACGCTCAGCCGGAATTTTGGGTATTGAGATTGATAAAAGCGGTGCCTTAGAGGTGGCTTCCCGTTCGAGGGGTACCCCACGTATTGCCAATCGCCTTTTAAAGCGTGTTCGTGATATTGCCCAGATAGAGTTTGATGGCATTATAACCGAAGAGGTGGCTATGAAAGCGCTTGAACGCTTTGAAATTGATGAGCTTGGATTAGACGATTTTGACAGAACAATGCTAAAGACCATTATAAATAATTATAACGGAGGGCCGGTTGGTCTTGAAACTTTAGCGGCGGCAATAGGCGAAGAAAGCATTACTATTGAAGATGTTTATGAGCCTTATTTAATGCAGATAGGTTTTCTTGTAAGAACAAGCAGGGGCCGTTGCGTTACCGATGCGGCTTATAATCATTTGGGAATTAAGAAAACCGGTCAACAGACAATTTTTTAAATATATTAATTTAACCTGAGCAGCAAAATACTTTGCACAGGTGTATAGAAAGTAATAATTATGAGATTTACAGAAGATTTTAAAGACTATGAACTTATAGATGCCAATAACGGCAAACGCCTTGAACGGTGGGGTAATATTTGGCTTATTCGCCCCGACCCTCAAGCTATGTGGAACCTGCCCTGTGACAATAAGCTTTGGGGTAGGGCAGATGCCGTTTATCACCGAAGTAATTCGGGAGGAGGATATTGGGAAACCCTAAAAAAGGTGCCTGATGTGTGGAGTATAGGCTATAAAGGCTTAACCTTTAATTTAAAACCAATGGGCTTTAAGCATACAGGCCTGTTTCCCGAACAGTCGGTAAACTGGGATTTAATGAGCGATCTTATAAAACAGGCCAATCGTCCAATAAAAGTTCTTAATCTTTTTGCTTACACAGGTGGTGCTACCTTAGCTTGTCTTAAAGCAGGTGCTAATGTGACACATGTAGATGCGTCTAAGGGAATGGTTGCCTGGGCCAAGGAAAATGCTAACGCTTCTGGTCTTGCTGACCGTCCGGTAAGATGGCTTGTTGACGACTGTGTTAAGTTTGTTCAAAGAGAGATAAGAAGAAATAATAAATATGACGCAATAGTTATGGACCCACCCTCTTATGGCAGAGGCCCTAACGGTGAGGTATGGAAGCTGGAAAATAACTTAACCGAGCTTTTAGAACTTGTAGATAAGGTTTTGGTTGACAAACCGCTATTTTTTCTTCTTAATTCTTATACTGCCGGTATGTCCCATACCGTGTTAGATTTTATGGTTAAGCAAATTATCGGCAAAAACAGAAAGGGAACTGTTTCAACCGATGAAATTGGTTTAAAGGTTTCTAAGCGAGATTTAATTTTACCTGCGGGTAATACAACAATTTGGAAGTAAGGATTTAAATGCAAAATATTATTGAAATTAACAATTTAACATTTCAATATGACGGCGATTCGCCAAATAGCTCTGCTGCCGTTGAAGGTATCAATCTTCAAATAGAAAAGGGTAGCTTTACGGTTATTTTAGGCCATAATGGTTCGGGTAAATCTACCTTGGCTAAGCTTTTAAATGGGCTTTTGCTACCCACAGAGGGCAGTGTTTCGGTAGATGGGTTACTCACAACAGATGAAAAAAATATTTTTGAAATACGCCGAAAGCTTGGAATGGTTTTTCAGAACCCAGATAATCAAATAGTTTGCACCGTTGTTGAAGAAGACGTTGCCTTTGGCCCTGAAAATTTAGGATTAGAGCCATCTGAAATTCGAAAAAGGGTTGACAGTGCGCTTGAAACGGTGGATATGACCGAGTACCGCTTTGCGGCTCCTGACAGGCTTTCGGGTGGACAGAAGCAGCGCGTGGCTCTAGCGGGTATTCTGGCGATGGAGCCAGAGTGTATAGTTCTAGATGAACCTACTGCAATGCTCGACCCTAAGGGCAGAAAAGAGGTTATTGAAACAATTACCCGCCTTAATAAGGAAAAGGGAATAACCGTAATTCTTATTACCCATTTTATGGAAGAGGCGGAAAACGCAGATAGAGTTATTGTTATGGATAGCGGTAAAATTACTGCCGACGGAAGCCTTTTTGATGTTTTTTCAAATACGGGTTTAATTGTTAATGCCGGTTTGGCTCTCCCTCAGTCGGTAGAACTTTTAAGTGTGCTGAAACAAAAAGGGTTTAATGTAAAACCCGGTTATATTTCACCAAAGGCCGCCGCAAAGGAAATTTACCGCGCACTGAAAGGGGGAACCCTTTAATGAGTGAAATTTTAAAAACAGAAGACCTTGTTTTTTCTTATAATAATGGTAGTCCGGTTAAAAGGGCGGCTATTAATAAGGTTTCTTTCACCTTGAAAAAAGGTGAAACACTTGGGATTATAGGGCACACAGGTTCGGGAAAATCTACCCTTGTTCAAACCCTTAACGGTTTAATAAAGCCCGAAAGCGGAACGGTTTTTCTAGACGGAGAAGACCTTTGGAAAAACCCGAAACAGGTTTACCAAAAAAGGTTTCGGGTTGGATTGGTGTTTCAGTACCCCGAATATCAGCTTTTTGAAGAAACCGTTTATAAAGATATTGCCTTTGGCCCTAAAAATATGGGGCTAAGCGAAGAGGAAATTGATTTTAGAATCAAAAAATATATTTCTCTTTTGGGTCTTAACCTTAATTATCTTGAAAAATCACCCTTTGATTTAAGCGGTGGAGAAAAACGCCGTGTGGCTCTGGCAGGTATTCTTGCAATGGAGCCTGAGGTGCTGGTTTTAGATGAGCCTACAGCGGGGCTTGACCCTGTGGGCAGAGAAAATCTTTTTAAGGCTATTGAGCTTTATAAAAAAGAAAGGTCTGCCGCCGTTATAATAGTTTCACATTCAATGGAAGACTTAGCCAGGCTTTCAGACAAGCTGCTTGTAATGAATTTGGGCGAGGCAAAAATGTTTGGTACAGTTGAAGAGGTTTTTGCAAGATACGAGGAACTTTCTAAAATGGGGTTAGATGTTCCTGTGGTTACAAAAATTCTCTTAGAACTTAAGGCCTTGGGGCTTAATGTTAATACTAAGGCGTTTACTCCGGCTCAGGCTATAAAAAATATCGAACTTCTTTTAAAGGAGGGTGATATTAATGCTTAGCAGTTTTACTTTGGGTCAGTATTACAACACAACCTCAGTAATTCACAGACTTGACCCTAGATTTAAACTTTTACAGCTTATTTTTATAATAGCATTTATTTTTGTCTGCAAGAATTTCTTTGCCTTATTTTTAATGTGCGCTTTGGTTTTAATCGCAATGCTTCTTTCAAAAGTGCCTTTTAGAATGTATCTTAGAAATTTAAAAGTAATATTACCTATTGTTGTTTTTACAGCTATTTTGAATATGCTATACGTTAACCAAGGAGAAGTAGTTTTATTTTCTTGGTGGATAATTACAGTTACTCTAGACGGTGTTTTAAAGGCCGCGTTTATGGTAATAAGAATTTTACTTTTAATTCTTATAAGCGCAGTTTTAACCTATACTACAACACCTACCGAGCTTACCGATGCTATTGAGAGCCTTTTAAAGCCTTTAAAATTTTTGGGGCTTGGGGAACTCGTTCACACCTTAGCTATGATGATGACAATATCCTTAAGGTTTATTCCTACTCTTACAGATGAAACAGATAAGATTATTTCGGCTCAAAAGGCTCGTGGAGCCGATTTAGAAAGCGGTAATATTTTAAGTAAAATTAAGGCTCTGCTTCCTATCTTAATTCCTCTTCTTTTTTCTGCAATAAGAAGGGCAGATGACCTTGCCGATGCAATGGATTGCCGTTGCTACAGCGGCGGTAAGGGTAGAACAAGAATGAAAAAGCTTGTGCCCGGTGCTAAAGATTATATTACTACCACAATACTTATTGTGGTTTTTGCGGCAGTAATAGTGGTTGGAAAGGTTTTTTAAATTATAAGAAAGGGGAACCGAAATGTCACGAAAATTACTTAAAATTGCTTATTTGGGCGAAAATTATTGCGGATGGCAGGTTCAGCCTAATGGCGTTTCGGTTCAACAGACCCTTCAAAACGCTTTGGAAGAATTTTTTGGTATAAGGCCCAATGTTTGTGGCTGTAGCCGAACCGATTCGGGAGTTCATGCAAAGGAGTTTTATTGTCATTTCGATATAGATAGCAGTATTCCTTTAAATGGCATTGTAATGGGGCTTAACACCCTGTTGCCTTATGATGTTTCGGTACTTTCCTGCGAGGATGTTGCTGATGATTTTCATGCCAGGTATAGCGCAAAGGGGAAAACCTATAAATATGAAATTTATTTCAGCCAGGTGGCAGACCCGTTTTTAGAGGGTCGAGCCTTAAGGCTTAAAACCGAGCCAGATTTTAATAAAGCATTAGAATTTTGCAGCCTTTTGGTTGGCAAACACGATTTTGCATCTTTTTCATCTGTAAAAAGAACTGTTGAGGATACTGTGCGAACTGTCTTTCAGTGTACGGTTGAAAAGCAAGAAAACAGATGGAGCTTTACTGTTACAGCAGACGGTTTTTTATATAATATGGTTAGAATTATGGTGGGGAGTATGTTGTACTTCGCACAGGGGAAAATTAATGAGCAAGATGTTTTAAGGGCCTTTGAAACAGAACAAAGAAATCTTTTAGGCAACACAGTTGCCCCTTATGGATTGTACCTTGAAAAGGTTCATTATTAATAAAGAGAGGGGGATTTTTAATGGCAGACAGAAAAAAGGTTGGCAAGGTTAAGCTTACCGGCGGCACTCATACAGCTGTACGCGGCCAAAAGTCGGGTGTATATAAAGCTACTACTTCGACTGCAAAGAAAAAGACAGCAAAACTTAAAAAAACCACAGATAAAAAGCCTGTTTTGAAGAAAGTAAAAAGTGAAAATGTTGTTATGATGCCTGTAAAATCTAAGGTCGAAGAAAATAAAAGGGCAACCGCTAAAACCAACCGAATAAATAGCAGGGTAGCTCAAGGTGGAAAAAGAACCACCGTTAAGCAACCCTCAAAGCAAATGTTTTCACTTAATTTGGGCATTATTCTAGGTAAAAGAGAAGAGCAAAGAAAAAAACACTTAATCACCTATTTGGTTGTACTACCATTTATTATGGCAATTTTGATTTTTTGCCTGACAACCCCTACCGGTCCGATTGAGGCTATCACCAATGGTATTGCAACCGTTGGCGGCGGAAGTTTCCCTAAGGCAGTTACAGGCTCTAAGGTACTTTCGCTTAAAACAGTGGAAAACAGGGCATTTTTGCTTACAGATACGCATATTATCGGTTATACAGATTCGGGAAAGGAAATGTTTCAGCATCAGCATAATTTCAGTAGCCCTGTGCTTGAAACCTCTTCTACACGAACCTTAGTTTATAATCGCGAAAGCACAGATTATGTTGTTCATAATAACAGTCAGTTAATATATGAAAAAAAATCGTCAAAACCCATTTTCTGTGCAGATATTTCAAATAACGGAAGTATAGCACTTGTTACCGAGGCCGATAAATATGCCGCTCAGGTTGAGGTTTTCAGCTCGGGAATGAAATCGAAATTTATTTGGTACTTGGTTGATGGGCTTGTAAGCGATATTGCTATTTCAAATAACGGTAAAAAGATAGCTATTGCAGTTTTAAAGGTTAAAGACGGTGCCTTCGATTCAGAAATTGTTTGCTTTGATATTGGTTCCGAAACACCCCTTTTTACGATACCACAAAAGGGTACCCACATTTTAAAGCTTGAAACGGTTTCGTCTTCACAGTTTTCCTATGTTACAGGTGAGGGAATTTCTTATGTGAAGTGGAAAGATGGGACCCAAACATCCTTATCTGAGGGCGACCTTTCACCTGCATTTTATAAAATATACGATAATAAATCGGTGGCTGTTTTCGGTAAAAACACCTCGTGTACAGTTAATATATACGATAAAAAAGGTGAAAAATTAGGCGGATTTACTTACAACTCGCTTATTGATGATGTAACCTTTTCAAATAAAAGAGTTTATTTGCTTAAAAGCACAAATATATATGAATTAGATTTTGAGGGAAACTTGTTAAATACAAGAGTTTCAGAGCAGTCGTTAAATATTATCTCTGCAACCGATAAGGGTGTTTTGGCAGCAGATAACTTAAGCCTTATGTTTTTTGAACACAGCAAAAAGGAGTAGTATTATTATGAGTGGACTTTGGATAGTTTTAGATTTAATAGTTGTAGCCATTATTGCTTTTTGTGTAATCTCTTCGGCAAGAAAGGGATTTGTCAGAACAGTTGTTGAAGTGGTTGGCTTTGTTTTGGCGGCATATATTGCCTTTTCGGTTTCAGGAGCTGTGGCTGAGTCGGTTTATACTAATTCAATTGAACCCGCTATTATTTCGGCAGTTGAAGAAAAAACTCAGACCGTCACAGCAAATACTGTAGAACAAACTGTAAATGATATTTGGAAAGACCTTCCGGCAATTGTTAAAAATTCGGGTGAGTTTTTCGGTGTAGAACTTAATGAAATACCTTCTTCTATAACAAATGAGATTAATGATTCATTAAATACAAGCGAAATAGCAAAAATAACAGCACAAAAGGCTGTCAGGCCGGTTGCAGTTCCTCTTATTAAATCGGTTTTGGGAATGGTTGTTTTTTGCGCATTAACCTTTGTTGTAAAGCTGTTGGCCAGAGTGTTAAATAAAATGTTCAAACTGCCTTTGATTGGTGGACTTAATAAAACACTTGGCGGTTTGTTAGGCCTTATAAAGGGTGTTGTTTTTGCGGCAATAATTTGTGTTGCAATTTCTACCTTTATAGCTATCACCGGTGAGGGATTTTGGATATTCACCAGAGAAAACATAGACAGCACCTTGCTGTTTGGCCTTTTGGCTAACATAATTAAAATTTAAAGTAGGAGTCCTTTTAAGTTATGAAACTTTGTTCTAAATGCAAAAAAAGACCGGCGGTAGTTTTTATTGCCGACGGTAATAACCCTTCTGCCGGACCGCAAGGTCTTTGCCTTGTTTGTGCTAAACAGGCAGGTATAAAGCCTATTGATGATATTCTTAAAAATATGAATATTTCTGATGAAAATATGGAAGAGCTCAGCGATAATATTATGGAAATGATGGGCTCAATAATGCCAGGCGAAGAAATGATGGAAATGCCCGAATCTGAAGAAGAAATTGAAGAGGCTTTTTCCCAGGGTGGAGCACCGGTTTTTCCTTTCCTCAACCAAATTTTCGGCGGACCTAAAAAATCTGACAGTGAGGCTGAAAAAGGCGGCGAAAAGGATGGTAAACGTAAGAAAAAATCTAAAAAGAAGTATTTAGATATGTACTGTACCAATCTTACCGAAAAGGCAAGAAGGGGTGAAATAGACGGTATTGTTGGCCGCGATGACGAGCTTTATCGCACAATTCAAATTTTGTCTCGTCGTTCTAAAAATAACCCATGCCTTATTGGTGAGCCGGGTGTTGGAAAAACCGCCATAGTTGAAGGCTTGGCAATTAAAATTGCTACAGGCGAGGCTCCTGCACGTCTTTTAGATAAAGAAATTTATCTTTTAGACCTTACAGGGCTTGTTGCAGGAACTCAGTTTAGAGGTCAGTTTGAAAGCCGCGTTAAGGGTTTAGTGGAAGAAATTAAGTCAGAAGGCAATATTATTCTTTTTATAGACGAGGTTCATAATATTGTTGGTGCTGGTAATTCTGAGGGAGCTATGAATGCCGGAAACATTTTAAAACCGGCACTCTCCCGCGGGGAAATTCACGTTATTGGCGCAACTACCCTTAAAGAATATAGACAGTATATTGAAAAGGATGCCGCTTTAGAGCGCCGTTTTCAACCAGTAATGGTTGAAGAGCCCTCTTTTGAGAACACCATTAAAATTTTAGAGTGTGTAAGACCTTATTATGAGGGCTATCATAATATTAAAATTTCTGATGAAATTATTTCGGCTTCTGTTCGTCTTTCTGAAAGATATATAACCGACCGTTTTCTGCCTGATAAGGCTATTGACCTTATGGATGAGGCTTGTGCTTGCGCGGCACTTAGAAACAAGGCTATAGACGAGCTGTATGTTATAAATAAACGAATAGCAGAGCTTTCTATTTTAGAGGAAGAGCAGGAGGCTAAACCTGAAGAGGCCGATTTTGAGGCCCTCGCAAAAATTAAATCTGAACTTGCGGTCTGCCGTTCTAAGGCCAATGAACTTTACGGACCTGCTGCTGAGAATTTTGTAACAGATGATGACCTTGCAAGGGTTATAGAACTGTGGACAGGCATACCGGCTTCAAAGGTTAAGCAAAGCGACCTTAAAAAGCTTCTTGGCCTGGAGGATGACCTAAAGGCTAAGGTTAAGGGTCAAAATGAGGCAGTAGAACTTGTGGCTTCGGCGGTTAAACGATCCCGAATGAAGATTTCTGCCAACAAACGCCCTGCTTCTTTCATTTTTGTCGGCCCTACAGGTGTAGGTAAAACAGAACTAGCAAAGGTACTTGCAGACCGTTTATTCAGCACACCCGATACTCTGCTTAGGTTCGATATGTCTGAGTTTATGGAAAAACACTCGGTTTCCCGTCTTATTGGTGCCCCTCCCGGATATGTTGGTTATGATGAAGCGGGTCAATTAACCGAGAAGGTTCGCAGAAAGCCTTATAGCGTGATTCTTTTTGATGAAATTGAGAAGGCTCATCCCGATGTGCTTAACATAATGCTTCAAATTTTAGATGACGGCAGAATCACAGATGCACAGGGAAGAACCGTTAATTTTGAAAATACAATTATAATTATGACATCAAATGCCGGAAGTGACCGAAATGAAAATCTAATGGGCTTTGGTAAAACCCAGGAGGATGCATCTAAGGATAAGGCTTTACGCGCCCTTGAGGATTTTCTTCGCCCCGAATTTCTTGCCCGTATTGACGAGATAGTTGTGTTCTCACCCCTTAAAACTGAGGCTTTAGAGGAAATTGCTGTTTTAAATCTTAAAGAGCTTGAATATTCATTGGCTGAAAAAAATATAGGTTTCATCTTCACTAAGGCCGTTGCCCGATATTTTGCTGAAAAATGTGATAGCAATAAACGGGGCGCCAGAGACCTAAGAAATATGATAAGAAAAGAAATAGAAGATGAAATAATTAACTATATTATTGAAAATGAAGATAAATCTTTAAAACGAATTACTGTAGATTACAGCGGTAAAATTAAAATCATTTTTGATTGTTAACTATAGCGTGGGGCAGAGTGTAAATTCTGCCCCAATAATACGCAAAAAAATCTTTAAAAAACTCTTGACTTCTTAAAGCAAATGTGTTAAAATATCACTTGTTCAAAAACGCGGGTGTAGTTCAATGGCTAGAATTCCAGCCTTCCAAGCTGGCTGTGTGGGTTCGATTCCCATCACCCGCTCCAAAAAGAAACGACAATTTTCGACAAGAAAGTTGTCGTTTCTTTTTGTTCTTTTCACTTTTCTCTTTTCATTCTTCTCTCTTCTCTAAAATTGTCGTTTCCAGAGAAAAGATAATAGAGAATAGATAAAAGAAAAGGTGTTTTGCTACGCAAAGCGTTGATTTAAAGAGTTAATTATGATATACTTCAGTCAGAGGTGAACATAATGAACAGTCCATTATTCGATAAATCTTTTGATTTTGCAGCTAAAATAGTTTTGTTTTATGAGGAGTTTTCTAAAACAAGAAAAGATACAACTATAGCAAAACAATTACTTCGTTCTGCTACAAGTGTTGGTGCAAATATAAATGAGGCAATATACGGTAACAGTAAAGCTGATTTTATTTCTAAATTACATATTTCTCTTAAAGAAACAGGCGAAAGCATTTATTGGCTTACGCTTTTGAAAAGAACCAATTTAATTGATTATGATTTTAATAGTTTGCTTTCACTTGCGGAAGAAATTAAAAGAATGTTGATAGCATCACTAAACACTGCAAAGGAAAACAACAAATGATATACCTAAAACCAATAACTCTTGACAACATAAATGATTTTAAAAATACATCGTACGATAATATGTCTCTCCTACAAAAAGAAGAAATGATAACCGAGAGTATAAATAAAATTCACAATAATATGTATTTTGAATTTTTAGTGGTATATAAAAACGATGTTGTAATTGGATTTATGAACCTTTTTGCCCACTCGAAACACATTATAAGTTGTGGACCGACTATTAAAGATGAATTTAAATGTAAAGGATTTGGCTTTGAGGCTGAAATGTTAGCATTAAAATATGCTAAGGAAAAAGGATTTACTGTTGCGGTTGGTGGCGTAGATGAAAATAATATAGCAAGTATTAAGTTACATGAAAAATTAGGATTTGAACTAGATAGAAAATACTATAATAAACAAGGAAGAATTATTAGATTATATATTAAAGCAATCTAGTTTTTGTGTATGAGTCAAACACATAGGCATGATTTTATAATAACTTTGAATTTATACTAACTTTCCAAAAATTAACCCTTGACTTTTATAGTTAAATGTGTTAATATTTATAGGCTGTTAAAGTAAATGCGCTGATAGCTCAGCTGGATAGAGCATCTGCCTTCTAAGCAGAGGGTCGGGGGTTCGAGTCCCTTTCAGCGTGCCATTAAAACAAGCACTCTTTTGGGTGCTTGTTTTAATTTTATAGAGAAGGGACTCGAACCCTGAGAGGGCATCTACCGTAAAGAAAAACAGTCCGGTGGACTGTTTTTTAGGAAGATGGTGCGGAGACGGGTACCGCGAGCAGTGCGGAGCGGTCGTCAAGCAGGGAAGGCGCGAAGCGGCTGTGTCCCTTTCAGCGTGCCAAAAAGCAAGCATCGCAAAAGAGATGCTTGCTTTTATCCAAGCCGAAGGCTTGGTATGTAATACGCGTTAGCGGAATGTAATCACGCATTAGCGTACATCAAAAACACTTTTGCAATGATGATATACAATTACTTACAGAATTTATAATATACACGGCAACCTTATTAACCAATATCGTAAATAGAAGGAATAAAAAATAAACCAACTCAAATTTATTCACCGACATATTTAATTCTCTTGAAATACCTTTTTAAATATGATATTATATTTTAAACTAAAAAACATTTAATGGGATTTATTCTTATGAAAAATAAAACAAAATTCTCTTTGTCTACAACACAAATTATACTTCTAAGCTTTTTAGTAACAATACTACTTGGAAGCTTGTTGTTGGCTTTGCCCATAAGTTCTGCAAACGGTAGTGCGGTGCCGTATATTGATGCGCTTTTTACAGCTACTACAGCCACCTGTGTTACTGGGCTTGTTACCTTACCAACGGCAACCACATGGAGCGTGTTCGGTCAGCTTGTAATTTTAATATTAATACAGGTTGGCGGTTTAGGTGTTATAACAATTATATCCGGGTTTATGCTAATGTTTAATCAAAAAATGGGCATTAAAGATAGGCTTTTAATAAAAGATGCCTTTAACCTAAATACTATGTACGGGCTTGGAAGGTTTATTAAGAATGTTTTAATTGGTACTTTTTTGATAGAAGCCTTGGGCGCGTTGCTTTATATGACTGTCTTTGTTCCTGAATTTGGGGTGCGCGGTATTTGGATTTCTATTTTCAACTCGGTTTCGGCCTTTTGTAATGCCGGTATTGATATTATAGGGGAAAACAGTCTTTGTGATTATGCTACTAATACTGTGGTTAATGTTGTTACCTCCTTTCTGATTATTTTAGGTGGTATCGGCTTTATTGTATGGTGGGATATTCTTCGTGTACTTAAAGGACGTACAACAAAAAATAAGCATATCTTCAGATACTTGAATCTTCACACAAAAATTGCAATTATTACAACTTTAATTTTGATTGTATCCGGAGGACTTTTAATTTTCGTTTTTGAATATAATAATCCCTTAACAATTGGGAATATGTCGGTATTAGATAAGCTTAAAGTGTCTTTTTTTCAGTCAATTACCACCAGAACGGCCGGTTTTGCTACCGTTAATCAAGAAAGTCTTACCGGGGCTTCGACGATTGTGTCGCTGATTTTAATGTTTATAGGCGGTTCGCCTGTTGGAACGGCCGGAGGAGTTAAAACGGTTACTGTGGTTGTTTTGTTGTGTTCTGCCTTTGCCACTATTAGAAATAAAAGCGCTGCTACGATATTTAACCGAACAATATCGGTTGACTCAATTTGTAAAGCAGTGTCTGTTGTGTCTATGTTTGTAGTTATATTGTTTTGTGCCATCCTGCTATTAATAGCAACTACAGATTTCTCTATAACCGATGTTCTTTATGAAAGCGTTAGTGCTGCTGCCACAGTGGGGCTGTCGCGTAATCTTACTGCAAAACTACATCTTGTGGGGAAAATTATTATTATTTTGGCAATGTACTTTGGTAGAATAGGGCCTATATCTTTGGCAATTGCATTTGCAAGTAGTGGTCCAAACCAAAATGTTATTTCAGCACCTGAAGAAGATATTAGCATTGGATAAAGGAGAATTTTTATGCAAAAAAAGAAAACGTATGCTGTTTTCGGCCTTGGAAGATATGGAATGGCCGTTGCAAATGAGCTTGTTCAAAACGGTATGGAGGTTATAGCTGTAGATGTGAATCAAAATATTGTGAACGATGCCGCTGCAGTTTTGCCAATTTGCAAATGCGCTGATGTGACAGATTTAGAGGTAATTAACCGTCTTGGTATTGGAGAGATTGATACGGTTATTATTTCTATGGCAAGTAATCTGGAGGCTAGCGTAATGGCCGTTACCTTGTGTAAAGAGGTTGGAGTCAAAACTGTTGTTGTCAAATGTGCTAATGAAATGCATCAAAAAATTTTTCTTCGTGTTGGTGCCGATAAGGTTGTTTTCCCCGAAAAGGAATCGGGAATTAGGTTGGCGAAAAATATGCTAAGTTCTGGTTTCATAGACACTTTAGTACTATCTAAAGAGATTTCCATTGTTGAAATAAATATCAAAAAAGCGTGGGTAGATAAAAGTCTTATAGAATTGAATTTACGGAAAAAATACGGTTTAAATATTTTGGCTATTAGAACAGACAAGGATGTTATTGTTGATTTTGAACCGTCTATAATTTTAAAAGAAGAGATGGCATTAATTGTTTTAGCCAATACAAATAAACTTTCAAAATTAAGTTAATAATTTATTATAAGGTTGCTATAAATAACAGAGGTTGCCTCTTTATGGGGCAACCTTTTTTATATCATAAATTTAGCAATTGTATCGATGATTTTTTTGGATAAAATAATAAAAACAAATTATAAGATTGAGGTATTATATTATGTCTGAAAAATCAGTAAACAGTAAAAATGATAATTTTCACGATAGAATGACTCCGTCGGCAAACAGTTATATTACCGAGCCGGAGGACAGCTTTGAAATGGTAAACAAGTATGGCACATATGAAATTCAGCCTACTAATTCGACCGAAAATGCATTTCCGAAAATTGCGCAGGGACTCGCAAAGGAAGAAAACCGCCGTGTGAAGAAAAAAGGCTCTTCTAAATGGGAATATTTTGATTAAATATAGCTGAAAATAACCATTTTTCGTTGACAGATATGTCCACTTTTAGTATAATTGAGTTATAAAAAAGGGGGCCATTTTATGAGAAAAATTTATAATATGGATTTAGATTGGCGTTTCCATATAGGTGATGAAGTTTATAGTTATAATAACAGCCATGCAGCGGCATATGGTTCTAGCAAAAGCGGCCGTTGTGGCGGCATGGCAGGGCTAGAGTATGCCGATAACGATTGGAAAAAGGTTGACCTTCCACACGACTATTTCACATCACAGGACATTGCTCCTGAAAATTCTTTGCCACACGGTTTTCGTACCAGAAGTAATGCATGGTATAGAAAATCTTTTCTTTTAGACGAAAGCGCAAGGGGAAAAACTCTTACTTTGGTTTTTGAAGGAATTGCCGGTATGGCAACTATTTATTTTAATGGTTTTTTGCTGACAAAAACCAAAAGTACATATACCGAAACCATTGTAGACATAACAGATTTTGCTTATTTTGGCGATAGAGCAAATGTTATTTCAGTTTTTGTTGATGCCAGTGGTTTTGAGGGCTGGTGGTATGAAGGTGCGGGTATTTACCGCCATGTTAGATTATACGAGAAGTCTGAATTTTGTATTGATTATAACGGTATTTTTGCAAAACCGGTTAATTTAAAAGGTGAAGAGTGGAATGTTGAGCTTAATGTAACTGCTCTAAACACATCTTACAAAGAGGGTATAGTTACTGCAAAAGCCACCCTTTATAAAAACGAAAAAATTGTTGCATCAGGCTGCACCGAAAGCGTTACAATTCCGGCATCAGGCAAATCAACTCTCAAGGGTAGCTTTTTGGTTTCAAACCCCCTTAGGTGGGATGTTGATTCACCAAACCTTTATTCTTTGAAAATTGAGTTGATCAAAGACGGTGTTTCGCTTGATAGTGAAAGTGTAAATATTGGTTTTAGAACCTTTAGTGTTGACCCAAATAAAGGCTTTTTTCTTAACGGTAGAAGGCTTTTAATAAAGGGTACCTGTAACCACCAAGACCACGCCGGTGTAGGTGTTGCCCTTTCAGATTCTTTGAATTTTTACCGTATTAAGCGCCTTAAAGAGATTGGTACAAATGCTTATCGCTGTGCTCACAATATGCCCTCTAAAGAAATTTTAGATGCCTGTGACGAGCTCGGTATGATTGTTATGGATGAAAACCGTCATTTTCAGTCTGACCCAGAAACATTGATGCAGGTTGAAAATATGGTACGACGCGACTGTAACCATCCCAGCGTTATTTTCTGGTCGCTGTTTAATGAAGAGCCGTTGCAAAACACCGAAGAGGGCGCCAGAATTTTTAAAAGAATGAAGACCTTTGTAAAAAGTATTGACGATTCCAGGCTTATTACAGGCGCTATTAACGGTGCACTCGACGGTGCCGGTCCGGAGATGGACATTACAGGTTTGAATTATTTTTTACAACAGGCAGATATTGCCCACGAAAAATATCCCGAAATGACTATTCTCGGTTCTGAAAATAACAGCGCAGTTTCAACAAGAGGCTGTTATGAGAGCGATAGAGAGGAAAAACATGTTTTAAACGGTTACGACGAAGAAATTGTTCCTTGGGGAACTACAGCTAGACAAATGTGGCAATTTTTGAGGGAGCATCCTTATTTTGCAGGTATTTTTGTTTGGACAGGATTTGATTATAGGGGAGAGCCTACGCCCTTTGGTTGGCCCTCGGTTTCCTCTCAGTTTGGTATTTTAGATACCTGTGGCTTTGCTAAAGATTCTTTTTATTATAATAAGGCTTGTTTTACCGATGAACCTATGGTATATCTCTTGCCCCACTGGAACTGGGAGAAGGGAAAAAAAGTAAGGGTTGTAGCTGTTACTAACTGTGATGAGGTGGAACTCTTCTTAAATGGCAAATCTCTGGGCAAAAAAACCGCTGATGTCTGCGAACCTCCTGAGTGGTCTGTAGAGTTTGAAGAGGGTGTTGTTGTAGCAAAAGCTTATAGAAATGGCAAATTAGTTTCAGAATATAAACGTGCTACTGCCGGAAAACCATATAAAATTAAACTTACTGCTGATAGACCGTTTATAAATAATGACGGCCAGGATACTGTTTTAATCAATGCAGAAGTTGTTGATGAAAACGGTGTGGTTTGCCCTTATGCAGATAATCTGATAACCTTTACCGCTTCAAAAGATGGTAAGGTTTTGGGTACAGGTAACGGTGACCCAAACAGCCACGAAATTGATTCTGAAGCTTTTCGTCACGCTTACTGCGGTATGTGTCAGGCAGTAGTAAGACTTAATGAAAATGGAACCGAGCTTACTGTTGAGGCCTTTGCTGATGGCCTTGAGGGTGCAGAAATTTCTGTGGATATAAATAGGGTTGAACCACCGCTTTATATGAGAAGTGCAATAAATTGTAATATAGGCGGCGTAACTGTTTCTGAAACTTTCAAAGAACGTCCTGACCCCAACATAAAACTAGCCGATAACGATATGAATAGCTTTACACCTATTCCTATACCCATAAGTGGGTATCAAAGCGACTTTGTAGACGGCTGGAGAATTTACCGCCTTTTACCTACATTGCCAACCTATGATAAAACCAAGAGCATTGAAGAATACACCCTTAATTTTGCTAATATTAAGGGCAGTGTAGTAGAAGTTTATATTGACGGTAAATTAGTAACCGAAGCAAATTGTTCATCGGGTGGCGAAATTCTTGCAAAATTCAGTGGAACTCCAGGCGAAATTATTGAGATTCGCGTACTTATTAAAGCTGTCAACAATAATAGAAGTGGTATTTCTAACTTCATTAAGCTTTACAAAGAATAATTAATTTTAAAGGCCACGCCTTTTAAGGCGATGGCCTTTTTTGAACGATTTATTTGATTTTGTTAGAAATAAATGTTTAATTATTTAAAAAAATAATATTTTTTGAACGATTTGAAAATTAAATGTACAAAATGTTATTGTGTACTATAAATTATAGTAGTATAATTAAATAAATAAATTTTTGAGGTGATTTTATGTCGCGTTTATTTACTGAACATATCAAAAGAGAGGTTGCAAACTTAGACGGAGTTTGGAATTTCAAGATAGACCCCGAAAATATGGGAAAAGATGAAAAATGGTTTGAGGGTCTCAAAGAATTCGAAATGTCTGCAGTTCCTTCAGTATGGAACAAAGAAAAAGGCCTTTTAGACTATAAAGGATACGCTTGGTATCAAAGACAGTTCTATACAAATGGTGGAACTCTTCGTCTTAAATTTGAGGCTGTTATGACCGAGGCTGATGTTTGGTTAGATGAACAGTATTTAGGCTATCACTACGGTGGTTTCTGTGAGTTCGATTTTATTGTTAACAATGTTGATGCAGGATTCCACACACTTACAGTTCGCGTTAATAATAAGCCTGACGAACAATCTATTCCTATGTCGGTTGTGGACTGGCACCATGACGGCGGTATTATAAGAAGTGTTTGGGCTGAAACCCTTAAGGGTATCAGCGTTATTAATAACCGTTTTGATTATACTCTTGCTGATGATTTAAAAACTGCAAACGGCTTTTTCACCCTTGATTTATATAATGCAGAGAATAGTGAAGTTACTTCAAAGATTGAAATAAAGATCGGCGAAGACAAAGTTTTTGCTGATACAATTACCTTAAAGGCAGGGGAGAGCAAGGCAATTAAGACCCCTGAGTTTAATCTTCAGAACATAAGACTTTGGGATATTGGCAAGCCTGAGCTTTATGATATTGCTATTGCAACCGAAACCGACGACCTTTTTGACCGTGTTGGTTTTAGATTTGTTGAGGTAAAAGACGAAAAAGTTCTTCTTAACGGAAGAAAAATTGAATTTCGCGGCGTTAACCGTCACGAGGAATATCCTGATTTTGGTTTTGCATTCCCTGTTAGCCTTATGAGAAGAGATTTGGATATTATTGAAGATTTGGGATGTAATTCAGTTCGTGGTTCACACTATCCTAACTCTAAAATATTTCTAGATATGTTAGATGCTCGTGGAATCCTTTTCTGGAGCGAAATTCCCATTTGGGGTTGCGGTTTTTCTGAAGAAGCATTAGGCGACCCTGTTGTTGTTGAGCGTGGTCTTGAAATGCACAGAGAAATGCTTAAATACTATTTTAACCACCCATCAATTGTTATTTGGGGAATGCATAACGAAATTAAGGTTGATACCCAAAATGCATATGATATGTCAAAAATATATTATGATTTTCTTAAGGAAAATGGTGGTAACAGAATTGTTACATATGCCACCTGTCACCCTATGGAAGATATATGCCTTGAATTTTGTGATATTATTTGTATCAACAAGTATTATGGTTGGTATGTAGGCAATAAGCATGATTGGGAAGTATTTTTAGATGAATTCAGAGAGAGAAGAGAGAGTCTTGGCTTTAGCCACAAGCCGGTTATTATGAGTGAATTTGGTATAGCCGCTCTTTATGGTCATCACACCTTTGATAATATCCGTTGGACAGAAGAATATCAGGCAGACATTTTAAGCCATTGTGTAAATCTTTTCCATAATGATTCAATGATGTCGGGCTTCTTTATTTGGCAGTTTACAGATATGAGAACTCAAAGTGCATGGGCTATTAACCGAGCAAGAGGTTTTAATAATAAGGGAATTTTAAACGAGCACAGAAAGCCCAAGATGGCATATTTTGCAATTAAAAAGGATTATCATGAATTTGCTGAGGATGATGAATAATGCAGAACATAAAAGATTTTAATAAAACTGGGAGACCAGTTAAGGTAGTTCAGTTTGGAGAGGGCGGTTTTCTTCGCGGTTTTGCCGATTGGATGCTTCAAAAATTAAATGATGAGGGTCTTTTCGACGGCAGTGTTGCAGTAGTTCAGCCTATTAAACAGGGTATGTGTGATATGCTTACCGAACAAAACGGCCTTTATACCCACATTATTCGCGGTGCCGAGGGTGTTGAAAAAACAGTTGTAGATGTTATTGACCACTGTGTTAAACCATATGACAACTTTGAAGAGTATCTTTCTCTTGCTACCTTACCTTCACTTCGCTTTGTAGTGTCTAACACAACCGAGTCGGGTATTGTTTTCAGCGATAAGGATAATGAGGGAGATATTCCTCCCTCAACCTTTCCCGCTAAGCTTACACTGTTTTTAAAGCGTAGGTTTGATGATGGTCTTAATGGTCTTGTTTTCTTACCCTGTGAGCTTATTGACAAAAACGGCGATAACCTTAAAAAATGCATTCTACAATATGCAAATCTTTGGAGTTATTCTAAAGATTTTGTTAATTGGATTGAAAATAATAATATTTTCTGTAATACCCTTGTTGATAGAATAAATACGGGTTACCCTAAGGACGAGGATTTAAACCTTGGTTATGAAGATAAAATGGTTAATACCTCGGAATTTTTCCATCTGTGGGTTATTGAAACAAGTTATGACCTTGAAAAAGAGCTTCCTTTTTCCAAGGCAGGGCTTAATGTTATAGTTACTAAAGATGCATTAGAGCGCTATCGTACTCGCAAGGTTAGAATTTTAAACGGTGCTCACACTTCTATGGTGGCTTATGCTTTGCTTTCGGGTCTTGAAACTGTTAAGGAATGTATGGAAAATGAAACAGTAAGTAAGTTTTTAAAGGACTGCTTGTTTGAAGAGATTATTCCTACCCTTGACCTCTCAAAGGAAGAGCTGACAGATTATGCAAACAGCGTTTTAACAAGGTTTGACAACCCATATATTAAGCATTATCTTGCTTCTATCTCCCTTAATTCTATTAGCAAATTTAAGGTAAGAGTTTTGCCTTCTGTTTTAGAATACAAAAGACGCTTTGGTTCTTATCCTAAAAATCTTGTTTTTGGTTTTTCAAAGCTTATTGAGTTTTATAAAACCTCAACTCCAAGTGACGATGAGGCTGTTATAGAATTTATTAAAAATAATTCCTTAAAATCGGTGTTGGCAAATGAAGATTTTTGGGGAACAGACCTTTCAGATATGGAAGAGGTGCTGACTAATGCAAATCCATCACTTAGATAACGTCGAGGTTAGAGACGATGGCCAAAAATATGCCCTTTCAGAAATCAAGGCGGGGGAGAATGTTATAAAATATGGTTTCCCCATAGGCCATGCTAAATGTGATATTTCTGTTGGAACAAAAATTGACCCTAAAAATCTTGCTTCAAACCTTGCAGGTTTGGGTGAATGGGTGTATAATGAATATGCTGAGCCTGAAATCTCAAAAAAGAATGGTACCTTTATGGGGTATCTTAGGGAAGACGGTAATGTTGGTATAAGGAATGAAATATGGATAATTCCTACAGTAGGCTGCGCCAATGGTGTAGCTAAGACCCTTGCTAAAATGACCGGCGCTAAGGCTTTGACTCACCCTTATGGCTGTTCACAGCTTGGGGGAGATATGGCAACTACCCAAAAGGTTCTTTGCGGTCTTATAAAGCATCCCAATGCCGGTGGTGTTTTGGTGTTAGGTCTTGGTTGTGAGAACAACGGAATTGACCGTATGAAAGAGGTTCTTGGTAGCTGGAATGAAGAAAGAGTAAGGTTTTTAAATCTTCAAGACTGCGAGGATGAACTCTTTGAGGGCGAAAAAATATTAAATGAGTTAAAAGATGTTGTTTCTGCCGATAAAAGGGTAGAGGTTCCTATTTCCAAACTAAGAATCGCTGTTAAATGTGGTGGAAGCGACGGTTACAGCGGTATTACTGCTAATCCTCTTGTAGGCTTGGTGGCCGATAAGTTTTATGAATATGACGCCAAAATTCTAATGAGCGAAATGCCCGAGGTTTTTGGCGCAGAGCAAATTCTTCTGGCTCGAAGCGATAGCAAGAAAACCTTTAATAGCGTTGCAGGAATGATTAAGGCGTTCAGACAGTATTTTATTGACCACGGTGAAGGTATTGCGGATAACCCATCTCCAGGTAATATTGCAGGTGGAATTTCTACCTTAGAAGAAAAATCTTTAGGTTGTGTTCAAAAAGCAGGTAAAGTTACCCTAAGAGGTGCCCTTAATTTTGGTGAACAACCCGAGGGTGAAGGTGGTCTTTATATGGTAAACGGTCCGGGTAATGACCAGGTAGCAGTAACAAACCTAGCTGCTTGTGGTGCGCAGATTATTCTTTTCACCACAGGAAGAGGAACCCCTCTTTGTGGGCCGGTTCCCACCCTTAAGATTTCCACTAATACGGCTTTATTTAAGAAAAAACCTCACTGGATAGATTTTAACGCCGGTGTTCTGTTTGAGGGAGAGGACAAAGCCAAAGCAACAGAAATGCTTTTTAATTTGTGTATTGAAACTGCCGAAGGTAAAGTTAGCTGTGGCGAAGCCCACGGTTATGAAGATATTGCAATTTTTAAGGATGGAGTGACTTTATAATGTGTAATGTTATTAGCGATTATTATAAACCGGAAGAGGTTGAAATTATTACACCTAATGACGGTGCTCATTATTTCTTTGCGTATTATGATATGAGAGCAACAGGGCTTAACGGTAAACACTTAGCCCATAGAGTTCCGTTTTTAGACAGAATTCCTACTGCTGATGATATTGCTGAAGTAGGTTATCTTGAAGACAGAAAGTTCTATAAAATTGGTGAAACCACGGCTTGGAATTTTCAACAAGGCGCAATGCTGCAGTATCACCCATTTTTAGAAAACACTGTATATTATAATGTTTTCGAAAACGGAAAACATTCTACTGTAACACATAATTTTGTAACTGGCGAGAAAAAATATACCGACAGAGCAACAGCTTGTGTTTCCCCAGATGGAAAGTGGGGCTTAGCGGTTAATTTTGGAAGAATTTATGCTTTCCGTCCAGGTTATGGCTATGCCGGTTTTGTTGATGAAAACGCCGATGTTAATCATCCCGAAAATGATGGCGCCTATCTTGTAGATATGGAAACCGGAAAATCTAAGTTGATTATAAATTATAAAGACTTAGGCCCAATTGCCGGATTTGATGACGACAAAAAAATTCTCATCAATCACATAACTTTTAACCGCACCTCTGACCGTTTTGTTATGCTTGTTCGAAATTTCCCCGCAAAAGGTGTTATGTGGAGCACTTCAATGGTTATCGGCGACCTTGAGGGCAACTGCTACACAGTGCTTAAAAATACATACGTTTCTCACTACGATTGGATAAATGACAAGGAAATAATTGCCCACTGCACCACAGAAGAGAAAAAAAGTATGTATAAAATTAATGTAGAAACCAAAACCTGGGTTGAGTATGATATGCCTTATTTTTATATTGAGGGCTGCAACCCCGATATTCATTGTAATATTTCTCCCGATGGTAACTACATTATAGGTGACGGTTATGATTTTAAGGGTTATCGCGCTCTTATGGCATACAGCCTTAAAACAGGCAAGGAAAGAATGCTTTTAAAGGTTAAAACTCTAAAGCCTACAACAGGTGATTCCCGTTGCGATCTTCATGCACGTTTTGTTTGGGGTGGCAAGGCAATTACCTTTGATACTACCCATAATGATAAAAGAGAAATTGCTTTAATTTCACCAAAAGCGTTAGATTTTTAGAGGTGTTAAAATGAGTTATATTACTGATGATTTTTTACTAAATGGCGACTTTGCAAAAAAACTTTATTTCGGTTATGCGAAGGATATGCCGATTTTCGACTATCATTGTCATTTGCCTGAAAAACAAATTTTAGAGAACAAACCTTTTTCAGATGTTTTCGAAATTTGGCTTGCCGGCGACCATTATAAATGGCGTCTTATGCGCAACTTTGGTGTAGATGAGGAATTGATAACAGGAAACAGCAGTAATAAGGAAAAGTTTTTAACCTATTGTCGTGTTCTTGGCACCGCTTTTGGTAACCCTCTTTACCATTGGTCTCAGGTTGAGCTTAAAGAGTTTTTTGGTTGCGAAAAAGAAATTAACGAAAAAAATGCTGAGGCAATTTGGGATGAGTGTAATGCTTATATTAGAGCAAATAATGTTACACCTCAGTCTCTTATTGAGGGCTCTAATGTTAAATACCTCTTTACTACTAACGAGGTTTTTGATGATCTAGAGACCTTTAAGAAAATCGCCGAAAAGGATTATAAGTTTAAGGTAGCCCCTGCATTTAGAGCAGATAAAATTATGAATATTGAAGCTGCAAGCTATTTGGAGTTTTTGGGTAAGCTTGAAGCCCTTACTATAAAAATTGATGGCATTAACGCTTTGGAAGAAGCACTTGAAAACCGCCTTGTTGCTTTTAAGGGTGTAGGTACAAAAGCAAGTGATATTGCGGTAGAAAGAGTTTACACAGTATCTACAAAAGAACAGGCAGATGAGGTTCTCAAAAAGGTGCTTAGGGGCGAGAAAATTACAATCGAAGATGCCGAGGTTTTTAAGGGCTATTTAACATACTTTTTAATGAAGCTTTATGCAAAGCATAACATTCGTACTGAGCTTCATTTGGGTGCAATGAGAAACAATAGTGCCAAAAGCTTTGCAAGGCTTGGTCTTGATACTGGTTTTGACAGCATTGCCGAGGATAACAGCATTAAGGCACTTTCGCGTCTTTTTGATCGACTTGAAAGTGAAGATAGCCTACCGGCAACTATTGTATTCAACCTTAATCCTAAAATGAATACCGAAATTATGACTCTTTTAGGCTGTTTCCAAAGCAGTGAGTTTAGAGGAAAAATGCAATACGGCCCGGCTTGGTGGTTCTTAGATAATAAGGTTGGCATGGAAAATCATCTTAAAGACCTTACTGCAACAGGCCACATAGCTACATTTGTTGGTATGCTAACAGACAGCCGTTCCCTTCTTTCTTACCCCAGACATCATTATTTCAGAAGAATCCTTTGTAATTATTTAGGCGGAATGATGGATAGGGGCGAAATGACCTCTGATTTAGAGTTTGTAGGTGCAGTTGTGCGTGACATTTGTTTTAATAACTCAGTTAATTATTTCGGTATGGAATAAAGTTAGTGAAAAAGAACCCTTAAACAGGGTTCTTTTTCATTTTTGAGCAAGATATTTAGTTGGTGTGGTGTTAAAATAACGCTTAAAACAACGAATAAGATTGCTGGAATCACCCAAACCACATCGTTCGGCACAGCTTTGAAGAGAAGAACCCTCTTTAAGCATAACTAGTGCTTTTTTAAGTCGAAATTTAGTTAAATATTCGTTAATAGTGGTCCCGGTATATTTTTTGAAGCCGGTCATGAGGGTAGTACGGCCAATTTTAAATTTAGATGCTATTTCACCTGAGATTATTTTTTCGTCATAATGCTCGTTTATATAGCTTAAGGTGTTTGTAATATATTCCGGCATAGGCGACAAGGTCTTAGAAGATTTTGTGTTATCGACAACAAAGGAAAGAAGATATAAAAGTAAAAACTTTTTTCTAAGTATACTTTCTTCTGCTTCTATCTCATCTATAATTTTTTTGTATTTTTCACATTCTTCTATACTAAGCTTATGTATAGCACCATTAGGCTTAAAAACCGATAATAGTGCTGTATATTCCGTTAAGAAATCTTCAACCAGGTCTTTAGAAAAAAGAATATTAACTCTTTTGTATAAAATTTGTGGTTCACAGTACATATAGTGGGAGGTAAAGGGACGTAGCAAAACAATTTTTGGGTCGGTGCTTCGGTCAGCGGTATCGGAAAGCAAAATACTAACATCGCCTGAAAAAATAAGGCTAATTTCATAAAATTCATGCATATGGTAGTCAGACATATTTGGGTAATAGCCCTCATAGTGATTTACGTTAATATCACCCCAAACCTCTTTATATCCCTGTCCTGAAAGTTGAATAGTCATTTTAAACACCTCAAAATAATACTACTACATATTTGAACGATTTTCAATTATATATTCGAAAAAATTAAAATTATTGAGGTTTTTGTGAACAAAATGAATATTATTATATATCACCGTTGGAAGGATTGTTAATAAGCTTACCCTTTTCATCAAAGCGTGAGCCGTGACAAGGGCAATCCCAGCTGTGTTCGTGGGGATTCCATTTAAGGGCACAGCCAAGGTGTGGACACCGTTTTTTTGCGGGTGTTAAAAGGCTTCCTACTGCTTCAATACCATTTAATATAAGCTGAGGGTGAAGAATGCTGCGCGATGGAGTAAAAAGCTCACTGTATTTATTTTCTTTTTCGTTTATTAAATCACATAAAACTAAGGACGCAATCATTGAAGAGGTCATACCCCATTTGTTGAAGCCGGTAGCAACATAAAGGTTAGGTGTGCTTTTTGAATATCGGCCTATATACGGTATGCTGTCCAAGGTAATACAGTCTTGGGTGGCCCAACTGAAGATTTCTTTGGAAGTTGGGTAGTGTATTTTTGCAAATTCTCTGATTTTTTTCCAACCATCACTAGGCTTTCCTGTTCGGTGTGTGCCTCCGCCTAAAATCATAAGCTCTTTATAGCCTCTGAAAGAAAATCCGTCTTTGTTTTCGTCAACATACATTCCATTAAGCTGAGGTGCATTTTCAAGGGCAATTACATATGAACGCTCTTGGTACATTTTTAAAAAATAACTTCCGTGTTTATTAATAAAGGGAAAATGGGTAGTAACAATTATTTTTTTTGCCTTGATTTTACCATTGTTGGTTACAATTTCGTTGCCGTTATAGGAAATTGCCCTTGTGTTTTCATAAATGTTTAGTTTTTTACTAATTTCGTTTATAAATTTTACAGGATTAAATTGAGCCTGGTTTTCAAACTTAATTGCACCGACAATTGGCAGGGAAAGAGCAATGTGATTTAAAAATTCAGCCTTGTACTTAAGGCTTTCTAAAGCCGCCATTTCCTCCTCTAGCTTTTGGCGGTTATTGAGTGAATAAACATAAGAATTTTCAATTACAAAATCGCAGTCAATATTTTGGCACAGTTGAGAAAACTTATCTATTGCATTTAAGTTGGCTTCAAGATATAATTTTGATTTTTCTATGCCAAACTGTTTTATTAGCTTATTATAAATCAAACCGTGCTGTGCCGTTATTTTTGCGGTAGTGTTGCCCGATACACCGTTAAACACTTTTCCGGCCTCTATAAGAGCGTAATCTATTCCTTGTTTGTTTAGCATATATGCTGTAAGAATACCTGCAAGGCCACCGCCAATTATTAAAACATCTGTTTTTAAATCTCCCTTAAGCGGGTCAAAGTTTTTAGTTTCGTTATAACTTTTCCATAAACTTTTCATTTTTTATCACCGGACTTATTATATGTTTATACCCGGGGAAAATACATTTTATGCCGAACACATAGTTAAAATAACCGAAGACCGAAATAGACTTGAAACTTTAAAAAATATATATAAAATTAACCTTGGAAAGGAGGAGCGGTATGGAATTCAAACTTATTATTGATGAATTTCGAAAGGAAGAGGTTGTGGTATATGCCAAAGGAAAAAACAAGCTCACCGAAATAATCGAACAGCTTGTAAATGATAGCAATTTAGAACTTGTGGGATATAAAAACAAAGAAGCAACTTTTTTAAACGCTTCAGATGTCTTTTGCTTTACGATTTTGGATGATAAGGTGTATGCCTTGACCGAAAATGACCGATTTGTATTAAAGCAAAGATTATACCAGGTTGAAGAAAGGCTTTCAGATTCATTTGTTAAAATTAATCAGTCCTGTATTGCAAACATAAGTAAAATTAAACGGTTTGATGCTTCGGTTTCGGGTTCATTAATGGTAATTTTTAAAAATGAATATAAAGAGTATGTTTCCCGCCGACAGTTAAAGGCGGTAAAAGAAAGGTTGGGAATTTAAATGAATAAATATCTTAAAAGCTTTTTGCATAGAGGGGCAGTTTTTAGTGGGCTCGGTCCAATAGTTTTAGGAATAGTGTATGCTATTCTTTCGGTTAATATAAAAAATTTTTCTCTCACTGGCAGTCAGGTTTTGGTAGGAATTGTTTCGGTATATTTGTTGGCCTTTGTACAGGCGGGTTGCTCGGTTTTCAACCAAATAGAAGAGTGGCCTTTGGTAAAATCGCTTTTATGCCATTTTATATGTTTGTATGTTGCCTATGTAACCTGTTATTTAGTAAACACATGGATACCCTTTGAGTCTACTATATTGTTAATTTTTACGGCCGTTTTTGTTGCGTTATATTTTATAATTTGGCTTGTTGTTTACTTTATTGTAAAGCTAACCAGCAAAAAAATGAATTCTAAAATAAACATAATGTAAATTCATTTATACAAATTGTTATTTATTTGCGATAGAGAAATATTAAAAGAAATACCACCTAAGATTTAACTTACTTAGGTGGTATTTCTTCTGTAATGGCAAAGACGTTCTTTACGATGTAAAGAGTTCGTCTATGCGCGTTATGGTGGAGGCGAGGGGAGTCGAACCCCTGTCCAAAAATCTTTCCATATAGCTTTCTCCGGGTGCAGACGGTTGTTAACATTCCCTCGGTGCAAGGTCAAACGTCAAACCGGGCACCTTAGTATCCCTTAAATCATGACAAAGGGCAGGGAAGACCTTTGTTCACGTTCACCGCTAATCGACGCCCTAGCCGGGTCGCGGTAATCCCGGGTCGGACGGCAGCCTAATTAGGCTGCAAAGGCAACTTTATTGTTGTCGTTTATTTTTAATTTACGGATTTTAAAGTGTGTCCGCGCCACTACCCGCTTACTATACTTCTTGATCCCTGTCGAAACCGGTACGCCCCCATATATGAAGTAATAGGTAATAAGTAATAGGTAATAAGTAATAGGTAAGAAGTGAGAGGTAATAAGTGAAAAGTAGAATGTTTTTTAACGGTTTTGCTCTTTTAAAGTGCGTTGAATTTCACGATTGGCTGTTTTTTGCGCTATATCTGCCCGTTTGTCATACAGCTTTTTACCCTTGCAAAGCCCAACCTGAACCTTTACTCTTGAACCTTTAAAATAAAGAGAGAGCGGAATAATTGTAAGGCCCTGTTGTTTAAGCTGACCAAAAAGGCGAAGAATTTCTTTCTTGTGCATTAAAAGTTTTCGAACCCTTACAGGGTCCTTGTTAAATATATTTCCCTTTTCGTAAGGGGAAATATGCATACCTTTAACAAAAATCTCGCCGTCTTCAATGTCACACCAAGCATCTTTAAGGTTTGCACCGCTAATTCTTAAAGATTTTACCTCGGTACCGCAAAGCTCAATTCCGGCTTCTATGCTTTCTAAGACAAAATAGTCGTGAAAGGCTTTTTTGTTATTAGATATAGTTTTTGTGCTTTCCACCGAAATCACCCCTTGCTGTAATTAATAACCCACTAAAGAGCAGTATTAAGTATATCATAAGCTGACTTTTTCGTCAAGAACCTTTAGAGTGTTATATTGTGTAATTAAAGGGGATTATTAGTGCCCTAAAAGTGAACTTTGAAAATTTTTGGAATTTTTTGTCAAAACTTGTTGACAAAATCATTCACATTGAGTATAATTTATTTAGTGTGAAAGAAATTGGAAATTAATTGCTGTAACTCATTGGCCAAGGGGAAGGTAAAGCCTATTTACTTCACGACAAAAAGTAAAGGAAGCGGTTTTATGTATAAAGTAATTAAAGGTACTGCTTGTATTGAAGGAAAAACTTATATTACATACGGGCTGTCATATAATGATGAGACTATTGTGTCAGATATTTCTGATAATAAACAAAAAGTGGAACAATTAGCAGAGTTGTTCAATAAAGAGCAGGTAGAATTGGAGGAGATAGAGTTGTTTATTGAAGAATTTTTGGCAGATAGATATTAATATTTTTCAAAGTCGGCGGAGCGCATAAAAACTATTGACAAAGCCTTAAAATAATAATATAATTTAAAAGTATGAATGTTGTTATTTTGAGGTGTTTTTATGGAATGGATGTCACTTAATACGCTTAGAGAAAAATATCTTTGCTTTTTTGAAAGTAAAGGTCATTTACGTTTACCAAGTTTTTCTCTTGTGCCTAATAATGATAAGTCTTTGCTTCTTATTAACTCTGGCATGGCACCAATGAAAAAATATTTCACGGGTGAGGTTACCCCTCCCAGAAATAGGGTTACTACCTGCCAAAAGTGTATTCGCACACCCGATTTAGAGCGTGTAGGTCATACTGCCCGTCATGGTACATATTTTGAAATGTTGGGTAACTTTTCTTTTGGTGATTATTTTAAAAACGAAGCTATTGCCTGGGCTTGGGAGTTTTTGACTGTTACACTTGAAATTCCGAAGGACAGGCTTTGGCCCTCTATTTATGAAGAGGACGACGAGGCTTATGATATTTGGAAGAACAATATAGGCGTTCCTGAAGAGCATATAGTTCGCCTTGGTAAGGCCGATAATTTTTGGGAGCATGGTACCGGTCCTTGCGGTCCATGTTCTGAAATTTATTTTGACCGCGGTGAAAAATATGGTTGTGGTTCTGCTGATTGTAAGCCAGGTTGCGACTGTGACCGTTATATGGAAATTTGGAACAATGTTTTTTCCCAGTTTAATAATATGGGCGACGGTACCTATACCGAGCTTGAGCATAAAAACATTGATACCGGAATGGGTCTTGAGCGTCTTGCCTGTGTAATGCAGGATGTTGACAATATGTTTGAGGTTGACACCATTCGCAATATATTAAATAAGGTTTGCGCTATTTCCGGAAAAGAATATGGCGTTGATAAAAATGTTGATATTTCCATTCGTGCTATTACCGACCACGCCAGGGCAGCAACCTTTATGATAAGCGACGGTATTATACCCTCTAATGAGGGAAGAGGCTATGTTCTTCGTAGAATTATACGTCGTGCCGTTCGTCACGGAAAACTTATTGGTATTAACCGTCCCTTCTTTATGGAATTATGCTATGCCGTTATTAACGAAAATAAATCGGGCTATCCGGAGCTTTTAGAAAAACAAGAGCTTATTTCTAAGGTTATTAATAACGAAGAGGCAAACTTCAATAAAACGGTTGACCAGGGCCTTAATATGTTGAACGAACTTACCAAAAACGGTGGCACTCTTTCAGGTGACGATGCCTTTAAGCTTTATGATACATATGGTTTCCCCCTTGACCTTACAAAGGATATTTTAAGTGAAAAGGGTATGACCGTTGATGAAGATCGCTTTAAAGAACTTATGGAAGCTCAACGCACAAAAGCCCGTTCTGCCAGAAAATCTGCCGACGGGGAGAGCTGGAGCAGTAACGATATTTCTTTTGATGATATTTCCGCTACTGAATTTTTAGGTTATACTGAGAATAGCTGTGAGGCAACCGTATTGGATATTATATGTGACGGAGAGCACTGCACAAGTACCGGTGACGGACAAGCTATAGTTGTTTTAAACAAAACTGTTTGCTATGCCGAAAGCGGCGGACAGATTGGTGATATGGGAACCATTTGCCCCGAAAATAGCGAAAATGTTATTTTTGTTAAGGATACTAAAAAATCCTCCGGCGGTGTGTTTGCACACTATGTGAAAATTGTAAATGGAAGTCTTTCGGTTGGTGATAAAGTCGTTGTAACAATTGATGTCGAGCGCCGTGAAGCCATTCGCCGAAATCATACCGCAGCTCACCTTTTACAGGCCGCTCTTCGAAAGGTGCTTGGTAGCCACGTTGAACAGGCCGGTCAGCTTGTAAATGATAAAGAGGTTCGCTTTGACTTCACACATTTTGCTGCGCTTACTGCAGACGAGCTTATAAAGGTTGAAAACCTTGTAAATGAATATATTTTAAAGGGAATTACTGTTTTATCCCGCGAAATGCCTATAGAGGAAGCAAAAAAGCTTGGAGCTATGGCTCTTTTTGGCGAAAAATACGGCGATGTAGTTAGGGTTGTTTCAGCAGAAGACTTTACTGTAGAGTTCTGTGGCGGTACGCATATTGATAATACCGGAAAAATCGGTTTGTTTAAAATTTTATCTGAAAGCTCAGTTGCCGCCGGTGTTCGCCGAATTTCGGCCGTTACCGGAAAGGGTGTTTTAGAGTTTTTAGATAGCCTTAAACAAACTATTGCAGACGCCGCAAGTGAAATGAAACTAGCAAACCCCAATGAAATTGTTATTAAAGCTAAGCAAATGACCGCCACTATTAAAGAGCAGAAAGAAGAAATTTCGGCTCTCGAAAGCAAATTAGCTGCAGGTAAGATGGATGATATTTTATCGAATGCTACTAAAACAGATAAGGCTTTGGTTGTTGCAAAGGTGCTTAATAATACCGACGTAAATTCTGCTCGTACCCTTTGTGATACTATTAAGTCATCAAAGCCCGATATGGTTGCTGTTTTTGCTGTTGTTAGCGGTGAAAAGCTTACTTTTGTTGCATCATGTGGTGCTAATGCTGTTAAAAACGGATGCCATGCCGGAAACATTGTTCGTGAGGTTGCTAAAATAGCAGGCGGTAACGGTGGTGGCCGACCCGACAGCGCAATGGCCGGCGGTAAGGATGTTTCAAAGGCCGATGAGGCAATTTCTAAGGTTGTTAGCATTGTAAATGCCTAGTTAGGGGTGTAATTAATGGATTGTCTTTTTTGTAAAATAGTTGCAGGGGAGATACCCTCAACAAAAATTTATGAAGACGAAAAGGTTTATGCTTTTGCAGATATTGAACCTCAGGCACCTTTTCACGCTATTATAGTTCCAAAAGAACACATTTCTTCTGCGGCTGAAATCACCGCAGATAACAGCCATTTAATTGCCGCAGTGTTTGAAGCGGTTTCGAAAATCGCCAAGGCCGAAAATCTTGAAAAAGGCTTCCGCGTTGTAAATAATTGCGGCGAAGATGGCGGTCAGACTGTTGAGCATATTCATTTTCACCTTTTGGCTCGTAGAAATCTTGCTTGGCCTCCCGGTTAACTATTAAATAAGTTTTACAGGTTGGATGATGTATGGTAAGAGTTATGTTTTATACCGGCTTGAGTTTGTCGGCGGTATCTTTGGCTCTTCTTTATCTTCCAACCTGTTTTTCTTTTATACCGGCGGCTGTTTTTGCGATTTTACTTGCCGTATTCATAATTTTCAGAAAAAGAATTAAGGTTTCGGGCTTAAAATCATTAACTGTTATTTGTCTAGTGTTTAGCTTACTTGGCCTTTACACAGTCAGTGCTAGGGTTGTTCCGGCAAAGGCTTTTGCAGGGTTTGAAGCTAGGGTAACGTGTACAGTTGTTGATTGGCCAAGTTATTTCGAAACCCATACTGTTTATGAGTTAAAGACCGAAAATATAGAGTTTTTACCAAATGAGGGTGGGGAACTACCTAGAAAGATTCCTAATAATATTAAAATACGCCTTAGTGACATCAATAACTGTGACATAAAGCTTTTTGATAGGGTTGTGTGCTTAGTAACCTTTAACGATTTAGGCTTTTTTGAAAAAACATCTCTTGCAGATGGAATTTACGCAGGTGGCTATTTAAACTCAGTATCAGAGCATTTGGGTAAAAACAGGCCAATCTATGCTGTATTTACCGACCTTAGAAGCTATCTTAATGGTCTAATTTATGATAATATTAATTATGATGAAGCAAGTATAATTTCTGCTGTACTTTTAGGTGACCATTCCAGGCTTGATGAAGATTTCTATTTCGATTCCAAGGTTACCGGTGTTACACATATGCTTGTTGTTTCGGGAATGCATTTTGGAATTTTATTTCAAATTTTAGAATTTATACTTGCCCGTTTAAGGGTGTCCAAAAGGCTAGAGGGTTTTATATTAATCATTTCGGTTTTTGCATTGGCATCGGTATGTGGTTTTTCTCCCTCTATTTTAAGGGCCGGGTTTACATTTATGATTTTGGCTGTGGGAAAACTGATTTTTCGCAAGACCGATGCGCTTAATTCTTTAGGAGCCTCTGCTTCAATAATTCTTTTTATTTCTCCTTTTTCGGCAGGAAATATTGCGTTTGCTTTGTCGTTTCTTTCAACCTTTGGTTTAATTTTTGTCTGCCCAATTTTTTATGAAAAACTTTGTGCTTTAATTTTAAGATTTATGAATATTGGAAAAGTGGGCAGGGGGATTATTATGGCTTTTTGTCAAACCTTTTCTGCCAGTATATGCACAATTCCAATTTCTGTTTTGAGCTTTGGCTATATTTCAACCGTTTCACTTTTGGCAAACCTTCTTACAGGTCACGCAATGACCTTTGTTATGATATTTTCTCTTTGTTCGGTAATTTTGTTGTCACTTCCGGGTCTTCTTTCTGTTTCTTCGGGGATTTTTATTGTAATAACCTGTTATTTGGTAAGGTATACCAAGATGGTTGTGTCTTTTCTGGCAGACCTTAATGCCTCTATTATTGCTATAGACGGCGTTAACATAATAACCATTGTTCTCTTTTTAGTGGGAATTTACGGAGTATTGGTGACTGCTAAGTTTTCTGCTTTTAGGTTTAGAAAAATCTTCAAGGTGAGTTCCTCGATATTGATTTCTTTCTCACTTGTTTTGACAGCGCACTATTATTGGCGGCTGCCAGATTCCTTACAGGTTGTCAGTGTAGGTAAGGGACATTGTGTTCTTCTAAGTGTAGATGATTATGTTTATGCATTTGGAGCCGGTGATGGAGAGAATGACGCAACAAAAATCAAGAACAGCCTGTTTGCGATGGGTAAAACAAAAATTGATTATATTGTTTTTCCTTCTTTAGAAAAAGATATTGCAGGTGGGGGACCGGCACTGTTAAGAAAATTTCCATCAGCAAAGGTGTTTTGCCCTTATAATGGTGATTTTTTCAATAAGTTTGAGCATATTTCTAACGAGCATTATGCTTTTTATAATAATAAAATTGGTATTTCAAATTCTGATTACCGGGTATTGATTTATGAGGGTATTGGTGTTATTATTAATTTAGATAAATACTCGGTTATAATTTATTTGGACGGCGACCCATCTGTTCTTTACAAGGAATGTGATAATGCAAATGTTGTTTTTGTGGCTGCCGGCGAAGTGCCTGAGCAGGTTAATAAGCTTAATATAAACAGGCTAATTTTAAGCGGTAAAAATGAGGAAATGTTGCAGTTTTCAAAAAACAATCCTCTTACAAATATTACTGATAATACCTTTTCAAAGTCAATAAAACTAGGGTAGGTGGTGTAGTTGTGGTAGGTGAATCAGGTCTTAGAGGTGTAACAACTAAAGGACGCTTAAAGCACATTTATCTTTTGGTTGGGAATGACCCTTATCTTACAAAAAAATATGCAGAAAAAATTGCAAAGACTACCGTTGGTGACAATGCCGACCTTAATTTGTTTGCACTTGGTGAAAATGCGGATATACAGCTTATATATGATAACATTATGCAGTTTTCCTTTACAGGTGACAGCATATGTGTCAGTGTAGGTAATTTTCCTTTTGAAAGCTGTCCCATTGCAGATTTTAAAAAGCTTATTAGTATTGTAGAACAGGCGCCCGATAATAATGTTTTAATACTCTATTACGATGTTTTGCAGATTAATACAAAGAAGTCAGACAGATTTAAAAAATTAGCTGCCGCAGTTGAAAAAGCACAGGGTGTTGTTGCAGAGCTTAATCACCGAACAGAAAATGAACTTATTAAAATGCTTAGTGACGGTGCCGCAAAAAGAAGAGTAAGGCTAGACCAGAAAGCCGCTAGATATATGATTTCGGTTTGCTCTGATGACCTTAATATTTTAATTAACGAGCTGGAGAAGGTCACTTCCTTTGTAGGTGAAGAGGGCATTATTACTACCGATATTATAGATAAGGTTTGTGTTAAAACCTTAGAGGCCTCTGTTTATGACCTTTCTAAGCATATTTTATCGGGAAGAGGGGAAAAGGCCTTAGAGGTTTTAAACAATCTACTTTCTATGGGTGTTTCTCCTGCAGAAATATATTCTCTAATAGCTTCGGCGTATGTAGATATTTTTAGGGTAAAAGCCGCTGTGAAAAAGAACAAAACCCCTGAGAGTATAGCTAAAGATTTTGGCTATGCCGCAAACAGAAGCTTTGTCTTAACTAATGCTTCGCGAGATGCCCGAAAGCTTTCAGATGCTAAGCTTTCTGTAATTATTAATGAGCTTTTAGAAAGCGACAGACTTGTAAAGAATGATGTTAAAATCAGTGGAAATAGTGCAAGAATTGCCCTTGAAAGTGTAATTACTAAAATTTTAAGAATTTCTCAGGGTGGAGATTTATGATTAGTCTCGATATGCCAATAATTGTTGAAGGTAAATACGATAAAATTAAACTTTCATCAATTGTAGATTCAACTATTATAACTACAGAGGGCTTTGGCATTTTTAAAAACAAAGACAGGGTACAGTTAATTAAAAAACTTGCTGAAAAAAAGGGCGTAATAGTTTTAACAGATAGCGATAGTGCCGGTAGTATTATTAGGTCTTACCTTAAGAATATTATTGGCGAAGAAAAAATTTATAATGTTTTTTTGCCCGAAATCAAGGGAAAGGAACGAAGAAAAATAACCCCCTCGGCTGAGGGTTTGCTTGGTGTTGAGGGTGTGGATAAGGAAATTATACTGTCTGCCCTTAAACGATTTTTACCTGATAATAAGTTTCAGCCAAAAGAACCTATAACAAAGGCTTTTTTAATGCAGTGTGGTCTTTCGGGGTGCGAAAACAGCAGTCAGCTTCGCAAAGAAGTTTTGAAAAAACTGAATATTCCTAATTCTGTGGCACCCAACACGCTTTTAAGGGTGCTTAACGATATTTCTTCAAGGGAAGAAATTTTGAAAATAATTAAAGAAATTAATGAGGGATAATATTGCCAAAGACCAGTAATCAAAAAACGCGAATTTTAGCCTTGTATCAAATTTTAAGCGCTAAAACCGACGAAGAGCATCCACTCTCGGCTAACGAAATTGCTCAGCAATTAATTAACTTGGGCTATTGCTGTGAGCGAAAGACGGTGTATTCCGATATTGAAGAGCTTAATAATTTTGGTATAGAAATCATTTATACAACCGAGCCGAAAAAAGGGTATTTTTTAGTTACCAGAAGCTTTGAAGAATCTGAGCTTTCTTTGCTTATTGATGCTGTTGCTTCGGCTGATTTTATAACAAAGAAAAAATCTCAGGCACTTATAAAAAAGCTTAAAGACTTTTTGAGTGATTACAGTGACCTTAAAACCAAAACAACACCTGTTATAGGTGGTCGTAATAAGGGTGAAAATGAAGAGATTTTTTATAATATTGATACCATTAGAAGAGCTATTAACTATAATAAAAAAATAACCTTTTCTTATTTTAAGCACACCCTTAAAAGCGGTCATTTTATAGAAAAGACGTCTAAGCAAATGCAGGTTAGTCCTTATGCTCTTGTGTGGCAGGACGATAATTATTATTTAATATGCAATTATGAAAAATATGATAATTTAATGCACCTTCGCCTGGATAGAATGAAAATGGTTTCACTTTTAAAGGAAGACCGCCGTCATTTTAGTGAGGTGAGCGAATATAAAGATGAATTTAATGTTTCCCACTATGTTGAAAAAACATTTAAAATGTTCAGCGGTGTAGAAGCCGATGTGCGTTTTAAATGCCGAACCGAAAATTTAGAACAGGTGATAGACCGCTTTGGTGATGATATTTTTATTCGTTCTTTTGATGAGGAGCATTTTGTTTTTGATACAAAAATTTATTTCAGTGATGGCTTTGTTTCGTGGCTTTTGTCTGCCGGCGACGGTATAGAACTTCTTGCTCCCAAGGTGCTAAGAGAAAAGGTTGAATCGGCTGCTAGTGCTATTTTAAATAAATATAAGTAATACTAATCCCCTTTAAGCCGTATAATGTTTTAAAGGGGATAGTTTTATGTATCAAACGGTTATTGTTTCAATTATTGCGGTTTACATTTTTGCATATTTTATTTTGGCTGTGAGAACACAAAAGCCCTTTAAAACAATGCTTTTTTATTCTTTTATAGGTGTAGCGGTAATGTTTATTATAAAGCTTACAGCACCCTATACCGGTGTTAATATTCCGCTTAATGAATATACACTTGCCACTTCGGCAGGTTTAAGCATACCGGGTACAATAATGTTGCTTGTTTTAAAAATTCTATTCATATAATTTTTAATAGACAAGCCTGAAGAGTTTAATGGGTTTGGGCAAATTTTAAAGGCTTCCCAAGGGGAAGCCTTCTATTTTAAACTATTCAACATTTTAATTAGTGCGTCTGCTTGGGTCATAAATTGTGACAAATTTAATTGAGTATAGGTCACAAATGGTATATCGGTTGTTTTTTCTGTCAAATAAAACTATATAGCTAACACCAACTGCATATAAAATTCCGCTTCGAATGGTCAGACCGTTGGTACCAATCAAAAACTCAACATCAACATATTGTCCTACATTGTCTTTTAAAATTTGTTGGATAGAGCCTTGGTAAGCGTCAAAGCCCATTCCAGAGGGTACGGTAAATTCTGTTGATTGATTATTATCCATTGTAAAAACTCCTTTCAAAATTACGTATCTGCATAATACGAGGTTGGGTTATAAAAACAGTGCTCCCCAATACGAACAGCAAAAATACCAACCCTTGAGGGGAAGTTTTGTCTGCAAACAGTGCTGTAAGGGTTGAAATACCAAAGGGCAGAGTCTAAGCCGTAAAGCTTGTTTCCCGCCAGCGCCCAATCGGCAACATTGTAATGCTCGTTTTGAGGATTCATATTATAAATGTTCTGTGGATTATATCTTCCGCCAATACTTTCTCTTACACAGTCAAATTGGCCGGGTTGATATATAACATTTCTAAGACTACCACCTAGACGGCTATATTCCCCGTTGGGAACGTGAACCCTGTTCATTACAACATTGGCTACTGCCTTCATTCCGTTTTCGCCCTCGCCGCCGGCCTCACACTGAACAAGTCGGGCTAAAAGCTCTCTGTCATTAAAAGCCACCTTTATCACCTCTTTTAAATATACTTAAAAAATACTTAACTTATTACTCTTTGTACTTGTGGGATATTAAATAACGTACAAAATATGCAAATAATGGTTGGAATTTATAAATTAATGGTTGTAATTTGTAAATTGTTGATTTATAATAAATCTTAAATATAAATTATTATTTAATTTGAAAGAAATTGTACATATTTAACTAGAAAAATTCCATTTATATTTTTATATAAGATGTTATTATTTTATATAGAAACTATTTTAAAATATTTACTTAAAATATTTGCAAATTTTAGTATGTTGCAAATGTAAATTAATACTTTTGAAAAAAGGGTTTAATATTGCTTAGGCAATTATTATAAATAAAAAATTATAAAAATGGGGGATTTTAATGAAAAAAGTTTTATCAATTGTACTCAGTATATCCTTGCTTATAACAAGTATGTCTGCAGTACTAACCCAAAGTGTTGCTGCTGGCACACTTGATAGCGCATTTGAGACTCAGTCAAATTGGGGCTATTATAAAAATGCCGGTACTGTTATTGATGGAACCGCAACGGCTAATAGCAGTGGTTGGCCTAGCATTAGTGAAACCACCGCCTTTACCGCTACCGGAAGCGGTAAAGCTATAAAAATTTGGACCAATATAACTCATGCGGTTGTTAAAATACCTGACCTTAAAGCTTATACAAATTATACCATAAACTTTAAGTATATGATTCCTGCAAACTCTTCCACCAGTTCTCAGTGGTTCAACTCTTATATTTTCAAAAAAGGTTATGCATTAGATGCGGCCGCACCTACAAATGCTTATGCCTCTGGTGTTAGTCCTACAGCAAATGCAGACGATAGTTGGAACAACTACAGTATTTCTTTTGTCACTGATAACACTGCAGATTTTTTCCTTTCAATTTATCCAAGATTCAGTGCGGGTAATACTGTATATCTTGACGAGTTTGAACTCATTAAAGGCGAAACCTTTACTCCCGTTACAATTTCTTTTGACTCAAACGGCGGTAGTAAGGTTGAACCTTTGCTTGGCAGTTCAGGTAAGCCAATTGTAATGCCTACCAACCCAACTAAAGAGGGTTATGCTTTTGCCGGGTGGTATACCGATAAAGCTTTTACCAATCAATTTTTAGGCAAGGTAGCCCCGGAAACCGATGTTACTCTTTACGCTAGGTGGATAGACGGCATTTATATGGATTTTGAAAGTTCCACTACAGGCACTGTTGTCACAGGTACAGATACCTCGTATAATGGCAATAAAGCATATAAAGTAAGTTTTGCGGCCGCAAGTGGTACTTCCCAGATTGTTCTTGAACATAATGCTGATCGTAAGCTTTCTGACTGGGCAAACTTCGGGGACAGTATCTTAATAAGCTTTAAATACAAGCTTGTTTCGGGTAGTGTTAACTTTTATCCAAGAACATCAACCAAAACTCCCGGCGCAAGTCTTCCTAAATATTATTATGAAGATGCTAAAACTTCTGCAGTCAAATCTAACTGGGCTAACGGTTTAGCTTATAAGAATATTGATTTAAAAACGGCCTCCAATGAGTGGCAGACCTTCACCTCTGCCTTTACTGTAAATGATGAGAGCTATCTTGACGGTAAATTTAAAGATGAAGCCTTAACCCAGCCTCTTACTAAAGAGGATATTTTGGGTTATGTTATGCTCTTTGTTTCTTCCAAGGCTGAGAACACCGAGATGTATATTGACGATGTTACAGTAATTAAAACCGTTAATATTCCTGTTGAATATACAACTGAAGCCGTTCGATTAGAACCACTTAACGGTAACAACACCTTTGCCAATGCAATTTTTGCTAGTGAACTTTCCTTTAAAGCTGTTTGCGATAGTTCTGTAACACCTACCGTTTATTACGGTGAAAAGGTTGTTACCCCTGTAGATGGCATTTATACTATCACAGTTGCTGACGAAACCTTAAGGGTTGAGGCTACCGGTATGACCGCGGCTCAAAATCATGCTCCCGGTGTTGGTCTTAATGGAGAAGACCTTACCAAATATGATGCTGATCTTTTTCTTGAAAATATTTGGGAGGGCGACACAGTTTATCACGAATCTGTAATGTTTACCGATTCGTTAGATGGAACTGTTTTAAAGACTAAAAAGCTTCTTTACCCAATTGACGATATTATTTCTGTTAGAAACGACGACCTTAATAAATGGTATGTTAAGGGTGTTGACTTTGAGGTTAAAGATGGCAAGCTTTGTTGGATAGAGGGTGGTAAATGCCCAATCTGGACCGGTCATTTAATTGTTCCTGCTAATGCCGATGACCCCTATTATGATGAAGCTCTCGACTATGGCGGATTTAATTCTGCTTCGGCTTATTATACTTTAGAACCAAATGGCGACAAGGGACTTTATCTTATGGCTGACGGTAAGCACGAAGATGCTACTATCTATGTAACATATAAGCACTCAAAAACCTGGGACGAGGTTGGTGAGACAGGTTATACCCCTGCCGCTCCCGAAAATCAGTCTGACGATATGAAGCCCTTCTATGATAAACTTGCTACTACTGAAGATGTCAATGTTTTGGTTTACGGTGCTTCTACCGCTACGGGTTGTGGTGCTACAGGTGGATTCCTTACCTATGAACTCTTTAGCAAAACACCCGATGCAGAAACCGGAGATTATACTGTTACCGAACGTAAAGCAAAAGGTGGCGGAAAATCTGCTCCAACCTTCTTTGAACAGGCAACAGCCAAGCTTGTTAACGATTATGGTAATAACAACAAAATTAATTATTATAATATTGCCTGTGGCGGAACAGGTGCTTCTTGGGGCGCAACCGAGCTTCAAAACCGAGTTGCTGCAATGAATAAATATTATGGCGAAACTATTGTTCCCGATATTATTTATATTAAGTTTGCAGGTAACGACGTTCGTACTACTCCCGAAAGCTACAGAGCTTCGTTGACTAGTATGACCGAGCAGTTCCAAGCTCTTTACCCCAATGCCGTTGTTGTTCTTGTTTCGGGTAAAATTAATAATGAAAAGTGCTACATCTTTGGTGATTACCATCAAAATGTGCTTGACCTTGAACAGGTTGTTTTAGATATTGCTGCATCTAAGACAAACTGTGTTGCTGCTGCTACAACAAGCGTGTGGGCTGAGATTGTAGAGTCTAAGGATTATGAAGATTACCTTTCTAACAACATTAACCACGCTAACGATTTCTGGTCTAAGACTACAGCACAAATTATTGTTGCTTCCTTAGCGAAAACAAAAAACCATGAGCATATATACGACAACTATTTAGATCCCGATTGTAATTCTTGTGGTGATGTTCGCGAAATTACTTTCACCGGTTGGCATCCTGCAGGTAATACCTGGTACTACTATGAAAATGGAAATATGGTTAAAAACGAGTGGCGACAGGATTCAGTAGGTTGGGTATTTCTTGGCGAAACTGGTGCAATGCTCACCAACGCTTGGTGTACTGATTCTGCGGGTTGGTGCTATGTAGGTGCTAACGGATATGCAGTAACTGACTGTTGGATGAAAGATAGTATAGGTTGGTGCTACCTTGGTGATAACGGCAGTCAGGTTAAAAATAACTGGGTATATGACGGTGGATGTTGGTACTTTATTGATGCCGACGGTTATATGGTATCTAACCAGTGGCGACAGGATTCTAAGGGTTGGGTATACCTTGGCTCATCTGGTGCAATGCTCACCAATGCTTGGTGTACTGACTCTCAGGGTTGGTGCTATGTAGGCGCCGACGGTTATGCTGTAACAAACTGTTGGAAGCAGGATAGCATAGGTTGGATATGGCTTAACGCCAACGGCTCTATGACCAAATCTGCTTGGGTTCTTGACGGCTCAAATTGGTACTACCTTAATGCTGAAGGTTATATGGTAACCGGGTGGCAGTTAATAGACGGTGTTTGGTATAACTTTAATGCCGGCGGTGTCTGGGTAGGATGATTTTAAAATATTAAGTAACAAATAATAAGTTAAGGCTTCTCCAAAAGATGGAGAAGCCTTGCTGTTTTTTGTATAGATTTAAAAAGTTGGTATGCCATTGTATGAAAATCAACATTAAAAAAAGACGGTTTTAAGCTCAAACTTAAAACCGTCAAATATACTGTTATTTCTTTTCGGGAACTTCTTTATAAAGATTAAATCTAAACAATAATGTCTCATCTTCAGGGTTTGTGCAACGGATAGTAGCCTCTGAAATTTCTGCACCCTTTAAAATGTTTGCAATACCAATAATCTGGCAAAGCTTAGATTTAAGATTAAGCACATCACCGTCGGAGGTTTCCATAAAAACATCGCCTTTACAAGAATCGAGGGTTTTAATAAAATCAGGTAAATCAAGATTGTGCAAAGTCATTTTTTCTGCCATAATATATTCTCCTTTTTTGTGTTTATGATACACTATTATATTAATATTTTTACAATAAGTCAACAAAATATTAGTGACTTTTTAATTATACATTAAATCTAAAAAGAACCACGTCACCGTCTTGCATAACATATTCTTTTCCTTCACTTCTTACAAGACCTTTTTCTTTAGCCGCAACCATGCTGCCACATTCCATAAGGTCTTTAAAGGAAACCACCTCGGCGCGAATAAAGCCACGCTCAAAGTCTGAATGTATTTTACCTGCCGCACCGGGAGCCTTAGTACCCTTAGTAATAGTCCAGGCTCTTACCTCGGGTTTACCCGCAGTAAGGTAAGAAATTAAACCTAAAAGGTCATAACAGGTTTGGATAAGTCGGTCAAGACCGGATTTTTCAAGGCCTAAATCAGCTAAAAACATTTCTTTTTCCTCTGGGGTTAGTGAAGAAATTTCAGCCTCCATTGAAGCGCAAATGGGAAGGGTTTCGGCGCCCTCTGAGGCGGCAATTTCCTTTACAATTTTAAACCTTTCGTTGTTATCAATTCCTGCTTCAAAATCACCCTCACTCATATTACAGGCATAAATAACAGGCTTATTAGAGAGAAGAGGCATATCAAGCATAATTTCGTTTTCAAAGTCATCGCGTTCAACGGCACGGGCGCTTTTTCCGTTTTCTAGTTCTGAAAGAAGACGCTTTAAAAATTCAACCTCACCGGCTAAGGTTTTGTCACCCTTTAAGGCTTTTGTAGAACGGTCAAGTCGTCTAGACACAATATCCATATCTGAAAGAATAAGCTCAATGTTAATGGTTTCAATATCGCGACTTGGGTCTACAGAGCCTTCAACGTGAATAATATCATCGTTTTCAAAGCAACGAACAACGTGAACAATAGCGTCAACTTCTCTTATATGAGAAAGAAATTTATTACCAAGACCTTCACCGTGGGAAGCGCCCTTTACAAGCCCGGCAATATCAACAAACTCAATAACTGCAGGAGTGAATTTGTCCGGCTCGTACATTTTTGCAAGGGCATCTAACCTTTCGTCTGGCACGGCTACCACACCAACATTGGGCTCAATGGTGCAGAAAGGAAAGTTGGCCGAAGCGGCACCTGCATTTGTAATAGCATTAAAAAGTGTGGATTTACCAACGTTAGGTAAACCAACTATTCCTAGTTTCATAAACTAAATCCTCCAATTTGCTTTCACTTCTTACAATTATACATTTTTTTCACCAATATATCAAGAATTAATTATATTTTTTGAATTTTTATTTAAAAAAGTCTTTAAATAGTTTGAGGTATCGTGTATAATATAATCAGTGTAATATTGTTTTTATTATAAACAGATGTATGATTATGGAGTGATTGATATGAAAAGTGATTTTTCGGTTTCTCTTTCTAAAATTATTGCGGAATTTTCACTAGAAGAAATTTATCTTCCTGACTCTCCTGAAAACATTTCTGTAGTAAGCGTAGAGGTTAACCGTCCGGGACTTCAGTTTGCCGGTTATTTTGAGTTTTTTGACAGTGAAAGAATTCAGGTTATAGGCAAAAGTGAGGAGAGCTTTTTCTTAGAACTTCCTTTAGAACAAAGACAAGAGTGTATGGATAAATTTTTCTCTAAAAAGCCTTCACTTGTAATTGTTTCCAGAAAGCTTGATATACCCAAAGAGATGAAATCGGCGGCAGAAAAATACGGTGTTGCCCTGCTTAGAACAGACGATTCTACCTCTAGCTTTATGGCCGCACTAATTTCTTTTCTTAACGTTCAACTAGCCCCAAGAATTACCCGACACGGTGTATTAGTTGAGGTTTACGGCGAGGGTATTTTATTGCTTGGAGAAAGCGGTGTCGGTAAAAGTGAAACGGCGATAGAGCTTGTTAAACGAGGTCACAGGCTTATTGCTGATGATGCTGTTGAGCTTAGAAAGGTTTCTTCTAAATCGCTTGTTGGCTCTTCGCCTGAAAACATACGTCATTTTATTGAGCTTCGAGGCATAGGTATTATAAACGCAAGTAGAATTTTTGGTGCCGGCGCTGTTAAGCTTACAGAAAAAATTGATATGGTTATTAACCTTGAACCGTGGGACGCATCAAAGGTTTATGATAGAATGGGTCTTGAAAATGAAGTGACCGAGATATTAGATATTAAAATCCCATCACTTACTATTCCTGTAAAGCCCGGCCGTAACCTTGCTGTTATTATTGAGGTTGCCGCAATGAATAATCGTCAGAAGAAAATGGGATATAATGCCGCACATGATTTACTTCGTAAGCTTGGAATGGAGGAAACCGTTCCCGGTGAGCTTGAAGAAAGGTCTGTTGATGTTTACGACCAAAAGGTTGAATAATATTTAAAAAAGGAGAAATTTAAATGTTTAATGTAGGTGTAGATTTAGGTGGAACTAACATTGCTGTTGGCGTAGTTAATGAGAATTATGAAATTGTTGGTCGCAGTAAAATAAAAACAAATTGTCCTCGCCCTGCTGAGGAAATTGTTGACGATATGGCAAAGGCAGTTAAACTTGCTGTAGAAGATGCAGGGCTTAGTCTTAGCGATATTGATACTATCGGTGTTGGTTCGCCCGGTAGCGTTAACCCTTTTACCGGTGTAATTGCTACTTCTAATAACCTTGGTTTTTCAAACCTTCCTATGGGTCAAATGTTGAAGGACCGTCTTGGTTTTGATTGTTATTTAGAGAACGATGCTTCTGCTGCCGCTTATGGTGAATTTATTGCCGGTGCAGGTATTGGAACTAAAGATTTTGTGGCTATCACCCTTGGTACAGGTGTTGGCGGCGGTGTTATAATAGGTGGTAAGCTTTTTGCCGGCTCTAACCTTGCCGGTGGTGAGCTTGGACATACCGTTATTGTTTACGAGGGCGCACAGTGTACCTGTGGTCGTAAGGGTTGCTGGGAGGCATATGCTTCTGCTACAGGGCTTATAAATCTTACAAAAGCTAAAATGGAAGAAAACAAAGCTTCAAAAATGTGGGAGATTGCCGGAAGCCTCGAAACGGTTAACGGTAGAACCGCATTTGACGGTATGAGAGCCGGGGATGCAGCCGCGAAAGAGGTTGTTGACCTTTATATTAACTATGTTGCCTGCGGCATTACAAATATGGTTAATATTTTCCAGCCAGAGGTGCTTTGCATTGGCGGTGGCATTTCTAAAGAGGGAGATACCCTGTTAAATCCCATAATTGACTATGTTTCAAAGCATTCCTTTGCAAAAAATGTTGAAGAACAGACTAAGCTTAAAATTGCTCAGCTTGGTAACGATGCCGGTATAATTGGTGCCGCATATATTCACAGACTTTATAAGGATTCTGCACGATAAACAGGTTTTATCATTATAAAACCTGTTAGCTGATGTATTACAATGAGTGGTATATACAGCTTTAATTAATTTGGGGTGTTGCTATTTGGATTATGGCTTACTAAAAGCGTTTTTAGAAAAAGAAGGGTGTATTTATAAAGAAAATGAGCCAATGTCTGCTCATACCACTTTCAAAATAGGTGGCCCCGCCGATATTTTTATTAAACCGGTTGGTGAAGAGGTTCTATCAAAGGTGGTAGCCTTCTGCAGTGAAAATGAAATACCCGTAACCGTTGTGGGTAACGGTAGCAATTTGTTGGTTTCAGATTTGGGTATTGAGGGGGCTGTTATTCACGTTGGAAATGGCCTTTCAGATATTGAGCTTACCGATTTTAATGAGATTTCTTGCGGTAGCGGAATAAAGCTTTCACTTCTTTGTAGCTTTGCTGCTGAAAACGGTCTTTCAGGCTTAGAGTTTGCTTGGGGAATTCCCGGTCTTGTTGGCGGTGCATTATATATGAATGCGGGTGCATATGATTCTGAAATGGCGAATGTCATAAGTGAGTGCCGTGTTTTATCTAAAAACGGTGAAATTGAAACAATCACCAAAGATAAAATGAAGCTTGGATATAGAACAAGCATTTTTAAAGAAAAGAAAAACAAAATTATTACATCGGCTAAATTTGTCTTACAACCTGGGCTTCGGGATAATATTCGCCAAACTATGGATACGCTTTTTGAACGTAGAAAATTAAAGCAACCCTTAGAATTTCCCAGTGCCGGAAGTACATTTAAGCGTCCTACCGGCAATTTTGCCGGAACCTTAATTGAAAAATGCGGCTTAAAGGGGTTTACTGTTGGCGGTGCTCAGGTTAGTGAAAAACATGCAGGTTTTATAATTAATAAAGGTAATGCTACTGCTTCAGATGTTAAGCGTGTTATTGAAGCAGTTAGCGAAAGAGTATTTTTGGAAACAAGCATAAGGCTCGAACCAGAGGTTGAGTTTGTAGGAAGATAATTAAAAAGAGGAGGAATAGTAATGAAGTTTTTATTTGTTACCGGAATGTCCGGCGCAGGTAAATCTAATGCCGCTAATGCCCTTGAAGACCTTGGGTATTATTGTATTGATAATATTCCTCCGGCCTTAATTAAATCTTTTGTTGATTTGGCCAAAAGGGGAGAGCTTCAACTTTCGAAGGTTGCAATTGTAACAGATTCTCGCGGTGGTCAGGCCTTTAACAACATTAGTGATATTTTAGACGCCTTGGATAAAGAAAATATTAAGTATGAGATTTTGTTTTTAGATGCTTCTAATTCTGAACTTATAAGAAGATATAGCGAAACCAGAAGACGACATCCGCTTTGTGATATATTTGAACTTTCTGTCAGTGAAGCTGTTGTAAAAGAACGAGAAATGCTTCAGAAAATCAGGGCGCGTTCTAATTATATTATTGATACCACCAATATTACTTCAGGTCAGCTTAAGAAAAATCTTTCGGCTCTTTTCCTTGGGAACGGAAGTGGTAGTCTTAGCATTACTTGTATGTCATTTGGCTATAAATACGGCCCGGTTACTGATGGGAATTTAGTTTTTGATGTTCGCTGTTTGCCCAATCCTTATTATGTTGATTCTCTTAGAAATCTAACAGGACTTGACTCTCAGGTATCAGATTATGTTATGCAATTTGATTCTGCCAAGGAACTTGCGAGTCGTATTTTGGGACTTATTGAATATAGCGTACCCCTTTACTGTGAAGAGGGTAAAAGCCAACTTGTTATTGCAGTGGGTTGCACCGGAGGTAAACACCGTTCTGTAACCTTTGCAGAGTTGATTTATAAAATGCTTACCGAAAAGGGTTACAGAGTTAGTGTAGCCCATAGGGATATTGATAAAAGATAGGTTGTTTTAATATGTCCTTTGCTACAGATATTAAAGCCGAGCTTTGTAAGATTGAAGCGTCCACCTGCTGTAAAATCGCCGAATGTTACGGAATTTTACTGTTCGGGAGGGCGTTTTCTGTTCATAATATGATTGTTGCAACAGAGTGTGAAGATGTTGTAACTAGGCTTTCCTTTCTTCTTGGAAGGTGCTATGGCATTCAGCCTAATATTTCTGTTGGCGGAAATTGTCGCGATTATTTTACGGCTACTCTCCAAGAAAAAAACAAGATTAAAGAGATATATAATTCCTTTGGTTATTACGGATTTAAGGACGGAGATTTAATAATTAAATCCCACAACTTTGAAGATGACTGCTGCAAATCAGCTTTTTTACGCGGTGTTTTTCTTTCTTGTGGCACGGTAAGTGACCCGGTTAAGGGTTATCGGGCAGAATTTTCTGTGTCAGACCAAAATCTTTCTAAAGAACTTTATTTTTTAACCTTAGAAATGGGTCTTTCGCCACATTTATCGGTGCGGGGTAATAACCTTGTTGTGTATTTTACAGGTAATGAAAATGTTTCCGATTTTTTAACCTTTATAGGTGCCGGAGCTTATACCTTAAAAATAGCTGATATTACTGTTTATAAAGATATGAGAAACCGACTGAACCGAATAACTAATTGTGAAACGGCAAATATTTCTAAAACTGTTAATGCGGCGGTAAATCAGTGTTTGGCAATTAGGAAACTCAAAGAAAAAAAGCAGTTTGCAAAGCTTTCAGAAGAACTTCAAAAGGTTGCCGAGCTGAGGCTTAAATATGACCAAGCATCACTTCAAGAGTTGGTGGAGCTTTATGACGGTGAAATAACTAAATCTGGGCTTAATCATCGCCTTAAAAGGTTAGTAACCTTGGCAGAAAACATAGAGTAGATTTTACTGTAAATAAATTTTGGGGGAATGGGTATGGATTTTGTTCATTTGCATCTTCATACCGAATATAGCTTATTAGATGGAGCTTGTCGAATTGACAGGCTTTTTGAGGATGTCAAAAGCAAGGGACAAACGGCTGTTGCCATAACCGACCACGGTGTTATGTATGGCGTTATGGATTTTTATAAAAAGGCTAAAGCCGCAGGTATTAAGCCAATTATTGGCTGTGAGGTTTATGTAGCACCCGGTTCAAGGTTTGAAAAACGAAAGACAGGGGAAACACCCTATAACCATCTTGTGCTTCTTTGTAAAAACCAAAAGGGCTATGAAAATCTTATAAAAATGGTTTCACTTGGCTTTACAGAGGGATTTTATACAAGACCACGTATTGATAAGGAGCTTCTTGAAAAACACAGCGAAGGGCTAATCGCTCTTTCAGCCTGTTTAGCCGGTGAAATACCCTCAGCTATTTTATACGGTGAATATAATAAGGCTAAAAAAACTGCGGAATATTTTAAAAATTTGTTTGGGGAAGAGAATTTTTATTTAGAACTTCAAAACCACGGTATAAAAGAACAGCTAATTGTCAATGCAGGACTTAAAAAGCTTTCAAAAGAAACCGGAATAGGTTTAGTTTGCACTAACGACGTTCATTATGTAAGTCGCGAAGACAGTAAAATGCAAGAAGTTTTACTGGCTATTGGTACCGGCAAAAAACTGGGCGATGCCGATTTAATGTCTTTTGAAACTGATGAATTTTATCTAAAAAGCGGCGATGAAATGGCATCGCTTTTTGCTGATACCCCTGAGGCTATATCCAACACAGTGAAAATTGCCGAAATGTGTAATCTTGAGTTTGAGTTTCATAAACTCAAATTACCCGTGTTTGATATTGGAGATAAAAACCATTTAGAATATTTAAAAGAAATGGCCTTAAAAGGGCTTCAAAAATTTTATGGTACCAATGTAAAACAGACTGTTAAGGATAGGCTAAATTATGAACTTTCGGTTATCGAAAAAATGGGTTTTGTGGACTATTTTTTAATAGTTCAGGATTATGTTGCCTTTGCTAAAAATAACGGTATTCCTGTTGGGCCGGGCAGAGGCTCGGGTGCCGGAAGCTTAGTGGCATATTGCATTGGAATAACGGGTATAGACCCTATAAAATATGACCTACTTTTTGAAAGATTTTTAAACCCCGAACGCGTTTCAATGCCCGATTTTGACGTAGATTTTTGCTTTGTCAGAAGACAAGAGGTTATAGATTATGTTATAAAAAAATACGGTAACGATCAAGTGGCTCAAATTGTTACCTTCGGTACAATGGCGGCTCGAGGTGCTATAAGAGATGTAGGACGAGTTATGTCTGTTCCTTATAATACCTGTGACAGGGTAGCAAAGCTTATACCTGCCGAGCTTGGTTGTACCCTTTCAAAAGCACTAGAAACTTCGCCCGACCTTAAAACACTATATGAAACCGAGCCTGACGTTAAAAAGGTCATTGATATGGCAATGAAAATTGAGGGAATGCCACGCCACTCTTCTACCCATGCGGCAGGTGTTGTAATATCAGACCGCCCGGTTAGACAATATGTTCCCCTAGCGGTTAATGACGAGTCTGTGGTTACTCAGTTTACAATGACCGAGCTTGAAGAACTAGGACTTCTTAAAATGGATTTTTTGGGCCTTAGAAACCTTACAGTTATTTCTGATGCCGAAAAAATGATAAGAAAAACCGAACCCGATTTTTCTATAGAAAATATTCCCGATGAAGATGAAAAGACAATAAAAATGATGGCTGAGGGCTTTACTGATGGTGTGTTTCAGTTTGAATCAGAGGGTATGAAGCAGGTATTAAGGTCTTTTGGCCCCGAAAATTTAGAAGACCTTACCGCTATTCTTTCCTTGTATCGCCCAGGGCCCAGAAACTCAATTCCAACCTATATCTATAACCGCCATAATAAAGGTGAAATTGAATATAAAACGCCGCTTTTAGAGCCAATTTTGCGTGTTACCTACGGCTGTATAGTTTACCAAGAACAGGTTATGCAAATTTTTCGAAGTCTCGCCGGTTATTCCTTGGGAAGAGCTGATATTGTTCGCCGTGCTATGTCTAAGAAAAAGCATGATGTTATGAAAAAAGAACGAGAGGCTTTTATATTCGGCGAAAAAGACAGCAACGGAAATATAATTTGTGAGGGCGCCTTGGCAAGGGGTGTTTCAAAAGAAGTTGCTGAGGAAATATATGATAATGTAGCTAAATTTAGTTCATATGCTTTTAACAAATCTCACGCTGCGGCATATACTGTTGTTGCCTATCAAACGGCATATTTAAAATGCCACTACCCAAAAGAATATATGGCGGCTTTACTTTCCAGCGTTTTAGAATCGGCAGGTAAGGTTAATCAGTATAGTGGTGAATGTGCTAGAATGGGTATTTCAATTCTTCCCCCCAGCGTAAACGAAAGCGACCTTTATTTTACGGTTGCTGGTAATAATATTCGTTTTGGATTATTGGCAATTAAAAATTTAGGCGCTGGGGTTATTAAACGAATGTTAGAGGAAAGAGAAAAGGGTAGTTTTACATCTTTATTTGATTTTTGCCGCAGAATGAACGGAAGAGATTTTAACCGTCGTGCGTTGGAGGGCCTTATTAAAAGCGGCGCTATGGATTGCTTTGGCGCAAATAGAAGACAAATGCTTCAATGTGTTGACGAGGTTATGTCTGCAGTAGAGCAAGAGGCTTTTAGAAGTGCCGGGGGACAGACAACACTATTTGATGACCCTACCACTCAAACTGACCCTGCAGATGATTTTAAACTACCTTTGGTAGAGGAAATGCCTAAAAAAGAGCTTCTTGCATTTGAAAAAGAGGCTACAGGTCTTTATCTTTCGGGGCATCCACTCAGCGATTTTGATTTTAATATAAAAGATTTAAACTGTGCCAGAACAGATGATATTTTAGAGCACCAAATAACCGATGGCGATACTGTAACATTAATAGTTCTGGTTAACAGTGTAAAGACGAAAACCACCAAAAACGGTGATTTAATGGCTTTTTTGTCGGTTGAAGATAAGTTTGACAGTATATCGGTTACTGTTTTCCCAAAAACTTTTAGCGCTGCCAGAGGATTTTTGTCGGCGGGGCAGATTGTGAAAATTACCGGTAGAGTGGCAGAAATGGACGACCGACCCAGTGAGATAATTTGTGACCGAATTGAGCAGGTATTCCCTATGAAAAATAAACCTATGCCCGGTTATACTAAGCTTTATCTTCGTCTGCTAACCTATGACCGTGAGCTTTTAAATTTAATTAATTCTATGTTAGATGATAAAGGCGCAGAGGTTATAGTTTACTGTGAGGATACTAAAAAGCGTTTTATGGCATCTAAAAAAGCAAATTTTGAAATTAACAGTTCAAAATGGAATGAAATTTGTAATATTTTAGGTGAAAAAAATGTAAAAGCGGTTGAATAACAAAAAATTATGTGTTAAAATAATAACATTGTATTTAATTGCTTTTATATATGGAGGAATTACTATGAAGAGAATTGGTGTTTTAACCAGCGGCGGAGATGCTCCGGGAATGAATGCGGCTGTTCGTTCGGTTGTTCGCTCGGCCTTGTCAAAGGGAATACAGGTTATGGGTATTCATCACGGCTATAGCGGTCTAATGAATAAAGAGATTACCGAACTAAACGCTCGTTCAGTATCTGATATTATTCACAGAGGCGGTACTATTCTTTATTCTGCCCGTTGCCCTGAGTTTAGAAAAGAAGAAGGGGTAGAAAAGGCCGTAGAGGTTTGTAAGGAGTTTGGAATAGAAGGTATTATTGTTATTGGAGGCGATGGTTCTTTCCGTGGAGCCAGAGACCTTTCATTAAAGGGTATTCCTTGTGTTGGTGTTCCGGCAACAATTGATAATGATATTTCTTCAACCGATTATACTATTGGTTTTGATACCGCTATGAACACTGTTGTTGATATGGTAGACCGTCTTCGTGATACTGCACAGTCACACGAACGCTGTAGTGTTGTTGAGGTTATGGGTCGCCATGCCGGTCATTTGGCTCTTCAAGCCGGTATTGCCGTTGGTGCTATTTCGATTTTAGTTCCCGAAATTCAGTGCGATATTAAAGAGGTTTGCAAAAAGATTGATATTGCCCGTAAAGATGGCAAGAAACATTTTATTATTGTTGTTGCAGAAGGCTTTGAGACCACTGTAAATGATATTGCTAAAATTGTTGAGGTTATGACCGGTGTTGAATCTCGTGCAACCATTTTGGGTCATGTTCAGCGTGGTGGTAACCCAACCGTAAGAGATAGAGTTATGGCAAGTTATTTAGGACATGCTGCTGTTGACCTTGTTTGCCAGGGTATTGGTAATAGGGTTGTCGGCTATCAAAAAGGTGAAATTGTTGATTTTGATATTTACGAAGCTCTTCAAATGGTTAAACCATTCCCGTTTGACCGTTACAAAATTGCCGATATTATTTCAATGTAATGTTTTAACAGTAAAACTCCCGAAGAGGTATGACCTCTTCGGGAGTTTTTATTTTTAAACTTCAATACCAAAAAGTGTTTTTGTGTTGCTGAGTGAAGCGTTTAAAACATCCTCTATAGTAATGCCTTTAATCTCAGCTATTTTACTTGCTGTAAAATAAATCAGATCAGAGCTACAACGCTTTCCTCTAAAAGGTTCAGGGGAAAGATAGGGTGCATCGGTTTCTAAAAGCAGACGGTCAAGAGGAAGCATTTTAATAACTTCAACCATTTTTCTGGCATTTTTAAAGGTTACAACACCACCAACACCAATATACATTCCAAGCTTTAAAACCTCTTTTGCCATTTCAGCACTGCCGGAAAAACAATGAACAACACCTATGGGATGTAACTCTTTTAAAATTTCGAGAGTATCGTTATGGGCTTCTCTATCGTGTACAATAACGGGTAGGCTGTTTTCTTTTGCAAATTTAATTTGGTCCTCAAACCATTTAATTTGCACTTCCCGTGGAAAGGTATTCCAATGATAGTCCAACCCAATTTCACCAATGGCTACAACCTTTGGGTGCGATACAAGATGGGACATAACAGTAACATCTAAATTTTTGCCCTCATAAATATCGCTTGGGTGTACGCCTACAGCAGAATAAAATATTGAATGTTTTTCAGAAAGCAGAATTGACTTTTTTGAAGATTCATAATTTACGCCGCAGTTGATAATTCCAACGACGCCTTTTTGCTTAATATCACCAATTAAGCTATCTAGGTCGTTCGAAAAGGCTTCATCGTCATAATGGGCATGTGAGTCAAAAATAGGTAATTTGTTTGGGTTAATTGTGCGCATAACCGTTACCTGATTTTTGAACCCGCAGGAATATCGTCAAGGAAAATAACCCTAACATCGTTTTCGCCGGCATCGGCGGCAAGTATCATACCGTTGCTTTCAACACCGCAAAGCGTTGCAGGTTTAAGGTTTGAAACAACAATAACAGTTTTTCCAATTAGGTCTTCAGGTTTATACCAAGGTGCAATACCCGAAGCAACTGTTCTGGGTGTGGCGCTACCGTCGTTCAAAGTGAGTTTTAAAAGTTTTTTGGCCTTTTTAATGGGTTCTGCATTTGTTATTACTGCGGCGGTAAGCTCAACCTTAGCAAAATCTTCAATGCCAATTTTGGCAACCTTAACAACATTAGCAGCCTCTGCGGCGGCCTTTGCTTTCTCCATTTCCTCGGCAATTTCCTTTAAAACGGCTTCGGTATCAATTCTAGCAAAAAGGGCCTTTGCTTCGCCAACGGCATAATCATCATGCAGACCGTATTTGAGTTGGTCGAAGGCGGGTTCTTCGCTAATGCCAAGTTGTTCTCTGATTTTAAGGGAAGTAGAGGGAATGAGAGGGAATAGAATAACGCTTAAAATACGAATACATTCTAAAAGATTATATAGAACACCTTCTAAGCGCTCTTTTTGGGCTTCATCCTTAGCCAAAACCCAGGGAGCAGTTTCATCAATATATTTATTACAACGCTTAGCAAGGGTCATAATAGCCTCTGCTGCATCGGCGTTGTGGTAAGAAAGCATAGCCTTGTGATAATCTTCTATAGCTTTACGGGCGGTTTCGGTAAGGTCAATATCAAACTCTCCCTCAAGGGGCTTTCCTGCAACAGTACCACCAAAATACTTGTTTGTCATTGCAATGCTGCGGTTAACAAGGTTACCAAGGGTGTTTGCAAGGTCGCTGTTATACTTGCCAATAAAGGCCTCATAGGTTATGTTACCGTCCTGTGCAAAGGGAATTTCGCTAAGAAGATAATAACGTACAGCATCAACACTAAAACGCTGGGCAAGTTCATCGGCATAAATAACATTGCCCTTAGATTTGCTCATTTTGTCTTCACCGAAAAGAACCCAAGGGTGGCCTAAAACCTGTTTGGGAAGCTCTTCGCCTAAAGCCATTAGAATAATGGGCCAATAAATTGTGTGGAATCGAACAATATCCTTGCCGATAACGTGAAGATCGGCCGGCCAATATTTTTTATACATATCGCTTTTTTTATCGGGGTCATAGCCCAAGGCGGTAATGTAGTTAGAAAGGGCATCTATCCAAACGTAAATAACGTGTTTGTCGTCAAAATCTACAGGAACACCCCATTTAAAAGATGAACGGGAAACACAAAGGTCGGCAAGACCGGGTTTTATAAAGTTGTTAACCATTTCGTGGCGGCGAGAATCGGGCTGAAAAAGACCGGGATTGCTTTCGTAGTATTCAACAAGTTGGTCTGCATATTTTGAAAGCTTTAAGAAATAAGCTTCTTCCTTAGAGTCAATAACCTCTCGACCACAGTCAGGGCATTTGCCGTCTACCAGCTGTGAAGGTGTAAAAAACGATTCACATGGAACGCAATATTTACCTTCATAATGGCCTTTATAAATGTCGCCCTGTTCATAAAGCTTTTTGAATATTTTTTGAACAGCTTTTTCGTGATAATCGTCGGTAGTACGAATAAATTTATCATAGGTTACATCCATACTGTCCCAAACGCGTTTAATTTCCTCAGCGGCTTTATCTACAAAGGCTTTCGGGGTAATACCCTCGGCTTTGGCATATTCTTCAATTTTTTGGCCGTGCTCGTCTGAACCGGTTACAAAATAAACATCGTAGCCTTCCATTCGTTTATAACGGGCTATCATATCGGCTAGAACAATGTCATATGTATTGCCAATATGGGGCTTTCTGGAAGCGTAGGCTATAGCTGTAGTAATGTAGAATTTTTTGTTGTCCATTTTTGTACCTCCAATAGTACTACAATTAAAATTATTATACCAATTTTATATTAATTTTACAAGTGTTATAAGAATAATTTTGAATAATAATATTGAAAAGTTTTTTAAATATGTTAGAATATGTATAGTATATTTTAACGAGGTTTAGCTATGTCTATTGTTTCAGCTCACAAATTAACAAAAGAATTTGCCGATCGTGTCCTTTTTAAGGATGCGTATTTTGCCATTGAAAAGGGTGACAGGGTTGGTTTTATTGGTGCTAACGGTGTGGGCAAAACAACCCTTTTTAAAATGATAATAGGAAGCGAACCGTCCTCGGCTGGTGAAATTATAACTGCAAGTGGAATTTCTGTTGGTTATTTAGAACAGCATGTTTGCAGGGATAGTAGCCGCACAGCTTATGAAGAAACTCTTACAGTATTTAACGAGTTAATGTTAATAGAACAAGAATTAGAGCGCATTAATGCAGAGCTTCTTACCGCCCACAGCAACGAGCTTATTGAAAAACAAATTTATTTTCAAGAGCAGTTTCAGTCTAAGGGTGGGCTAACATACAAAAACCGTACCGCCGCTGTTTTAACAGGTCTAGGCTTTTCTGCTGAAGAAATAAGGTTACCCGTTTCGGCCTTAAGCGGAGGTCAGCGTTCAAAAATTGGCTTGGCAAAGCTTCTTCTTTGTAATAATGATTTAATTTTGTTAGACGAGCCTACGAACCATTTAGATATTGAATCTATAACCTGGCTTGAGGAATTTTTGAAATCCTTTAACGGTGCTGCTATAATAATTTCCCATGACCGTTTCTTTTTAGACCAGGTTACTGACCACACGATGGAAATTGAAAGCGGTAAAATTTTTATGACTGCCGGTAATTTTTCAAGGTATGAACAGCTAAAAGAAGAAAGAAATGCTGCTTTAAAAAAAGATTATGAAAACAAAGTAAAAGAGATTAAACGAATTGAGGGTATAGTAGAACAGCAACGAAGATGGAATAGGGAAAAGAACATTAAAACTGCCGAAAGTAAGCTAAAGCAGATAGAAAGAATAGAAAAGACTCTTGAAAAGCCTGAAAGTGAGAACCATAAAATTACTATAGATTTTCCTGTTGCTCTCCAAAGCGGTAATAATGTCTTGACGGTAGAAAATGAGCGGTGTAGCTTTGGTGATACTGTTCTTTATGAAAATGTTAATTTTGATATTAAAAGAGGTCAAAGGGTTTGCCTTATTGGCCCAAATGGTATTGGTAAATCTACACTTATAAAAAGGTTGGTTGACGGACGTAATGCTCAAACCTTTCGTTTTGGAGTAGGGGTTACTCTAGGTTATTTTGACCAGTTTCAAGATTCTATTAACCCAAGGCTAACACCTTTTGATGAAATTCACAACAGCTACCCCGGGCTTACCGATACGGCGGTTCGTAATGCTCTCGCCGCCTTTGAGTATAAAGGTGATGATGTCTTTAAACAAAATAGGGCCCTTAGCGGTGGTGAAAGGGCAAGAGTTTCAATTTGTCGTTTGGTTTTGTCGGGGAAAAATTTTCTTGTTTTGGACGAGCCTACGAACCATTTAGATATTTATTCTAGAAAGGCTTTAGAAGAGGCTCTTGAGGGTTACAAGGGCACCTTGCTTATTATTTCTCATGACCGTTATTTTATTAATAGAATTGCCGATAAAATTATAGCCCTAAGACCTGACGGGGCAGATGTTATTGAAGGTAATTACGATGACTATTTGCTATTTCTCGAAAAAAATGCTGCGGTCACAACAAAGGAATTAGAAATAGATAAGCCACAAAAGGGTAAAGAGGCCTACCTTAACAATAAAAAGCATCAGTCAGAACTTAGAAAGCTTCAAACGGCCATAAAAAAGGCTGAGGAAGAAATTTCAAGGCTTGAGGCTGAGAATGAGGCTCTAAAAAAGGATATTGACGAGGCTCAAAGCGACTATCAACGATTAGAAGAGCTTACTGCTCTTTTAGAAAAAAACGATTCCGATTTGGAAGAGCAGTTTGAACTGTGGGAAAATCTTTGTGTTAAATTATCTCAGCTTGAAGAACAAAATTTATAAAAAATCCGGGCTTTCTCTTTTTTTGAGAAGGCCCGGATTAATTTCTATTGAGCTGTTGGGTATTCTATATTTTTTACCTTTAAACGGTTGAGGGCAAATTTGTGTTCTGTAACAGTTAACTTTCCTGATTCTTCCTCAACCATTTTGTCATATTCTTCTTGTTTAAGAACTACCAAAATAGCATCATTCAAGGTTTTAAGATAATAGGGGTCGGCATTAATATCCAGCTTTTGATAAACGGTGAAGCCTGTTTTGTCAGAATTTTCAATTAACTTAACCTCTCCAACCTTCATAGCGCTAACATCTTTAAAATCGTCACTCGCATAACTACCGGTGTCTTCATCACCAATTATTGTTGCAAGTTCGTCTATAGCTTTATCGCCTTCAGGACCTTCGGTTTGTGAGTCTGAAGAAGAGGTGTCATCTTCAACCTCGGAAAGGTTAATTTGGGTTTCATTTTCTTCAGAGGGATTTAGCTCTTCATAGATTGTTTTAAAATCTTCACCCTTTTCAAGGCGAGTAACATATTTTTGGTAAGAATCCTTAGCGGCTGCCTTGTCTTCGTCTTTTGCGTCTTCGTTATATGTTTTAGTAAGGGCATGAACAAGAATATACTTTTCTCCCAGCGTTTTCTTAATTGTTTCGGCATCTACAGCCTTTTCGCCGTCTTTACCATAAATGCGCATAAAGTTTTCGTTTGCATAGTAGCTGTAAACAAAGGCCTTTTTATATGTTTCTAGGCCAACACCGTTTGCTTCAAAAACAGTGCTGTAGCCGTAATAGCTCCAATACATTTCGGCATAAGATTCAGCTTCGGCTTTTTCTTCATCTGTAAGAGATATGGTTTTAGCATCAACAAGCTTTTGATAAAAAGCATATTCTCTGCAACGCTTAAGGGCGCTGTCTTTTACATATGCCTCGAAGCTTTTTCCGTCTATCTTTTGGTCTAAATAATCTACCTCAGCAGGGGCAGAAGAGCTATCTTCAGAGGCTAACTGCTCATCAACCTTACTTCTGGCCTCCATATCGCTTTCCAAAAGGGAATTAAGGTAAAGGGCTGATGTAATATCAATGCCATCTATGGTAATGGCTACCTCATCTTTTTTGTGACAAGCGGTTAAGGTTGCTATTAATGTTAAGGCACAAATAACCGCAATAAGCCTTTTAAAAATTTTCATTTTTAAAATTCCTCCTTAAAATAGAAAAACAATTTAATTTATTATACATTATTAATACTAAAATGTCTAGTATTTTTTATCATTTTTATAAGTCCTGTGATTTTTTGCTTGTGTGGTAAATTATTACCTTAAATGTTGCAAATTTGTAACCTTTTGTAACTGAATTGAAATCAAACTGTAAACAAAATGAAACGACTTTTTCAAATCTTGTGTGTATAATAATATTATCAAAAGAAGTAAGGAGGGAAAGTTATGTCTAAACGCTTGGTTTCGGTTGTTGTTGCAATGTGTGTTTTCGTTGCAACAGTGTGTGTTTTTGGGTTCAATGCTGTTGCCGAAACAAAGGTTGAGCAGCCTGTATCAGAGGTTGTAGTTTCTGCTTCGGTTGACGGTGCAACAGTTGCGCGTTTCGAAAATATGCTTAATAACAACTTTGTTTATAATGAAGCTTTTGAAAGCGATAAGGCTATTATTGAAAATTCTATTCTTTCCCTCGTTAACCATATTGACGATGGTCAGATAGATAAATTTTTAACCCTTAATTTTATTGCCAATATGTATGGCAGACAGGTTGACCCCAATGCCGCTGTTTATGAGTTTCTTCCGGCCGATGAAGGTAAGTTTGCTGTTATTCCTAAGGGCTACAGTGTTTATCGTCACAGCAATTTAGTTGTTAAAGAAATTGATGGCGGTTATTTAGTTACCTCTGAAATGACTGTTGATTCACACGACGGCGTGGGCGAAAAGGTTATGGTAGAAAGCATATTCGTTCCCAATGAGGGTAGTACTTTTGGTTATAACCTTATTAAATCTGAATACACAGTTTCAGGTTTTGCACTTTAATAACCTACACTTCCTTTTATACATTAACAAACGAAAAAGCCAAATTTTGACAAATAAAGTCAAAATTTGGCTTTTTTGTTTTTATAGTATTGAAGTTATTTTTTATATGTGATAAAATAAACTGGTTCAATGTTTTTATAAAGAGGTGGATTATGGTTACTGAGCTTTATTTAGTAAGGCACTGTGAAGCCTTGGGTAATGTTACAAAGGTTTTTCAGGGGGTTAGCGATTTCGATATTACCGAAAGGGGACAAGTTCAACTTAATTTATTGGCTGAAAGGTTTAAAACTGTAGAGCTTGATGCAGTTTATTCCAGTCCGCTTATTAGGGCTAAAAAAACCGCCGATGCAATAAACAAATATCATAATCTTCCTATCAAAATTAATAAAAAGCTAATTGAAATTGACGGTGGTGAAATAGAGGGTGTATGTTGGGTTGATTTTCCAACAACTCGTCCCGTTATTGAATATCATTGGCTTATGGAACCCCATAAATTTCACGTTCCCGGTGGAGAACCAATGACTAATGTGTATAAAAGGGCGTGGGAGGCCATTTTGGAAATTATTAATGAGAATAAGGGCAAAAAGGTTGCGATAGCATCTCACGGCTGCACAATTAGAAATATTATTTGCCGTGCTATGGGTAAGCCAATAGAACAGCTTAATTCTGTAGATTGGGCAGATAATACGGGCGTGTATTTGCTGCATTTTGATGAGGAAGAACTCCCAAGAATAATTTATGCTAATGATTTTTCTCACCTTGGTGCGGATAATCTCAATAACGATACGCGAATAAGAAAAGCAAAAATGGAAAAACCTGCAGAATTGGAGAAAAACTTATGATTATTATGTCAATAGACCTTGGAAGCGTAAGAACAGGTATTGCCGTTTCAGATATAAACCAAAGCTTCGCCTTCCCTAGGTGTGTAATTAATGAGAGAAATAAAGAGATTTTAATTCAAAAAATTTTGTCTGAGGCCAAACAGTCAGGGGCAGAACGTCTTGTGGTGGGACTACCTAAAAATATGGACGGTTCAGTGGGTTTTAAGGCAGAGGAATGTATAAAAACTGCCGAGCTTTTAAATGAAAAGTTTGAGGGTGAAGTTGTTATGTGGGACGAAAGATGCACCACCGTTTCGGCACATAATGCCTTAAATGTCACTAACACAAGAGGTAAAAAACGAAAAGCAGTTGTAGATGCTGTTGCAGCTACAATGATTTTGGAAGACTACTTAATGTTTTTAAAGAACAGTTAAGGGGGTGTTTGCTATGAAGTTTATTAAAAATTGGCTTAACAGACTTTTTATTGAAGGCTTAAGCGGAATGGCATTGGGTCTTTTTTCGACCCTCATAATAGGTACAATTATTGTACAGCTTGGAACATTAATTCAGTCTTATATAGATTTACAGACAGGTAATACTATTATTGTGCTTGGTAAACTTGCCACTGCCCTCACAGGGGCGGGTATAGGAGCCGGTGTTGCTTACAAGTTTAAGGAGTCACCCTTGGTTGTTGTTTCAGCTATGGTATGCGGTTTGGTTGGTGCCTTTGCAACAAAAATTATTTCAGGTTCTGTTTTTCAAGGGGGAGTAGTTTCACTTGCGGGTCCCGGTGAACCTTTGGGTGCTTTTTTAGGAGCCTATGTTGGCATTGAAATTGGCCATCTTGTTTCTAATAAAACAAAAATTGATATTATTCTAACACCTCTTGTAACAATCTTTTCCGGGTCGATTGCCGGTCTTCTTTTAGGCCCACCAATTTCAGGCGTAATGAACCGCTTGGGGGATTTAATTAACTGGGGTACCGAACAGCAACCTTTTTTAATGGGAATAATAGTTTCTGTTCTTATGGGAATAATACTTACATTACCAATAAGCTCTGCGGCTTTAGGTGTTATTTTAAACCTTAATGGACTTGCCGCCGGTGCTGCGGCTGTAGGGTGCGCCGCTAATATGATTGGCTTCGCTTTTGCAAGTTATAAAGAAAATAAAATCGGCGGAGTATTTGCTCAAGGTTTGGGTACTAGTATGCTTCAAATTCCTAACATAGTTAAAAAGCCAATTATTTGGTTGCCGGCAATTTTGACCAGTGCTATTTTAGGCCCTGTTTCAACCTGCCTTTTAAAAATGACTAATAATGCAACCGGTTCGGGTATGGGTACCTGTGGTTTTGTTGGCCCTATAATGGCTTATCAAACTATGATTGAGCAGGGAGTTGAACCTTGGTTGGTTTTGGTTCAAATTGTAGTTATGCACTTTATATTGCCTGCGTTTTTAGCATTTGGAATAGGCAAAGCAATGAGAAAACTGGGTCTTATTAAAGATGGTGATATGAAGTTAGATATATAGCAGTTTCAAAAAATAGGAGTTTTATTTAATGCGCAAGACAAAAATTATATGCACTATGGGTCCGGCAAGTATTAACGAGTCGACCATTACAGAAATGATAAAGGCCGGTATGAATGTTGCCAGACTTAATTTTTCTCACGGAGATTTAGAATACCATAAAAATAGTATAGATTTAATTAAGACTACAAGAACTAAACTTAAAGCCCCCGTGGCAATTTTGTTAGATACTAAAGGTCCTGAAATTCGTCTTCGTAAGTTTAAAGATAACAAGGTTGTTTTAGAAAATGGTCAAAAATTTACACTGACGGTTAATGACCTTGTGGGCGACAGTAAGATTGCCTCTATAACCTATAAGGAACTTCCGGGTCAGTTAAAAACCGGGGACAAGGTTCTTATAGATGACGGTAAGGTTGCTTTAGTTGTTGATAGCACAACTGATACAGACGTTTTTTGTACTGTAGTTACAGGTGGCGAAATTGGTACTCATAAAGGAATTAATATTCCCAACGTTCGTCTTAATATGCCTTATATAAGCGAAAAGGACGAAAAGGATATAGTGTTTGGCATTGAAAATGATATTGATTTTATAGCAGCTTCTTTTGTTCGCCGAAAGGAAGATATTATAGAACTTAGAAAATTTGTTGATTATCACGGCGGACATAAAATAAAGCTCATCTCTAAGATTGAAAATATTGAGGGTATTGAAAACTTTGATGAGATTTTAAAGTATTCAGACGGAATTATGGTTGCCCGTGGTGATATGGGTGTTGAGGTAGAGTTTGAAAGACTTCCGGGTCTTCAGAAAAAGTTTATTAAAAAATGTTATCTTTCTGGAAAGATGGTTATAACCGCCACCCAAATGCTTGAAACTATGATAACAAGTGCCACCCCCACAAGAGCTGAAATAACTGATGTTGCCAATGCGGTTTTTGACGGCACTTCTGCAATTATGCTTTCGGGAGAAACGGCTATTGGTACACACCCCGCCCATGTTGTAAGGGTTATGGCAAAAATCGCCGAACAGGCCGAAAGTGACGCCTTTGATATGAAGTATTATTCGGGTATTGAATATGATATTGATGATTCAGATATAACCAATGCAATTTGTGATGCCGCCTGTACAACAGCAAGAGATGTAAATGCTAAGGGCATTATTGCTGTAACTAAGTCGGGTCAAACTGCAAGAAGAGTTTCAAAATTTCGTCCGCAAGAAATTATTATTGCGGCCACTCCGGTTAAGAAAACATTTTATCAGCTTTCTTTATCTTGGGGTGTTTATCCCGTTTTGGCACTTAATCAAAACGATTCAGATTCTCTATTTGAACACGCAATTGATTGTGCAAGACAGGATGATTTGGTTTCTCCCGGTGATATTGTTGTAATTACAGCCGGTGTTCCTTTAAATGTTGCCGGTACAACAAATCTTTTAAAGGTTCAAACAGTTGAGGGAAGAAAATAAACTAAATAAAAAAGCAGGACTGCTTCGGCAGTCCTGCTTTTTTAAACTTAATTTAGATTGCACGGGTAACCTTACCGGAACGAAGACAACGTGTACAAACGTTAATTCTACGGGGAGAACCGTTAACGATAGCCTTAACACGTTTTACGTTGGGTTTCCAAATTCTGTTTGAACGTCTGTGAGAATGGGAAACTTTAATACCAAAAGCAAGCTCTTTATTGCAGATTTCACACTTTGCCATGAGTCTGCACCTCCTTTTATTTCTTACATAGCAAGATATATATTAACACAACTGAACGTGTTTTGCAAGTGTTTTTTTACATATTTCTTTAGATTGTTTAAAAAAATTACAAATTGCTTGAAAAAACTTATTCTTATGGTATAATTAGGTTTGTTTGAAGTGGTTTAATGCTTTTTAGAAAGGAAATCAAAATGAAATTTAAAGCTGTTTTATTCGATTTAGATGGTACACTGGCAAACTCTTTAAAGGATTTGGCCTTATCTACAAACCATGTTCTTAAAAAATATGGCTTTGAAGAACGCCCTGAGGAAAATTTTAAATTTTATGCAGGTGACGGTATGGCTAAAATGATTGCACGAGCAATGCCGCAGGAAAGGGTAGAGGATATGCTACAAACCCTGTTGGCTGATTTTTTGGAGTATTATGCAGTACACTATGCTGACAATACCTCGCCCTATGACGGCTTAGTTGAACTTGTAAAAAAGCTTAAGGAAAGCGGACTTAAAATTGCAGTTGTTACCAACAAGGCGCAAAAGGCGGCTGAAAGCGTAGTAACGAAGCTTTTTGGTGATACCTTTGATTATATTATGGGTATGCGTCCCGATATTCCCGCAAAACCTGATCCAACCGCTGTTTTAATGGTAATGGAAGAGCTTGGGGTTAAACCTGAAGAATGCGCATTTGTAGGTGATACCTCAATGGATATTGCCGCCGGGGTAAATGCCGGCGCTTTTCCTGTAGGTGTTCTTTGGGGATTTAGAAAAAGGGAAGAGTTAGAGTCGGCAGGCGCTAAGGTCTTTGCTAACACCGCAGATGAACTTGGTAATATTTTGTTAGGTGATTAAATATAATGAATATTGCAAGGTCTTATGGTCTAACTAAAGTCGCCTGTTATATAGGCTATGTAGTTCAGGCTGTTGTTAATAATCTTTTGTCGTTGCTTTTTGTTATTTTCAACGCTCAGCCCTATAACATATCGTTAGAAAAGCTTGGAAGCATAATTTTTATTAATTTTGCTGCACAGCTGTTTATTGATTATATTTCTGTATTTTTTACTTCCCGTTTTGGTTATAAAAAATGTGTTGTTTTTGCTCAGGCTACTTCTGTAGTTGGTTTTGTGCTTCTAGGTTTTTTGCCAAGGGTTATTGAACCCTACTTTGGAATTTTGTTTTCAATTTTGTTTCTTGCAGTGGGAAGCGGTCTTATTGAAGTTTTAATCAGCCCTATAATTGAAGCCTTGCCTAGTGATAATAAGGCCTCAAATATGAGCTTTTTACACTCGTTTTATTGTTGGGGTCAGGTTTTGACTGTAATAGGAACCACAGCTTTGGTTTTTGCTTTAGGTAATGACAAATGGTTTTATATACCTTTTGTTTGGTCTATAATCCCTTTTATTAATACTCTTCTTTTTACAAGGTGTGATATTTTAGAGCTAGAAAACAATTCTGCACATTCAAGCGCTTTAAGCCTTTTAAAAAACAAGAGCGTATATAAATATATGGTGTTTATGTTTTGTGCAGGTGCTTCTGAAATCACAATGGTTCAATGGTCTTCTTTTTTTGTTGAGAAGGGCTTTGGTACCGAAAAATGGCTTGGAGATTTAATTGGCCCCTGCCTTTTTGCTGTTTTAATGGGAATTGGCAGAATAGGTTATGGAATTTTAGGTAAAAAGGTTTCTTTAGAAAGGCTTCTGTGTTATTTTTCTGCCCTGTGTTTTGTTTGTTATTTGGTGGTAGCTCTGTCTAATAATGGAATTATATGTGCATTGGGTTGTGCTGTTTGCGGTCTGTCAGTCAGTGTAATGTGGCCCGGCGTTATAAGTCTTTCAGCTGAAAAGTTTCACTCCAGCGGAACTGCCATTTTTAGTCTTATGGCAATGCTTGGCGATATTGGCTGTGCAGTTGGCCCTTGGATTTTAGGGTTAATAGCAGAATATGCTTTTGATTATAATTTAGGCCGGTATTTAATCAGTGCTTTAAACATCAACAGTACACAAAGCAATATGCAGCTTGGCTTTTTAATTTGTTCCATATTTCCACTTATCATGTTTTTATTTTTTGTTATTTCGGCGGTAAAGAGATGCATAAAAGCTACTTCAAATAAATAACTTGATTTTTTAGTTACTCAGGTGTATTATAAATATGTAAAGTTTATTAACTTTAAAAGGAGATATATTATGAAACGCGACGGCTATCTTAATTGGGACGAATATTTTATGGGGGTTGCCATGCTTTCAGCCGGGCGCAGTAAAGACCCCTCTACACAGGTTGGTGCATGTATTGTAAACTCTGAAAACAGAATAATGTCGGTTGGCTATAATGGTATGCCTGCAGGTTGTTCTGACGACAAATTCCCCTGGGACAGAAAAGGCGATACTTTAGACACTAAATATCCCTTTGTTTGCCACGCAGAGCTTAATGCTATTTTAAATTTCCGCGGTGGTTCATTAAAGGGTTGTAAGGTTTACTGTACACTTTTTCCCTGTAATGAATGTGCTAAGGCTATTATTCAAATTGGTATTTCAGAGGTTATTTATCTTGAAGATAAATATTCAAAGACCGATAGTGTTATAGCCTCGAAAATGATGTTTGAAGCCGCCGGGGTTAGGTTTAGACCTTATAAAACAGGTGGGCATGAGGTTCATTTTCAACTTTAATTTAACAAAAATAAAAGAAAACAGTCTGCAAAATGTAGACTGTTTTCTTTATATATAAGATATTCCCAATTATTAAAGGTTACACACCTGAAAAGGCCGAGAAACCGCCGTCAATTGGAATAACAACACCGGTGACAAAACTTGCTTTATTTTCGTCTAAAAGAAAGTTAACGGCACCTAAAAGCTCATCGGCTTCACCAAATCTGCCCATGGGGGTAGAACGAAGAATTTTTTGGGTTCTAGGCGTGGGTGAGCCGTCGGGGGCAAAAAGAAGAGCTCGGTTTTGGTTAGTTACGAAAAAGCCGGGGGCAATAGCATTAACCCTTATACCTTCCTTAGCAAAGTGAACAGCAAGCCACTGAGTAAAGTTGGAAACAGCGGCCTTCGCAGAGCTATAAGCAGGTATTTTGGTTAAAGGACGATAGGCATTCATTGAAGAAACATTTAGAATGGAACAACCCTTTTTGCCAATCATATCTTTAGCGAAAACTTGTGTAGGAAGCAGGGTGCCCAACATATTTAGGTCAAAAACAAACTGAAAACCTGCTTTATCTAAATTGAAAAAGGTAGAAATATCTTCTGCTGTTTCGTCTCCCTTTTCAAATTCTTCATGAGCGGTGGTGCATTTGGGACTGTTTCCGCCTGCACCGTTAATTAAAATATCACAGCCGCCCATATCGGTTAATATTTGTTTATGAATTTCTTCTAAAGCTTCTTTGTCTAAAACATTTGCCTTGTATGCAAACGCTTTTCCACCATTGGAATTGATTTCATCTGCTACGGCTTGAACGGCCTCCTCGTTCAAATCGAGAAGAGCAACTGTGCTGCCGTTTTTTGCAAGTTCCTTAGCGAAGGCAGAACATAAAACTCCGCCTGCACCTGTTATTACAATATTTTTAACCATAATTTTTCCTCTGTTATTTTAATTTTTCCACAGCCTCAAACAGACCGGCAATATATGTCGCACCTAATGCGCGGTCATAAAGACCATAGCCGTAGCGGCCGGTTTCTCCCCAAATCATTCTTCCGTGGTCGGGGCGAACATAACCGTCAAAGCCTGATTCAACAAGAGCCTTAACAATTTCAAGCATATCTAAAGAACCGCAGGAAGAGGGGTGGGCTGTTTCGTGAAAATCCCTTTCGCCGTCCCATTTTACATTACGAAGATGAGCAAAATGAATTCGCTTTCCAAAGGTGCGAATCATATCTACAATATCATTTTTGCTGGTACAGCCTAAAGAGCCTGTGCAGAAGGTAAGACCGTTTGCGGGGCTGTCAACAAGCTTTAAAAAGCGTTCTAAATTTTCCTTACCGGTAATAATTCTGGGAAGTCCAAAAATGCCCCAGGGCGGATCGTCCGGGTGAATTGCAAGATTAACTCCACATTCCTCAGCAACCGGAATAACCTTTTCTAAAAATGCCTTAAGATTATCCCAAAGGTCTTCTTCGGTTAGCTTAGAATATTCGTTTAAAAGTGCACGAAGCCCCTCTTTTGTATAGCTTTCGTCCCAACCGGGCAGAGAAAGTTCGCTTGTAAGGGGGTTAAGGCTTAAAACGGTTTCATCAACATAAGCAAGACCATTTGAACCGTCCTCATGCTTAAACTCTAATTCGCTTCTAAGCCAGTCGAAAACAGGCATAAAGTTATAGCAAATACATTTAACACCGGCCTTACCCAGACGACGAATGTTTTCACAGTAAATATCAATATATTTTGCGGCATTTTCGTTGCCTAGCTTTATATCCTCATGAACAGGAACGCTTTCTACAACCTCAAATTCAAGTCCGTTTGCTTCGGCCTTGTTTTTAAGCTGAGTAATACTTTCTTCACTCCACACAGTACCAACAGGGGTGTCGTAAACGGCAGAAACAATACCGGTCATAGTGGGAATTTGACGAATGTGGCTGAGGGTGACGGGGTCGCTGTCACCGTACCAACGAAATGTTAGCTTCAAAAGAATCAACTCCTCACAAAATTATCTTGCTTACAGTATAAACCAATTACTTCTACAATTCAATTGCTTTAAATCTCAAAAAACATTGCAAATATAAACATACTATGCTATAATTGCTATGGTGATTATAAATGTTTTCTTATAATGACGAGAATATTAATTTCCATCATTCATTTGACACACATCCTACAGAAAATAATATTAGTGATTCAACTATTCATGCCCACAAAAAACACGAAATTTTTTATTTTTTGCAGGGCAAGGCGTCTTATTTGGTTGAGGGTCATATTTATAAGCTTTTCCCCGGAAGCATTATGATAATGAGAAGCGGAGAGCTTCATAAGGTAGAGATTAAGGCAGATGCGCCCTATGAACGAATGGTGCTTCATTTTGATGAGGCTATAATTGATTTTATTGACCCCGAGCATAAGCTTCTTGAACCCTTTTGCAGCCGACCCCTTGGGGTTGGTAACCTCTTTCTGCCTAATGGAATTAGAACCAGCCATATTTATGAATGTATGAAAAGCATTGATTCTGCCCCGGAAAATAACGAAATGAGAAAACTTGCAATTTCGGCAAATTTGTTTTCAATTCTTTACGAAATAAAAATGGCATATTTAGAAAGAGATAACGAGCTATTAAATAAAAAAGCGGTTTCTCCCGCCGGTGAAATTATTGAATTTATTAACGCTAACTTGGGGGCTGAGCTTTCGCTAGAGCTATTGTCAAGCAAATTCTTTATCAGCAAAAATCATTTAAACAGGGTTTTTAAAACCTCTACAGGGGTAACCGTTTGGGAATATATTAAGCTTAAACGCTTAATGTTGGCAAGGTCACACATTTTAGAGGGGGCTTCGGCCTCTGCCGCTTGTGAGAATAGCGGATTTAAAGACTATTCTGCCTTTTTCAGGGCATATAAAAAGCAGTTTGGTGTTTCGCCCAGAGAGGGTGCTTTAGTTAAACACCAATAATTTAATATACCTTTAAAGATAGGGTGAAAAAATGCTACAGCTTATTTTAGGAAGAGCCGCAACCGGCAAAAGCTTTGAAATTCATAAACAAATTAAACAAGATGTTTCTAAGGGAATGAAAGATATTATTCTGCTAGTGCCCGAGCAATATAGCTTTGAAACCGAAAAGCAAATGCTAAAGCTATTCGGTAATGGGTTTATGGGCAAATTACAGGTTTTAAATTTTAGCAGAATGTATGAGGTTACGGGACAGCTTTATGGCGGCATTGCAGGTGTTCATATTGACGAAACAATGCGACACATTTTAATGAGTAGGGCTATAAGAGAATCTGCCAATTCTCTTGATGTGTTTAAAAAATATGTAAATTCTTCAGATTTCATAAGCCAAATCGGAGCAATTATAAGCGAATTTAAACAGGCAGACGTAACACCTGAAGATTTGTATTCATGCGCCGAAAAGCTTGAAAATCAAGTTTTGTCAGCAAAAATTAAAGATATTGCTGTGATTTTTGCAAACTATGGCAGTTTGCTGAAGGGTGTTTATATTGACCCTTTAGATGATATGGAAATTTTATATAAAAGGGTTGAAAAACATAACTTTTTTAAAGGCAAAACCATTTATATTGATGGTTTTAAGGGCTTTACAGGCATACAGCTAAAGCTTTTAAAAATAATGCTTCTACAGGCTGAAAAGGTTACAGTTTCATTCTGCTGTAATTCGCTCACAGACACTAAAAACGGTGCCGGTGTTTTTTCTAATGTTATTAAAACCGCAAGACTTTTAGTTGATTATGCCAAAAACAATAATATATCTGTGTCAGAACCGTTAATTTTGAAAGATAGCTATTATTCTTCACAGCAAATTAAAAATTTAGAGACGATTTTAAGCGGTAACGTAAATAAAACCTTTGAGAGTGATGGTAGTGTAAATACGGCCGTTTTCAACAGTTTAAGAGAAGAGGTAGAATTTGCGCTAAAAACCATTCACAAACTTGTAAGAGAAGAAAATTACCGTTTTTCAGATTTTGTTATTATTGCAAGAGATATTTCACGCTACGAGCGAATGCTTTTTTCGGCGGCTAAAAAATTTGAGGTTTCAATTTATCTTGATAACCGAAGAAGCTTAGCTGTTTCACCAGTTGCACGGCTTGTTCTTTCTGCGTTAAGGGCGGCGGCAGATTTTGACAGTGAAAGTATTTTGGTTTATTTAAAATCGGGTCTTTTAGGCTTTAGCGAAGAAGAAATTGCCTTAATAGAAGAATATGTTTATATTTGGGATATTAAAGGACAAGCTTGGTGCAGTGATTGGAATATGAATCCCAGCGGATTAAAGCAAAACAGGCAGCAGGAGTCCCGGCTGCTGGAAGAAAATCTTTTAAGAATTAATGAGCTTAGAAAAAGAATTATAATACCCTTGTTATCGCTTAGAAAAGCCTTTAACACTAATGCCAAGGGTATTGGGAACGCGGTTTATAATCTTCTAATTTCGGTTAAGGTGGACGAGGCTGTTAAATCCCTTTGTGATAGCCTTGCGGCCGAGGGTAGCTTTGATGATGCAGATTTTGTTATGGATTCCTGGGATGCTGTTATGACAGCACTGGATAATATGGTAAAGTGCTATGGCGAAGAAAAGCTGTCTATCGAAGAATATATTAATATGCTTCAAGTTGCCTTTTCCGGCTCAACTATAGGTTCAATACCACGAAGCTTAGATGAGGTTTCTTGCGGCAGTGCTGATAGAATAAGACCGGGTAGGCCAAAGGTTGTTTTTGTTTTGGGCCTTAATATTGGTGAATTTCCTGCGGCTGTCAGTGATGGCGGACTTCTTTTAAGAAGCGATAGAAACTTATTAGAAAAAGCCGGAATAGAAATTTCTGACCGTTTTCGAAGTTTCGCAATAGATGAAAGCTTTTTGGTTTATTCGGCGCTTAGCTGTGCAGATGAAAAGGTATTTGCCTTCAGTCACTCGCATACATCTGACGGTGGTAAGGGTGAATGCAGTAATGTTTTTTCGAAAATTGAAAGAAACTTTACGAATGCCAGAATTGTTTTTAATAAAGATGTTTTTTTACCCGAAACAGAGGCCGAGGGTTTTACTATGTTAGCGGCTGCAAATAAAAAAAATACACCTCAAACCCTTGCACTTAAACAATATTTTGAAAGCTCAGAAGAGTTTTCAAATAGAGCTAAAGCAATTTTGAATATGGGTAAAAACAGTGCTCACACTCTTTCAAAAGAACTGTGTCAAAAGCTTTTCGGGGAAAATATTTATCTATCTCCAAGCAGTATTGATAAATATAACTCCTGTGCCTTTTCATATTTTTGCCGCTATGTTCTTAATATCAGTTCTCCCCAAAAAGCAAATCTTGATACCAGGCAACGGGGAACAATTGTACACGCGGTTTTAGAGGGTGTTATTAATGAATTTGGTAAAAATATAGGAGCAACAGCTATTGAAGAATTAGAAGAAGCTGTTGAAAAATATATGGCCGAATATTTAAACAAAATTGAGGGAAGCGAATACTTAAAACAGCCAAGATTTTTGTTTTTATATAATTCTATTTCCAAACTTGCAAAATATGTTGTGCTTCACATAGCTAAGGAGTTTGCCAATAGTGATTTTGTGCCTGAAAAGGTAGAGCTAAGCATTTCTAAAAGTGGCGATATTCCCGCCTTATGCTTAGAATTTACTAACAACAAAAGGGTTACCCTTACGGGAAATATTGACCGTGTTGACAGCTATACGGACAAGGATAATAAAAAATATATTAGAATAGTAGATTATAAAACCGGTTCGCGAGTTTTTAAACTTGCTGAGGTGCTTTGTGGGCTAAATCTTCAAATGCTTATTTATTTATATGCTGTTAAGCAAAATGGCCAAAATTATTTTGGAGAATTTGACCCTGCCGGTATTTTTTATCTACCCTCTAAAAGAAATATAACCGAAGAGGGCAGTAAGCCTGATTACTTGGTTATGAACGGTATGTTTGTGGATAATGAGGATGTTTTTAGGGCAATGGACAAAGAAAACTTAGGCCGTTTTGTTCCCTCAAGGCCTAAAAGCTACCGTCAAAGTAACCCAATGGTTACAGCTGATGATTTTGAAACTGTTCTAAACTATGTAGAATTAATGATTAAGAAAACAGCAAATGAAATTACCAAGGGCAATTTTAATGTTGACCCTTGCGATTCAGACCATTCTGCCTGTGCTTTTTGTGAGTTTTCGGCAGTTTGCGGAATTGAAGAGTGTGCAGAACATAAAAAGGCTCCCGAGCTTAGTCAGGAAGAAATTTTAAAAGAAATGGAGGCGGCAGTAAAATATGGCAATTAAGCTAACAAAAGACCAAGAGAATGCTGTTATGGCTAAGGGTGCCGTTGTTGTAACCGCCGCCGCCGGAAGCGGAAAAACGGCTGTTCTTGTTGAAAAGGTCATTAAAATGCTTTGCGACCTTAACAACCCCGTTTCGGCTGATAGACTTTTAATAGTAACCTTTACTAATGCCGCCGCTGCCGAAATGAAGCAGAGGATTGAAAAAAGACTTACCGAGGAGTGTGAGAAATACCCCGAAAATACACACATTTTAAAGCAACAGCTTTTAATTTCTTCGGCCGATATTTGCACAATTGACTCTTTTTGTATTAAGCTTGTTAGAAATAATTTCAGCCGACTTGGTATTAGCCCCGATTTTAAAATTATTGATGAAATTCAAGCTAAAAAAATAATGCAACAGGTGCTTGGCAAAATTTTTAACCGTGATATGGAAGAAAAAAGGCCAGAGTTTTTTAAATTTCTCTATTCAACCAATGCCGTTTACGGTGATGAAAATGCCGCAAATTATATTTTTAAAATATATAACGATATACTTGTTTTACCCTTTTATGAGCATTGGTTGGATAAGTGCATAGAGTCTTATAACCCTAAAAACTTTTTGAACTCTGTTTGGGGAAATTTTGCTTTTTCTTATACAATTTCTAATCTTGAATATTTTATTAAAGCTTTAAAAAAATTACTTTTGTTGTTGTCAAATGATTTAGCTTTGTTGTTAAAGCTTGAAGATGCCGTTAAAAATAATATTTCACATTTTGAAAAGGCATTGGGCTTTGCAAATGAAAAAAACTGGAACAGTCTTCGGGAATGTATAATAAACACTCCCGGCTTTCCGGGCTTTAAAAACTCGGTTAAAAAAAGTGGAGAGACCACTTATGATAAAATTACTTTTGCTCAGTCTAAACAAATTATTTCAAGCATTAATTCCAAGATTTCCCGTCTTGGTAATGTTTTTGAGTTTTCTTTTGAACAAATAGAAGAGCAAATGCAAGAAAATGGTGAAATAGCTTGTGAAATGCTTCGCCTTGTTAAAGAGTTTGATGATAATTTTTTTGCAGAGCTTACTAAAAAAGGATATTTAACCTTTGCCCTAACTGAACAACTTGCTTTTAAGCTTTTGTGCGATTATAAAGGCGGTAAGGCTGTGGCTTCAGCTATTTCTGACGAGCTTAGCCAGATGTATGATGCAGTTATGGTTGACGAATATCAAGATGTTAACGAGTTGCAAAACACATTGTTTAATTTTCTTTCCGACGGCGGCAAAAAACTGTTTACTGTTGGCGATGCAAAACAAAGCATTTACGGTTTTAGGGGCTCTAAGCCGGAAAACTTCATTGAGCGCAGTGAAAAGGCGGTTATTTATAATGATACCTTAAAATCTGAAGAAATTAAAAGGATAGTGTTATCTAAAAACTTCAGAAGCCGAAAGGGTATTTGTGATTTTATTAACGGTTTTTTCACGTTGTTAATGACTAAGGATTTTGGCGGTATTTCATACGACCAATATGAAAGACTTTATCCTGAAGCCGATTTTCCCGAAAACTTTCAACCTGATGTAGAACTTCATATAATCCCCGACGCAAAAAGAGAGCTTCAGGCAAATAATGTAGCAGACTATATTATAAGCACCGCTGAAAAAGAGCCATTTTTAAAGGGCGAAAACGGTGAACTAAGAAAAGCAGAGTATGGCGATTTCGCAATACTTATGAGAACAGGCACTCCGTTTGAAACCTACTTTGAGCAGTTAAGCGCTAAGGGTATACCTGTTTGTCTTAGTAATGGTGATTTTTTCGAAACTACAGAAATTAAAATTATGATGGCTTTTTTAAGTGCTGTTCATTCCCCAATGAATGATGCAGCGTTATTGGCGGTTTTAATGTCACCATTATTTGGTTTTACTGCTGAAGATGTAGCAAACCTTAAAGCTAATAATCGCGATAAAAGGCTGTTCACCCTAATTTTAGAAGATGCCAGAAACAGCGACTCAAAATTCAAGCAGTTTTTAAAGGTCTTTTCAAGCCTCAGACAAAAGGCCGCTTGTTTGCCAACAGCAGATTTTGTTTCTTATTTATATGAAGAAACCGATTTTATAAATGCTGTACAAGCCTTGTCTGACGGTAACAGAAGAGTTAACAACCTAATTTATTTAACCGAAATTGCCGCAGGTTTTTCTTCCGACTTTATGGGTGATTTAGGCGCATTTATTGGTCATTTAAGCTATTTAAAGCAAGAAGGAAAGACCCTTTCTAAAACACAAGTGTTAGATAACAGTGTTGTTATTTCTACAATGCATAAGTCTAAGGGTCTTCAATATCCAATAACAATAATTTGTGAAACAAATTCTGCTTTCAGCTCTAAAGATGTTTCTTCTACACTTACTGTTAACGATACATTGGGCATTGCTTTTGATAAAATTGATGATGAACTAAGCGTTAAGCACCGTCCAATCACCAAAAGAATAATGAACCTGTATATTTCTACGAAGCAAAAGGAAGAAGAGCTAAGGCTTTTATATGTTGCCATGACAAGGGCCGAAGAAAAGCTTGCTATTTTTGTTGGTAACAAGGAAAATAAAGCTGTTAAATCGGCGGCGGCCACCCTTGTTGGCTCTATGGGGGATGACGGTGTTTTAAATGCTCAGTCCCTAATGGAATGTTCAAATTTTTGTGATTGGATAATGTTATACGCCTTACTATTTTCGCCTTTTGCTGAGGTTAGAGAAGAGTACGGTGTGATTAGTGAGAATATTCTTCTGTTTTTAAAAGAGTTGGGTGACACGGCAGAGATTATCTTTCATAATGAAGCTTGTGATGAGGAGGAAAAGCCAGAGGAAGAAAACAAAGAAAGTGAAATTATAATAGATGATGAGTTTCTTTACGAAATAGAAGATCGTTTTAGTTATAATTATCCATGGGAAGAGCTAAGGAAAATTGAGGCTAAAACCTCTGTTTCGCAGTTGGCAAAGAAAAAGGCAGACCGTGAATTTTGTGCTACGGCAAGACCTGCCTTTTTAGCAGAATCGGGTCTTACCCCTACTCAGCGCGGTACCGCTTTACATAAGTTTATGCAGTACTGCAATTTTGAAAAAGCTCATAAAAATGTAGAGGCCGAGATTGAAAGACTGTTTGAAAACGAATATATTTCACTTGAAGAATCTGAGGTTATTGACCCTAAGCAGATAAAGGCTTTTATGAATACCGAGCTATTCGGCAGAATTCTTTCTGCTAGCAAGCTTTTTAGGGAACAAAGATTTCTGCTTGAAGAAGAGGCGGCTAAGCTTTATCCCGACCTTTCTGATAAAGTGCAGGACAAAACTGTTATTATACAGGGCGCCATTGACTGTATGTTTATAGAGAATGAGAAAATTATTCTTATAGATTTTAAAACTGATAGAACAAATAGCGAAGCATCTCTTTTAAGTCATTATGCCGAACAGCTTAGAATTTACAGCGTTGCCGCAACGAAAATGTTTGAATTGCCAGTAACGGAGTGTTATATTTATTCTCTTTATATGAATAAATGGATACCTGTAAAGTTATAATGACATAAAAAAATCAGGGAACTTTAGTTGGTTCCCTGATTTTTAATTTAGTTTTTTCTTCCAATATATAGCGGAAGAGTTATACTGTCTAAATAACGGATTGGGCAATCTTCTTTTTTAAGATATTTTACTTCGCCGTTTCTGATTTCTTTAACAACAATAGGCCATTGCTGTTGGTTAGTCATTCCGGCAGTTGCGGCAAAAACGCTAACTTCAGATTCATCATTAATAACGGCAGGAATTTCTTTACCAAGCCCTATTGTAAACACCGCGCCAATAACCTCTGTTACACCGCCGTTTTTGGTTTCATAAGCAGTGCCTTCTTCTTCGGTTTTACAGCCCATTACCCACAAAAGACCACCGTCGTTTATGACCTCGTGAAGTGAACGTTCAGGATTAATCTGTCGGCAATAAACCTTTTGCCCTACAAATTTAAAGTTGGCCCTTGTTCTGTCATAGGGGAATTTTTCTTCTCCGGGTAGGGGAGCAGTTCGGTTACCTGCGCCCGGAATACCGCCTATAGTACAGCCAGTGTTTTCCATAAACACCTTGCCGCCCGAAACGGAGTTGAAATAAATAGAAGCAGTTTGCACGTGTATATCGCTAAAAATAACCGTTCTTTTTGAAGCGTGTTCTAAGAAGGTCATAAATCCATAGAATTTTTCAAAGGCAAAAAGGTCTTCGATAATAATTGGCTCATCGCTTTCACCAACAACCTTAAAAGCGCCGGTATCTCTCATTTTGCAAAGCTTGGAACCGGAGGCTAAATCGCCATACATAAAGTTTATTCTTTTTACGTGGGGCGGAATTTCAATTACATCATCAATTAAATACCTACCGGGATTGAAGAAAACAGTAGGCTTTCCACAGTTCATAGCGGCTTGAATTGCTTGTGTGTCGTCTGTTTCGCCGTCGCCCTTTGCACCAAAATCGTTAACACAGGCCCAATCTTCAGGAGAGTCCCATTTAACCTCAGGTGTTTCTTCCACCTTAAGGTTGAGTGATTTATTGATTTTTTGCTCAAATAAGGTTTTGGGGCCGTGAGAGCAATATTCATCAAGATAGTCTTTAACACTTTCGCATTTTGTGTAGGTCATATCTGTGCGAAGAATGTATTCATAACCCTCAGCCTTAATATTTCTTAGAAAAATTTGACCGTAGTTATAACGAATGGCTGTTTCTAAGGGGCTACCGCCATAAAGCTTAGCATCTATTAAAGACGTAAGGCCAATAAAGCCTTCTGTTCGAAGAACAGGTACTTCGTTGTAGCTTACAAGATCGCGAATTGAGGTGACGGTATTTCCTGAATAAATTCCAAGACGTTTTTGGTGTTTGAGGGTTATGTGCTCAAAGGTGGTGTAAAGAAATTGTGGCATAATCTTTATACCGTAGTTAAAGCCAATAATTTCAACATTTTGCACCAAACAGGCAGAAACCTTTTCGTGAAGAACAGAAAATCCGGTATTTCCTCGATATTCTGGGTCTTCTGAAATAATTTTAACATTACGAACAGCGCCTGTGTTATTCGCAAAATAGCGAACCCCTGTAGCACCGGGGTTGCCGGCACCAATGCTAATGGTAAGGTTTTCTAACATATTTGTCATGGCAATGTTAGAGGCCTCGCCCTGCATAAAGCTAATTACAGGGCGGTCGTTTCCATGCTCAAAGCCTTTACAGTTATCCTTAAGTTTAATTTTAACACCGTCCATACTTTCGCCAATAAAGCGAAGCTGACAGTTCATTTCTAAATGGCGCAAGCTTGAAAGAAAATTACGGAACTCTTCCATAGAGTAAGAAATGGTATCACTTACAAGGTATGTACCGTTGGGGAAATATATAATTTTTGAAGGGGGAAGCTCTTCTGGAAAAATTACATTAATACGGCCGTCAATTTTTCTAATTTCAAATGAAACGAGAGCATTTGGGTCAGAAATTGCTTCAAGCTTAGCTTTGGTTTCATAAAAGTTTTTTTCATAAGCACCTAAAACATCGTCAATAATTTGGCATAGCACCTTAGTGCAGTCGATTTTGCCTGTGTTATCAAGGTTGTAGGGTGGTTTTGTTACATCTATAATAGATTTACAGCTGTCAGGAAAATGAATATTTTGCATGTAGCTTCCTCCTAAAGAATTTCTTTATAAAATAATTTTCTATATTCGGTTGGTGTGCAACCGTTTTTCTCTTTAAAAACGCGTAAAAAGTAGTATAAATTTGAAAAGCCGCACTGATCTGCTACATTTAAAAGCTTATCATTACCGCTTTCTAGTAATGTTTTAGCTTTCTTTATTCTCACATCTAGTATATATTGCTTCGGAGAAAAACCAAAGTTAGACTTAAAAAGCCTTCGAAAATACGACTCGGATAAATGGCATAGCTCTGCTAAAACTTTTATAGAAAGCTCTTGTTCGTTAATATGTTCTTCAATGTATTTAGCAGCGGGTTTTAAAACAGGGCAAATTTTGTTTTTATTAATATCATTAAAAAGACAGGAAAATATTTTGTACAGTAAAGAAAATTTTTCAAGATTATTTTCTGTAGAATTAAAAAGAGTTATTTTTTCCAGTTGACTGTGAAGGCTAATAAACCTTTCATTATCATCAATTGGTATGCTAACAAAGTTTTTTTGTACAAAACTATCAGCGCATTGAAAGTTAATAACCGCAAAGCTTCCCGGTTTATAACAATCTAAGGTGTAGGTTGCGCCTTTTGGGTGAAAAATGACGTGTTTTTTGTCGGAAATATAAGTTTTCCCTTCGTGTGAATAAGAAATTTCACCGTCAATGGCAAAAGAAATACCGTACCAAGGGCGGTTTTTTATATTGATGTTACAGCGTTTAGTTTCGTAAACCGGAGTACAAACGCCTGAAATTTCTGTGATGGTTAAATTATTTAAATTCATAAAATCACCGCTAATTATAAGTATATTTTAAATTATAATTTGTAAAAAGAATAATTTCAACTGCGAATAAAAATTAGGGTCGATTTATATATATATTGGTCATTTTTTATATTGATTTAATTATAAACGGAATTTATTATAATATCAAGAAATAAATAAATTTGAGGTGAAAATTTTGAAATCTTTTTTAGGATATAACAGACCAGTTATTACAACAATGCTCAAATCCACAACAATTAAAGACGTTATCATTGATATTGAAAGTGCACTTAAAGAGGGGACAGATGCTTTTTGCCTTCAGCTGGAAAAATTTGACCCATTAGAAAAAAACGAAGCCAATTTAAAAGAAGTTTTCGCTACAATGGGAGATAAGCCTTGTTATATTACAAACTACAGGCGTGATAACTTTAATAAAAATGTTCCGTCGGATGAAGAACTTACCGAAGAAATGCTTTTTGCACTTTCATGCGGCGCTACACTTTTCGATGTAAGAAGTGACCTTTTCGACCCTAGACCCGATGAAAATGAAATTACTTTTAACGAAAATGCCGTTAGAAAGCAAATAGAACTTATCAAAGAGGTGCATCGCTTAGGCGGTGAGGTTATAATGTCTGCCCACACTTTTCGTTTTAATCCTTATAATGAGATTTTGGAAATTGCAAAAGCACAAGAAGAGCGCGGAGCAGATATTGTTAAGATTGTTACAAGTGCCGAAACCGAAGAAGAACTACAAGCCCATTTTGAAGCAACACTTAATCTTAATAAAGATATTAATAAACCCACACTATTTCTTTGTAACGGCTCGTACAGTAGAAAGCATAGGCTTCTTGGACCGGTTTTAAGTTCAAGCTTATATCTTTCTGTTCAGCAGGGCAAACCCTGCGGTTTTCAGCCTACTATGGCAGATGCTAAACAAATTTTAAAGACAATCGGCTATGATTTATAATAATTTTGGAGGTTTATAATGCAAAAGAAGGCGTTACTAATTGGCGGAACCGGTGCTCTTGGTCATTATCTTACCCCGGCTTTGCTTGAAATGGGTTATAAGGTTGATGTTGTTTCTTTGGAAAGTATGATTTCCAATAATCCTAATTTACGATATATTGAAGCTAATGCCAAAAAAATTGATGTTTTAAAAGAGTTACTTAAAAACGAATATAATGTTATAGTTGATTTTTTAATATATCGTTCACCTGAAGAGTTTGCAAACTATTATAAGCTTTATTTAGAAAACACCGACCATTATGTTTTTCTTTCAAGTTATAGAGTTTATAGTGGCGAGACTCCTATTACAGAATTATCTCCAAGACTTTTAGACGTTACCACCGACCAAACCCTTTTAAATTCGGGCGACTATTGTATTTATAAGGCTCAGCAAGAAGATATGTTAAGGTCGTCTGGACATAAAAATTGGACCATTTTAAGACCTGCAATAACATATTCTTACAGACGCTACCAATTGGTTACCCTTGAGGCTGATGTTTTTGTTTACAGAATGTTAAGAGGCAAAACCGTTGTTGTGCCTGATGTTGCTTTAGGAAAATTTGCAACAATGAGTTGGGCTGGAGATTTTGGTACAGCAGTTTCAAGGCTTATTTTAAATCCTATGGCAATGGGACAGGTATATACCGTTTCAACTTCGGAAAATAATACTTGGGAAAAAATTGCAGATATTTATAAAAAAGTGGGCGGCCTCAAATTAGTTGTTACAGATACTGAAAATTATTTGAATATTTTAGGTGCCGGTGATATAGGAAAACAATTAGTAAAACAACAGCTTGTTTATGACAGGTATTTTGACCGCATTGTTGATAACACCAAGCTTTTAAACGCTACCGGTATGAAGCAGTCAGATTTTATGCCACTTAGTAAGGGTTTACCAATGGAACTTGCCAAGGCTACTATTGAAAATATTAAATGTAATATTGAAGTTAACAGAAGAATGGATGAATTTTTAGCTAAATATTAAAACAAGACCGCTGATAAATTTTATCAGCGGTCTGTTATTTTAGTTAGATGTTTAGAAAAATAGAGATTATTTATTTTCGTTTAATTCTTTAGTGTGCTTGTCCATAAGAATCTTAATTTTGTCTGCAGGGTTGAGCAACTGACTAATAGAATTATCATAATTAAGGGTATCAATAATATAAGCTATGTATTTAGAAAGGTCAACGTTACAATACCATTCGCGGTTTAAAAGCTCGGGATTTGAATAGATAAGGTTTGTGGTGAATACTTTATCTATAAGGCCGTTTTTATAATATTCATCAAACTTCTCAAGACCTTCAACAAAAAGACCGAAGGTTGTGAAAACAAAAATTCTGTTAGCTCCCTTTGCTTTAAGCTTTTCGGCAATATCTAAAATAGATTCACCGGAAGAAATCATATCGTCAACTATAATAAGGTCTTTACCTTCAACATTTTTTCCTAAAAATTCGTGGGCTTCAATGGGGTTGCGGCCGTTAACCAATACAGAATAGTTTCGGCGTTTATAGAACATACCAAGTTCCAAACCTAAAACAGAAGAATAATAAATACATCTTCCCATACCGCCCTCGTCGGGGGAAACTATCATTGTGCGATCGCGGTCAATAACAATATCGGGAACGTTTTTAACGAGCGCTTTAATCATTTGGTAGGTGGGCTGAACATTGTCAAACCCGCCAAGAGGAATAGCATTTTGAACACGTGGGTCGTGGGCATCAAAGGTAATAATGTTTGAAACGCCCATAGAAATAAGCTCTTGAAGTGCCATTGCACAGTCTAAAGATTCTCTGGAGGTGCGACGGTGTTGACGGCCCTCGTAAAGCATAGGCATAATAACGGTTATTCTTCTGGCTTTACCGCCGAGAGAGGCAATAACACGCTTAAGGTCTTGGTAATGGTCATCTGGGCTCATTGGTACGGTCTGCCCATACATTTTGTATGTAACACCGTAATTATAACAGTCGCAGATAATATAAACATCAAGACCGCGGGCTGTGTGATTAAAAACAGCCTTGCCTTCGCCTGTTCCAAAACGCGGACAACTTGCCTGAACAATAAATGAATGTTCGTCGGGAGTTTCGCGCCATTGTGTCAAATAATAATCAACCTTTTTTGAAAGGTCCTCGCAACCCCTCATGCTGACAATCGCCAAATCTCCAAAAGGGGTGTGTTTAAAAGAAATTGAAGCCATAATATCTACCTCCGAGAAATTACTACTATATATATTAACATAATATTATACTTTTGAAAAGACTAAAATTTAAAAATTTAAAAAATTTGACAATTATCTACAAATTATAATTGATATCAGCCTGAATGTTTGATATAATGTTATTTGTTAAGATATATATTAATATTTATTGAGGTGTTTTTATGGCTAAGGTAACATTACTTGCATATACTCCTTCCCCTGAAAATGTTGTAGCTGCTGCTGCAAAGCTTTGCTATTCTTCTTCAAATATTGAAACCTTAACCGAAGGTCTTACCGAAGAAAAGGTTTCATCTTTTGTTGAAATGCTTTCGGAAATCGGTCACGAAAGCCCAATTGAACACGCTTCTTTCACCTTTGGAATAGAGGGGGTTTCACGCGCACTTTTAGCACAAATAACAAGGCATAGACTTGCGTCATACTCTGTTCAAAGCCAACGCTATGTTAAAGAAAATAATTTTAGCTTTGTTACTCCACCTGAAATTGAGGCTGATGACGAGGCTTTAAAAGCCTTTAATGATGCTATGAAATCAGCTGAAGAATCATATCATAAAATTGCTTCGCTTCTTTCAGCGCGATATGTTGAGGAAAATTTACAAAAGGGTATGGATGAAAAATCTGCCGTCAGGGCTGCAGAGAAAAAAGCTATAGAAGATGCAAGGTTTGTTTTGCCTAACGCTTGTGAAACCAAAATGATAATGACCATTAATGCCCGTAGCCTTATGAACTTTTTTAAGCATCGTTGCTGTAACAGGGCTCAGTGGGAAATTCGCGACGTGGCTGACCAAATGTTGGCTTTAGCTTTAAAGGTAGCTCCTGACCTGTTTAAAAAGGCCGGGCCGCCTTGCCTTAACGGTCCGTGTCCTGAAGGTAAAATGACCTGCGGCTTGGCAAAGGATGTTAAAGAAAAATATGCGAAGCTTAAAAACGGTGAAAGATAATGGGAAAGCTAATTGTACTTGAAGGTCTTGATGGTTCGGGTAAATCTACCCAATTAGAGCTTTTGGCAAACAGCCTTGAAGCTAAAGGCGTTGATTTTAAAACTGTTTCTTTTCCTGCTTATGATTTGCCCTCCTGTGCCCCGGTTAAAATGTATCTTGGGGGAGAGTTTGGTACATCACCGTCAGATGTGAACGCTTATGCTGCCTCTCTTTTATATGCTGTAGACAGGTTTGCAAGTTATAAAAAGGATTGGGCATTAGATTACGAGAATGAAAAAATAATACTTGCGGGAAGATATGTAACCTCTAATGCTATACACCAAGCCTCTAAGCTTGATAAAAATGATTGGGAGCCCTTTGTTGATTGGCTTTATGATTTAGAGTATAATAAGGTTGGTATTCCAAGACCCGACCTTGTGATTTACCTTAACGTTCCGGTTGAGGCTTCGCAAAAGTTATTGTCGGGAAGATATTCTGGAGATGATGCTAAAAAAGATATTCACGAAAAAGATGTTGAATATCTTAATTCTTGCCGTAATGCCGCATCATTTATTGCTGAAAAATCCGGTTGGCAGGTTGTGGAATGTTATAAAGACGGAAAAATGAGAACAAGGGAAGACATTTTAGAGGAAATTTTAAGAATTGTTGATAAGGTGATTTTATGATATATTTGTTTTTGGCCGAAGGCTTTGAAGAAATTGAAGCTTTGGCAACGCTTGACCTTCTTCGAAGGGCAGAATTAGAGGTTGCTACTGTTGGTGTTGGCAGAAATATAGTTACCGGTTCCCACGGTATTAGCGTTGTAGCCGACGTTATGGACTGCGAAATTATGCCTGACGAAAGCTGTGAGTGTGTTATTTTACCAGGAGGAATGCCCGGTACACTTAATTTAGAAAAAAACAGCACAGTTCAAAACTTTGTAGACTATGCCGCAGAAAAGGGTAAGCTTTTGTGCGCTATTTGTGCCGCCCCATCAATTTTAGGTCACAAAGGGCTTTTAATGGGTAAAAATGCAATCTGCTATGACGGTTTTGAAACCCAGCTTGAGGGTGCGATTATAAGCGATAAAATGGTGTGCCGCGACGGTAATATTATTACTGCCGCCGGAGCAGGTGTTTCAATAGAATTTGCTCTTGAAATTATCCGCGAATTTTGTGGTGAAGCTAACGCAAAAAGAATTAAGGACTCGATAAAATGCATCCAGTAGATATTAGAAAATATAAAATTGAGCTAAGAGAAAAGTGCCGTGAAAACCGAAAAAATTTAGACCCTGTTTTAAAGGCTAAAATGGATGACTCTATAGCCGAGAGGGTTAAAAAGCTATATCAATATCGCTTTGCTAAGGTTATAATGGTTTATGTGTCAACCTCAATAGAAATTAACACCTTTAAGATTATTGAAAATGCCTTTAAAGACGGAAAAAGGGTGGCTGTGCCCAGGTGTATTCCCGAAACGCGTCAGATGGAATTTCATTATATTACTTCCATTGACCAATTATCTCCGGGCTCGTTTAATGTTTTAGAGCCACCTGCTTTTTACCCGATTGTTACCGATTTTTCTGGTGCATTAATGTTGGTGCCCGGTTTTGTGTTTGATTCTTTTGGCTATCGTCTCGGTTACGGCAAGGGATATTACGATAGATATATGTCTCGTTACACCGGCGCGGCAGTAGGCCTTTGTTACGCTACCGAGCTAAGACGTCATATGTATCACGGGCGCTATGACCGTACTGTTGATACCTTAGTAAGCGACCAATGGATAAGACGCTCTAAGCCTTCAAGCGCAAAGGGAAGAATAGGAGGAAGACGATGAACGACGAAAAAAATAATGCCGAACAGGCTTTGCAAGAAAACTGTTCAGATAACGTGGCTCATAACGCGGCTCAACCAAGTTCCGATACTTCTTGCTTTGCGGCCGATGACTTTAACTATGTTATTGGCGACAATGGTTTTGATATCGATAGCCTGGAAGCAAGTAACAGCGACGCACCAATTTTTAAAGCTTCGAGAGAGGCAAAGAAAAAACAAAAGGCTAAAAATAATGCCGCAAAGCTACGGTCGGTTTTGTGGATTATTGTTATTTTTGCTGTTTCTATTTTATTGGCAGGAGTAATTTTACTTTTTGCCGTTGAATATTTGGGAATAACCTTTGGCGATACGGCTCAATGTGTTGTAGAAATTGATAAAGGCATGGGTACTGCGCAAATAGCAGAAGAATTAGAAAACTCCGGAGCTATTAACAGTTCTTTAATGTTTCGTGTTTATAGCCGACTTTCGGGTAAAGATGGCAGCTATCAATACGGTGTGTACACTTTTTCTAATGAGCTTGGGTATAGTGATATTGCTCGAAAGCTACAAGAAGAAGGAGCAACCGCTAAATCGGTGACCGTCACCATTCCCGAAATGTCCAGAATGGACCAGATTATGGATATTTTAGAGGAAAAGGGCGTTTGCACTAAAGCTGATTTTCGTAATGCAGTTTTAAACGGCACATACGAGTTTGATTTTGTTAAAGAAATTCCAGAGGAAGAGGTTTATTATAGGTTTGAGGGCTATTTATTCCCCGACACTTATGATTTTTATTGTTATGATTCTGCTGAATGTGCAGAACTTGCAATTTTAAAAATGCTTGAAAATACCAACAGTAAGCTGACACCCGAGGTTAGGGAAAAAATTAAAGCATCGGGATATACCATTCACGAAGTGCTTTCAATGGCCTCTATTGTGGAGCTTGAGGCAAGTGCCTACCCCGAGGAAATGCCGAATGTGGCGGCTGTATTCTATAACCGCCTTACTTGGGATGAGCCGAAGTTTTTAGGTTCTTCGCCCACGGCAGAGTACCCCTTCGGTAACGGAAGATATAATACAAATGCGCCCGATGGTACCGAAGGTTTACCGCCGGGTCCATTGTGTGCACCAAGCCTTAATGCGATTTTGGCGGCTGCAAACCCTACAGAAAATTTCAGCGCAACATATTTTGTTACCGATTCTGATATGAAATTTTATTATAACACCTCTTATTCTGCACATATAAAGACAATAAACAACCTAAAAGCCCAGGGCAAGTGGTTGGGTTAATTAATGCTTAATAAGGAGGTTTACTGATGTTTAAAATTCCTGAGCTTCTTGCTCCGGCGGGTGATTTAACCCGTCTTAAAGCGGCCGTGCTTTTTGGCGCAGATGCTGTTTATCTTGCCGGGGAAGAGTTTGGTATGAGAACTGCCGCCTCTAACTTTTCTAAAGAGGATTTGAAAGAGGGAGTAGAGTTTGCTCATAAAAATAATGTTAAAGTTCATATAACCTGCAATACCGTGCCTCATAACGATGAAATGGAAAGGCTTCCAAATTACCTTACCTTTTTAAATTCTATTGGTGTAGATGCAATTATTGCCTCTGACTTGGGTACTATGGGCTTGGTTAAAAGGTACGCCCCCGATGTTGAACTTCATGTTTCGGTCCAGTCGGGCATTGTTAATTACCAAACAGCCAACTCCTTTTATAATTTAGGGGCTAAAAGGGTTGTTCTTGCAAGAGAGCTTTCTTTAGAAGAAATTGCTGAAATTCGTCAGAAAACACCTAAAGAGCTTGAAATTGAAGCCTTTGCTCACGGTGCTATGTGTGTTTCTTTTTCGGCAAGATGCCTTCTTTCAAGCTATATGACCGGAAGAGACGCAAATAGAGGGGACTGTGCCCAGCCTTGTAGGTGGAGTTATGCTTTAATGGAAGAAAAGCGACCGGGACAGTATTTCCCTGTCACCGAAACCGAAAAGGGTACCTATATTCTTAATGCAAACGACCTTTGTATGGCTGAGCATTTAGATAAAATGATTTTAGCCGGTGTTGATAGTATTAAGCTTGAGGGTAGAGCAAAATCCCACTATTACACCGCCGCTGTTACTAATGCATACCGTATGGCCCTTGACAGTATAAATGTGGATAATATTGAAGACTGGGTTCTTCCCGAAGCAGCTAAGGCAGAACTTTCCAAAATAAGCCACCGAGGTTATTCCACCGGGTTTTATTTTGGTAGACCGGAAAATTCGCAAACCTATGAAAATGCAGGCTATGTGAGAGATTATGCTGTAGCCGCCATCGTTACCGGATATGAAGAAGGTAAAATTATTTGCGAAATGAAGAATAAGTTTGCTGTAGGAACCGAGATTGACTGCTTAGAGCCAAGAAAAACACCCTTTGTTTTTAAAGTAGAGCAAATGTTCGATAAAGATAATAACGAAATTGAAGTTGCTCCGCACCCCACTATGATTGTTAAAATACCATATCCTGTTTCTGTTGCCGTGGGTTCTCTTCTTAGAATGAAGGGCTAGTTTGATTATAAACGGATTAACACCTCTGATTTAGGGTATTATAAATCAGAGGTGTTTTTATGTTTGTAAAGCCTAAATATGAATATCAAGTTAGAATAATTGTTATTATGCTAATGCTTTTACTAATGGCCTTTACCGGTATTGTAAGGGTTGCCGCCTTGGCTACCGATAAAAGTTTTGAAAAATATTTAGATAATTTTGTAACGGTTCAGCTTGAAAGTGGAAGAGGTGACTTTTTAGACTGTAACGGTATAAAGCTTACAGGATATAATAAAAGCTTTTTAAACTTGTTTTTGCCTTGTGAGTCTGCAAAGAAAAAATTTTTCGAAAATGCAACCGAACAGGAAAAAAAGGTTGGTGAAAATCGCTTTTTAAATAATAAACCGGCAACTTTAAGAAGAAGCTTTGAAATTTCGGGAGTGGGTGTTTATTCTTTTGAGGTAAGTGACAGGTATGAGAACGATTTAGCTTTGCAACATATTATCGGTTATGTTAATTCTGAAAATAACGGTGTTGCCGGGCTTGAAAAATGTTTTAATGAGAAAATTAAGGGTGAAGAGCCTCTCACAGCTTCTTTTAATATAAACGCTTTGGGAGAATATTTAATTGGCGCAAAACCAATTTTAAATCCTCCTACAGGACAAAAAAACATTAAGCTTACTATTGACAGAAAAATTCAAGAAATTGTAGCTGATTCAATGAAAGAGGTAAGCAAGGGCGCGGCGGTTGTTACAGAAATTTCTACCGGTAAAATTAAAGCTATGGTAAGTAAACCGCTGTATGATGTTGATAATATTGCTAAATATTTGAATGAAGAAAATTCACCCTTTATTAACCGAGCTATCAACTGTTACAGTCCCGGCTCGGTATTTAAACCTATAATTGCGGCCGCTTTAATTGAAAATTCTTTTAAAGATTTTACACACAACTGCACCGGTGTTACAGATATTTCCGGCCTTGCGTTTCATTGTTATAATCGTGCGGGGCATGGTGAACTTGATATGTCTGAAGCTATTTATCATTCCTGTAACTGTTATTTTTATAACGCTATCGGTCTTATTAAACCTATATCATATTTGAATTTAACAACTTCTTTAATGTTTACCACACCAATTAAATTGGCAGATAATCTATTTTCGTTTTCGGGCAGTATGCCAACAGAAAGCTCGCTCAACAACAGTGCTGTAGCCGCAAATTTTTCTATAGGACAGGGAAGCGTTCTTGTTTCGCCATTGGCGATGTGCAATTTATATTCAGCCATCGCAAATGAGGGGGCGTATTATATACCTTCGCTTCTGGAAGACGAGCCGGGTGAAAAATGTTTTGTTATGAGCAAGGGAACAGCGGCCGAGCTTAAGGAATATTTGTCATATGTTGTGTCTTTCGGTACAGGGAAAAAAGCGAACCCCGATAATATAACTGCGGCCGGAAAAACGGCTACTGCACAAACCGGTGTTATAAAAAACGAAACCGAGCTGAATAATGTGTGGTTTTGCGGCTTTTTTCCTAAGGAAAAGCCGAAATATTCAGTAACAGTTTTTATAGAAGATGCCGTATCGGGAGGCGATGAGGCTGCACCCGTATTTAAGGCAATTGCCGATGGTATTTATTTGCCATAAATAGGCATTTTTTGTTGACAAATATACCCGAGATTTAGTATAATAATAGAAAACAAAATTCGAGGGTGTTGCTTGTGGTTAAAAGTATGACCGGCTATGGTCGTTGTGAGATTGTGAATGTTGGTACAACCTTTACGGTTGAAGTTAAATCTGTTAATCACCGTTATTTTGAGTTTTCTTGCCGCACTCCCAGAGGCTATGCTTTTTTAGAGGAAAAACTTAAATCTTTCTTTGCTTCTAAAATTTCTCGCGGTAAGGTAGATGTTTATCTGTCTATTGTCGGTCAAGAGCAGTCTGTGGGTGATGTTCATATTAATGAAGAGTTTGCCGCGCAATATATCTCGGCACTTAAAAAGCTTAAAAAACAGTTTGGCCTTTCTGGTAAGGTTAGCCTTGAAAGCGTCGCCTCAAATAATGAAATTTTTGTTACAGAGCATAAAAAAATAAACGAAGAAGAAATATGGGTACAAGTTTCAAAGGCCTGTGAGGGTGCCGTAGAAGCTTTTGTTGAAATGCGAAAACAAGAGGGCGCTAAACTTGCAGAAGATGTTATTTCCAGAAGCAATTTTATTTTAGAAAAGGTTGCCTTTGTTGAAAAGCGTTCTCCCGAAACGGTGGCTGAATACCGTGGCCGTTTAGAGCAAAAAATTAAAGAGCTTTTAGGCGATAAAACCGTTGATGAACAGCGTCTTCTTACCGAGGTTGCAATTTTTGCCGATAAGGTTGCAGTTGCAGAAGAAACCGTTCGTCTGCGTAGCCATATTGATCAGCTTAAAAAACTTATTGACGGTGACGAGCCGGTAGGCCGTAAGCTTGATTTTGTAGTACAAGAAATGAACCGCGAAACCAACACCATTGGCTCTAAGGCCCAAAACATTGAAATTGCTCACACCGTTGTTGAAATTAAGGCTGAAATTGAAAAAATTCGTGAGCAAATTCAAAACATTGAATAATTTGGTGGTTGGTTTATGAAGCTTGTTAATATTGGTTTTGGCAATTTAATATCTGCTGACCGGGTTATTGCAATTGTAAGTCCTGATTCATCCCCAATTAAGAGAATTATTACAGAGGCTAAGTCAAAGGGAAGCTTAATTGATGCCACCCAGGGACGAAAGACACATTCGGTTATGATAACCGATAGCGACCACATAATTCTTTCTTACCTTACAGCTAAAGAGGTTGCATTGCGCACCGGGCAAACAGGGGCAGAAATTTTAAGTTTAGAGGTGGAAGATAATGAGTAAGGGAACAGTTTTTGTTGTTTCGGGGCCTTCGGGTTCCGGAAAGGACACAATTTTGACCGAGGTTTTCAAAAAAAGAAAGGATATTTTCTTTTCCATTTCCTCAATAACCAGAGATATGCGCCCCGGCGAGGTTCAAGACGGAAAATATCATTTTATTTCTAAGGCTGAATTTGAAAAAGGTCTTGAAAATGAAGAGTTTTTAGAGTATAATAAATATTTAGAAAACTATTACGGTACCCCAAAGGCTCCTGTAGAAGAGCATATTAAAGTAGGGGATGATGTTGTTATAGAGGTTGATGTTAACGGTGCTAAGGCAATTAAAGAAAAATTGCCGGAGGCTGTGCTCATCTTTATAATGCCTCCAAGCTTTGAAGTATTGCTTAACAGGCTAAGCCGCCGCGGTACAGAAACCCAAGAACAAATCAAAGGCCGTATGGAAGCCGCTCTTAAAGAAATTGCTGTTGCAAATATGTATGATTACATAGTTATTAATGATGACCTTAGTGTCGCTGTTGATGACCTTTTAGCAATTATGAGAGGCTGTAGGTTAAAGCTTAAAAAACAAATAAATATTATTGACGAGGTGCTTAAAAATGCTTAATCCCGCAATTGGAAAACTTATTAACAATTCTGAAAGTCGCTATGAGCTTGTTTTAGAGGTTGCAAAACAGGCAAGGATAATTGCCGAACAGAATGAAAACGAAACCGATAAGGCTTTAGAAAAATCTGTTTCTTTGGCAATTGATAAACTTGCCGCTGATAAAGGGGTTCTCTAACAACTTTAAACTTTAATTAAAACGTGATATTGCTTTGCAGTATCGCGTTTTGGCTTATAAAAGGGAATTTTTTAAGGAGGGTTTTGTGTGAGTTTTTGCACCGTTGCAAGGGTTGTTATTGAAAAAACGGTCTATCGCTTCGACAAACCCTTTGACTATATAATTCCTTTAGAACTAATAGAAAAATGCAAGCCGGGGTGCAGGGTAACTGTGCCTTTTGGAAGGGCTAATGCTAAACGCCTTGGCCTTGTTTTAGAGGTAATAGAAACTAAGGGCAGTCTTGAGGGCTTAAAAAACATTTTGTCTGTTATTGACAGTCCGCCTCTAATTAATGAAGAAATGCTTTTAATGGTAAAATGGCTTAAAGAACATACTTTTTGCACGTATTTTGATGCAGTTAAGACCCTTTTACCCTTTGGTCTTAATTTAAAAATCGTTTCTTCGGTGGCTTTAAATGCTAATGCTTCCGCAGAAAGTATTGCAAGTCTTTCACAAGATGCCGGACGTGCGGTTGCCTTTTTAAGAAAAAAAGGCGGTAGCTGTGAAAAAAGCGTTTTGCTTAAAAATATGGGTCTTAGTGAGGAGTCTGCCGTTTTAAGTGAGCTAATTGAAAAGAAGATAATTGAACCCTCTTCTTTTGCTAAGCAAAATATGAAAGACCCAACTGTTACTATGGTAAGACTTATAAATGTCGAATGCGATTTTTCGGGTCTTACAGCAAAGCAAAAATCGGTAGTAGATTTACTTTTAGATATTTCTACCGCTACAGTCAAAGAGGTTTGCTATTTTGCCGGGGTAACTCAGGCAGTTTTAACTGCCTTGGAGAAGAAAAAAATAGTAGAGGTTTTTTCCTCGCCTGTAATAAGCAGAGAAGATGTTTATGTTGACCAAAACGCTGTTCCTATAACACTTACTGAAGAACAAAAAAAGGCTTATTACACTCTAGAGGGTGATTTGCTTATTGGTAAACCTAAGGCAGACCTGCTTTACGGCGTTACCGGTTCGGGAAAAACAAGCGTCTTTTTAAAGCTTGTAGATAAAACAGTAGAGCTTGGCAAAACAGCTATTGTTATGGTGCCCGAAATTTCACTAACACCACAGACTCTTTCAAAATTCAAATCTCGTTACGGCAAAAAGGTCGCTGTTTTTCATAGCGCAATGTCATTAGGGCAAAGAATGGAAGAGTGGAAAAAAGCTGCATCGGGAAAGGCTGTTGTGGCTGTTGGTACGCGCTCGGCAGTTTTTGCCCCCTTAAAAAATGTTGGTCTTATTATTATGGACGAAGAGCAAGAGCACACCTATAAATCTGAGCAAAGCCCACGTTTTCATGCCAGAGAGGTTGCAAAGTTCAGGGCGAACTATCACAATGCTTTGTTGCTTTTAGCTTCTGCTACTCCTTCGGTAGAAAGCTATAGCTTAGCCAAAAGCGGTAAATACGGCCTTGTTTCTTTACCACATAGGTACGGTAATGCTGTTTTGCCAAAGGTTATTACAGTAGATATGCGCCGTGAGGCCACACATGGTAATGTTGGTCTTTTTAGCAAAGAGCTTGTAACAAGACTTTCAGAAGCCCTGAATGACGGTAAGCAGGCAATAATACTTCTTAACCGAAGAGGTCATAACACCTATATTTCCTGTCCCTCTTGCGGAAGCGTTTTCAACTGCCCAAACTGTAGTATTTCTCTTACCTATCACTCGGCCAATAAACGGCTTATGTGCCATTACTGTGGTAGCTCGTTTTCAAAGCCTGAAAGGTGTCCTACCTGTAAAAATGACAAGCTTCGTTTTTCCGGGGCCGGAACACAACGGGCCGATGAAGAACTTGCAGCTTTGTTTCCAAACGCAAGAATACTTCGTTTAGATGCCGATACAACTATGTCGCGTGATGCTTTCGAAAAAGGCTTAAAAGCCTTTTCTGAAGGGGAATATGATATTATGCTTGGCACACAAATGGTTGCTAAGGGCTTAGATTTTCCAAGAGTTACGGTTGTTGGTGTGCTTTCGGCCGACCAATCAATGTATAGCGATGATTTCAGAGCGTTTGAACGAACCTTTTCGCTGCTGACACAGGTTATTGGTCGTTCGGGAAGGGGAGAAGAACCTGGCTTAGCGGTGGTTCAAACCTCTACCCCCGAAAGCGAAATTATTTCTTTAGCTTGTGAGCAAAATTATGACGGCTTTTATAATACAGAAATTTTAACCCGAAGGCTTATGGTTTATCCGCCCTACTGCGACATTGTAATGATTGGCATCAGCGCCTCCACTCAAAGCGGCGCAAAGCAGGGCGCAGATATTATGTTTGAGCTTGTTAAAAATATACCTTCAATTTCTGAAAATAAGGTAAAAATGATTGTTTTAGGCCCTACCGCCGCAAGTGTACCGCGTGTTCAGGGAAAATACAGGCAAAGAATACTTATAAAAACAAAGAATAATGCTGTTTTTAGAAAGTATATGGGAGAAGCTATGACCCGGTTTTTCGAAAAAGCAGGGAAAGATATAAGCGCTTTTTTAGACGTTAATCCCGAAAATATTATTTAATATCAGGAGTATGATTATGGCAATTCGTAATATTGTAAAACAAGGTGACCCAATTTTAAGAAAGGTATGTCGTTCGGTTTTAAATTTTGATGAAAAATTGGCCGTTTTGCTAGACGATATGATTGAAACAATGTATGATGCTGACGGTTGTGGTCTTGCCGGTCCACAGGTTGGAATGCTTAAAAGGGTTTGTGTTATTGATGTTGGAGAAGGCCCAATAGAGCTTGTTAACCCTGTGATTGAAAAAGAAGAGGGAGAACAGTTTGAGAGCGAAGGTTGTCTTTCTCTTCCCGGGCAAAGCGGTGTTACCAAAAGACCTGCTAGGGTTACAGTTCACGCACAAAACCGTAATGGCGAGAGCGTAAAGGTTGTTGGTGAGGGGCTTCTTGCCAGGGCACTTTGCCACGAAATTGACCATCTTAACGGTGTTTTATATATTGATAAGGTTATTAAATAAAAAGGGGGCTTTTCCTTGAATATTGTTTTTATGGGTACTCCCGATTTTGCAGTGCCTTGCCTTGAAAGGCTTATAAATGACGGTCATAATATTCTTTCTGTTGTAACACGTGAGGATAAGCCTGTAGGCCGAAAAAAAGTTTTAACTCCGCCACCGGTTAAGGTTACAGCCTGTAATAATAATATTCCGGTGCTTCAACCAAAGGTACTTAGAGATAATGATGAAATTTTTTTTAAGTTAAAAGAGTTAAATCCCGACCTTATTGTTGTTGTAGCTTACGGTAGAATTTTGACTAAAGAAATTTTGGATTTGCCTAAATATGGATGTGTCAATGTACATGGTTCTCTTCTTCCAAAATATAGAGGCGCATCGCCTATACAGTGGTCTATTGTTTGCGGTGATACCATTACAGGTGTAACTACAATGCTAATGGACGAGGGTCTTGATACCGGTGATATGCTTTTAACAAGAGAAATTGAAATCGCTAAAAGTGATACCTATGAAACTCTTCACGATAAAATGTCAGTAGTAGGGGCAGAAGCTTTGGCTGAAACAATTAGTCTTTTAGAAAAGGGGAGTATTACACCTAAAAAACAACCTCAAGACGGCGTTAGCTATGCTCCAATTATAACAAAACAAATGGGACAATTAGATTTTAGAAAATCTGCCGAAGAGCTTGACTGCCTTGTAAGAGGCTTTACCCCTTGGCCTCTCTCGTATTTTTATTATGAGGGGCGTAGGTTTAAGGTTTATAGCGCTACGGTGTCTGAAAAAACTGCAAAAGAACCCGGAACCTTGTTTTACGAAAAAGGTAGAATTTTAATTGCTTGTGGTAATTCGACTGCTTTAGAGATTGAAGAAATTTGCCCTGACGGTTCTAAAAAAATGAATTCCGCTTCGTTTATTAATGGAAGATTTATTGAAGATGGCGCTAAAATTTTATTTGTAGAGGAATAATTTTGGTCTAACAAAAGTGTTTGTAAAAGTTTTTTGAAAGAGAGGTGAGTGCTTTGCAAAACGAAAGAAAGGTATTGGTTTCTGCAATTTTAAAGGCAGAAAAAAACGGCTTTTCTAATATAATTCTTAATTCAGTTCTTAACGACACCGACCTTGACAGTGTTAAAAAAGGCTTTGTAGCTGCCGCCTTTTACGGTGTTTTGGAAAGAAAACTCACCTTAGAATATATTTTGAACAAATTCTTAAAAAAACCTGTTTCGAAAGCACCGCCTTATACTGCGGCAGTTTTGAAAACAGCCGCTTACCAAATTCTATTTATGAAGAAAATTCCCACTAGCGCGGCGGTGAATGAAGCTGTTAAGCTTATTAAAAAGTCAAAAGAAAAGGGGAATAGCGGCCTTGTTAATGCAGTGTTAAGAAAGGTTGCAGAGCAGGGAAAAGCTCTCCTAACAAGCATCAATACTCCTGAGATTAAATATTCTGTTTCTCCTTGGATTTATACAAAGCTTTCAAATCAATATGGGGAAGAAAAGGCTATAGAATTTTTTGAAGACTCATTAAATAGTCCACCGGTTTTTATTAAAATAAACACCTTAAAAGAAAATAAGGAGTCTGTTGTTCGTTGTCTTATTGATGAGGGCATCGCATTACAGGATACCAATATTGAAAACTGCTATCTCGCTAAGGGGATTAACAACATAGAAAAATCAACAGTCTATAAAGACGGTTTGATTTTTGTTCAGGATTTTTCCAGCTCTTTTTGTGCAGCTGCGGTTATGGCAGAGCCCGGAATGAGGGTTTTTGATTGCTGTGCCGCCCCCGGAGGAAAAACCTTTTCCTTAGCCCTTCATATGAAAAATGAGGGCGAAATTGTTTCCTCAGATATTCACAGTCACCGTGTTAACCTTATTGAAAAGGGCGCCAATAGGCTGGGACTTTCTATAGTAAAACCAAAAACTAATGATGCCACGGTTTTTGATGGAAGTTTAGGTGAATTTGACCGGGTTTTATGTGATGTTCCTTGTAGTGGTATTGGTGTTATTCGTCGAAAGCCCGAAATTAAATATAAATCATTAGAAGATTCCACCTCACTTCCTTCCTTACAACTTAAAATTTTAACTAATGCCTCAAAGTATTTAAAAAAAGGCGGAAGATTAATTTATTCTACCTGCACACTTTTAAAGGAAGAAAATGAAGAAGTGGTTGCCGCTTTTTTAAAGAATAATGATAATTTTAAGCAAACCCCAATTAACCTATTGAATATTAATGATTATTGCCATACCTTTGTGCCGCCCGACTCCATAGGTGATGGGTTTTTTGTGGCCGCCCTTGAAAGGAAGTGACCGCCTTGCCAAAAAAAGATATTGGTTCTATGACTTTAAAAGAAATTGAAAACGAATTTTCTTCTTTAGGGCAACCGAAATATAGAGCAAAACAAGTGTATCAGTGGCTTAGAAAAGGTGTTTCTTCCTTCGATGAAATGAGCAATTTGCCCAAAACACTTCGTGAAAGTTTGTGCAATTTTTTTGACATTAGAAGCATAAAAATTAAAAAAAGGCTTGAATCTAGGGTAGATGATACTGTAAAATACTTATATGAGTTATATGATGGGGAATATGTAGAATCCGTTTTAATGAAATACCATCACGGGTACACCGTATGCATCTCCTCTCAGGTTGGGTGCCGAATGGGTTGTAGCTTTTGTGCATCAGGTCTTTACGGTCTGACACGAAATTTAACGGCCTATGAAATGTTAGCCCAAATTCATACTGCCGCTAAAGATAACAATATTCGTGTTTCCAATGTTGTTATGATGGGCATGGGTGAGCCGCTGGATAACTTTGAAAATACAGTAAGGTTTTTACAACTTGTTAGTGACGGCGAGGGCTTGGGAATAGGCCTAAGACATATTTCTGTTTCAACCTCGGGTGTTGTTCCCGGTATATATAAGCTAATGGAATATGGCTTTCCTGTTACCCTTTCAATTTCTCTTCATGCCCCTACCGATGAAATCAGAGATAAGATGATGAAAATTAATAAAGCCTATAATACCGAAACCCTTTTAAAGGCATGTAGGGATTATATTGCAAAAACAGGCAGAAGAATTTCTTTTGAATATGCACTTATTGATGGTGTTAATAACAGCACAGAATGTGCAGATATTTTAGCACATCGCCTTAAGGGTATGCTCTGCCATTTAAATCTTATTCCGGCTAATCCTGTTAGGGAAAACGATTATTCCCGTCCCGATGATAAAGAAGTTAAACGCTTTTGTGATATGATGAATCAGCGTGGTATTAATACAACAATCCGAAGAACTCTTGGAGCCGATATTGATGCCTCCTGCGGTCAGCTTCGCAAACAGCATTTAAATCAGCAGTAATATTAAATTATTAATTTTGGAAAAAGAGGTGAGTGTTTATGACATTTTCTGCCAAGACCGATATTGGTCAAAAGCGCAAAATTAACCAAGATAGCTTTAACTGTAAAGCCATTGGCAATTCTGCCGCTTGGATGGTTGTTTGCGACGGAATGGGCGGTATGGCCGCCGGTAATGTTGCAAGTGATATTGCTGTAAAATGTCTTACTCGCTGTTTTGAAGAAAACCTTCCTAAAAAAGCTTCTCCCGAGCTTATTAGAAGCTTACTTAAGTCTTCTATACTTTCAGCTAATGCAGCTGTGTTTGCTAAAGCAAACGAAAATGAAGAACTAAATGGTATGGGCACAACCGTTGTTGCCGCTATTATAGCGAGTGGTGTTTGCTATGTGGCTCACGCCGGAGACAGCCGCCTTTATAGAATGCATAAGGGGGTTTTAAGCCAGGTTACAACCGACCACTCAATTGTTCAAACAATGGTTGACAGCGGTCAACTAACCGAAGAACAGGCTAAAATTCACCCTAATAAAAACATTATTACCCGTGCTCTTGGTGTTCATGAAGATATTGAGATTGATTACACAGAGTTTAATATTTTTGAGGGGGATATAATTTTTCTTTGTACAGACGGGCTTACCAACTGTGTTGATGATGAGAAAATTGCTCAAGTTCTCTTAAAAGAAGAGTTTTCTGACACTGCGCAAAAGTGTGTTGAACTTGCTAATGAAAATGGCGGTAACGACAACATTACTTTTGTTGCTGTGAAAATATAAATTTTAAACATTCCTGTTATTATAACTGCAGGCAGGAAAATTTTATAGCCGTTGCAGCGGCGGAAACGGATTTATTATGGATAAATTTGTTGGAAAAAGACTTGACGGTCGTTACGAAATTAGAGAAATCATTGGTGTTGGAGGTATGGCTGTTGTATATAAGGCTTACGACAGCATAGAAGACAGAGTAGTTGCTATTAAAATTCTTAAGGAGGAGTTTGCCTCTAATGAAGAGTTTCAACGCAGGTTTAAAAATGAATCTAAGGCTATTGCTGTGCTTTCACATCCCAATATCGTAAAGGTTTATGATGTTAGTTTTGGCGACCTTATTCAGTATATTGTTATGGAATATATTGAGGGAATAACCCTTAAAGAGTTTATTGAAAAGAATGGCAACCTTTCCTGGAATGAGTCTGTTAATTTTGTTCTCCAAATTCTTCGTGGTTTACAACACGCTCACGATAAGGGAATTGTCCATCGCGATGTAAAACCCCAAAATATTATGGTGTTAAACGATAATACCATTAAGGTTACCGATTTTGGCATTGCAAGATTTGCCCGTAATGAATCACAAACCATAACAGATAAAGCAATTGGCTCTGTTCATTATATAAGCCCTGAACAGGCAAAGGGTGAACCCACCGATGAAAAGGCCGATATTTATTCCGTAGGAGTTATGCTTTATGAAATGCTTACCGGCACCTTGCCCTTTGAAGCAGAAAGCGCTGTTTCTGTTGCTATAATGCAGCTGCAAACCGAGCCAAAGCTTCCTACCCATATTAATCCCCTTATTCCTGTTGGATTAGAGCAAATTACAATGAAGGCAATGCAAAAGGATACTAGAAACAGGTATAAATCTGCCGCAGAGCTACTTCGCGATTTAGAGCAGTTTAAACGCGACCCTTCCATTACCTTTGAAAACAACTATTTTGTTGATGATTCTCCAACAAAGCATATGGATAATATGTATTTTGAAGATGAGGAAGAGGCTAAGGAAGATAATACAAAATCTCCTATTATTCCTATTCTCACAGGCGTTGCTGTGGCTTTTGTTGCTGCAATAGTTGTTTTAGGTATTTTCCTTATTAATACATTGACAGGCGACACAGGTAAAGAGTTTTCTTGCCCCGATTATGTTGGTCAGGTTTATGAAACACTTACTAAGGAAGAAAATGAATACGGTTTTAAGTTTGAGGTTGCTTCTTACGAGCATAATTCACAGTATGAGCGCGGTGTTATTATTTTTCAAACACCTACTGCAGGTCGTAGTGTTAAACGCGATGCAACCATTAAGGTAATTGTTAGTAACGGGCCTGAGTACGTTGAGGTTCCAAAGGTAGAAAACTTTGAAGCGGCTAAGGCTAAAGCTACCTTAGAAAATGCCGGATTTACCGTTGTTACAGTTGAAGAAATCAGCGAAGATTATGCGGCAAACTATGTAATTAGAACTGAACCCGCGGGTGGTTCTTATATGCCCTCTGACACACAAATTAAAATGTTTGTCAGCAGCGGTGAGCCTACCGAATATATTGATATTCCTGATGTTACAAAATGCACCCTTGAAGATGCCAAGCGCATTATTGAGCGTGAGGGATTTACCGTTGGCTCTGTAGAAGAGGTTGACAGTGAACCTTCAATGAAGGGTTATGTTGTTTTTCAGAACCCCGCTTCCGGCGGCGAAAAAGCTGGGAAAGGTACTGCTATTAATCTTAAGGTTGGTTCTGGTGTTATGACCTATACCTTTAACCTTAATGTTGCGCTTCCAGGTGACTATGTATCTCAGTATGGTACTGTGTCTGTTTGGATAGATAACAAGCTTGTTAAAGAATCGGGCAAAATGGATATTTGGAATTCCGGTAACACTAATTTTGAGATTGTTACAAACTCTAAAACCGTTAGTGTACAGGTTAAACTTTCACATGTTAATAATCAGTATGATAATTATGTAACCTATCTTATTGATGCTACAACCGGCACAATTCAAACAAGTGATACAACAAGACACAACTATCCAAAATATGTTCAAGAGTCTGATACAACAAGCAGCGAAACCACAACAAGTGAAACTACAACTACAAGCGTTGTTCAATAGGTTTTAAGATGGAATTACAAGGGATATTATTAAAAGCAATTGCCGGCTTCTATTATGTAGAGGCCGGCGACAGCATATATGAGTGCAAAGCAAGAGGGAAATTCAGAAAGGAGCATTTAAGCCCCACGGTAGGCGATAGGCTCTTAATAGAGGTTTTTGACGACGGCAAGGGTGTTGTAAACTCTATACTGCCAAGAAAAAATTTGCTAATTCGTCCTCCTGTTGCTAATATTGACAGGCTTTTTATTGTTTCATCTCACAATACACCTGCGCCGAGTACACTAATTATTGACCGCCTTACTGCTATTGCTATAGAAAACGAAATTGAACCCATTATAATTTTTAATAAGGTTGATTTGGGCCATATGTCTGAGTGGCAAAAGCTATATTCTTCTGCGGGGTTCAAAACCATTGTTACCTCCGGCCTTAGTGGAGAGGGTTGTAATGAAATTTTACCCCTGTTAAAGGGCAAAATTTCGGCTTTTACGGGCAATTCGGGTGTAGGTAAGTCAAGTATCATTAATCAATTGCTTCCGCATCTAAATTTAAAAACAGGCGAAATAAGTGAAAAACTTGGAAGAGGACGGCACACAACGCGCCATGTAGAGCTTTTTCCTGCTTTTGGCGGCTATGTTGCCGATACTCCCGGTTTTTCTTCCTTAGATATTGAAAAGACGATGCCCTTAAAGAAAGAAAATTTGGCCTTTCTTTTCCCGGATTTTGAGAAATATTTAGGCTGCTGTAAATTTACTTCCTGTACTCATACGGGGGAAAAGGGGTGTGCTGTTTTTGAGGCTGTATCTCAGGGAAAAATAATTCCAAGCCGATATGATAGCTATAAGTCAATTTATAATGAAATAAAGGATATAAAAGAATGGGAGAAAAAATAAATTCTACCTGCTATATTTTCGGTGGATATATAGAAGAATTCTCTTCTGAAATTGTAAAGAGCATAGTTGAGGAAGATTTTGTAATATGTGCAGATAAAGGAATTTTGTCTGCACAAAAATATGGAATAAAGCCTAACTTGATTATAGGCGATTTTGATTCATTCAAAGGTGTAGTGCCAAATAACAGCGATGTTATTAAATTGCCCAAGGAAAAAGACGATACCGATTTGCATTATGCGGCCAAAAAGGCTGTTGAAATGGGCTTTAAGAAGGTTGTTTTAAGCGGTGTTACCGGCGGAAGAACAGACATGACCCTTGCCACTATTGGAACACTTTGTTTCCTTGATAAGAGTGGTATAAATGCATCGGTTATGGATAATTCACTACAACTTTATATTACTCATAATAGCTTAATCCTAAATAAACCGCCCTTTGATGTACATTTATCGGTATTTCCTGTAGGAGATAGAGCAGAAGGTGTTTCAATTTCGGGCGCATATTATTCAGCGAATAACTTAACTCTTTTACCAAGCTTTCCTATTGGAGTAAGTAATTCTTTTTTAGAAGAGTCGGTTAATATTTCAATAAAAGAGGGAACTATAATTGTTTTACTTGTAAAAAAAGATTAACATTAATTTGCTTACCGCGTATAATGTATTAAAGGCGGTGAGTTAAATGCGCAGAAGAACAAATAAAGCACCTGTATATCTAATTGCTTTTGGAGTAGGACTTATTGTTGCCTTTTACTGCCCAATAAAGGTTCTCGTGTTTTTACTTGCCTTGGCCTTAATTTATCTTGGCATCTGTTGTATAAGGTGCTAATGGAGGCTGATATTATGAAGGTAGTTGTTGTTAAGAGCCCAAAGTTTTTCCGCGGCATTTTAAAGCTTATGTTTAAAATTAAAAACGAAGATTAATACATAAAAACGGTGTTGGTTATCCAACACCGTTTTCATTTATTTTAAGAAGTTTTTCCTCCGGACCAATACCACACATTAAAAGTGCGTATAAAAAGCCGGTTTGGGTCCATATAAAGGTTAAGTCTGTTGTGCCATGAGCAATAAGACCAATAAGCAAGGCAAGTATTAGGGAAGAAAAAAAAGTTTTACTTTGAGCACCTCGGCAAACAAACAGTCGTTTAAAATAATTAATAATATAAATAGAAAGCAAAATAGAACCAATAAAACCAAAATCCATTAGGCTTTCTAAAACAATATTGTGAGAATGAGATGTTTTATATCCGCCGGGATAAAGGGGTAACAAATGTTTATAAGCCATAAATCCGCGGCCGAAAATGGGAGATTTTTTAAATATATCTATACTTGTTTTCCAAATGCCCACACGGTTGTTGGTAGTAGCAACTATGTCTTGGGGACGGGGAATAATCTCTGGCGCAAAATACAAAATAATGCAAACCGTAGCTATTGTTAACATAAGAATGCTTAAAAGCTGGTGCCTTCTGGTAGCTCTAAGCAAAACGGCAATACCCACTAAAACCTCTATCCATGCAAACAGGCTTCCTGTAAGATAAATGCTAACTGCACATAACAAGGCAATTAACATACAAATTAGTCTGTTTGCTTTTTTGAAAATAAATTTATATGCACAAATAATTACTACAATTGCAAGAACTGTTGCCAGATAGTTGCAGTTGAAAAAATATAATGTGCTTCTATGCTTTTCCGAAACGCCCGAGAGAATTAGTATGACCTTTTCGGCTATGCAGATAATTGAAGTGAGCAACCCGGCTAAGCAACAGAGAGTAAGAGCATTTTCAAAGACCTTATTAGTAATTGTGTTTTTAACCCAAACACAAAAATAAATTATTAAAAAAAGCCCTACCGAATATGCAAAACCGTTAAAATTCTTGTTTAAAAGCCCTACAATAGCCGAGTAAAATGTAAAAACCAAAAGGCATATAATATGCTTTCTTTTAAAATTACCCTTGTTTTTTCTAAAAAGAGCAATATAAAAAGAAGATAAAATGAGAAAAATTATTGGTACGCTATAATGCGCAAAAACCGAAAGAAAGGAAAGATAAATTATTATATTATCAATCTGTGTTTTCTTAAGGTTATTTGTCAAAGAGTAGCCCATATAAACCTCCTGGCACCAAAATCAGACCAATAAATATTATATAAAAAAGCAAAGGTTATTCTTTCTAAAAATAATTAAGGCTTGGCAATAAAGGCGGGAAGACAAATTAAAAGCGTTGCAATAGCTTGGAAAATTAAAACAGAAATACCGGAAACAATAGAAAGACTGTTAAGTATTGCCGAAACTATAACTGCTAAACAACCAAGAGCAGTAACAAGAACATATAGCGCACAAACAAAGGGAATAAGTTTTTTAAGTTTAATTGACGCTGTTAAAACTGCCAAAAGGCCACAAACAGATTTGGAATATACAGCACCTGCTGAACAACTTTCCTTTTTTGAGGAAATTAATTTAAACTGTTCTGCACCTTGTTTAGACATAACATTTATGCTGGAATCTAATACCTCAAAATAATCACAAAGCATTTTAGAGGTAATATTAGGGTCACAATTTTTTACCATAACGGTTGTTCCTGTGTTGCAAAGCCTTCTAAGCTCATAAGAAATTTCGCTGTCAGCTAAATAACGTGCGACAAATAAAACACAAGGGTTATTTTCTGTGGCAAGATAAATGGGGAAGTAGCCCTTGCGCATAATTTTTTTATCTAATTCCGGGTCGGGAAGATTGGTAATTCCGTGGCTTTCAAGTAAAACACGGTTGCCAATAAACACCTTTTGGTCGTTTACCCAGCCCGAAATTCCCATTTTGTCTTCATATACCACTGTGTCAACCTTAACGGTTTTATCGGTAGGAACATCTATAGCCTGTTTAAACATTCCTGCTAATGGGCTACCAATAAATTCGGTAAGGGCTATTGCATCAACAATAGACTGATACACAGGGTTTTTACTTAAAGGCTTCATATCAATAAGACGAATAGTGCCGTCGGGAAAAAGCTCTTTACAGTCTAAAGCTAAAGCGTTACAGTTGTCAAACCTATTAACCCAACGATAGCCTGTTAACATTGCGCCATAGCAAGAAAGGCGGTCAGCTGCAGATTTTAACGGAAGACCGGTTAAAAATGCAGTTGCAGGGGATGCCGTAATGCAAGAAATTGAGGCGAAAACAAGCAGACCTGCTTCAAAGTTGCCGGAGGTAATAGCAATGGTAATAAGCAAACCTATTGCGGCAGCAACAACACCGGCAAGGCTCATATAACGCACTTTTTTGGCATTTGGGTCGGCACAGAAAGAGTTGCTTAAGAAATCTAAAACATTTGTTGTTTTAGTTCCGCAGCAAAGCAGTGCATCACCTTCAATTGCTTTTCCAACAATAGCACCTGTTGCGGCCTTATTGCCTAAAATAGTGATTGCATTTTTAGTTGTTTCGTCAGAAATTAAGGTGAAATTTTTATAGATTCTCTTATATTTCGAGGCCTTACCAATGTTATTTAGCAATAAAGAAAAAATTGCAACGGCGGTAAGGGGAAGTGCTTCACTGCCTGTTATTAACTGTACAAGGGTAAAAATACCTACAGAAATTGTGCTGATCGCAAAGGGCAAATCTGCATTATCTTTTTTGGCAAATATGTCCTTAAAAGATTTGAAAACATCATAATTTATGCCCCCTGCTATCAAAACAAGAGCAAAATTAACTATGTGATAAACTTCAACACCAAAGGATTTTAAAAAGTCTGCAACAGGTGTAAAAAGTAATACAGATATAATAAATAAAATCAGTGAAAAAACAGTATTTCGATTATATTTAAAACGAGCTTTTTTGAGGTTAGTACCAACGCGAGGACGGTCTTTAACAGAGCAATAATCATTTATCTCAGGTTTTGTGTCTTTGGGGTCAGCTTCGTTTGAAGAATTGGAATAAATGTCTTCGGCAACTGTTTGTTTGCCCGAAAGCTGGTCGGCTATTGTATCGAAAATTCGAGTTCCAGACACAATATCTTCTGTCTTTGAAGGTTGGTCGTTTATAATTTCAATAATACGGGTTTTATCAAGAGCCTTTGTTTCGATGGTTTCGGTATCGTTTTTAGTAATACTGTACTCGCTGTTAAAATGGTGTTTTACAATAGGTTTTTCATTTAATTGGGGTTCTTCCAAATCGCTTTTGACACCATCATCGTTATCAGGATTTTCTTCTTTAGGCTTAGTTGTGGCTGGTTCCAAATCTGTAACGGCCGCCATAATTTCGCTTACAGATAATTCTGTAATATTGCTCTTTTTATCATCGGTGGCTTTTGTGGTAACAGTGTTATCAGAAATCTTTTCAAAAGTAACACTATGATTTTTAAGAGCCTTTTCAGAAGCTTTCTTTTCTAAACCTTGTAAAATCGAGTCGACACTTTCAAGCTTATATTTTTCGGTATCAATACCGTGTGAAGCCGGCGTTCCACTGTCAATATATCTGTTTAAGCGCTCCAAAATAGAATCACTTTGTTTTTCTACAGATTTAACATCTAAATTTGCTGTTTTACTTTGCGAGCTTTGACTTTGTACAACACTATGAGTTTTCTGCGTGACTTCTTTTACTTCTTCTTTTACGGTTGTGTCAAAAAAGCTCTCCGGTTCGGGTGCTTTTTTTGAACTGTCATTTTCATTTATTTTACTGCTATATTTTTTTGCATCAAGATACAGGTCGTTTATCATCTCTTCTAAAGAAGGCTGTTTTTCGGTTTGTTCTGTTTCGCCAGATGCATTTTCAGAAACTAAGTTTATAGAGGGAATTTCTGTTTTTGTTTCCTTGGAAACCGCATCAAAAGCGTTATTTTCCTTTGGAACATTAGCGTTTTCTTCCTCAACCTCGGCCTTTTGCCTGTTTTGAGTCATTTTCTGATATAAAAAAGCAGAAGCGTCGGAAGTTTTATCCGGATTCATTATAATATCCTCAGAAACAAACTGTGTATGGGTAGTAGATGGTTGTTGCTCTTTACCTAAAATTTCTTCAGGAGTTATCATATGAGAATTATGAAAATTACCTTTAGTGTGACCCAGGGGTGCAATTGGATTGCCCAAGGGGTCAATTTCTTCAAAGGGGAGGGTATAGTCAAAATCGTCTTCGGCATTCATTTTTTCTAAAGCTTCGCGTTCAAGCTGCATTTTAAAATCTTCGTCTTTATTTTTGCGTTTACCAAATAAGCCCACTTTTAAGTTCGTCCTTTCTATTAAATTCCTTTAAGTTTAAATTCCTTTACGTTGCTTTGCAACTTCATACATTAACACACCTGCGGCTACCGAAGCATTAAGTGAATTAATTTTGCCGCACATAGGCATAGATATAATCTGGTCGCATTTTTCTCTAACCAACCTGGAAATTCCGTTGCCCTCAGAGCCAATTATAATGGCAGTTGGGGTTTTATAGTCACTTTGACACCAATATTCTCCGTCCATATCTGCGCCAAAAATCCACACACCTCTTTTTTTAAGGTTGTCAATTGTATTGGCTATGTTTGTTACCTTGCAAATTTTCATATATTCCAACGCACCACAGGCCGATTTTGCAACGGTTGCGTTAACTGTTACGCTACGGTGCTTTGGAATTATTATTCCATGAACACCGGTTGCTTCTGCCGTTCTAATAATAGCTCCTAAATTATGTGGGTCTTCAATACCGTCGCAAACAATAATGAAAGGCGGTTCATTATTTTCTTCTGCAGCCGAAAAAATATCATCTAGTGAATAATAAGACTGAGCCGGAATAAGTGCAATAACGCCCTGGTGGTTTGCATTGCCGCACATAAAATCAAGCTTTGTTGTAGGAACCTCTTTAATAACAATTTTTTTATTTCTGCATTTTTCAATAATTGGGACTAACGGGCCCGAAGCGTTACCTTTAGCAATAAAAAGCTTGTCAATTTCTCGCCCCGAACGAAGGGCCTCTAAAACGGGGTTTCTGCCAATTATCAACCCTTTTTCATTAAGTTGTTCGTCATTGTTTTTATAATTATCCTGCACGGTTTAAACCTCCGCTATAGTGTAAAATCCTCAGCCTTAAAGGTTGGAAGACTATTTGTTGTTTTAGGAATTCTTTTTAGGGGGTCATATTTATATTTACTGCAAAAGTTTTCTTCAGAAACAGGGCCTTTAAATTTGCAGATTATAAGATTAAAAGCCGAGCTTTTCTTGCCAAATCGGCAGTGGTCACAGCTTTTAGGAATATCTTTATTAATAATAGCTTTTTTCATTCATATGCCCCCAAACTATATATCTATTATATCATAACACAAAATAATATTAATTTCTACAATTTTTTATAAAAAAATTGCATAAAAAAATCTCCCAAAAGGGAGATTTTAAAGCCTTAAATTCCGTCATATTTTCCTTGTTTGGTCATTTCAGCTATAGCGGCCTTTAAAACGGGCTTATCTTCTTTATATGTCATACCGTACCACTTATCTTCGGCCACAAGAACCTTAGCGGTTTTAATGTTGTTTTTAATTAATTCGTCAATTTGAACCGGTAGATAATATTCAGATTTAGGTACATTAATTTTTTCTTTTAAAAAGCGTTGGAAGCCCTCTTCTAAATAATCAAACAGGTCGGTATTAAAGCCCCATATGTTCATAGAAACTACAGTTTCGGGGTCGAGCGTTATAATATTTCCGTTTTCTTGCTCATATGTGCACTTGGCTGTAATATTTGTAATTTCATCAATTTCAACTAAATTATTGTTTTCATCAATCTTACAAACACCACGGGCAACAGTTCCGTTTTCGGTGATGGTGTTTTTTAGGCGATAGCCAACCATACAGTATTCACCGTTTTGCTGTGATAGGAAGTTGTTAATTTGCTTGTAAGCAGAGGGACCGTAAAAATCGTCTGCATTCAAGGCAGTAAAGGGTTGGTCAACAATATCTTTACAGCAAAGAATTGCGTGACCGGTGCCCCAAGGCTTAATTCTGTCTTCGGGAACACTAAATCCAGAGGGAAGCTTATCTAACTCTTGAAAAGCATAAGAAACATCAATTTTCTTTTCAATTCTTTTACCAACTAATTCACGAAAATCGTGTTCAATTTCCTTTTTAATTACAAAGGTAACCTTGTTAAAACCTGCTTTCATTGCATCGTAAACAGAATAATCAAGTAAAACTTCGTTATTAGTGCCCACGGGTTCTAACTGCTTTAAGCCACCAAAACGACTTCCCATACCGGCCGCCATAACTACCAGGGTTGTAGGAAAATTACTCATAATAACACTCCTTAAAATTAATTGTTTGTATTAGAATTTTTTTCTTTTTCCTCTTTAGCTATATTACCGATTGCGCTATCTTCATCGGAAAAGCCCTCGGTACTTTCGCGCATAAAAAGTATTTTAATTGTCATAATTATAAGTTTAATATCCAACAGTAAGGAATAGCGTTCGATATAAATCAGGTCCATATTAAGCTTGTCCTGGGGAGAAGTGTTATATTTTCCGTAAATTTGAGCATAGCCGGTAAGACCACCTTTAACACGGTGACGAAGATCAAATTCGGGTAACATTTGTGTATATTCGTAAACGTTTTCGGTGCGTTCGGGGCGGGGGCCAACTAAAGACATATCACCCTTTAAAATATTAATAAGCTGAGGAAGCTCGTCAACCCTTAAAGGGCGAATAATTTTACCAACCGGTGTAATTCGGTCATCGTCAGAGGTTGCTTTTCTAAGCTTAACTTTATCGGCATCAACAATCATTGAGCGGAACTTTAAAACATTAAAAATTTTTCCGTCTTTGGTTACTCGGTTTTGCTTGAAGAAAACAGGACCACCGTCATAAAGCTTTATGCCTAAAGCAATTAAAATCATAATTGGGCTGGCAATGATAAGGCCAATGCCCGAAACTAAAATATCTACTAATCTTTTAATAAGAGCTTGTTCAATAGTAAGTCCACGATTTCGACAAATTAAAATAGGTGAATCGAAAATCTGGCTCTGATAGCAGTTATTTATAATAATATCGTTACTGGAGGGCAACAAATAAATGCGTTTTTTTTGGCTGTAGCAATAGCGTATAATTCTGTTTTGAAGAGATTTTTCAAAATTGCCTATAAGTACAGCTTCATAGTTGTCAATTTCGTTTAATATTTCATCTTCAGACATATCGGCGGTAATTACCTTGTCAATGGTATACCGTTCGGGAATTTTCATCATTTTTTGAATGATATGTGTTTTGTCAACGCCAACTTCAGAGATAGCCAAAATATGACGAGCCTTGTACAGGCAGTAGTAAACTGTATTAGAGGCGGAACAGCCAAGGTAAATCACAATAAACTGCAATACAGTTGCAAATATTAAAGGCAGAGGATTAAGAAGAAAACGCGCTATAAGAGAAAGCACAAGATACATAATAAAGTTGGTAAAAAGGGTAGAAAGGGTGCAACTGTAAATAACCTCGTGTACTCTAAGTGTACCAATTTTTAAGCCACCGTAAAGATTGTTGAATATAAGAAAAATAACCAAATAAGAGAAAACAACAAGGTAGTTGCCTTTATCGCTGAAAAGTGCAGCTTCATAATTTGTTTGCCATACACCAACAAAAATAAAGGTCATTGCAAGAAAAATCATAACTTTTAAAAACAACATTATAGATTTGCGGAATTTACTTAAAATATTCATAAAAGTACCTCTGCTGTAAGTTAAATTTACAATTTCTAGAATACAGCAAAAAGAAACAAAAGTCAAGGAAAAATATAGCAATTTTGTTAAATGATATGTAAATTTATAAAGATATTTTTCTATAATTTTATATTTTTGTTATAATTAGAATTAAAACAATGGGTAAAAAATGAGTACCTATTGAATATTATAAAAAATAATTTTAAATTTAATTGAAAACAGTTTTACCGTGTGATAAAATATTCCAAAAGGGTTAGGAGTGATAACTTTGTATATTAATGAAGAATTTAAAACACCCGTTTTAGGTGAATATGATTTAATAGTTGTGGGCGGAGGGCCTGCTGGTATCGGTACTGCAATAACAGCAGGAAGAAAAGGTCTAAAAACACTTTTAATTGAAAGATACGGCTTTTTAGGTGGAACCTGGACCGCGGCTTTGGTTAACCCGTTTTTTGACACCGAAACAAAAACAGGCTTGGTTAAAGAGCTGGTAGATGATCTTAAAGCCACAAACAGCTTTGGTGCATTTTGGAACATCTCTTTCAGCTTTGAAGCTATGAAAAAGCTTTTAGATGAAAAGGTAAAGGCAGCAGGTGTTGACCTGCTTTTCCATACAACATTTTCGTCACCTATAATGGAGGGGGACACTATTAAAGGTGTTGTTGTTCAAAACAAAGGCGGAAGAGCAGCATACCTTTCTAAATATGTTGTTGACTGCACCGGCGACGGTGATGTTGCATATTCTGCCGGAGCAGAGTATGTTTTTGGTAATGGAACCAACGGTAATCCACAGTCAATGACAACAATGTTTTTACTTTCGGGTGTTAAGCTACGTCAAGAAAAGCCTAATGAGCTTTATGACCTTATGAAAAAGGCTGTTGATGAGAACGATACGGGCTATAATATTGAATTTGATAAGCCTTATGCAATTTGGCTTCCTATGGAGGATATTGCAGTAGTTCAGCTTGTACATATCAGAGAGAAAAATGGTACCGACCCTGTTTCACTTACTGAAGCAGAGCTTGAGGGAAGAAAAAAGGCTTATGAAACCTTTGAATTCTTCAAGAAATATATTCCCGAATTTAAAGATGCACAGTTAATAATGACTGCTCCGCAAATTGGGGTACGTGAAACAAGGCACATTATTGGCGATTATGTTTTGACCAAGGAAAACCTTCTTTCAGGGGCAACTTTTGAGGATAACCTGGGCTTTGATGTAACCTTTAATGTCGATATACACGATGATTCTGACAAACAAAATTGTTTCCATGTTAAAAACTATCAAATTCCTTTGCGTTCATTAATTGTTAAGGGCAAAAACGGTTTACTCACGGCAGGTCGTTGCATTTCGGGTGATTTTTATGCACACGCTTCGTTCCGCGTTACCGGAAACTGTGTTGCAATGGGTGAAGGCCTCGCTACAGCAATTGCAATGGCAATAGAGCAAAATACCGATATTAGAAATATTTATAAATTATAATACACTACTTTACTCATAACTAAAAATGAACTTGTTTTCACGAATGTAGAGCTTATAAATAAAAGAGGACAGAGAACGTTAAACATTCTTTGTCCTCTTATATATTTAAAATTTTTACTTGTTTTCTACTGTTTTCCAATCAGCAAGGAAGCGTTCAATTCCGGATGTGGTGAGAGGATGACTCAGCATGCTCTCTATTACCTTTGCAGGAACGGTTGCGATATCACTGCCCGCTCTAGCCGCCGCTACAACGTGCGCAGAGGTGCGTATGGATGCAGCAATAATCTCGGTCTTAATACCGTAGGTTTTGAAGATATCAGCAATATCCTTTATTAGAGCAATACCATCCTGGCCTATGTCATCAAGTCTGCCAACGAAGGGGCTTACATATGTAGCTCCCGCTTTTGCCGCGAGAAGCGCTTGAGCAGTGGAAAAAATAAGTGTTACATTTGTCTTAATACCAAGTGCGGTAAGTCTTTTAGTAGCTTTAAGCCCTTCAGAGCACATAGGAATTTTAATAACGGTATTGGGGTTATTGATTTTTTTATAAATCAGTTGTGCCTCTTTTACCATAGCGTCAGCCTCAAGAGAAATTACTTCTGCACTGATAGGTCCGTCTACTATTTCTGTGATTTCCTTTATTACCTCAAAAAAGTCGCGTCCCTCACGAGCAATCAGGGAGGGGTTTGTAGTAACTCCACAAATAACACCGAGTTCGTTCGCGTGTCTAATTTCGTCAACGTTTGCAGTATCGATAAATAGCTTCATTTTTTTATCCTTTCAACTTAAAAATTATAAATTTGCCAATGTTATTGACTTTTTCTATACAGAAAACTATAATGATTATAGATTATGAGCGAAATAAATGCAATACATGGTGGTAAAATGGGCAAATGAGCATTATTTTTTCTTAAATAAGCAAAAAGAGGTAGAGAAATGAGCATTACTAAAAGACAGCAACAAATACTTTCATTGCTTGATGAGCAGGGTTTTATGAGTGTGAATAAGCTTTCGGAGCTAACCTATACCTCTCCGTCGAGCATTAGGCGTGATCTGACGCGTTTGCAAAATCTTTATCTTATTCGCAGAACCCACGGCGGTGCATCAATATTCAAGGAACTTAATCATGCCGTTCCGCTCAATAATAGAATGGAAAAAAATATTGCTGAGAAACGTAAAATAGCAAAAAACGCATCTGTTCTTTTGCATGACGGGCAGACTGTTATGTTGGATGGTTCAACTACGGCGGGTTTTATGGTACCTTATATTGCAAAGCACAAGGATATGATACTTTTTACCAACAATATGCAGACTGCAATTAACGCGGTAAACTACGGAATCAAAACACATTGTATAGGCGGTGCATCGGTCAATCAATCGGTAGTTACTGCAGGGGAACAGGCATATAGTACCGTAGTTAAAATATATCCCGATATTCTGTTCTTTTCCTCGCAATGCGTTGACCGTGAGGGGAATATATATGATCCAATCTTGGAGGAGAACCACATAAGAGAGCTTATGCTTAAAAATGCATCGTATAGCGTTTTTCTGTGTGATTCAGAGAAATTCGGTCAGCGCTCGCTCTACCGTCTTACCTCGATTGATGATATTGATGTATGTGTTTTCGACCAACAGATTTCAGAGCTTCACACCAAAACAAAAATAATATATTAATCAAAAATATAATTTAGTTATACTTATAACTAAAAACGCATTTAACAAGAAAAGAGGACAGAGAAAACTTTACATTCTCTGTCCTCTTTTCTTATCAGTATGAAATTATTATACTTATCTTATTCAAGAAATAGTACTTTATAATATGCGTAATCGGGTCTGCTGTTTTTGTATTATTTTGACGTTTTAAGGCATAATAGAAATGTTGAAATTTTTGTTATATAAGGAGACGCGACAATGATTCCTTGTGCTGAAAACTGCTTACATCAATGTGATGGATACTGTACACTCCACGGAAAGACTAGAGTGACAAACCCTTATTTAAACGCTTGCCCCTTTTATGAAAAAACCAATCCTTTAAATAAGGGAAATAGCCTCTTTAACCGTTTTCACGTAAATAAGCTCGATACCTTCGGGAATAGCAGAACTCATTAGCTGTTTATAGCATGAGCGGGGGAGGACGCAACGTTTAAAACCAAGGCGCTGAGCCTCTAAAACCCTTAAAACCGCCCGTGGAACGCTTCTTATTTCACCTGAAAGGCCAACCTCACCAAAAACAACCATATCGTCAGGTACCGGCTTTTCTTTAAGCGCTGAAACTAGAGCAAATATTACTGAAAGGTCGGCGGCTGTTTCGTCAAGCCTAAGGCCGCCGACAACATTTAAATATGTGTCTAAATTACCAAAATGCATATTGCAACGCTTTTCTAACACTGCTAACAAAAGGTTAAGTCTGTTTCCATCAAAACCGGTTGACATTCTTCTTGCATTACCATAGCCTGTGGCAGCAACAAGTCCTTGAATTTCAACAAAAATGGGTCTTGAACCCTCCATAAGGCAAGAAACAGCCGAGCCAGAAACGCCGCTAAGTCTGCCCGAAAGTAGCATAGAGGAAGGGTTCGGAACCTCACAAAGACCGTTTTCTAGCATTTCAAAAACACCTATTTCGTTAGTTGAGCCAAAGCGGTTTTTAATTGCTCTTAAAATTCTGTAGGAATTAATTCTGTCACCTTCAAAATAAAGCACAGTATCAACAATATGCTCCATAACCTTTGGACCGGCAATGTCGCCGCCCTTGTTTATGTGGCCAACAATTATTATGGGAATATCAAGGCTTTTGGCAACCCTTAAAAGCATATTTGTACATTCTCTAACCTGAGTAATGCTTCCCGATGAAGAATTAACCCCCTCCAGGTTCATTGTTTGTATGGAGTCAATTACAACAATTTCGGGTTTACTATTCTGAATAGTTTCGCAAACAAACTGTACATCGGTATGCGACATAACCAAAAGCTTATCCTCATTAACACCTAACCTTTTAGCCCTAAGCTTAAGCTGGTTGGCAGACTCTTCACCGGTAACATATAAAACATTATATTTTTTTGCCATATTACCGCAAACCTGAAGCAAAATTGTAGATTTTCCAATGCCGGGGTCACCGCTAAGCAAAACCACCGAGCCTTTAACAATTCCTCCACCTAAAACGCGGTTAAGTTCACCAATTTCTGTGTCATATCGGTGCTCGTTTACAAGGCTTATTTTGTTTATTGGTGTAGCAATTGTGCTATCTGAAATAATTTTTGATGCCGAGAGTGTATAGTTTTTAGGTGCAGGGGCGGGGGCAGATACCACTGTTTCTTCTATTGTATTCCACTCACCGCAACTTGTGCATTTGCCGGACCATTTTGGGTGTATGCTACCGCAGGCCGTGCAAACATAAACGGTTTTTGATTTTGCCATTATTTATCACTTCCGTAAAAATCTATTATTCCTTTAAAAATTGCAAAAGAAATTTTCTGTTGATAGTTTTCATCTAAAAGCAGCTTAAGTTCGGTTGGGTTACTCATAAAACCACATTCCACTATAACGGTGGGAATGGGGGAGTAATACAAAATATAGGTGCTTTTTGTTCCTTTTTTTAGGGCGCGTTTGTTATCGTTTTGAGTAAGAGAAATAACACTGCTTCTTATGTTTTCTGCCAAAGCAGACGACTCTTCGCTTCTTACACCGTAAAAAATCTGTGCTCCTTTGGCAGATGTAAGGGGAAACTTGTTAAGGTGAATACTAACATACAGGCTGTTAGGGTTGTTTTTTGCAACATTCAAGCGGTTTTGCATATCGCTTTTTTTACGGGCAGAAATTGTTAAACTAGGGTCATTTTCCACCGAAGAATCATCTGTTCTAATTTGAATAACCTTTATACCGTAGCTTCTAAGCATTAAAGCAAGTGTATTGGCAATTTTTAAATTAATGTCCTTTTCAAAAACGTCACCAACAACCGCCCCACCATCAAACCCGCCGTGGCCGGCATCAATAATGACAGAGCTTAAGGTTTGGTTATATGAGTAAGTTGATATATTTATAGGCTCGTTGGCTATAAATATACAAAAACCGCAAATAAGTGAAAAGCACAAAATGACTATAGTTATCTTTTTCCAAACAGACACAAAAAATGCTCCTTACTTAATATACCAAATATTATAATCTTTTTCAAGCGGTGATATATTTAAAAATATGCATTTTAGTTTTTAAAAAGTACAATAGCTTTAAAATATATTTAATTATAAAGGACAAAAAAAGCAGCCTCAACATTCGGCGAGGCTGATTTCTACAAATTGACCTTTATGTACTTTAGATTATTATTTTATTACATAAACTGCATACTTATTTTTATTGGCAGTTTTAATTGCTTCAAATATGTTCTTTAGTTTTTTCCTTAATTATTGAATATCTCTTAACTTCAAATTTAACCTTTGTATCGGCAACAGTAAAACCATATTTTTTATAAAATCCAATAGCATCGTCATCAGTTTCAGCTGTGATATTTTGGGTATTAAAACTATTAAATATGAAATCAATAAGTTTACTGCCAATACCGCATTTTTGGTGTTCGGTTTTTACGGCTATATCAAGTATTGCCGCTGAGTTATCAGCAATCTTAAAAACCACAATCCCTTTATATTTGCCATCCTCTTTGTAGGCATAGATATTGGTGTCTTCATCCTCTTGATATTTTTTTGCTCTATTTAGCAATCGTTCTCCTGTGGGATTGTATACGCTCGGTGCAAGTAGTTGTAACATATCAGGCTCAGTTATTATTTCTTTAACGTCACAGATGGAAGACACATTGCAAAGTTCTATCCCTAAAGCACCGTATTCTTTAATTTGCTCCTTGGTGTAATACTTTTCCATATCGGTGTAATGGGCAGTATCAAGTTCGGCAACTGTATAGCCGCACCTTTCAAGCGGTAACGTTTTATACAGTTCTTCAAAATTAGAAAATTTATGTAGTCCACAAACCTGTGATGTGATGATATCTTTGGTTGAGGAACAGTTAAAAACAACGGCATCGTCAACATTTATTTGTTTCCGCTTTTCATCATTTAACCTTAATTCAATTGTTTTACTACCATCCGCAATTTTTATAAAAGCAGATGGAACGAGATTCATATAGTGAAACATTTTTAAAATCCCTTTTCGTTAATGGCTTTTTGTACATCTTTTGAACTTCTTAACCAAATAGTTTTTGGGGGTAAGCTGAAAGTATCTTTTTAATTTCCACCATATTTTTATTCTGAAAAGTGTCCGTCCATTTAAGAAGATTATAAACAGATTTCAAAGTTTCTTTTTTGCCTTTTTCAAGACCGAGTTTCCTTTTAATGGCACGCTTTATAATTCTATAAGTATAAACTCGTTTAGGTATATCAAGCACATAGATTTTATCTGCATCCTCAAAACACTTGCCAACCCAAGCATAATATACACCTTCTATAATCCAATTGTCATTTTTTAGAATATTGTTTAGCAGTTCAGTGCGCTTTTCTATAGGCATTTTAATGCCATAACCCTCTGTATCGTTATCCCACTGAATATTATCTAAATCATAGTGCGGGATATTATACTTTTTACTTAGTGCTTTGGCTAAATATGTTTTGCCCGAACCACTGCATCCGATTATATGTATTTTCATTCAATTACCTCAATATAGGTTTTATAATACTGCTCTTGGAAGTTAATTGATTTTTCAATTTCTTCTCTTGTAAAATTCAAATCACAGGGAGCAGCAACGAGCTTGTCCTCAACGTCATTTTCACGGTGGGCAATGCCAATTACCTTTGCGGTATATTCCGTTACAGGCTTATCCACACCGAGCAAGTAAACATCAAGTTCCTCACCGTCACCACCAATAACTCCGGGGATATATCCATAATTGATTGGATAGGTCAAGCTATAATTTTCTTTCTTATGTACATAACCTATCGGACGGTCTATTTTAATATTTACCGTCTTGCCAAGATATGATTTTACAAGAGCTTTTCTTTCTTCAAATGTCATAATTTTTCCTTTATATAATTGTTAACATTAACCGTTATCTATTAATTATTTCATTGATTTTTTCCGCCAATAAGGCACCAGCTGCTTTATGTTCTTCAACAGAAGGGTAACCTTGTCTTATAGAGTTATAATTCATTTTAAGAGTGAAAAAGCCGTTTAATTCTCCTCCCATTTGTGAAAGGATTTTTGTAATAGCTTCTTCTGAAGAAAGAGCAACACCACCCTTGCCTTCGGGTAAAAGCCTTCTTTGACAGTCATGGTCGATACCGTAACACCAAATAATTTTTGCATTAGGGTGGTCTGAACGAAGCTTAGTTAAAAATGAAGTTACTTTTTGCGTAATGTCAGAAAATTTCAAACCTGTTTTTGCATATAGACTGGGATTTATATCAATTTCGCCATCGTCAATTATAATAATATCTGCTTCACGGGTTTGGGTGTATGGGGTATTAATGTTTGGTGCTGTTTTACTGTAAAGCTTTTCTAATATACCTTTATTTTCGCTTTCGTGCCAGGTTAAAGCAACTCCTGCACCTTGACGACCTAAAACCGAAATATCGGCATCTAAAAGTTCTGCAGCCACCATTGGGTAGGCCAGAGTACCGTCTTGATTTTTTCTGTCTCTCGCTACGCTTCTGTCAAATTCGTTTTCGAACCAAGTATCACTTAAAAGATTACCCCAACCGGTAATTTGTGAACCGCCTAAAGCCTTAATATAAAGCTTTTTGTCTGCCGGTTTATCACTAAGTTCGCCAACAATTTCTATAGAGGTAAGCGAAATTCTTCCTTTTTCACAGTCGTCACTGCGAACTAGTCTAAGGTTATGTACACCATATTCAAGCTCTGTTGCTACTGTAAGACTTGTGGTTTCTGTAAGAGTGGTAATTTCTTCATTAAACAAAGCACCGTCTACATATATTTTTAAACGCGATTCTGAGCCTTTTTTACAGCTAAGGCATATATTAATATCACCTTGACAGGTGGCATTCAGCTCAATGGTCGAGCCTGTCCAAAGCATTGAAAGACCATAGCCCGATTCAAAAGTAACACGGCCGGTTGTTTTAACCAGGTCAATATTCTTTTTAGAGGTAGAAAAAGGTATGATTTTTGGCTTATTGTATGATGAGGTGTTTACTGTTGAGGTTTTATTGCTTTTAATCGAACTGTTTTGGGAAGTTACTATATTTTTAGAGGTTGATGCCTTATTAGATGTTGAGGATTTTTTAGAGGTTGATGACTTTTTAGAAGTTGCATTAGAAGTTGATGTTGTTTTTGGTAGGTTAGAGGAGGTAACTGTATTATTATCTATAGAAGAGGTTGTTTCGAAAAAATCTATAGAAGCGACGGACTCTTTATCATTTTTATTGCAACCTACAAGTCCAAATAACATTATAACTATTAAAATTAATGAAATAATTTTTTCCATATTAAGCACCTCTATATTTTATTTTAAATAATTTTATGTTAAAGTTCTAAAAAAGCAAGTTTAAATTTTAAACCTGATTTTTATGCTGTTATTTTACCATAAAATAAATAATAACACAATATTGAAAAACATAAAATGAGGTCGGCCCCGGCTAAACCAGGACCGACCTTTATTAAAAAACTTATTTTATGCTGTTTTCATAGGACTCGATCATCTTTTTAAAAGTGTGTCCCGTACGGCAGTCATTGACAATACCGTTATCAGAGGACTCGTTTTCATCGGTATTTTCGGCATTTTTAATAGATTTATGGCGTTTTCGTAAGCTTGACAAATGTTTCTCAACCGTCTCTCCTGAGAAAATCTTAACCGAAATTTCAACAGTACCTTCTTCAATAGGGGTTACATAAATCTTGTCAATATACCTATTTATAAAGGCAGAGTCAATCATATTTTGACTTGCTTCATTTTCAGCCTTTAGTAAAATGTTACGTATCTCTTCAATCTTCTGCTTATATTCGGAGCGTGAATTGATTTCATATTCAATTTCCTGAATAGCCGAGTAAACTTCCGCAGATTCGTCGGTGATTTGTTTATTCATCTCAACAAAATCTCTATCGCTGATTTGCCCTGCAATATTATACTCAAGCAACTTTGATTTTTTCTTTGAAAGAAAATCAAGTCGGTCTTTTAACTTTTGCAGTTCACCCGATGAACTGTCTTTCGCTAAAACTTCAGCATACATGTTTGTGTATTCTTCAATAATCAGCTTTGCATCCTCGGCGGTGTCTTTAAATACCTCGTAAAGAACTTCTTTGATTTCTTCTTCGTAAATAGTGAATGAGGGACAAGAGTCAGTACCGTTGTTGATTTTACCACTGCATATCCAACGGCTCAAGGTGTTCCCCTTGCGGTCTTTACTGTCCTTGCGGTAATAAAGTTTACCGCAGTGTGTACAGTACATTTTACCTGTCAACAGATTTGGGTGGTTGCATAGATTTTGTCTGTTCTTTACATCACGGCTACGCCTTCTAAGAACAGCGTTGGCTTTTTCCCATAACTCTTCATCGACAATAGCAGGAACAATTTCGCCTGTTTCATCTTTAAACATAACCCATTCTTCAGGCGGTAAAAACTTTTGCTTTTTAGTGAACATATCAATAATCTTTACCTTGTTGCCTACATAATAGCCTTTGTATTTTGGGTTAGAAATGGTATTAGACATTGTGCTATGGCAGATGCGTTTACCGTTATTGTTGCGGTATCCCTTGTTCCAAAAGATTTCCTCAATCTGTTTCATACTGTATTGGTCGGTTGCGTAAAGATCAAATAATTCACGAACCATCTCTGCTTCTTTTTCGTCAATAACTAATCGTTTGTTGTCCTTGCGGTAGCCGAATATACGGCTGTTGCCAAGGACAACGTTTTTCTTTATGGCCTCTTGATGACCGAACTTAATACGTGAAGATAATTTTCTAAGTTCATCCTGAGCAATACCTGACATAATGGTTAATCGAAGTTCGCTGTCTTCATCTAGCGTATTTATATTATCGTTCTGAAAGAATACTCCCACACCATAGGAGAGTAGGTCACGAGTGTACTGAATACTGTCAAGCGTGTTACGGGCAAAACGTGTGATTTCCTTTGTGATAACAAGATCAAAGAGCCCTGCCTTTGCATCGCTAATCATATTATGGAAGTTCTCACGCTTTTTGGTGCTCATACCCGAAAGACCTTCGTCAATATATCCCTCAACAAACTCCCAGTTAGCGTTCTTTTTAATAAAGTTTCGGTAATATGAAATCTGGTTGTCAAGAGAGTTTAACTGCTCGTCCTTTTCAGAAGATACACGGGCATAAAAGGTAACACGCATAGGTATTTCATATATGCTTTTTGTTCTCATCATCTGACGGACAGAATGCACATCCATAAACTAAAATCTCCTCTCAAAATTTTCGTCAATAAATTATTTGTTGTTCATTGTCAAATTACAATATTATATTACCACAAACAAAATTAGAAATCAATACTTTGATTGGAAAGCAAATAATTGAAACGATAAAGTTTAACTGTGTTTGTAAACTTTTTGTAAATTAGCACTCTTTTGCATAAAGTGCTAATTGACTTTTACTGACTTTTGTGTTATTATAATGTTGCCCTGTATGTAGGTACAGGGGAGGATGATTGTTGTCAAGACATTTCTGAGAATTATTTCCAGAATGAATGTTTGACTGTCTGACACTTGAACGGTGTCGGATGTAAAGCATAATGTTGTTATGACACATTCCTCCCACTCAATTATAACATATTTGAGTATTGGACAATTGGATAGCTGGTAAATCTATGACACAAACCGTTAATTCGGTGCCACGAGTTACCACGTTAAAAAGTATATCCGTCAGCTAAGGAATGCTATCCTCCGTGCTGATGGATATTTCCAATTTTAAGGAGTAATAATGAATTTAGAATTATGGTTATCAGACCAACGTACAATTGAAAAAAGCAAAAAATACTACGCCCATTTTGATTTTAGAACAAGTATAGATGTACAAAAAGAGTATATTACTAATCCGGATAATATAGCAAAGCACAGCTTTTATCCGTTTATTCATTATGAAAAAAGCATGGTGAAGTTTAATAAAAACAAAGGTAAGAAAACTAAAGTTAGAGATATATGCTATGCTTCACACATTGATACTTGTATTTTTCAATACTATGGTTTTTTATTAAATGAATTATACAATGCGAAAATCAATCAACTTGGAACTTCAATGGTAGCAGTAGCGTACCGAACTGATTTGCATAAAAACAATATCCATTTTGCTAAAGTGGCAGTTGATTTTATTCGTGAATCTAGCCCGTGCTATATTATGATTGGAGATTTCACTAATTTTTTTGATAATTTAGACCATAGGTACTTAAAAGAGCGTTGGTGTGAACTTTTGGGAACCGAAAATTTGCCAGAAGATCACTATGCAATCTTTAAAAACATAACCCGTTATAACAAGTGGGAGCTAACAGATTTACTGGAATTAAATAATTTAGAAGATACAGTTTCCGGTAGGCGTGAATTGAATTCTAAAAATCTAGTTCTTTCAAAAGATTTATATAAAAAGCACAGAAATCATATTGTTAAAAATAATACTGGTTATGGTATACCGCAGGGTTCTCCAATAAGCGGATTGTTAGCAAATCTCTATATGCTTGATATTGACAAACAGATAAATGATTATGTATCATCCCTTAATGGTTTATATATGAGGTACAGCGATGATTTTATTGTGGTTATACCTAAATCAGAATCTGCAAAGATAGCGTTTGATAATGTCAAAAGTACAATCAATATTGCTCCCAGATTAGAATTACAGCCAGAAAAGACTCAGTATTTCAAATTTGAGAACAACGAGATAGCTAATTGTGGCAACGAATTTGATAATTCTGCAGATTGTAGCAATCAATTTATGAATTTTTTGGGTTTTACTTTTGATGGTCACAAGGTTAGAATAAGAGCAAAAACTACTACTAAATATTATTACCGAATGTATAGCAAGGCTAAAACTATTGCTAAAAATGGTGGATATTCTTACAAAGGCAGAAGAATAAGCAAAAAGAATTTGTATAAAGGATATTCTATTCGAGGAGCCTTTTGTAAACGAGGTAATTTTATTAGTTATGTTGAACGCTCAAAAGGCGTTTTCGGCAACGACGAAGCAATCGACCGTGATACAAAAAGACATATGCAAAAAATTAATAAGGCCTTAAATAGTTGAAAATATATTAAAACAGCGTCCTTTTAAGAATAGAATGGACGCTGTTCTCTTTATTTAATAGAAACAATGCAAAATTATTTTAATGTGTTTTAATCCCCTTATAGATGTAGTACGGCTTTGAGTAAAGATAAGTGCCGTTTGCATTTGCTTCTACAAGATTACTTATAAACTCATCGTATTCTTGTTTTGTAAGCACTCCTGTGTTTTCGCCTTCTACCCAGTTGGTTGTTTCGCCGACAAGCCATCCGATATTTTGACTGAATTCATAACCAAACATACCTTCTTTGTATTCGGTTTCGATAACGCTGTGGACACATATACTGCTTTCAAAAAATCCCGAATTATTAAATACTCCATAAACCCGTCTGCCCATCCAGCCGTCAAGGTCATCCATCCAGCCTTGTTTTGTTACAGCGTATGCGTGTATGCATTTGGTAATCAAATCTTGATTTTCACCGTTATAAACAACGCTGTCAAAATCAGCGTGTACACATATTACTGTTCCGCCTGGCTTCAAGATTCTATTTATTTCACTTACAAAAGTGTCTTTATCACTAATGCATTCAAGTAAATCTTTGGTTAATACCAAATCAAATGTATTGTCGGGAAAGTCGAGTTTTCCTGCGCAGTTCATAACCTTAAGTTCGACAGGTGCACTGTACGGAATAATGCCAAAATTCCTATCAGTTACATCTACCCCTATTGCTTTCGCAACATTGCCGGGGAACTCGTTTATAATTCCGTTAAGATAGCCTGCATTCCTGCATCCCAAATCCACAATAGCGGCATTATCGGGTAGGTCTATTAATTCATATATCGCTTCGTTAAGCGATGATTTGTTTATTTTCATAATAATTCTCCTTAAAATAAAAAATACTGTTGATAGCTCTTGTGCCGTCAACAGTATAATAAAAAGTTAAGTTTCTTTTTATCATTCGTTTAGGCACAAAGCGAAATAAGCCTGTACCTAAATCAGATACAAGCGTTCATCGTCTGCGTCGAATGATGATAGAGAACATAACCTCAACCTCCAATTCATTTACTTAATGATAACATCAGGCCAAATTGTTGTCAAGAACATAAATACTAAATTTAAGATTAGATAAAAGAAATTACGAATTAGATAATAACTGAACATTGAATGCAAAGTCGAATTATGATAAAATAGAAATAGTTAAAGGTGGTGGAGACATGGAACATATTACTATTGGAAGAAAGTATAATGAAGGCAAGGTTGCTTTTGTGGAATGTGTAAAAGACGGATCGCTTGATGATATCAATATCAAGTGTAAGTGTTTTTTGCTCGTTGTACTCACTAAAGGAAAGTTGGAATTTAAAGTTGGCGGTGAGAAAGTTACTGCTAATGCTCCATCTTTTTTGTGCTTTGATGAGTCCGAAAACCCTATGTTTGTTTCAAAATCAAAAGCTCGTTACACCTGTGTATATTTTCATCCCAAATTCTTAAATATTAATATGACCTTTGAACTTTTACGTTCCAGTAAATATGGTGATATTGCTACCACCCACGATATGTTTATGTTAAAACCGTTTACCCGCAAAGCGTATGTGATACCTATTGCCGAAACACAGGCAGAAAAAATCGAACAATCCGCTGACTATATGTTAGAGGAACTAACCGAGCAAAGAGATTGGTATTGGTCTTGTAGAGGCCGTTCCTACTTTATGGAGATTATTATTGCCTTAGAACGTATGTACGGTCTCATAGGTTATGGATTAACTCATCAAAAATCGGATAACGCACCAATTATTAAAAATCCCAAACTTCGCGATGCCGTACTTTACATAGAGGGACATTATAGCGAGAATATAACTCTTTCTAATATAACGGCTAACGCAGGAATAAACCACACAACTCTTACCGCACTTATGAAAGAAGAACTTGGTTGTACGGCAATTGAATATTTGATGCAGTACCGAATTACCATTGCGAAAAAGCAACTCGCTTTTACCGATGTGCCTATCAAAGATATTTCTAATATGGTAGGGTTCAAAACGGTACAACACTTCAACCGTATTTTCAAGCAAATCACAGGCACAACCCCTGCTGACTTTCGTAAAACGGCGGTGCAAAAGCGAAAGGATGAGATTAAATGAAGAAATTTATAACATTAATTATTTGTATATTGTTATTATTAAGTGCTTCGGCTTGCACAACATCAGTTTCAAAGCCAAGCGATAATTCCTCAAAACCAAACACCGAAAATTCCATATCGCTCATTAGAGCGTTAAGAGGCACCGATAATATTTCTATTATAAAAAGCTTATCAATTGTTCATGAATATGGCGCTGATAAAACAAAAATCACCGACAGTAATGATTGGACCTTTTTGGAAAAATACACTTATAGTCATATTTATCCTTCCGAAGAATTAAGCGTACTGTTCACCTTCCCCGGAACGAATATTATACAAATTGACAATTCCGGAGAACAGCTGTATCTTATGAAAGACGGAAGCATTGTAAAACAAGAAATGTGCGGAGACAGCGAAGTTACTAATAGAACTTATGAAGTCTATCAAGCTGAAGAAAAATATATGTTAAATGAGGAAAGACTTATTACACTGCTGAAAAAATATGATAACAGTATAACTGATAAGAAAAGGTGATTTAAATGGAAAATAAGATTATAGAACTTGAGAACCGTATAAAAAAATTAGAGGCAATACTTGAAAATATCGAGTTTTCAGGTGATGGATTAAATATTACATTTAACAAAACTCCCATTAATTCCCTTGAAATCTCAGGCGATGGTGCGAACATGGATTACAGACATTGTCTGATAGGTTATGATTCCAATCTTGAAGAACTAGAAGAATTAGAAGATGCTGCAGATGATTTAGAATGCCGTGTAGATGATATCAAATGTGCGGCAGAAGACGCAAAATCTATACTTAATGATATAGAACCTAAGGTCATAGCTTTGTTGGAAAAGTTAAAGGAAATAAAAGTATAAAAGGTGAGAAAAATGCGTGAACCATATCAAATATTATCAATTCCATATCGTGTAGTTGACGGTAAGCCATTGTTCTGTATATTTCGCAGGGCAGATAGTAGCTATTGGCAATTTATTGCCGGAGGTGTTGAAAACGGAGAAACAACGATTGAAGCTGCCAAAAGAGAAACAATAGAAGAAATTGGTGTTGAGCCAAAAAATATTAAGCAACTTACCTGTGTTGCCTATGTTCCGGCAGAAGTTATTGCGCAAAGCAGAAGACAACATTGGGACAAAAACACCTTTGTTATTCCCGAATATTCGTTTGCCTTTGAGTGTGATTCAGAGCCTTTATTATCAAATGAACATGCTGAATATAAATGGCTTACATATAATGAGGCGCGAAAACTATTAAAATGGGATTCTAATAAGGTTGCTATGTATGAAATCAATTGTAAGTTGCAACTTTTGAGTAGCATATGAAAGGTATTAACATAATGGATAAAAGATTAGTTGGAAAATGGTATAAAAAAGATTTGGGTGAAACCATTAACATTTTCGATGAAAGCCCACTTCGTATGAAAATGTCCTTTACATCAAGCGGTTATTATAACTTTGAGCCTAACTGTG
>JAFQQN010000016.1 GCA_017410605.1 Clostridia bacterium
AAGAGGATTTAATCTATCTGAATTCTGCAGGTATGAGTAGATTACAGTATTCTAAAATTGTATTATTAAAAGGAAATAAAGGTTTCTTATTTAATGATTATTCTGGTGATTGTGCTCAGTTCTATTTAGACGGTGAAATATTCGAAGGATTTCTATGTTGTTTTAGAGCCAAAACAAAGAGTATACAATTTAATTAATCCTAAAAATTCATGAAAGGATGGCACTGAAAATGAACAACGATCGTGAATTGATTGTCTTTGCAGGACAATCAAATATGATGGGCGCAGCAGTTTTTCCGCCACGCCATATTCCACAACTCTCGCAGAGTATGGAATATAAACACAAAAAACAAGGCTTCTCCGCATAAACGGAGAAGCCTTTACTTATTACTTATTACTTATTACTTTTACCTATTACTTCAAGATTATCCTACCCAAACACCGTTAGAAGCAAAGGTATAATATTTCCCGTCAATGCGGTGTGTTCCTGTAACCATATAACCGTCAGCATTGAGGTAGTACCAATTATAACCGTCATATACCCAAGCAGACTTGGTCATAGAGCCTTCAGAATTAAGGTAGCACCAACCAATACTATCTTGCTTCCAACAGTTGGTTACTGCATAACCATCGGCACCAATATAGCACCAACCCACGCTATCCTGTATCCAACAATTAGTTACCATTGCGCCGCTTGCGCCGAGGTAGCACCAGCCCTTAGAATCTTTTCTCCAGGCGTTAGATACCATATAGCCATTTTCGTCAAGATAATACCACTGGCCGCCGTCCTGAATCCAAGCGCCCTTGGTCATAGAGCCATTTTCATTAAGCCATATCCAACCGATGCTATCCTGTTTCCAGCAGTTGGTTACGGCATAACCGTCGGCACCAACATAGCACCAGCCCTGAGAGTCAGTACACCAAGCATTTGTAAGCATTGCGCCATTTAAACCAAGGTATACCCAACCGATAGAGTCCTTCTTCCAACAGTCATATTCCATAACTCCGTTAGCATTTGTATAATACCACACGCCGTTATCGTATACCCAACCGATTACTGCATAGCCTTCAGGGTTTACATAATACCAATCAGAGCCTACAAGCTTCCAGCCGGGAACTCTATCTGCAACACCATTCATAACAAAATAATAATTGCCTTCATAGTTAACAACACCGGCAAAATCGGCGCTAACTTCACTGTTTACAAAATAGTATACAGTGCCGTTTATCTGAACAAGCCCATTAAAATTAGGAGTCCAGATACCGTCAAGGAAAAGGCTTGTTCCATAAACGAGCTTGCCACCCTTGGCAAAAAGTGCCTTTTCAGCACCCTCATCGCTTACTATATAAACAGCCTTCTCGCCAATAGAACTAGGCCAACCGTCGTTTCTGTCAAGAACAGCTCTGTCATCGGTAACGGTGACAGTAACGGTTTCAGAGTCATACTCAGCTTCTACGCCGTTAGTATCAGCACATTCAACAACTGTATATGTAACCTGATAATCGCCATTTTCAGCATTATCCTTAACCTTTAATTTAACAGATGCTGCTACGCCGTCATAGTCAAACTCATTTATGTAAGCCCAATCAAAGCGATAGGGAGATGCGGTAATATCCGGGCCGTCAACAGCCAAATTTTCGTCTGCTGCGTTTCCTAGATGAAGCTTTTCAACACCAACAAGCTCAAAAACAGTTTTATCATAAGTGACTTCAACAGCAAGTGTTGTAATGTTCTGTGCATTTACCATTACAGGTGCATAAACAGTAACACCGGCTTCGGCAATTACGCTCATTCCTTTAATATCAACCGTTGCTGCCGACTGAGCCGATGCAAAAACAGGCAACGCTGAAAATAAAAGAACAACCGCTAAAAGAATAGAAATTGTTTTTTTCATAATATCTTCCCTTTCTAGTATAAAACTACATAATAATTATATAATTAAGCTTTAAAAAAGTCAATAGCTTTTATCTAATTAAACATACAAATAATATTTAAAAACAAAGCCCACTGCAAGTTTCAATGGGCTTTGTTGCAAAGGCAAAATTATTCTTCCGGCATTTCCCAGTTATGCCAAATATCCTGAACGTCGTCATTTTCCTCTAACATATCAATCAGTTTTTCCATTTTAACAACGTCGTCGGGGTCGGTAAGCTCTGTTGTAGTGGTGGGAACGTAAGCCACCTCTGCAGAAAGGAAACTATAGCCTGCCTGTTCTAATGCATCTCTAACAGAGCCCATATCATTAGGGGCGGTAACAATTTCAAAAACACCATCTTCAGCATTAAAATCTTCAGCGCCGGCCTCTAAAGCCGCCTCCATAACGGTATCTTCATCAAGGCCCTCTGCATCAATGGTAATAACACCTTGGCGGTTAAACATAAAAGTAACCGAACCGGGCTGACCCATATTTCCGCCAAACTTGTCAAAATAATGGCGAAGGTCACCGGCTGTTCTGTTGCGGTTATCGGTAAGGGTTTCAACAATGACAGCTACACCTGATGGCCCGTAGCCTTCATAAACAATATCCTCATAATTGCTGGCATCGCCCTCACCTGCTGCCTTTTTGATAATACGGTCAATATTATCGTTAGGAACATTAGCTGCCTTGGCTTTAGCAATAACATCCTTTAACTTGCTATTAACGTTGGGGTCGGGACCACCGGTTTTAACAACAACTGCAAGCTCACGGCCTATTTTTGTAAAAACCTTAGCGCGTTGCTGGTCTGTCTTCTCTTTTTTGCGTTTAATTGTACTCCATTTAGAATGTCCTGACATAATCTCTGTCCTTTCGGATTAACTATTTTTTTCAACGATAGCGGCAATAAATTCATTAGCCGTTTTCATTGATTTTTCAACATTTTTATCATTTTCAATAAGGGTGCCCTCAACAATGCGCCTGGAAAGCCTTAACTCCTTAGGCCACAAAACCTCAGAGCCAACATTGTCTACAACATTTTTATAAAACTCGGTTTCGGTAAGGGGAAAATATTTGCCCCCATCCTCAGGAAGACCCATATTGGCCATAAAACCCTCATCTCTTATTTCGGCCAACCAATCATAAGCCTCTTTATCTGAAAGAATAACAAGCATATTTTGTTCGCTTGTGAGCACCGTTTGAAGCTTTTGCCTTTTTGAAAGTGCCATACTGTAAAAGGTGGTGTTTTTGTTATAGCTACAATCAACCACCCTAACCAAAACCTTGCCGTCACCATTTTGGTCGCTGCCGTATTTTGAAAGCTCGTTTTCAAGGGCGGTTACCTGTGCCGGGGCAAGTTCTACACTTTGCATTGCAAGAACAACATCATAATCATAAGATGGTTTGGCAGCACACTGGGCGGTAGAAACAGCAATTGCTAAAACCAAAACAGCCGCAATAATTGTAGGCCATTTATAATGATACCAGTAATTTTCTATCCACTCTCGAAAGCCCTTAGGACGAACCCTATTTTCACCGGCCAATTTGCCTACCACCTTTCTTAACACATTTAAACATTATACACCACTTTAATCCCCTAGTCAAGTTTTAGGGGATAAAGTTTTTAGATTCGAACATATTTTACCGAATTTTGAACATACTAATTTACTAATACATTCTAAAGAGGCGAAAATTATGAAAAAGTCACTATTGCTATGGCAGACTATTGGTTTTATCTTTACTTCAATAGCCGGAATACTTCTTCATTTTTTATACGAATGGAGTGGTGATGCTTTATTAGTTGCACCCTTTTCGGCCGTTAACGAATCTATATGGGAACATATGAAGTTGTTGTTTGTCCCATTATTTATATTTACAATATTAGAAAGCCGTTATTTTAAAGATGACTTTAAAAACTTCTGGTGTGCAAAGCTTAGAGGAACGGTGTTAGGTCTTATAACCATTCCGGTTTTATATTATACCTATACCGGAATATTCGGTAGGTCGGCCGACTGGTTTAACATTGCAATATTTTTTATAGCCGCAGCCATCACCTTTCTTTCAGAAACCCGACGGTTGTTATCAAACAAGCCCTGTATTCTTAGCAACAAAGCCGCTCTGGCCACATTTATTATAATCGCCCTTATATTTGTTATTTTTACCTTTTATCCACCAGAAATTCCGTTGTTTCAAGACCCCCGAACTTCCCTTTACGGCCGCAGTATAACAGCCAACACCATACCCTGCTGAAAAATAATTATGATTTTTTATTAAGATACTTAATAATTTCGTTTGCGCTTGACTTTTAATGTATAAGAAGATAAAATTTTACATATTCAGTAGTGAAAAATGCAAGGAGATGTTCACATGAAAAAAATATTTTCAATCGGTTTTATTTTATCTTTAACACTTGTTATGCTTGTAGGTTGCATGAATGCTTCAGAGATTAGAAAATTAGAAGAAGAAATTGAAAATTATGAATATAAACTTGAAGATTATGAAGATGAACTTGAAGATTGGCAAGATATATATGATGATGCATTATCTACATATAATAGATACTCATATTCTTCTGATTATGCAATACAAAAAGAACTTGAAAAAACAAAAGATATGATGGATAAAGCAAAAAGAGAAATTGTAGGGATACAAAGAAATATTGATTTAACCGAAACTTTTTTAGAACAAGCAAAAGAATCTTTAGAAAGATTAAAAAAAGATAATTAGTTATTATACTGATTTTTGGAACAAAAGTTAAAAGGACTATGACAAATACGTCATAGTCCTTTATCTTTTTAATCCAAAGGTTTCATCGTGGGGATTTAGGCAAGATAGAGCTTATACCCTTATTTATCCTGCCTTTTGCTGATTTCGTTAATCCAAAGCGCTTTCATTGTAAAACATAGCCTGTCATAAGGCGGCATAACTTCATTCTATTTGTCGTAAAATCTGTCGTAAAAATATAGATGTGTTTACTATACACAACAATGAAACACATATTCTCCAATATGAAGAATTACTGTTTTTTCATCTGCCGCAGGAACAGCAACACCGCTAACACGAGCAGAATAGCGGCATATCCGAGCACCCACCATATATGAGGAAAAACCCCTACAAAATCTCCTGCGAGCACCGCACGTTCCATATCCACGGCGTGAACAAACGGAAGTGCGTATGCTATCTTCTTAAACGCACCGCCCACGAGATCAATGTCAAACCAAACACCGGACAGCCACGCCGAAAGGTTGGTAAGCAAAGCACCACAAATCCCGCCGACCTGCTTATCGGTAAACACACTTCCGCAAAGGAGTCCTAAAGCAATGTAGAGGATGGATACGGGAATAATAAATACGACAGCATATAAAATATTTACCGTAATATTTAGTCCGAGAAGGATTGCGGCAATATAGCAAACAACACATTGAGCAATAGAAATCGGAATAATAGGCAACGTATACGCAAGAATAAAATCCAATGGAGACAGTGGCGTTGTATACAAACGCTGCAATAGCGAACTACCTCTGTCTTTTGCAATAATGGTTGCCGAAAACAGTGTCATAAAAGCCAGACCGAAAACCGTTATGCCCGGAGTTAAATGCTGTATTTCAAACAGTTTTACGGGGATATTGGCTTGTATTGCGCTTAACAGTAAAATCAAAACAAGAGGAAAACCGAGGCCAAAGAAAAGTGTCAGCGGATCCCGTAATATTTCTTTTGTGTTTCTGTTTGCAAATATCAGCATTCTCATTCTGCCACCCCCTTAACAATACGCACAAAGGCTTGCTCAAAACTGTCCGTACCTGCCGCTTCGTTTATCTTGTCAGAAGTATCACAAATCAGTAGCTTGCCGTCTTTCATAATTGCGATACGGTCAGAGAGCGCTTCCGCTTCTTCCATATAGTGTGTTGTAAGAATTATGGTAACTTTCCCTTTAAGAGAACGTATCAAATCCCACAAATCACTTCTAGCAAGCACATCAAGGCCAAGCGTTGGCTCGTCAAGAAACAATATCTCCGGTTCACTGATCAGCGCCATGGCAATACTCAGTCTGCGTTGCCAACCGCCCGACAGTTTACCTGCCTTTTTCTTGCTAACAGAACCAAGTCCAAGCAGTTCGGTTAATTCTGCAATTTTTGCATTTTGTTTGTCTTTTATAAAACCGTGAACGCCGCACATTAGCTCAAGATTCTCCCGTACCGAAAGACTGGGTGCAACCGCAGTTTCCTGCGGAGAAACGGCTATCATTGATTTCACGGCAGCAGAATCTTTGCAAATGCTTTTTCCATTCAGAAAAGCATCGCCGCTTGTGGGCTGTGTCAAGCAGGACAGCATTTTAATTGTGGTTGTTTTGCCGGCGCCGTTTACACCGAGCAGAGAAAACAATTCGCCTTTTTTAACCTGCAAATTTAATTGGTCTACCGCAATGATATCCTTATATTTTTTAGTTAGATTAGTAGTCCTTATGGCATACATACAATCTGTCCTTTCCGTGAATGCGTTTACTGAATTATAGCATTTCAATTATGAAAAATCTCGTTTTTCATCTATTCGGTTCTATTTC
>JAFQQN010000001.1 GCA_017410605.1 Clostridia bacterium
ATTAAATAGCGATTTTAGTTGAGCTTTTACCCCGCAGACGGAAAGTGAGTACAAAACCAAAATCTATAACGTGTGGCGCTTAATCCAATTCCGCATTAAATCGCTGTTTTAGTTGAGCTTTTACCCCGCAGACGGAAAGTGAGTACAAAACCAAAATCTATAACGTGTGGCGCTTAATCCAATTCCGCATTAAATTGCTGTTTTAGTTGAGGTTTTACCCCGCAGACGGAAAGCTAGTACAAAGCCAAAATCTATAGCGCGTGGCGCTTATCCCAATTACGTATTGAATAGCGATTTTAGTTGAGGTTTTACCCCGCAGACGGAAAGCTAGTACAAAGCCAAAATCTATAGCGCGTGGCGCTTATCCCATTTACGTGTTGAATAGCGATTTTAGTTGAGGTTTTACCCCGCAGCCGTGAAAATGGTTCATCAAATGAGGCTTCCCCTTGAATGTTATGAGTTCTTATTGACAAAAAGCCAAGATGAACAAAAACAAATACTTAAAATTTTAATTGAAATGGATAAGTACAAAGGTAAATAAATCTATCAAAATGGCCAAAACCCTGCTCTTTGCAGGGTTTTGTTTGTGTTAGAATGAATGAAAATTAAAATTTTAACAAAAAGTTTGAAAAAACCCTTTAAAAACCCGACGAAAACTGTTATAATAAATTGCTACCATAAAATAGGTATAATTATATGGATGTAAAATTATTAGGAGGTATTTCTTAATGAGCAAAAAGTTTGTTTATCTTTTCAAAGAGGGCGACGCTTCCATGCGTGAGCTTCTCGGCGGTAAAGGTGCTAACCTTGCAGAAATGACCAAAATCGGTCTTCCTGTTCCCCAGGGCTTTACCGTTACAACTGAGGCTTGTACTCAATATTATGAAGACGGTAGAAAAATCAACGATGATATTCAGGCACAGATTATGGAATACATCGACAAAATGGAAGAAATCACCGGCAAAAAGTTCGGCGATAAGGAAAATCCCCTTCTCGTTTCTGTTCGTTCCGGCGCACGTGCTTCCATGCCCGGTATGATGGATACTATTCTTAACCTCGGTCTTAATGAAGAGGTTGTTGAAACAATGGCTAAGAAGTCTGGCAATGCACGTTGGGCTTACGACTGCTATAGAAGATTTATTCAGATGTACTCTGACGTTGTTATGGAAGTTGGTAAGAAGTATTTCGAAGAGCTTATCGACGAAATGAAGACCGAAAAGGGTGTTACTCAGGACGTTGACCTCACCGCTGACGACCTTAAGACCCTTGCAGAGCAGTTCAAAGCAGAGTATAAAAACAAGATTGGTAAAGACTTCCCCGCCGACCCCAAAGAACAGCTTATGGGCGCTGTTGAAGCCGTTTTCCGTTCTTGGGACAACCCCCGTGCAAACGTTTACCGTCGTGACAATGATATTCCTTATTCTTGGGGTACCGCTGTTAACGTTCAGATGATGGCCTTTGGTAACATGGGTGACAACTGTGGTACCGGTGTTGCCTTTACCCGTGACCCTGCTACCGGTGAGCCCGGCCTTATGGGTGAGTTCCTTACCAATGCACAGGGCGAAGACGTTGTTGCCGGTGTTCGTACTCCTATGCCTATTGCTGAAATGGCACAGAAGTTCCCCGCAGCATTTGAAGAATTTAACAAGGTTTGCGCTATTCTTGAAGACCATTACAGAGATATGCAGGATATGGAATTCACCGTTGAAGACGGCAAACTTTATATGCTTCAGACCCGTAACGGTAAGAGAACCGCTAAGGCTGCTCTTAAGATTGCTTGTGACCTCGTTGACGAAGGTATGATTGACGAGAAACAGGCCGTTGCTATGATTGACCCCCAAACCTCGACACACTTCTCCATCCCCAGTTTGACGTAAAGGCTCTTAAGGCCGCTACTCCTGCAGGTAAGGGTCTTGGTGCTTCCCCAGGTGCTGCTTGCGGTAAGGTTGTATTTACTGCTGAAGATGCAGAGGCTTGGAACGCCCGTGGCGAAAAGGTTGTTCTTGTTCGTCTTGAAACCTCTCCTGAAGATATTACAGGTATGAAGGCTTCTCAGGGTATTCTTACCGTTCGTGGCGGTATGACCTCTCACGCAGCCGTTGTTGCCCGTGGTATGGGTACCTGCTGTGTTTCCGGTTGCGGCGACATTATAATGGACGAAGAAAACAAGAAGTTTACTCTTGCAGGTAAAACCTACAACGAGGGTGACTATATTTCTATCGATGGTTCTACCGGTAACATCTATGACGGCATCATTCCTACTGTTGATGCTGAAATTGCCGGTGAGTTCGGCCGTATTATGGATTGGGCAGACAAGTACAGAACCCTTAAGGTTCGTACCAACGCTGACACTCCTGCCGATGCTAAAAAGGCTCGCGAGCTTGGTGCAGAAGGTATCGGTCTTTGCCGTACCGAGCATATGTTCTTCGAAGCAGAAAGAATTGCCGCTTTCCGTGAGATGATTTGCTCTGACACCGTAGAGGGAAGAGAAGCTGCTCTTGCTAAGATTCTTCCTTATCAGCAGGGCGACTTTGAGAAGCTTTACGAAGCTCTTGAAGGCAATCCTGTTTGTATCCGTTTCCTTGATCCTCCTCTCCATGAGTTTGTTCCCACCGAAGAGGCTGACATTGCCGCTTTAGCTAAGGCTCAGGGCAAAACTGTTGAGGATATTAAAAATATTATCACCGGTCTTCACGAGTTTAACCCCATGATGGGTCACCGTGGTTGCCGTCTTGCAGTTACCTATCCTGAAATTGCTAAGATGCAGACCACCGCTGTTATCCGCGCAGCTATCAACGTTAAGAAGGCTCATGCTGACTGGAACATCGTTCCCGAAATTATGATTCCTCTTACCGGTGAAGTAAAAGAAATGAAGTTTGTTAAGGATGTAGTTGTAGCTACTGCCGATGCTGAGATTGCCGCCGCAGGCGTTGAACTCAAGTACGAGGTTGGTACTATGATGGAAATCCCCAGAGCTTGTCTTACTGCTGACGAGATTGCTAAAGAGGCTGAGTTCTTCTGCTTCGGTACTAACGACCTTACCCAGATGACCTTCGGCTTCAGCCGTGACGATGCTGGTAAGTTCCTTACCGCATACTATGACAGCAAGATTTATGAAAACGATCCCTTTGCTAAGCTTGACCAGAACGGCGTAGGTCAGCTTATGGAAATGGCTGTTGAAAAGGGTAAGAAGACCCGTTCTGCACTTCACTGCGGTATCTGCGGTGAGCACGGCGGCGACCCCGTTTCTGTTGAGTTCTGCCATAAGATTGGCCTCGATTATGTATCTTGCTCTCCCTTCCGTGTTCCGATTGCCCGCCTTGCCGCTGCACAGGCTGCAATCAAAGAATCTAAATAATTAGATTTATAAAGCAAAACTTATCGCCTTGCCGAGAAATCGGCAGGGCGATTTTTATTAAACATATTGTGCTTATGGCTAATATATGATATAATGAACCAAATAGAATTTATGGTGGTGCAAAGGTTGAATTCACACAAAAGGAAAATGATTGCTCCGATTATCATTACAGTCATTATGATACTGTATTATATTGCGTATTTCGGATTTTTGATTTCTTTACTTGGTGGTTTTTGGAAATATGTTTTGGGTATTATCCCGCTTGTTTTTTCGGGAATTATGATTTATGTCTGCATAGAAAGAATAAATGAAATAAAGAAAGGTGAAGAAGATGATATTAGTAAATACTGATTACATTAGTGGAAAAGAACTGGAAACCTTATCTCTTGTAAAAGGAAGTACAATCCAGTCTAAAAACATTGGTAAAGATATAGCGCAAAGTTTTAAAACTTTGGTAGGCGGAGAACTCAAAGCTTATAATGAAATGATGAATGAAGCACGCGCCCTTGCAACAAAAAGAATGGTTGCGGAAGCAGAAGAATTGGGTGCAGACGCAGTCATTAACATCCGCTATGCATCTTCTGCGGTTATGCAGGGTGCCGCAGAAGTAATTGTATACGGAACAGCCGTTAAGTTTATAAATAAGTAATTTCCCTCTTTTGCGTATAGCACCACAGGCAGCTATAAAGGATATGAAATAATCAGAATTTCATAAATAATTTATCCCCACCGATTTCTCGGTGGGGATTTTTCTTCGCAAAAACCTTTTGTTTAGACAGATACTGTGCTATACTTGTGTTAAGAGAGATAGTTTAAAAGTCAATCTTTCAGTCGGGACGGCGCTGTGGACAACAGCACCCATATAAAATATATGCTCTCCAAATTTAGGGTAGAGCAAATGGACTCAGGCTCTGATCTAACAGTTCCTTCTCGTTCTGGTCAGAAAAGCTTTCTGCCATATGCTGATCAATATTAAGATGATTTATACTGCTGGGGTAATGTTTTCCTACCGTTAAAATACCGCTATCGTGAGGTCCTTTTGCCTCGGCGGTCGCCATTTTTACGATTTGTGTGTTTGTCGGAACCAAAAGAACGAGGTGTACCGTTGATTTGTACGTCAAGAATGGGGCAACAAACAACATTATACCCCATTTTTTGGCGGTATTGCCAATAGCTTTACCAAAGGCATAAGCGTATTTTTCGTCACCTGTACCGCTAATGGGGTTGTGTCTACCTATGGTATATTCCCCCGTTCCGTTTTCGGCGTCGGTAAAAATGAGTATAGGATAATCTGCAATTTCACGAACCGTTTTAATTAATTTCTCAGCATTTTTATCGGTAAATTGCACCCAAACTGCGCCCAAGGCATGTGCCTTTATTCGGTCAAAGACGAATTCAAGCTCAGCCTATTCACAGTTGCTGTTAATCATAGCGGCGTGAACCATACCAAGTTTTTGGTATAGAGTTAGCTCATCAAATTTAAGTTCTGAAACGATTTTCATAAGACAAACCTCGCATATATCTTTAATTTGGGTGTAGTATAACACAGTTAAATAAAAGTGGCAATATGAAAATGAAATATTGGAATTAAATATTCAACATTTCTTTAAGATACGGCAAAACAGCGGCCGCCATACGGAAAAATCCCAAATCGTTAGGGTGAAGACCGTCTACTGTGCAACTGTCCCAGCCAAGACCCTCAAAAAGCTTGTTACCCGGCAAGAACCAAACCTTTTCATCACCCTCTGCTTTTGCAATGTTATAGGTTTCTTTAATAACCTCAAAACGCTCTGTAAAGGGCGAAGGTGTTCGTATTATATTGTGGGCAGACATAAAAAGAATAGGAAGGTTAGGGTTAGCCTTTCTCACTGCTCGATATAGGGGCAAATGGGTGCTTTTAAGGTGCTCTACCGAAGAGGTGTTGTGGTCGTAATCGCAGACAAAGGCAGAGGCGTTTTTACAAACCTCACCTAAATATTTAGCCATTTCTTCTTCTGCCTTGCAGCTACCCGAAAAGCCTAAATTAATATGGTCTGCGTTCAGCCACATGGTAAGCATTGCCTGATAGCTATTGCCGGGTCTTGAGGCGCATCCCCCTTGGGTAATGGAAGAACCGTAATAAATAATGGGCTTTTGAATTTTATATGGTTCTGCCGCTTCAATTATTGCATCTTTTTTAAGCCCAATATAAAGGTCATAAACATTATCATATAAGGGAAAGTTAATGGTATATTCTGCAAGTTTACCGTCGGTCACACACTTAGAAGAATAACCCTCGGTCATTCCCATAGGGGGGCGAAAAGAGGCATAATATAAGTCCTTTCCCTCTTCATTTTTTCGGTAAATATCAAACCCCGACTGGCCTAAAAGTGTTATATGGTTCATTAATCCGAGGTTTTTTTGCACAGAACGAATAGCAATAACGCTTGAGTTGGTTTTAAATCTCACTCGCCCACCCGCTGTGCGGAAATTTAGATTATCAACCCCTGTAGAAACAGTCTTGGCAATATTTTTGGGCATTCGAAGGTAGCAACCTTCTTCCTCGTCATAAAACACACCATGAAGCGAAAATGGAAGCTCCTTTGCATCAAGCCAGATCAAATCGGGCTCGTCGATAGTGGTTTCGATTTTCATATTCTTATCAATTTCTTCTATTCTCATTACTATACCACCTTTGCGAAAACGAGTTATTTTTAAGTTATTATAAAGGATAGGCTATTCTTTTTCAATAGCTATCTAAAAAATTTAATTGGTTGTTTTTGTCCCCAAAACAATTCCATAATAATCGTTATCTAAAATTCCCGAGGAGGCAACAAACATATTGTTGACCTCTTTTTTCATTTCGTTTACATATTTTTCCTCGTCTTCTAAAACAACACCTGGATTAGGGGTAAAGGTTCTGGTAACAGAGTTGTATTTTCCCTTATCGGTTATAAAGCTTCTGTTAGAGAAAACTGCCAAAGGCGAACTGTTAGAAAAAATATCTCTTCCCATTAAAAGGCGAGAGTCATATTCAAAACCGAAAAGGTTTGAAAGGGTGGGAATAATATCTATACTGCTGCACACCTTGTCAACATCTACCCCCTGCTTCATTGATGGGGAGTACATAATAAGAGCGCTTTTATAAAGCTCAAAATTTGTTTCTACGCTATGCCCTGCAAGTTCATCAAAATAATGGTATTTGTTTTCGCTTTCCTTATCTTCAAGTCCATAAGGATAGTGGTCCGCGGCAATTACTATGAGGGTTTTTTCTGCCACACCCGCCGCTTTAAGCTTTGCAAGAAGCGCTTCCATTGCTCTATCAAGCTCTATGTTACAGGCATAATAGGCTTTAACCGCGTCAGAAGCCTCTAAATGCTCTACTGCCTCCTTGTTTTTCTTGGCCATTGAATTTCCTGTGAAACTATATTCCAAATGACCGCTTACCGTCATATAATATGCGTGAAAACGGTTCTTGGATATATACTCATCAGCTGTTGCCTCTATCATTTCAAGGTCGCTTTCAGGCCAACATTTTGTTATTTTATCCTCAAGTCCGTTGCCCACACCCTTATAAATATAGCCCATATTAGGGTGAGAAATATCGCGATGATAGTAGGAATGTGTATGGTTGTGATAGGCATAAACATTTTCTACACCGGCCTTTAAAAACTGCCTGCCCATTGTGAAGGCCATATTGTTTTTCTGTTCACCGGAACGGTAAAAGCTCCACACCCCCGACTTTGGAAGCAGCCCTGTGCAGTTTACATATTCACCGTCGGAGGTGCTGACCCCCCATATAGGATTGTAAAAATTATTAAAACGATAGCCCTCGTTATACATTTTATAAAGAGTGGGTGTTAATTTTTCGTCTATGGCATAATGGGAAAATCCCTCGGCGGTTATATATATAAGGTTATAATCCTTGTATTTTCCTGTATACTCGTTTTTATAGGTAGGGGTGCGTTTGGAGAAATATTTATGAAGGTCTGAAATTTTGCTGTCTGTTTCATTGGCTGCAAGGCTTTCAAAATCAAGATCCAAAACCCAAGGCTCGGTTGAGTTTACTGTCGGCTTCTCAGCAGAAGAGGTGTTGGAAGAAGTTTCAGAAGATGACCCACTGCTTGTGGCTGTAATTGGGGCATCTATTTTAGAGCTATCCCCAATTTTAAAAACATTATACCTTAAATCTGTCCCCTCTGTGCTTAAAAGACCAAAAAGACCTACCGTTAAATTAGGGTCGAAGGTTTGAATATAAACCTCCCTTGAATGAGGAATAAGTATAACAAGCAAAAGAATGAGAAAATAATAAGCAATATTACTGCCAAAGGTTATAAGATTTACCTTTATATTCTTCTTTTTGAAAGACATACCCCATTTTCCTATAACCACAGATGCTACAATAGCTACCGCAAGGTAAAGAATAATGGGCAGAGCACAAGCCTTTATGGTTTTAATTGTTTGCTCTAAAAGGCCGTCTTCAATAATCTGGTCGGCACCGCCGGCACCAACTGAATAAAGTATTAAATATTTATCAAAGCACCAATGGTATACAGTTTGTGTTGAATAAAGTACTGCCAAACCCAAAAGGCATACTCTGGCTATAATATTGTTAGCCCTCTCGCCAAAAAGTGAGCAAAAAATATTTATAAAAATGCCAAACGCCACCGAATAAAGGGGCATAAACAGCAGTCCCAAATTAAAAAAGCTGTGAACGGTGCAAATTTTAAAAATTATCTCCATTATTATAATACACAAAGGTATAATAAACATATGGCGATTTTCATATAAAGCTCTGCCAAACCGACCACTGCGCTCAGTATTAAAGACTGTTTGGCTTTCTATTTTGTTTTTTATCATATAGCATAACCCTTCGGTTGATATTTTGAAAAACTAAGCAATTTCTATTATAATATTTTAATAAAAAAACAGCAATTGAAACTTTATGGAAAAGAAATTTATTATTAACCAAGATTCATATTTTTCTGCCTGTACTCTGAGGGTGAGCAGTTGTATTTGCTGTTAAAAATACGTGAGAAATAGTTTTGGTCAGCAAATCCACATGAAAGTGCTATTTCTTTTATAGAACGCTCAGTAGAACAAATTAGCCCCACGGCCTGCTCTAGACGTATTTTGGTAAGATACTCTACCACCGTTGTACCAAAGCTTTGACGGAAGTTGTTCATAATACTCGATTTACAGCACCCGAAGTGAGTTGCTAATTCATCTAATGTTATTTTTCGGTTATAGTTTCTATGTAGATATTTTTTAACAGCCTCTGCCAAATTTTCTCTGCCGGGGTTAATTCGGTTGCTTTGGGTAAGATATTCGGCAATAACCTGTAAAAGGTGAATATATGCCTCTAGCTTTTCGGGGGAAATTACCGGAATGGCATTGATATATTTTAAAGCCTCTTTTTCGCTTTGAAAAACACTCTTACAACTGTTCCTTATATAATCAAGGTTGGCTTCACTGCCATCTCTTACCTGGCCCATCATAAGATAACCCGAAAGAATCCCGTAATGATATATAGGGGCCACCGCCTCTAAAAGACCGCTGCTACACTTATAAACATAAACTTTGTTTGTGCGGCGAACCTTTTCAAATGCGCCGTTGTCACACTTTATGCAATTAACCTTCACCGAGCCGTCCTCCTGTATTCTCTTACAAAAGGAGGATATTTCAGAAGGGTATGAATATATCTCTTCAAAGTCAATATCGTGTATTGAAACGCGGAAACCCGATATTTCGTAAAAATCCTTCAGTACAGAAATGATTTCGGTTATTTCAGCCATTATCCCATCAAATCCTTTAAAAAATATCATATTCTGCTAATGATTGTACTATTTTTTATTGAAAATTGCAAGTTTTTCTTCTATAATTTTTAAAAGAGTTTAAAATTTTAATCTTTGGAGGTATGTAATATGAAAAGACCTATTGCGCCCCTTGAAGCTATTAAGCACTTTACCTATGAAGGAAAGCTTTTAGATTTTACCCCCTACGGAAGCGGACTTATAAACTCTACCTACCTTGCTGTTACCGATTGTGACGGCCACGTAAAAAAATATATTCTTCAGGCAATTAACACATCTGTTTTCAAAGACCCTCAGCTTCTTATGAACAACATTTTAGCTGTCACCAGCTATCTTCTGCTTGATGCAAAAGACCCCCGCAATGTTCTTACCCCAGTGGTAACCAAGGAAGGCCACTATTTTGTAAGAGACAAAAGCGGCGTATGCTGGAGAATGTATGTTTATGTTGAAGATTCTATCTCTATTAATGCACCCGAAAGCAAAGAAGATTTTTATGAAAGCGGTTTGGCTTTTGGCCGTTTCCAACACGATTTAGCCGAATTTCCTGTTAATAAGCTCAAAGAATCTATACCCGATTTTCATAATACCCCCAAACGCTTTGAGGCACTTATGAAGGCCGTTGAAGAAGATGTTTGCGGCAGAGTAAAAGAGGTAAAGGATGAGCTTGATTTTATAATGGCCCGTAAAGATTTTTGCAGTTGTCTTTTAGATGCAAACAAGGCGGGTGAGCTTCCCCTTCGTGTTAGCCATAACGACACCAAAATTAACAATGTTCTTTTCGATAGAGATACAAGAAAGGCTGTTTGTGTTATAGACCTTGACACAGTTATGCCCGGTTTTTCTGTAACCGACTTTGGTGATGCCATTCGTTTTGGTGCCGCTACTGCCCCCGAAGACGAACCTGACCTTTCTAAGGTTAACTTTGATATGGAGCTTTTTGCAACATATACCGACGGCTTTTTAACAGGTTGTGGCGGAAGCCTTCCCGATAGCGAAATTATGCTTTTACCTGAGGGCGCAAAAATGATGACCTTTGAATGTGGTATTCGTTTTCTTACCGACTATTTAAGTGGCGATACATATTTCAAAACCACACGCAAGGGTCACAATCTTGACCGTTGCCGTACCCAAATGAAGCTTGTTGCCGAAATGGAGAAGCATTGGGATGAAATGAAGGCAGTTGTTAAAAAATATTGCAAAAACAAATAAATCCTTTAAATATATTAAAAAGCTGTGCCGTATATACATATGCGGCGCAGCTTTTTAGTATAGGTATACTCAGTTCAATCTTATTCAACTATAGACATTTGTTCTTGACGGTGGTATAATTAACAAATACTTCAACATATTTCACTCATTTTTAAGTTTTATAAAAAGAGGACCTTATGAAAAATCATATAAGAAATTCAAAGCTTGTTTTAGCCTCATTCTTTTTGGCTCTTTGCTACATACTCCCCTTTTTTACGGGACAGATTCCCGAAATTGGTGCAATGCTTTGCCCAATGCATATTCCGGTGTTGCTTTGCGGTTTTTTGTGCGGTTGGCCCTGGGGCCTTGCTGTGGGTTTAATTGCCCCTCTTCTTCGCGCACTCACCCTTGGTATGCCACCCTTTTTCCCCACAGCGGTTTGTATGGCGGCCGAGCTTGGGGTTTATGGCCTAATTGCAGGGCTTATGTATAGGCTTTTTCCAAAAAAGCTTCCCTACATTTATTGTTCCCTACTCACGTCAATGGTGATGGGAAGGCTGGTTTGGGGCCTTGCAATGCTTTTTTCCTTAGGGGTTCAGGGCTTACCTTTCGGTTTTTCGGCCTTTTTTTCGGCAGCCATTATAAACTCTCTGCCCGGAATTATTTTGCAAATTACTTTTGTGCCATTTATTGTAAAGCTTGTCAACATAAAATCTAACTTATCAAACGGAAAGTGATTATGAAAAAAATTGAAAAAACAGCAGAAATGTTAATCGAGTATTTTATAGCTTACCCTAAACTTGAAATACAAGATGTTTTTAAATTTTTATATCAAAGCTCCTTCGGGTGTGAGCATATGTGCGGCCAATATGACCGAGTTTTTTCCCTTTTAAAGGAAGAACAGAACGCTGACCTTCCTACAAAAAGCCCCCTTATAGAAGAGCTTGATGGAGATTATTGCCGAATTTCAACTAAAATTTTCAAAAAAGGGTTGGCTACTAACACCTTAGCAAAACTTTTTATGCTTTCGGCTAAAAAAGAGGAAAATGGACTTAACCAATTAAAACAAAAGTTAGACATAGCAAAAAGTCTTGTTTTAAGCGGTCAACTCCCCCTTAATAGTGAGGATTTTTTAAAACAGCTATCGGTTTGGGAGGGTAAAGGTTTCTCCCCTATTCACCATTCGGAGGTTTTTAAAGAAAACTATCACCCATCTTACAGGGTTATTTCAAAGACGTTCTTACCTTTTTTACCTCTTTTTTTAGAAATTGACACTAGGCTTCAAAGTAATCGTCTTACCCTTGCAATAGAGGGTGGCAGTGCCAGTGGAAAAACCACCCTAAGCGCACTTTTAGAAGAAGTTTATGACTGTACCGTTTTTCATATGGACGATTTTTTTCTTCAGCCAGAGCAACGAACGAAAAAAAGGCTTTCAACCCCTGGTGGTAACATAGATTATGAGCGCTTTTTAAAAGAGATACTTATTCCCCTTGGCAAAAATGAAGCCATAACCTTTTGTCCATTTAACTGTAGCAGTATGTCACTTGCCCCACCCATCACCCTTAAACCCGAAAGGCTTTGTGTTATTGAGGGGGCTTATTCTATGCACCCTGCCCTTAAAAGTAATTATAACCTTTCAGTGTTTTTAGATATTTCACCCTCTCTTCAAAGGTCAAGAATTTTAAACAGAAACACTCCCGCTTTTGCCAAACGCTTTTTCGAAGAGTGGATACCCCTTGAAGAGCTTTATTTTAAAGAGCTTAATGTTAAAAACAGCTGTAACCTGTTAATTGAAATAACCTAGCCAAGGCTGTTTGACAAACCAACTAAAAATTGACATTTAATTCTCTGATTAGTATAATTAAAATGGTAGACACCAAATATATAACCCTTTTGGGAGGCTTAAGATAAATGAAAAAAGTTATTACCTATGGCACCTTTGATTTGCTTCATTATGGGCATATTAACCTTTTAAGACGGGCAAAAGAACAGGGCGACTACCTTATTGTAGCCCTTTCCACCGACGAATTTAACTGGAATTCTAAACAAAAAAAGTGTTATTTCCCATATGAAAAAAGAAAGCTTCTTTTAGAAGCCATTCGCTATGTTGACCTGGTTATTCCCGAAAATAATTGGGAACAAAAAATTTCTGATGTTAAAGAGTTTAAGGTAGACACCTTTATTATGGGTGATGACTGGAAGGGTAAATTTGACTTTTTAAAGGACTATTGTGAGGTGATTTATCTTCCTCGCACTCCCGAAATTTCTACCACACAAATAAAGGGCGACCTAAAAAAATAAATAGAGCTTTGGCCAAAGGAAAAGCCTTTGGCCAAATTTGTTTTTGTGTATCTTTTATTTATTTTTTTACATTGACCTTAAGGTTTAAATATGTTATAATTTATTTGTAGAAATTTGCTGTCATAGGAGGATTTGTATGGAACAGCTTATTAAAAAAATCAGCGAAACCGGTGTAATTCCGGTAGTTAAAATTGACAATGTGGAGGATGCCATTCCCCTTGCAAAGGCCCTTAAAAACGGTGGTCTTTGCTGTGCAGAAATTACTTTCCGCACCGATGCCGCAGAGGAATCCATTCGCCGAATTGCCAAAGAATTTCCCGACTTTTTCATAGCCGCCGGTACGGTTCTTACCCCTGAACAGGCTGACGCCGCTATGAACGCAGGCGCTTCCTTTGTTGTAAGCCCAGGTCTTAACCCCAAGGTTGTAGAGCATTGCAATAAAAAGGGTTACCCCATTATCCCCGGTGTTTGCACTCCTACAGAGGTTGAAGCCGCTATGAGCCTTGGCCTTAGCTATCTTAAATTTTTCCCTGCCGAGGCAGCAGGTGGTGTTAAAATGATAAAGGCAATGGCCGCCCCCTACACCAAGGTTAAATTTATGCCCACCGGCGGTATTGGTGTTAACAACCTTGCCGATTATTTAAACTGCAAGGCAGTTTATGCCTGTGGCGGTAGCTGGATGGTTCCGTCAGACAAAATTGCTGATGGCAAATTTGACGAGATTGAACAGCTTACAAAAGAAGCAGTAGCACTTTTAAAGGAGATTAGAAAATAATGAAAAGAGTAGTTACCTTTGGCGAAATTATGTTAAGACTCGCCCCCAATGGATATTATAGGTTTTTCCAGAACGACCAGATGCAGGCCACTTTTGGCGGCGGCGAAGCTAACGTTGCCGTTTCTCTTGCTAACTATGGTTTAGACAGCGTTTATGTTACCAAGCTTCCCAAACACGCAATTGGCCAAGCCGCAGTTGACAGTCTTCGCTATTTTGGGGTTGACACCTCTAAAATCGTTCGCGGCGGTGAGCGTGTAGGCATTTATTATCTTGAAAAGGGTGCCTCTCAGCGTGGTTCGGTTTGTATTTATGACCGCGCATATTCTGCAATTCAACAGGCAACTGCCTCTGATTTTGATTGGGACGATATTTTTGAGGGTGCCGATTGGTTCCACTTTACCGGTATTACCCCCGCTTTAGGCGAAAATGTTGTAGAAATTTGTAAAGAAGCCTGTAAAGCCGCTAAGGCCAAGGGTGTTAAAATTTCTTGCGACCTTAACTACCGCGGTAAGCTTTGGACAAGAGACCAGGCCAGAGCCGCTATGACTGAGCTTTGCAAATATGTTGATGTTTGCATTTCTAACGAAGAAGATGCTAAAGATGTTTTTGGCATTGAAGCTGAGGGCACCGACATTTACGGCGGTAAGCTTAACCACGAGGGCTACAAGAGTGTTGCTAAGCAGTTGGCAGACAAGTTTGGTTTTGAAAAGGTTGCTATTACCCTTAGAACCTCTATTTCTGCAAGTGACAACGATTGGGCAGGTATGCTTTACGACGGCGAAGATTATCATTTTTCCAAATCCTATCATCTTCACATTGTAGACCGTGTAGGCGGTGGCGACTCTTTCGGCGGCGGACTAATTTATTCTCTGCTTTCAGGTAAATCCTCTAAAGAGGCTATTGAGTTTGCAGTTGCTGCCTCTGCCCTTAAGCACTCAGTTGAGGGTGACTACAACCGTGTTAGTGTTAGCGAGGTTGAAAAGCTTGCAGGTGGCGACGGTTCAGGACGTGTTCAGCGCTAAACGTGTGACGTAAGCGCGTGGCGCTTAACCCATTTCCGTATTAGACAACTATTTTAGTTAAGTTTATTCCCCGCGGCCGAAAGGTTAGCACACACTTAAGTTTAACGCGTGGCGCTTAACCCATTTCTAAACGTGTGGCGTTTTATCCAATTCCGTACAAGACTACTATTTTAGTTAAGTTTATTCCCCGCGGCCTAAAAATTAGCACACGCTATATTTTTAACGTGTGACGTTTAATCCAATTCCGTATAAGTTTCGGGTTATAACTTAGTTTTTACCCCGCAGACGAAAGGTTCGTACACGCTATATTTTTAACGCGTGGCGCTTAACCCAATTCCGTACAAAACTTAGGTTATGACTTAACTTCCGTTATGTAGACGCAAAGAAAACACAACAAAATTCGCCTCCACCATCTGGTGGGGGCGAATTTATTCTTCTTTATTAAATATTCTTTATTATTTACTCTCTTCCCGGAGCTTCGGTAGTGAATACCGCCATACTCATTTTAGGCATAGTGCTTACAAAATCTATTCCTACATTAGGAATGGTTTCATCACTATCGGGCAGTTTACATTCGGGGGTAGACACAATTGTTTCTGGATTATACACATATCTATAGAAAGTTCTGCCCTCTAAGGATTTTTCGAAGTTAACCCTAACCTCTTGGTCTTTTTCGCTATAGTTGGTAACAACAACGGTTATTTCACCGTCTTCACGCTCTATGGCCGAAACATAAATTTTATCTGCTATTCGGCATTTATAAAGCTTACCGGCGCCAACATAACGGGAAACAAGAGCGGTAGCATACCAAGCCGGTTGAGGTGAACGGTCTTCTAAAAGATTTCTAAAATATCCGCAAACGAGAACACCGTTATCAAAACCGCCGTTACAGGTGTGGTCAGGCCATTGTTGGTCTGCAAATGCCCAGATCATAACATTGGAAACATCCTCTAAATTCATAATAGAGTTAACCATAGCACCATAGGCAAGGCCTTTATATGGGTCGGCATTAGTAGTCCTTTTTGCAGCAGAAGTATAATTGCCATGCAGGGCAGGGTTATATTCGTCTATCCAAAACTCTTTGCCGTGGTCTTTACTTCTTTCCATTGGTTCGGGTACCTTAATAAAGGGCCAGTGGTAAAAGCGGTCGTCGGTATAGTTTGAGTGACGGTCATAACCGTTATGTGAGCCAATAATATCTACCTTATCGGCAAGGTGTTCAAGGCAGTATTTAACCAAAATAGAATATGGTTCGCTACCATCGTCGGCGCGCCAGTTGTCGCAAGGTGCAACAATTTTATATTGGTCTCTCTTTCCCGCATTTTTAAGACCCCGGTCGAGGGCTGTAATAAACCTGTCAAAAATAGGGCAGAGGCGGTCATACTCTCTTCTTTCAATAGAGGGAATTTTTTTGTCCTTACCACCATTGAAGGTGTTGTTACATTCTGTAAAGGCGAATAGGTATTTAATGTTATTAACATCGTGGTCTTCAAAAGCTTTAACCGAAAGCTCAATAAATTTTTCGAAATTTTTAGCGGTAGCTTCAATATCATTTTCAACTGTAAAACCGCTTACACCAAGGCTTACGGTGTTTTCAAAGTCTTCAGTTACCAAACCTCTTAAAAAACCGCCAAAATGCCATTGGGGGGTAATGCCAATGTCAATACCCAGCTTTTCCATATCCTTACAGTTTTTATAAAAAGCCTGCATATGTTCGTTTTCAAAATCCCAAGTGTTTTTCTCTTTATCCCAACAGAGCGAACCGCCATAGAAGCTACGAATAATTTTTACCCTCATTTTTTTAAGAGCGTCATAATCCTGCTCTATCATATCCTCAGTATAAACTCGGCCCAGCTTATCGGGCATATTGTAAAAAAGCTGATGCACAAAGTTAAAACCGCGGAAGTTTGGGTTTGTGATTTTTGTGTTGTTGACATATAAATTTTGCATAAAATTCCCTCCGTTTGCCTTTTAAAACATTATAAACTATTAAAAACCTGTTTTCAATAGTTTTTTGTTTTTTTATTGAATTTTATATTTATTGTGCATTTTCTGTATTTAAGAGTGAAAAAATACGGCTTGGCGCTTTCGCACCAAGCCGTTAGTTTAATTATTTCGCATAATCAATAGCGCGGTTTTCACGAATAACGTGAACCTTTATCTGGCCGGGGTATTCTAAATCATCTTCAAAACGCTTTGCAATATCTCTTGCCATTATAACCATTTGATCGTCACTTACAACCTCAGGCTTAACAACAATTCTTACCTCGCGGCCGGCCTGAATAGCAAAGGAGCTTTCAACACCGTTAAAGGAGTTTGCAATCTCTTCAAGCTTTTCAAGGCGCTTAATATAGCTTTCAATGTTTTCTCTTCTGGCCCCGGGACGAGCGGCAGAAATGGCATCTGCGGCCTGAACCAGACAAGCAATAACCGTCTTAGCCTCTACATCACCGTGGTGAGCGTGAATAGCGTGAACAACTGCATCGCTTTCCTTGCACTTTTTGGCAACCTCAACACCAAGTTGAATATGAGAACCGTCTTGCTCATGGTCAATTGCCTTACCAATATCGTGAAGCAGGCCGGCGCGTTTTGCCAAGGTAACGTCTTCACCAAGCTCAGCCGCCATAAGACCGGCAAGGTAGCTAACCTCTAAAGAGTGGTTAAGTACATTCTGGCCATAGCTTGTGCGGTAGTGCAGACGACCCAAAAGACGAATAAGCTCAGGATGTAAGCTGTGAAGACCGGCATCGAGCATTGCACGTTCGCCCTCTTGCTTAATGGTACGGTCAACCTCTGCGGTAGCTTTGGCAACCATTTCTTCAATACGGGCGGGGTGAATACGTCCGTCAAGAATAAGCTTTTCGAGAGATATTCTTGCAATTTCTCTTCTAACAGGGTCAAAACAGGAAAGGGTAATTGCTTCGGGTGTATCGTCAATAATAAGGTCAACACCTGTTGCGGTTTCAAGAGCGCGAATATTACGACCCTCTCGTCCGATAATTCTTCCCTTCATTTCGTCACTGGGAAGCTCTACAACAGAAATAGTGGCCTCAGAAGAATGGTCGGCGGCACAGCGCTGAATGGCTTGGGATACAAGCTCTCTTGCTTTGGCATCGGTTTCTTCCTTAAGCTGCTGTTCAAATTCCATAATTCGAACAGCCTTTTCGTGGTTAAGCTCACCGTCTAAAATTGAAAGCAAATGTGCCTTAGCCTGTTCGGCAGAAAAGCCTGAAATTTTTTCAAGCATTTCAAACTGGCTTTTCTTAAGGCGCTCAACCTCGGTCATTTGGTCTTCAACCTCTTTAACCTTTTTAGCAAGTTTTTCTTCCTTGGCTTCGAGGTTATCGGTCTTTCGGTCTAAGTTTTCTTCTTTTTGCTGAATTCTGTGTTCTTGTCTTTGAATTTCACTGCGGCGCTCTCTAAGCTCCTTTTCAGAGTCGGTGCGCTGGCGGTGTATTTCTTCTTTTGCCTCAATAAGCAGCTCTTTTTTCTTTGCTTCAGCATTTTTAATTGCATCGCTTACAATTTTTCTGGCCTCTTCCTCTGCAGTGCCAAGAGTGGTTTTATCAGCCTTACGGCGAAAAGCAGAGCCAAGCAGAAAACATATAACCGCAACAACCAAAATTACCACGGCTGCTATAACATAAAAAATCGGATTTGTGGGCATAAAAGCACCTCCTTATATATTAAAGCGTGTTTGGGCCACGCAAACCAAAGTGTTTAAACATAAATCACAGTTTAAAATTTTTGGCTAAACCCCATAAAAAGTAACGTAATTTAAAATACGGACTGTCCTAAAACAGCCCGTACATAAACTAAAATAATACCGGATAAAGCCCAAGGTTAAACCCAAACCTCGGCCCAGATGAATGAATATATATTAAAAATCCGTTATATTTAAAGGAATTTTATGCAAAACAGGCTGCCAAAGGGCAGGAAGCTTAAATATTTAAAAAAGTAACCACATTACTTCAACACACTATTTATATTTTATAACGAATTTATCTATATGTCAAGAAAAAGTTAACCTACTTAAGGCAAAAAGTTACATTTTTTTACGGTGGATTGTGTCGTTTCCCGACTCCAGGTCGGCCTTGTGCTTTTTATAATCTTTAACGAAAGAAACAACAATAACATAAGTTGCAATAATTGCCGCAATTATCATAACCCAAATAATAACCATCTCAAACACCGAGGAAAAACCCCATTTAGCAGAGGTTGAGTTGTCATCAATTTTTAAGGTCTGAACCGTTTGCCAGGCCGTTTGCACCTTTTCTGTGCTTTCCTTTCCCGCAAAAGACATATTAAGGGAATAAATTTTAGAGTTTCTTACCGTTATGTACTGAACCGAATAAAAATCTCCGCCGCTGTCCTTATCCTCTTTTCTTACCTCAAACATTTTCATTCCGTTTACGGCAACGGTTTTATAAGAAGACCCGGGAATTGTTATGAGCTTGGCGGCAACGGTAGACATGGCAGCACCGTCAAAAACACTTAAATCTACAACATCCTTAGAAAAATCGGTTTCCCAGCATTTTAAAGAAAGCTGGGTTTTCCCTTTCTCTTCTGTGGCGAATATTAAAATTTTATTTTGTTCCAGATAGGTTTTAAAAGAGGCTGTGGTATAACCAAAAGCCTCTACCTGCTCAGACATTTCTTTTGATGTAGATGTTGTAAGGCGGTTAAACCCTTGGGGTAAGGAAAGGCTTAGTTTGTGCTCATCAAGCTTTATTTCGGTACCTACAGCAAAGGCATAAACCACAAGCCCCCACAAAAAGGTTAAAAGAATTGTTAAAGAGACAATAAATTTTAAAACACGAAGTTTCACCTGTGCTTACGCTCCCTTTATATTGTTTTGCTTTTTGGCGGCAGTAACGGTATTAGCCATAAGCATTGCAATGGTCATTGGTCCAACACCACCGGGTACAGGTGTAATATATGAGCATTTTGGTGCAACATCATCAAAATCTACGTCACCGCAAAGCTTACCACCCTCGGGGCGATTCATTCCAACATCTATAACCACAGCCCCCTCTTTAACCATATTGGCCTTAACAAAGTTTGCCTTGCCAACAGCGGCAACAAGAATATCGGCCTTAGAGGTAACCTCTTCAAGATTTTCGGTTTTAGAATGGCAAATAGTTACCGTTCCGTTTTTATGAAGTAAAAGCATACCCATTGGTTTGCCCACAATATTAGAACGGCCTATAACCACACAGGTTTTGCCCTCAACCTCAATATTGCTGTGGGCTAAAAGCTCCATTACCCCGGCAGGGGTGCAAGGAAGAAAATCATAATCGCCTATCATTATTTTTCCAACATTAACCGGGTGAAAGGCGTCTACATCTTTTTCGGGGGAAATTGCATTTATAACCGCCTTTTCATCTAAATGACGGGGAAGAGGTAACTGACAGAGTATTCCGTTAATATCTTTTCTACCGTTAAGCTCATTAATAAGTCCTAACAGCCCCTCCATTGTGGTGTTTTCGGGAAGAGCGTATTCCTCAGAATAAATTCCAAGTGCCTCACAGGCTTTTTTCTTATTGTTAACATAAACCTTAGATGCCGGGTCATCACCCACAATTATAACTGCAAGGCCAACCTTTACGCCATTTTTCTTTAGCTGTGACACTTCGGCTTTAATATCTTCCTTTATTTTTGCAGAAATTTCTTTTCCGTTTATAAGCTGCATTTTTAGTTCTCTCTTTCTTTTTCATAAGGTATATTATCTTGTATGACCTCATTCTCACCGGTTTTTGTAATTTCGTCTACATCTGAAAACACCGGCTCATAGCTTTGCTCTTTTTCTTTTGTCCTTTTAAATAATATTATAAGCAAAACAGTACATGTAATACACAGCACAGCCGAAAGCAAACTTGAAACCTTAAAGGGCCCAAGCATAAGGCTATCGGTTCTAAGCAATTCTATAAAGGTTCGCTCAAAGCCATACCAAGCGCCATACATAAGGGCTATTTGCCCCTTAAACTTTCTTTTTTTGCTAAAATAATGTAAAACAACAGCACCAACAATGCACCATAGCGATTCATATAAAAAACAGGGGTGAACCAAATCTCTGCTGCCCATTTCTCTTGCAATTACATTCCCTGTCATTCCAAACCAGTCGCTCCCTGTAAATGTGCCATAAGCTTCTTGGTTGAAAAAGTTTCCCCAACGGCCAATGCCCTGACCTATAAGAAAACCTACCGCGGTAACGTCTAAAGCGGCAAGTATGTTAAACTTTTTTATTCTTTGCATTATAAAAATTGTAATAACCGCGCCTATAACGCCACCATAAATTGCAAGACCCGAAAAGCCCTGCCCGTCTTTAAAATTGAAAAAATCAGAAAACGAGCTTCCACTTGGGTCGAATATTATGTAATAGGCCCTGGCAGAAAGAATACTGCAGGGCAAAACAACCAAAAAAGAATCAAAAATATGGTCGGGGTTAATGCCAAAGCGGTTGCCGTTTTTTATTCCGTAAGCAAGGGCTGAAAGAACACCCAATGCTATAATTATGCCGTACCAATAAACACTCCAGCCCCCTAAAATCGGAAGTTCAAAGGCCACAGGACTTATATTAAAGGTAAGACCGAAAATTGTAACAGTATTCATTAAATCCCCCTCCTTACCACAGATAAAACACATTTTTCTGTATCAAAAACCGAAAGCCTGTCAGCCACCTGTTCTATCTTCAAATTCTTAAGGTTTTCAATATATTCAAAAGGCTCATACCCCATAACATTTGCATCGGCAAGCATTGAGCAAACACTCTCTGCCGAATCGAACCTACGAAGCATTCTTCCAAACATATCTTTTCTTACCGCCTCAAAAAGAACCGGGTCAAGACCCTGAGTTTTAAATTTTTCAAGCTCTTTTAAAATAAGCTCTTTTACCATTTTCGGGTCTTTAGATTCGCCCTCAAACATAGGAATAGCAATGTTTCTTCCGGTGAAATATTCGGGGGCAAACTCTTCGTTTATAAGCTCTTTTTCTAAAAGGGTTTTATAAAGGGAACTTGCGCTTCCAACCAACATTCTTAAAAGAACATCCATTGCAATAGCATCTTTGATGCACACGCCGTCGCTAGAAAGTTTTTCTTTAAAGCCCATACAAAAAAGTGGCTTTGCAACCTCAAGGTTTACTTCTACATAAGGCTTTACCACTTCATCTGGCTCTTTTATAGCCGCGGGAACAACCTCGCTTTTAGGTGTAGTTTTAAGGTTTTTATTTATAAAGCCTAAAACCTCTTCCTCGTCAAAATCACCTGCAAGGGTAATAAACATATTTGAAAGGTTATAAAACTTATCGTAGCATTTATAAAGCAGTTCGTGAGTGATTTTTGAAATAGACTCTACCGTTCCGGCAATATCTATTTTAACAGGGTGGCTATAAAACATTGCCGAGAGCATATTAAAAAGCACCTGCCAGGTGGGTTGGTCGTCATACATTCTTATTTCTTGACCTATAATGCCCTGTTCTTTAGCTACCGTTTCAGCGGTGAAATAGGGGCTTCGAACAAAATCTAACAAAATACCCAAATTCTCATAAAAACGCTGGGAACAGGAAAAAAGGTAACAGGTTCTGTCAAAAGAGGTATAGGCATTAGAATATGCACCGGTTTTAGAATATTTGGTAAAGGCATCGCCGTCTTCACTTTCGAAAAGCTTATGCTCTAAAAAATGGGCAATTCCCTCGGGCAGCTCTACAGTGTTGCCGTTTTGGTCAACAAAGGCATTGTCTATAGAGCCGTAGCGTGTGCCGAACATACCGTAATAAGAAGTAAAGCCCGGCATTTTATAAAGATATATTTTAAGACCTGAGTCTAGCGTACACAGTGTATATTTTTTACCTGCAATACCACTTATAACCTCAGTTTTCATAGGCCATAACCCCCTCTTTGCCCTTTGGCACAATTCTGTAAACGGTGTCTAAGGTGTAAAGACCGGCCGCCCTAATAACATCTTCCTTTGTAACACCCTCTAAAGCGGCTATAAACTCTTCGGGGGAAGTGGGATTACCAACCACCTTAAGACTGTACCAGCCATCTAATGCGGCCTGTGAGTCGTTAAGCCCCCTTAAAGATTCCTTTATGCTTCTTATAGAAGCGGCAAGGTCTTCTGCATCAAAGTTGCCAGACTTAATATCTTCAAGCTGTTTTAAAATTTCTTCTTCTGCTTTAATGGCGTTTTCGGCCTCAACACCGCTGTCTATCATTAAATATCCCTTAGCGCGGTTGCATCTGGCGGCACAATAATAGCACAGACTAAGCTTTTCTCTTACATTCTTAAAAAGCTTAGAGTAAGGGCCGCCACCCAAAAGGTCAGAAAACACGGCCAAAAATGCAGTTTCGGTATCGTTTCCCGTAAAGGTGGTGGTAAAGCCCATAACAAGCTTGCCCTGTGCTACCTCCATAACCTCGTCAACACGGTTTACTTTTTGAGGTGGATTTTTTGGAACGGCGGGAACAATTTGCATAGGGTTGCGATTACAGCCTTCAAACCTCTCGGCCAAGTTTTCAAAAAGGCCATCGGGCAATTTTTTGCCAATAACCTGAACCCTAACCTTAGCTGAGGACAAAAGCTCTTTCCAGGCTTTATACAGACTTTTTTCGGTAATGGCGCAAACATCTTCTATACTTCCGGTTTTAAACTGACCGAAAGCCTCATTTTTATACATTTCAAAAATGGTTTTATTTATAGCATAGCTACGCTTTTCATTAATAAGCCCCTCTATTTTTTCTAAGGTAAGGCGGCGCTCTCTTTGAAGGTCGGCGGTTTTAAAGGCTTCATTTTCTACCGACGGTTCAAAGAGCATTTTGCAAAGAAGCTCAAAGCTTTCTAAAACCACCGAGCTGTCTTGGTCTGTAAGCTCGTCGTCTACGGTAAAAGAGAAAAACCTTAACACCTGCGTGTCGCCAACCTTGTCGGCCACACCCCCAATATCTGCACCGTAAAGCTGACAGATTTTAAGGTTTAAGGCTGTAAAATCGGGGTACTCGGCACAGCAAGAGGAAAGCACATAGGTAAGAAGTGCATTATGCGCCAAGGTGGTTTTATTAAGTGGAATATATAAATTTATAGAAATATGGGTGGTTGAAAAACGGTCATTTTTAATAAACAAACCATCAATACCCGGAGCAATAGCTGTTGGCTTCAAAAAATCACCTGCTTTAAATTTCAAAACTTCAGTTATTATAATAATGTTTGGTGAAACAATTCTATATTGCCTAACCAATTCCATTATATTTTACCACAAAAATCATCATACTCCAACTGTTATTTTTTAAAATTTAAAACTTTTTAATATTTACCGATTTGAAATATACTATACTATGGTGTATAATAGTAAAAATGAAGGGGTGGTTTTATGGGTAGCCGTAGACAACATAAGCGTGTAGCCAAAATGCAAAGCCGTTTAATTATTGCGGCTATATTTGTGTTGCTTCAGCTTGCCGTTTTTACCGCTGTTGCATATTTTTTTGCCGCTCGAAAATTTTGGGTATACACCCTGCTTGAGGCTATAAGCATTATTATAGTTATTTATATTCTTGCCAACAAAGGTAACCCAAGCTATAAACTCACCTGGATAATTTATATTCTTATATTCCCCATAGTTGGCGGTCTTGCCTATCTTGTTTGGGGCGGCGGCCGTGTTTTTCCTTACATAAAAAGAAGAATGATAACCTATAGCCGCGGCTCGCGAAAATATTTAAAGCAGGACCGAAACGTTAAAAACCGCCTTGTTTATGATGACCTTATTCACGCAAGACAGGCCACTTTTCTTACCGCCACCAGCGGCTTTCCCGTTTATGACGGAACCAAAACAGACTATCTTTCCCCAGGCGAAAGGGCCTTCCCGGTTATTTTAGAAGACCTTAAAAAGGCCGAAAAATATATTTTTATAGAATTTTTTATTATAGCCGACGGTAGTATGTGGGAAGAAATTTTCGCTATTTTAAAAGAAAAGGTTGCAAAAGGTGTTGAGGTTCGGGTTATTTTTGACGACTTTGGCTCTATAACCAAGCAGTACCGTCATTTTAAACGGCGTCTTGAAGAGGCCGGTATTTTGGTTCAGGTATTCAACCGTATTCATGCCTCATTAGATATTTTTCAAAACAATCGCAATCACCGTAAAATTATAGTTGTTGATGGCAAGGTTGCCTTTACAGGCGGTATGAACATCAGTGACGAATATATAAACAGGGTTGAGCGGTTTGGCTATTGGATGGACTGTGCTTTAAGGCTTGAGGGCAAGGCCGTAGCCTCTTTTGTTGTTATGTTTCTTTCAATGTGGGGCTTTTGCACCGGACGCCCACAACGCTTTAACCGTTATATAACCGATTACAGCCTTAAAGCCAACGGCTTTGTTCAGCCCTATTGCGACGGTCCAATAAACAACCAAAACCCCGGTGAGGGCATTTATATGCAGCTTTTAAACACTGCACAAAAATATGTTTATATTGCCACCCCTTATTTGATTGTTGACAATACAATGACCAAAGAGCTTACACTTGCCGCCTCTTCGGGCATTGACGTTAGAATTTTGGTTCCAAAAATTCCCGACAAAACCTATGTTCACCCTGTAACACAGTACAGCTATGACGAACTTTTAGCCGCAGGGGTAAGGATTTTTGAATACTCTCCCGGTTTTATTCACTCTAAATTTTTTGTATCTGACGACAGTGTAGCCACTGTAGGAACCGTTAATATGGATTACCGCAGTTTTTTCTTCCACTTTGAATGTGGTGCCTGGTTATGCCGTACCGACAGCGTTAAAGAAATTAAAAAGCATTTTTTACAAATGCAAAAGCAAAGCGAAGAAATTATTTTGGAAAAATGGCGCAAACGCCCCTTAAAGCTTCGCTTTAAACAGGCCATTTTAAACCTTTTTGCCCCCTTTATGTAGCCAAAATCTTTCAAAACAACCTGTTTTCTAAGGAGAATTTTATGAAAAAATTAATCTATTTAGGTTTAGTTCTTATTATTTTTATGTGCGCGGTGGCTCTTCCGGTTTCTGCGGCTACACCTTCTCTTACGGCAAAATACAACCAAAACACCGCTCAGTCAAAACAGTTTGAGGTTGAAATAAGTCTTAAAAACAACCCCGGTCTGAACGGAATTATGATTACGGCCGAATATGATACCAACTCCCTGAGTTTGGTTTCTACCAAAAACGGGGGTCTTTTTAAAACAATTTTCACAACCAGTCAGAGTATAACCGTTCACCCCTATAAAATTATGTGGATTACCACCGACCAAAATTTTAAAGAGGTAACAAATGACGGAGTTATGGTAACCTATGTTTTTAAGGTAAAGGACAATGCCCCCATTGGAAAAACTAATCTCAGCTTTATGATATCCGATTTTTCGGACAATAAAAACACCAAAAAACTAGATTTTGACGGCGTAAATTTGACGGTAAACATTAACAAAAACAGCGCCTCACTTAACCAACAAGAGGCTGCTTCTGGTAATGTTGACCATACTTCCTCTGACACCGAAGACAAAAGTGATGTTACATCCTCCCCCTCCGAAGGAGGCGGCAACAATGTTACTTCAAAAAACACTTCTTCTGTAAGCTCTCCGGCAAAAACAGAAAGCACCGTTTTATCAAATAACACAGCGCAAAATACCTCAACCGACCCGACTCAAAGCTCTTCGTTAGAACAAGAACCCACCAAAAGCAGCAGCACTGCCCGTCCTGTTAATGCCAACCCCAACGAAGATAGTAAAAGCGCACCAAGCCTTATGCCCATAATATTAACAGCTATAGTGATTGTGGTCTCCGGCATAATAGGCGGTATAACCCTTATTATTAAAAACAGGCGCTAACAATTAACAAGAAAACCGTCGGCTTTACGCCGACGGTTATTAATTTCTTATTAAACTGTAAATTCCACTCGGTTTGACCCTCTTACCTGGAAGGCCTACAGTGTTTTCAGAACATTGGACTCACCCTTCAAAATTATTCATTTGCCATTACCTGTGGCAGTAAATTCTGAATTAGTAACACAGCCCTAATCATTCTTTTCATAAAAACACATCCTATACATTAGGGTTTATGCGTTCTGCCGTAAACCCTTTTTAAGGGCACCCTATTTTTCGACAGAAACGACTGAATGCCACGGTTCTGCTATCTTCATTGGCATCAGCCCCTTTCTTAACCTTTTAGTTTGATTTATCTTCTCTTTCTGGCTTTATTATAGCATATGACCTGTTATTTGTCAATAGTTTTTTGTAAGTTTTTTAAAAAGTTATCCACATTATTAAAATATTTTGTGTAATAGTTCTATATTCATTCCTCAAATATTAAGCTTTGAGTTATTATTGCGGCACACTGTGGGTAAATTCTCCAAAAATCATAAAGGGGCAGAGGGTTTATTCCCTTGCCGGCCTCTATTGTATATCCCGGTCGGCGGTATTCCATTAAAAACCAATCCTTATACCCGGCATAGCTTGAGCCCTCCTCAGGGCTGGTTAGCTCATAACCACTTGCGTTTGCCATTTCTATGCCAAGACGCCTTGCTTCATCACCTGCATAATTTTCAAACTGCCAATAAATTTCTTCACCTTGGGTATGAAAAGATATTGTAATGTTAAAATTATTCTGACGGGTATAGTTTAAAACCGCTCTGCTTTCGGGGGCAGAAAGGGGTTCAGGGCCAACATAATCTCTGGGTGCCGGAGAGGTAAAGCCTTGCTCAAACTTAATTTGACGCGCTCTTTCCCAAAGGGCGGGATAGTTTAGGTTAAGGTCGGTGCCCTGTAAATTTGCCTTCCAGCCCTGGGGGAAAGAAATCTGAGGATAATTTTCAGATATTTTCTTTGCATAGCTATACTGCGACGACGCTTTATCTATTGCGCCGGTAACTAGGTCTACCCCATCGGGGTTAACCATGGGCACTATGTAAAGGGTGTTTATATCAAACATATATTCACTATTGGCGCCGCCTAGATTTTCGGCATTTACCACGGCTTTAGCATATTCCTCCACATACTTTAAAACAATAGGTGTGGTTATCCATTCATTTGCATGGTGGGAAGCATTAACGAAAACCCTTTTTTCACCCTTGCCCATTCTAAGGGCAGGAATAGCCTTTCCGAAAGCACTTCTTCCTATAGTTGTAAGATAAATAAAGGGGTAGCGCACCGCCAACCCCTCACATATTAGCTCACAAAGTAACGAGCTAAACTGAATATCGGTGGGGGTGAGGGAAAAATTATAGGGCACTATTATATTTGTGCCGGGTGTAAGATTTAAAGAATTAAGCCCCGGGTTTGCATTTTCTATAAGGGGTACGGTGCTGTAAAGTCTTTGGGAAATATTATAAAGTGTATCCCCCGGTTTTATGGTGTAGGTTGTATACCCTACCAAATAGGGTCTTATTTTAAGCATAGTCTGAGGCCCCGCTATGCCGTCAGGGGTAAGGCCATGATTTTTTTGAAACTCTATTACTGCATTGGTAGTTTTGGGGCCGTATATTCCGTCCTTAGGACCGGAGGCGAACCCCGACCTTTCCAGCCCCAGCTGAATCAACGCAACCAAGCTACCTCGACTTCCAGGTTTTAATAGCATAATAATTCCTCCTTTGTAAAATATATGCGCCTTAAATCATAAACTTTATTAAAAGGGGGGATTATTATTTTTGCCATACTCAAAAAGACACAAAAAGGGAGTCTTTTTTATAGAATTTCTTCTGAAATAGACTTTTTTGAAGGCTGTGACATTTTAATTATTAAGGCGACTGTGCCAAAAAATGAAAAACAGCTTTTAATTTTACTCCGCTATCTTGAAAATTTTAATGGAAAAATTCTTATGGAAGAGGAATTTTGCAGCTTTAAAGAATTATCACATTTTAAGGTTAACACCACTCCTTTTAAAAATAAGGTTCTGGCTATGGCATTTTTAGAATATTGTCGTCGCACAGCCCCCAAAGAGGCTGTAATTTTAAACGCCCGCCTACTTGCGCCCGGATTTTTTTCTGCCCTTGCCCCTCTGGTAGGTAAAATCTGTTTGCCCGACGGCCAAACAAGAGATGAAATTTGTAGGCTCTTGCTGTCGGAATTTGGCACTCCGATTGTTTTTTCAAGAGCAAACGGGCCAACCCTTTGCCTAGGACCGTCAAACTGTGCATACGGTAGTCCTTTATTTTGCCATAGCTCATTTGAAAACCCAAGCGAAAAAATAAAACAGCTTTTGCCTAACAAATATAAAAGCATAAATCCTCTTGAGCTGTATGCGGCCTTATATTCTGAAAATAATATAAAAAATAACCTGCTTGACCTTTGGAAAAACCTTGTAATTGAGGAAAATATGATATATAATAATTGTGATTGATTTTATTATAAGCCGGAGTGAGCCTATGGACATAAAAATTAAAGATATTTTAATAATGAAAAAATCTCACCCCTGTGGAGAAAACCGTTTTGAGGTGCTAAGAATAGGTATGGATTTTAAAATTCGCTGTCTTGGCTGTGGAAGAGAAATTATGTCCCCAAGAAGCAAAATTGAAAAACGCATTAAGACTGTTGTTCCGCCCGAGGGCTAGTGTAACGGCAAACATTTTTTTACTTAATAACTACCGCTTGAAAGGAAATTTACAAAATGTTAGATAAATTAAGGGCTGTTGAACAGCGTTATAATGAAATTGGTGAAAAGCTTGTTATTCCAGAAATTATTTCTGATAATGAGCAGTATAAAAAGCTTATGCAGGAGCATAAGCACCTTACCCCACTTGTTGAAAAATACCGGGAATATTCTGCCGCAGTAAGCTCGGCTAACGAAGCAAAAGAGTTGTTAGAAGCCGGTGGGTTGGATAAAGATTTTAAAGAGCTTGTTGAAGAAGAGCTATCATCTGCTAAAGAAATTATTGAAACCACCACCGAAGAGCTTAAAATTTTGCTTCTTCCCCGTGACCCTAACGACGATAAAAACGTTATTATTGAAATTCGCGGCGGTGCAGGTGGCGAAGAAGCCGCTCTTTTTGCTGCCAACCTTATGAGAATGTATACAATGTATGCCGAAAGCCGCCGTTGGAAGGTTGAAACTATGAACCTTAATGCTACAGAGCTTGGCGGTGTTAAAGAGGTTAGCTTTATGATAGAGGGTGACGGTGCCTATTCACGCTTTAAATATGAAAGCGGCGTTCACAGGGTTCAGCGCGTTCCAGAAACCGAAACCTCCGGCAGAATTCACACCTCTACCGTTACGGTTGCCGTTTTACCCGAAGCAGAAGAGGTTGAGTTTGAAATTAACCCTGCCGACCTACAGATAGACACCTACCGAGCAGGTGGTGCAGGTGGTCAGCATGTTAACAAAACCGAGTCTGCTATTCGTATTACCCATATTCCTACAGGTGTTATTGTAGAATGTCAAGACGAGCGAAGCCAGTATAAAAATAAAGATAAGGCTATGAAGGTGCTTCGAAGCCGCCTTTATGAGGCAAAGCTTAGAGAACAAAACGAGGCTATTGCCTCTGACCGTAAAAGCCAGGTTGGAACAGGGGACAGAAGCGAAAGAATTCGTACCTATAACTACCCACAGGGTCGTGTTACCGACCACCGCATAGGCCTTACCCTTTATAAATTAGAGCAAATTTTAAACGGCGATTTAGACGAGGTTGTAGACTCACTCATAACCTACTATCGCACCGAAATGCTTAAAAGCGAAGAACAGTAAAAAAGAGCTGATTTAATGAAAACCGAAATTCTTTATGCCCCAGATATTAGCGCTAAAGACCAAATTGCAAGGGCGGGAAAGCTGTTAAAAAAGGGTAAGCTTGTAGCAATTCCCACCGAAACGGTATATGGTCTTGCCGCCTCAGCCTATAACGAAAAGGCAGTTGAAAATATTTTTATAGCAAAGGGTCGTCCAAATGACAACCCACTTATTGTTCACATTTCAGATGAAAAACCCCTTTCAGATATTGCAAAAGAAATTCCTGAAGCTGCTTCTATATGTATGAAAGCCTTTTGGCCCGGCCCCTTTACAGCCATTGTGCCGAAAAGTGATAAAATTCCATACTCTGTTTCTGCCGGTCTTGAAACGGTTGCTATAAGAATGCCACAGCACCCCGTTGCAAGGGCAATTATAAAGGCCGCCGGTGTTCCCTTGGCCGCCCCCTCGGCAAACCTTTCAGGTTCTCCCAGCCCCACCACCGCACAACACGTTATTGAAGATTTAATGGGCAGGGTACACGCTATTGTTTCAGGTGACGATTCTAAGGTTGGGGTTGAATCTACCGTTGTTACCTTTGCCACAACCCCTCCCCGTCTTCTTCGTCCGGGCGGAATAACAGTAGAACAGCTTAAAGAGATTTTGCCCGACCTTGTAATAGACCAAGCCGTTTTAAGCGAACCCGAAAAGGGGCAAAAGGTTGCCTCCCCCGGAATGAAATATAAGCACTATGCCCCTAAGGCTTTAGTTACTATGGTTTCGGCCGACAGCAAGGCTTTTTCAGAATATTGCAACAAAAACAGCGAAGGCTATGACATGGTTTTAGGCTTTGAGGAAGACCGCAAAAACATAACCCTGCCCTTTGAAAGTCTAGGCAAAGAAAAAGACTACCGCTCTCAGGCCGAGCTTCTTTTTGCCAGACTGAGAGAGATAGACCAAAAGGGCTATAAAAATGTTGTTGCCCACGCACCCGAAAAAAAAGGAGTAGGCCTTGCCGTTTATAACCGTCTTATAAGGGCCGCCGGGTTTAAGGTGATTGAGCTATGAAAATTATAGGACTTACAGGGCCAAGCGGAAGCGGAAAATCTTCCCTTACCCCCATTGCAAAAGAACTTGGCTTTTACGTTATTGACTGTGATGCACTTTCGCGCAGAGTGTCACAGCTTCCAAATGTGCTTAAGGCCTTAGAAAAAGCCTTTGGGGGAGTTGTAGAAAACGGCGCCCTTAACCGCAAGGCTCTGGCACAAAAAGCCTTTTCTTCTAAAGAAAAAACAAGCCTTTTAAACAGTATAATGTTGCCCCAAATTAGCCTTGAAATAAATAAAGAGGTTTTAACTGCAAAAAATATGGGATATAGGCTTGTCCTTTTAGATGCACCCACCCTTTTTGAAAGCGGTGAGGATAAAATTTGCTCGGATGTTATTGCGGTGCTTTGCCCAAAAGAGCAAAGAGCAAAGCGCATACTCGAAAGGGACAGCCTTACAAACGAGCAGCTTGAAAGCCGCCTTAATGCGTCTAAGCCCGATGAATTTTATAAATCTAAAACTGGGTATATTATTTATAATGACGGTAATTTTGAAGACTATTTAGCCTCGGCAAAAAAATTACTCTCAAATTTTATCAAATAAACCTAATATATAAAGGAGATTATTATGGAAAACAAAGAAAAATCTGCCGCAGCCGCTTTAAAAGAAAAGCTTTTTGCCAAGAAAGAAAACGGTCTTAAAAAAGTGGGTGACGAAAAAATTAAAGAGGCATTTGATTTTTGTGAAGACTATAAAGCATATCTTGACGCTGCTAAAACCGAGCGTGAGGCCGTTACTGCTTCTATAGCTCTTGCCGAAAAGGTTGGCTTTAAGCCCTTTGTCCCGGGGGTAAAATATTCTGCAGGTGACAAGCTCTATATTAACAACCACGCAAAATCTGCCGCCTTTATGGTAATTGGTAAAAACAAGGTGGAGAACGGCGTTACACTTTCAGCCGCCCATATTGATTCCCCTCGTTTAGACCTTAAGCCCAACCCCCTTTATGAGGACATTGAACTTGCTCTTTTTAAAACACACTACTATGGTGGAATCAGAAAATACCAGTGGACTGCAGTCCCCCTTGCACTGCACGGTGTTTTTGTTAAAAAAGATGGCTCTGTTATAAATGTTAATATAGGCGAAGACCAAAACGACCCTGTATTTGTTGTTAACGACCTTTTACCCCACTTGGCCGCCGAGCAAAGCAAACGCACACTTTCAGAGGGCATAAAGGGTGAAGAGCTAAACATTTTAATTGGCAGTATGCCCTTTAATGATGACAGCGAAAGTGAGCTTGTAAAACTTAACATTCTTAACCTGCTTTATGAAAAATACGGCGTAACCGAAGAAGATTTTCTTTCAGCTGAGCTTGAAGCCGTTCCTGCCTTTAAGGCAAGAGATTTAGGTTTAGACCGCTCTATGATAGGTTCTTACGGTCACGATGACAGGGTTTGCGCATACCCTGCCCTTAAGGCAATTTTAGACCTTGATACCCCTAAAAAGACAGCAGTTTGTATTTTGGCTGATAAGGAGGAAATTGGCTCCGATGGTAACACAGGCCTTAATTCCGACTTTTTGCTTCATATAATTGACGACCTCTGCCGCGCAGAGGGTTCGGCTACTACCTTAGCCCTTAGAAACAGCTGTTGCCTTTCTGCCGATGTTAATGCCGCAGTTGACCCCACCTTTAAAGACGTTACCGAAAGCCGCAATGCCGCCTACCTTAACTATGGTGTTGTTATTACAAAATACACAGGTGCCAGGGGAAAGTCGGGTACTTCTGACGCCTCTGCCGAATATGTAGGCAAGATTCGCGCTATTTTAGACAACAACAAGGTTGTATGGCAAACCGGTGAGCTTGGCAAGGTTGATGCAGGTGGCGGCGGTACCGTTGCAAAATATATTGCAAACCTTGGCCTTGATGTTGTAGACCTGGGTGTTCCCGTTCTTTCAATGCACGCACCCTTTGAAACCGTAGCTAAGCTTGATGTTTATATGGCTTATAAGGCAATTATTGCCTTCCATAACGAGGCTTAGAATACCGCAGAAAGGGTTAAGGCCTCTCTTAGCCTCAAATACAATTGGTATAAATCTTTAACTTGTGGTATATTTTCTTTTCCGCTTTTAATACAAAGGGCAGGGGCAGAAAATTCATAAGTAAACCAGTCACAAATTTCTGTGTCCGCCTTAGCAAAGGGCGGACACACTTCATAAGAAGCCACCGCCCCAATAATCTCGGCCATTTTTTCGCTGTGTTTTGGGGTTACAGGGTCACCGCTGTAGGTAACAAAATTGCCCCCTGATGAAAGGCAAATAAGGTGTCTTATTTCTTCCTCGTGGCAAAGCTTAAAAAGGGCGGCCGTTTCAGGCTCGCTTAACGCTCTTGCACCGGGAAAACCGAAGGGCGCCGGAGATATGTAACCTTTTTTTCTTAACTCTGCCTGTCTTTCTGAAAAACGGTAGGGGAAGTTTTTAGCAATCTCTACACCACGAAGGTTGCTTCTCCAGTTTTCAAATTTTCCACCGCAAAGCTTTTCAATGTTTCCAACCATATAGCTACAGCCGGGTTTCCCCCTATAGGCTATTTCTGCCCCGTCGGGGTTAAGCTGAGGAACAAATATAAGCTTTCGTCCAAAAAGAGCCTTCCTTACATTAAGTCCGCAAAGCTCTCTGCCGTGGCGAATATCGTGGCAAAGCTCTTCCACAAACTTAAGCAGAATAAGGGTTGACACCCTATAAGCAGGGTCGTCGCCTCCAACAAAAAGCACAGTATCATTACCTCCCCCAAGGGTGAGGGCGGTAATATCTCTTCCGGAAACACTGCGGCCAATACACCTTTTGCTTAAAAAGGGGTATCGGGCAGTTAAATCTAAAATTAGCTGCCTTATTTCAAAACAGCTGTGTTCAACCGAATGAATTTTGCTTTCCATTTTTCTCACCGTTCCTTGAATATTTAAAAAATGAATTAATATATATTAATACTTATGCACTGAAAGGTCTGTTCTTGCTATGGATTTAACCGAAAAAGCAATAAATAAGCAATATATTTTTAAAGGAAGAATAATAAATCTTCGTGTAGACGATGCCCTTTTACCAAACGGCGCTACCGCAAAGAGGGAAATTGTAGAGCACAACGGCGGTATTTCGGTAGTTCCCTTAGATGACGAGGGTAATGTTTATTTAGTAGAACAATTCCGCTACCCCTACAGCGAGGTAGTGTTAGAAATTCCCGCCGGAAAAAGAGACGGTAACGAAGAACCCTTAGAGGGCGGAAAGCGAGAGCTTAAAGAAGAAATTGGCGCCACCGCCCAAAACTATGAGTTTTTAGGTGAGCTTTATCCCACCCCGGGGTACTGCGGTGAAATTATTTATATGTACCTTGCCACAGGCCTTACCTTTGGTGAAAGCTGTCCTGACGAGGACGAGTTTTTAAATGTTAAAAAGCTCCCCCTTAAAAAGGCTGTAGAAATGGTGCTTTCGGGGGATATAAAAGATGCCAAAACCCAGACTGCTCTGCTTAAAGTTGCTATTTTGAAAGGGATGTTATAGTGATTTTTAAAAGAATTGAGTTTAATGAGGAAAATAATGTATATATGAATGCTTATCTTCACGAAAACTGTGAGGAATGGAATTATGCTCACACCCGCCCCGCGGTCGTTGTCTGCCCAGGTGGCGGCTACGGTATGTGCGCACCAAGAGAGGCCGACCCCATAGCAAGGCGGTTTTTAGCCGCAGGGTATAACGCTTTTGTTCTTTACTATTCTTTGGGTGAACGAGCCGCATTCCCACAGCCCTTAGTTGACCTTTCAAAGGCTATGAAATATATAAGAGAACACGCTAAAGAGTGGAATATTTTAAAGGATAAAATTGCAGTCTGCGGTTTTTCTGCCGGGGGACACCTTACTGCCTCTTTGGGCACCCTTTGGAACAACTCCGAGGTTCAGACTTTGGCGAACTGTTCAGGCGAAGAGAACAAACCCAATGCCCTTATTTTGGGATACCCTGTTATTTCTACAAGGGCTTGGATGGTAAAAGCCTTGCCAAGGCTTATAGGTGACAGAGATGAAAAAGCCACCGAAAGGCTTCTTAACACCTATCAAAATGTGGGGCCTCACACTCCCCCAACTTTTATGGTACATACCTTTATGGATCACGCCGTTGCAGTAGACGAGAGTATGGTTTTTGCCAATGCTCTCAATAACAACAATATTCCTTTTGAGCTTCATATTTTCCCAAACGGAAGACACGGCTTGGGGCTTGGTGATGTTGAAACCTGCGGAGAGTATGACCCATCTTTTTCTAAATGGATGGAGCTTTGTCTTCTTTGGCTTGGCAGAGTTTTTGAAGACGGCGAAAAGCTTGACCCCTCTAACAGAGCAAGGCCTGTTAAAGAATATTGATTTTTTATTGACAATTACTTATAAAAGTACTATAATAACACTTGACAACAAAACAAGGGGTGCTGAGGAAAAGAGGTTTGTGACTTTTTCCAAAGCTGAGAGGGCATTTGCCCAACTCTGGAACCTGATTCGGGTAATTCCGACGTAGGGATGTTTATTTTGTGGCGCCGCAAATATTAACATTTGGTTCCTCCCCAAACTTTTGGGGAGGTTTTTTGTTTGTCAAAAAATAACCAAAGGAAGATGTTTATGAGTACAAATAAAAATTTAACAAAAAAATTAACCGAAAGCGCAGTTTTAATTGCTCTGGCTACAGTGTTAAGCTATGTAACCCTTTTAAATCTGCCCTATGGCGGTAGTGTAACACTTTGCAGTGTGGCTCCCATAATTATTCTTTCCTACCGCCACGGCACTCTATGGGGTGTTTTCTCTGCATTTGTTTTCAGCCTTATTCAGCTTTTACAGGGTCTTGGCAACCTTTCCTATGCAACCTCTGCCTCTGCCGCAATAGCAATTATATTATTAGATTATGTTATTGCCTTTACTCTTGCAGGTCTTGGCGGCGTGTTTAAGAAAACCTTTAACAGCCAAACTGTTGCGCTGATTTTGGGTACAATAATCGGCTGTGCTTTCCGTTATATATGTCATGTTATTTCGGGCTGTACCGTGTGGGCAGGTGTTTCCATTCCCGACAGCCAAGCAATTATTTATTCCCTTGCATACAACGCAACATATATGCTACCCGAACTTATAGTAACCCTTATTGGTGTTGCCTATCTCTCAAGTGCAATAGATTTTTCCGGCGACCGTTTAGAACGCAAAATTTCTACAGAAAAAAGCAACAAGGCTTTTGCCCTTAAAACAACGGGACTTTTATTTGGTACTGCAGCCCTTATTTGGGATGTTGTTATTGTTTCCGGCACTCTTCAAAATGCCGAAACCGGCGATTTCGATATAACCGGTCTTGCCAATGTAAATTACAAGGTTTTACTTGCCGTAACCCTTATAGGCGGCGCTATTTGCCTTTTTCTTTGCCTTCTTTCTTCAAAATTTGCCAAAGAAAAAAATGCCTAAGTGAAACTTATATGGCACCTTCTCTTACCAAAATAAGGTGAGATGGGTGCCATTTTTTATATAATACTTGACTTTTTTATGGAAAAATGTATAATTAAATTATAAATTTTCAAAATTCAAGTTGAAGGAGGGCTTTTATGCTAGGTTCGGTTATGTTTAAAAAGCGTCAACTTTTGCTTCGTTTTACTATGACCGAGGGCAGTAATATTGAAAAAGCGGCCTACTCTTTAGGTGGAGCTTTAAGCGATTTTACTGCTGTCAGCCCCCAAATTTCTGAAAAACTTTTCCAAATTCTCAAAAAGAAGTTTGTTAGCGACGTTTCTGCCCGAATAGACACACCTACAATGGGTGCATTTGTTCCTTTTTTGCGCAAGGCCTTAGAAACCAACCCTTATATGTTTTTATACCTTAAGTTTTATGCTAAGTGCCTTATACTTTCCTGTGACAGCAAGGCAGAACTTACCCCCGTTTTGAAAAAGTTTTTATGTAAAGAGGTAAGTGAGCGTAATTTGGGTGGAATAATAGCCTTGGCCGATGCCGAGCAAACAGCCGGTTGGTTGGGGGAAATTATTCTTGAAGACTTTGAATACCGCCGCAACCGTACAAAAAATCAGCTTGAACGGGTTATTTTTGGCGCAAACGGGCTTGAAAAGTATACACCTGCCCAACGTATGTTTATTCTTACTAAAGAAAGCGGAAGCGGCCTTGCAGGAAGCTTTACTGTTTCGCTTACAAGTGAGCATAATTTTGAGCGCAACGCAAACCTGGGCACTATAAAGGCCGCCCTTTTGGAAAGCGACGACGCCCTTTTGGAAGAATATGAGCTTAACACCCCCGATGACCTTATTGCTTTAGAAATGTTCCGAACTGTAGCTGAAGAGCTTCCGGTTAAAAAATGCCGTTGCTGCGGTGAACTTTTTGTTCCCATGGGCAGAAGCGACAGTGAATATTGCAGTCGCATAAGCCTTGGTGAGGACAAGCGCTGTGCCCAGATAGGCGCAATGAAAACCTTTAAGGGCAAGCACGCAGAAGACCCAATATATGTTGAATATAACAGGGCCTATAAGCGCAACCATTCAAGGCTTCGTAACGGCAAGCTTTATGATGAAGAGTTTCGCAGTTGGTCGGTTGCCGCAAGAAAAGCCAGGGACGAATTTATAAACAACGGAAAAACTGTAGAGGAATTTAAGCTTAAACTTAAAGAACTTGAGGTTGAGGGATAACATATTCAATATATTTTCAAAAAAACTCTTTACTTTTCGGTTTTTTTGTGATATACTAACTCTGTTCCGTTTTCTGGGAGTAGGGGTTGCACCAAAATTTGGTGGTCACCTGCCTTACCCTCGGTTAATTGGAAAAATATTTAATGAGGTGACTTATAATGACAGCAGAAACAAAACAGCAAATCATTGCTGAGTATGCTACTCACGAGGGCGACACTGGTTCTCCCGAGGTTCAGATTGCATTACTCACAAACAGAATCAACGAGCTTACCGCTCACCTTAAGATTCATAAGAAAGACCATCACTCCCGCAGAGGTCTGCTTAAGATGGTTGGTCACAGACGTAACCTTCTTGCTTACCTTGCAAAGAACGACATTGAAAGATACCGTTCTATTATTAAGCGTCTGAACATCCGTAAGTAATTGTTCATCCGGGCAGACCGATATTCGTTTATCGGTTTGTCCGTTTGTCTTTGTTACGATAAATTTCGGGTGGGCGCATCAAAGCGTTAGCAGTGAATTGACGGCTTAAAAGCTTTGAGCTGTGAATTTATTGCTAAACCTTTGTATTGGCTCATCCGTGTTTATAAAATAAAAATTATAAAAATGGAGGAAAATTATTATGTACGAAAATTTTAAGGTTTTCAGCACAGAGTTTGCCGGTCGTACCCTTTCGGTAGAAATTGGTAAAATGGCTCTTCTTGCCAACGGCTCATGTCTTGTTCGCTACGGCGAAACCGCAGTTTTCTGTGCCGCTACCGCTTCTGCAAAGCCCAGAGATGGCATTGACTTTTTACCCCTTTCTGTTGACTTTGAAGAAAAGCTTTATTCAGTAGGCCGTATTCCCGGCTCATTCACCCGTCGTGAGGGCAAACCCACCGACAAGGCTATTTTAGCCAGCCGTGTTATCGACCGCCCTATTCGCCCCCTGTTTCCTAAGGATATGCGCAACGACGTTTCGGTTGTTTGTACCGTTATGTCGGTTGACCCTGACTGCTCACCCGAAATTGTTGGTATGATTGGCGCTTCTATTGCCCTTTCTATTTCTGACATTCCTTGGGAAGGCCCTATCAGCGGTGTTTCTGTTGGTTATGTTGACGGTGAGATTGTTCTCAACCCCAATGCCGAACAGCAAAAGGTTTCTGATATGCAGGTTACCGTTGCTTCAACCGCCGATTTGGTTGCTATGATTGAGGCCGGCGCTAACGAAATTCCCAACGACGTTATGTTTGACGGAATTATGAAGGGTCACGCCGAAAACCAAAAGGTTGTTAACTTTATTAAAGAAATTCAGGCCGAGATTGGTAAGGACAAGTTTACCTTTGAAACCTCTGACCCCGACCCCGAAATGTTTGAGGCTATTAAAGAGTTTGCTATTGACGATGTTAAAGCCGCTCTTGATACCGACGATAAGAATGTTCGCGACGAGCGTCTTCTTCCTGTTTATGATGCTGTTCACGCCAAGTTTGATGAGCAGTATCCCGAAATGGAAATGAAGATTGACGAGTGTCTTTACAAGCTTCAGAAGTTTGTTGTTCGCCGTTGGCTTTTAGACGAGGGCAAACGTGTTGACGGTCGTGGCATTAACGACATTCGTCCCCTTTCTTCTGAGGTTGGTCTTCTTCCCCGTGTTCACGGTTCAGGCCTTTTTGCCCGTGGTCAGACACAGGTTCTCACCATTGCAACCTTAGGCCCCATTCGCGATGCTCAGCTTTTAGACGGTATTGACAGCGAAGACACCAAACGCTATATGCACCACTACAATATGCCTTCTTATTCTGTTGGCGAAACCAGACCTTCAAGAGGTCCCGGCCGCCGCGAAATCGGTCACGGTGCATTAGCTGAAAGAGCTCTTCTCCCTGTTATCCCCAGCGAGGAAGAGTTCCCCTATGCAATTCGTCTTGTTTCCGAAATTCTTTCTTCTAACGGTTCTACCTCTCAGGGTTCTATTTGCGGTTCTACCCTCGCTCTTATGGATGCCGGTGTTCCCATTAAGGCCCCCGTTGCAGGTATCTCCTGCGGTCTTATCACCGAGGGCGACCGTTTTATGACAATGGTTGATATTCAAGGTCTTGAAGACTTCTTCGGAGATATGGACTTTAAGGTAGCAGGTACTCACAAGGGTATCACTGCTATTCAGATGGACCTTAAGATTCACGGTCTTACCCCCGAAATTATTAAAGAAGCTTTGGACAAAACCTACACTGCAAGACTTCACATTTTAGACGAGGTAATGCTCAAATGTATTCCCGAGCCTAGAGCAGAGGTTTCTAAATATGCTCCCAAAATGCTTTCCACCAAGATTCACCCCGACAAAATTCGCGAGGTTATTGGTTCAGGAGGAAAGGTTATTCAGAAGATTCAGGCAGACTGCAACTGCAAAATCGACATTGACGATGACGGTAATGTATTTATTTCTGCCATTGACGGTGACGATGCAAAACGCGCTCTTCAGATTGTTGAAACAATTGCCCTCGACCCCGAGGTTGGCGCAATTTACAAGGGTCGTGTAACTCGTCTTATGAACTTCGGTGCTTTTGTTGAAATTGCCCCCGGCAAGGAAGGTCTTGTTCACATCAGCAAGCTTGATGTGAAGAGGGTTGAAAAGGTTGAAGACTGTGTAACAGTTGGCGACGAGGTTATTGTTAAGGTAACCGAAATTGACGACCAGGGCAGGCTTAACCTCTCCCGCCGTGACGCTCTTATAGAAATTGAGGGTCTTACCCCCGAAGACGACGGCCAAGAAGACCGTCCCCGCAAAGGCGGCCGCCCCGGTTTCAAGCGCAGATAAATTTAACACTTAAAAACACAAAACCTTGGTGCACTCAAATGTGCATCAAGGTTTTTTTACAAACGCGTGGCGTTTGATCCAAATCCGTATATGATTTTCAGTTTTAGTTTAATTTTCGCCCCGAAGCCATAAAGTAAATGCATACAGAACACTTTAACGCGCGGCGTTTGATCCAAATCCGTATATGATTTTCAGTTTAAGTTTAATTTTCACCCCGAAGCCATAAAGTAAATGCATACAGAACACTTTAACGCGTGGCGTTTGATCCAAATCCGTATAAAATTTTCAGTTTAAGTTTAATTTTCACCCCAAAGCCATAAAATAAATGCATACAGAACACTTTAACGCGTGGCGTTTGATCCAAATCCGTATATGATTTTCAGTTTTAGTTTAATTTTCGCCCCGAAGCCATAAAGTAAATGCATACAGAACACTTTAACGCGTGGCGTTCGTTCCTTTTCCGTAATAAGCTTTTCATTCTTCTTTGGCGAAGCGACTTGTGTTTCTTTTTTACATCAATACCCTGCGCCCTACTGCTCCATATTTCTTCCTAAAAAACCAGAGGCAACCTGAGCAAGCTTTATATCCTCGGTCTGTGGCGCGTTGGGTTCTGCGCCCTCGCTTAAAAATACTACTGCACCCACAATATCACCGGCTGTAAGTATGGGCGAAGCAAGACAAACCGCTCGGTCAATACCCTCAAGTGCGGTAAAACGGTCATTACGATTAGGGTCAAAGCTAAACATACGGCGCCCCTCCATAACATCCTCCAAATAAGGTGTTACTCTCCGCTCCAAAACCTCTTTTTTAGGGATTCCACCGGCCGCAATACAGTGGTCGCGGTCACAAATAATAACCGCCTTGTCGGTGCTTTTTCCAAGAACATCGCAGTAGGTTACTGCTAATTCCGAAAGCTCACCCATCGGCGAATACTTTTTAAAAATAACCTCACCCTCACGGTCGGTGTAAATCTCTAACGGGTCACCTTCACGAATCCGCATCGTGCGGCGAATTTCTTTGGGAATAACAACACGACCAAGGTCGTCAATTCTTCTAACTATACCTGTTGCTTTCATATATAAATCTCCTTTGTTTAGATAATTGAAAATCTAAAGTTCCTTTTTTGAACTTGATTCATTTTGGGAACTTTTATAACGATATTTCTATTATCTGTCAACAAAGGAGTTTTATACTTATCTTTATTATTTAACAAATCAAATAGTTTCTATATATAATTCCCGTATATAAGGCTAGTTTGTTAAGCATTTACCAATGAGCTTTTTAAAATATTCTATAACGCAATTATATATGTCTTCTTTTGACTTTTCGTTACCAGTATCAATATAATCTAAAAACATTTTATAAAAATTAGGTTTCCCATTCATATCCCCTTTACTTCTTTTAATAAAATCATTAATTAAAAATCTTTTTGTTAACATATTATTTTTTCGGTTAGAAATATCCATGCAATCTATTCTATGAGAATTTTTTAAAATAGAACAAGCAATAAACAAGTCTTTCCAATAGTATGGTTCCGAATCAATTAATGTTATATCAATAATAGGGTTTAAGTTCCCCAAAATATAGAAATTTCCTTCAGTTAACATTGGTAATAAAAATTTCTTTATACAATTTACATAACAATATTTCCATAAATCACTATAGTTAACTACTAACATTGTGCTATGATGTGCATCTCTGTATTCTGAGTTTTGAAAATTGGCTTTATTTAATGAATTAATATC
>JAFQQN010000017.1 GCA_017410605.1 Clostridia bacterium
CGTTAGGCGTATGTAATCCGTTTGCTGTGCAAACGGTATGTCATCAAAGCGTTAGCTTTGTATGTTTTTCCTTCGGATTGATTACATACCACCTACGGTGGATTACATCAAACACTCCGTGTTGACTACATACCGCAACAAGTTGCGGATTACATACAATGCTTCGCATTGATTTATCGCCGCTTTTATGCTATGGTTGAGTTACAATAGGGACAAATAGCTATTTATCTTTGCCTGTTTCATCAAATGAGTAAGGCAAGGCAGGAATAACTGTCATACCATACTATAATGTATCCTTGTAAAACAAGGAAAAGTATGGTATGATTTCTTATGTAGAAGTATGATTTTTGTCATACCTTGAGGAATGACTGTCAGGAGAGATAGGTAATGAAAAAAAGACTAATTATCCTATGCTTAATAAAAGTTCTTATTTTGATTTTTTCGGGTTGTAATGGTAATTATGATATCAACCAATTATATAAAATTACTGATAACGGCAACTTTACCTATGATTATGTAATCAAAGACAGACATGATAATATTCTCATAAGTGATAAGAATGTATCACGGGAACCTAAGGTGAATGTTATAAATGAGGATTTATTGAGCGTTTCAGTTCAAACAGGTACGGGTATTTCTACTCGTTGGACAATTTATTGTGATGTTAACAGTGGGGATGTATCGGACACATATTATTCTGTTTTAGGCGAATACGCAGAGAATGTTGTATTTGCAAATTATGATAATGGAAGGCATAGTGTTATAATACAGGATATATTTAACAAAGGAGAGTATTTGAAAGAAGTAGTACTTGAGGATGTTTCTGAAACAGTAGACCCTATTGTTGACTATGTTAAATTTGATGATAAGATAAAGATAGTGTATTTAAGAGGCAACAACTTTTTAGAGACCGAATTAATAATAGAAATGTAATCTGTGTATTCAAAAAACAGCCTCCACTTGTCAGGGGAGGTGGCAAAACGAAGTTTTGACGGAGGGGTAGTTTTTCTCTCCCTCAGTCTTTTGCTTCGCAAAATCCAGCTCCCTCGTCAGAGGGAGCCAAGGGTTAATTTGTTCCCAATTTGACACAAGCATATAATACACCCAAGGCGGTGATGATAAATGCTAACACACAAAGGCACACAAAATTTATATACTGATAGATTAGTTTTACGCAGATTTACGGTTGATGATGCCGAAGATATGTTTTATAACTGGGCAAACGATGAAAAAGTCACTCGTTTTTTAACTTGGCAACCACATGAATCTGTAGAGGTTACAAGACAAATGTTAGTAGGCTGGGTAGGAGCTTATGATAACATTAAAACATATAATTGGGTTATATCATTTGATAAAAAAGCTATTGGTAGCATAAGTGTGGTTAGATTGAGCGATAAATGCGAATATGCAGAACTTGGGTACTGTCTGGGTTATGAATATTGGAATAATGGTTTTATGTCAGAGGCTGCCAATGCCGTTATTGAATATTTGTTTTCTGAAATAGGTGTTAATCGTGTGGGCATATCTCATGCTGTTGAAAATCCTGGTTCGGGTAAGGTCGCTCAAAAATGTGGTATGACTTACGAGGGAACTAAACGAGAATATTTTAAAACCTCAACAGGTAAATTTGTTGATATAGCAGACTACGGTATTTTAAGAAGTGAGTGGAAAATCAATAAAATGAGATGACTTGTCCCTAATTTAACACAAGCATATAATACACATAGAGGTTGGTGATTTTATGAAAAGAATATTTATCTTAATAACAATAATTATTGTTATTTTGAGTTTGTCTGCTTGTGATTTGAATCCTATTGTAAATAAATTAAATGGCAATGAAGCATCCGCAAAAGCTCAGCAAGAAAAAGAAAAACACACAGAACTTACAGACGGGACATATTTATATAAACAATCTAGTGTTTCTGCTGAGAACAACATACAATTTATGGATGAAGAGAATAATGTTTTGCTTGATTCCTCTGATATTATGTTTGTATCTGCAAAATGGTCAGAATATAACAGTTATTATATACAACTTGAATTTAATGAACAAGGAACTATTGCTTTTGCAAACGCAACAAAAGAAAACATAGGTAAAAAAATGTACATTGTTTTGGATGAACAGATTCTATCTTCTCCAATGGTTGTTGATGAAATAACGGATGGCGTTGTAATAATTTCTAACTACGAAAGTTATGACGAATTAATTTCATTTTTTAATAAATTGGTTGATTAATCTCAGTTTTCAGGCACATTTAATTTGTGTCACTAAGTTCAAATTTCCCAAAAATCCCGTTCACGCAAGTGGGCGGGATTTTTACCTATTACCTTTTCACTTTTCACTAAATAAAACTTTGTAACGGAATTTTTTGGGAAGCAATAGTAAAGAGGTAATAAGTATTTCGGCTTTGCCCTTGCACCACACCTTGATATAAAAAAGCCTTGATTTTTCAAGGCTTTTTTCTCATTTTACGGTTGATTTATTCGTCACAGGACTATATAATATTGTTTGGAAAAAATAATGGCCGAGAATTATATGGCAGAAGAGGTAAAAAAATTGTCAAGAAAAGCAAATGCCCCCATTGATATGACCGTGGGCTCTCCATGGAAAAATATTTTAAGATTCACACTGCCTATGCTCATAGGCAACATAGCACAGCAGTTTTACAGCACTGTAGATACCATTGTTGTTGGACGTTACGCTGCGAACGGTGATAATGCCATTGCCGCTGTTGGAAGCGCATTACCCATTCTTAATATGCTACTTGTTTTGTTTATAGGAATTTCGGCCGGTGCCAGTGTTATGGTGGCTCAGTATTTTGGTGCTAAAAATAGAAAGGCACTGTCTTATACTGTTGGTAATTGCATTACAGTTACGGCTATAGCCTGTGTTTTGCTTATTGCAGTTGCGGCGCCCTTTATAAAGCAGGTTTTAACCCTTTTAAATACCCCAAGCACTATTTTAGAGGACTGCTATAGCTACCTTATGATTTCGCTTATTGGTATAGCCGGAATGGCCTATTATAACATTTTAAGTGGAATTATGCGTGGTCTTGGTGATTCTGTTTCGGCTCTTATTTATCTTTTAGTTGCTACGGTAATTAACATTGTGCTTGACATAATTTTCGTGGCAATTTTAGGAATGGGGGTTGCAGGTGTTGCCCTTGCTACGGTTATTGCCCAGTTTATTTCGTCTGTACTTTGTCTTATTAAGCTCGCAAGAATGAGGGAAAGCTTTGACTTTGGTTTAAAATACCTAAAACCGGTGGGAAGCTATGTTAAAACTATAATAAGCCTTGGGTTGCCATCGGGTCTTACTCAGGCAATTTTCTCTTCGGCTATGATAATTGTACAGTCCCTTACAAACCAGTTTGGTGAGATGTTTATTGCTGCAAATGTTGTTGTAATGCGTGTTGACGGTTTTGCTATGATGCCAAACTTTTCTTTCGGAACTGCCCTTACCACCTATGCGGGGCAGAATGTTGGTGCCGGGCTTTATGACAGAGTTACAAAGGGCGCAAAGCAGGGCACCTTTATGGCGGTTGGCTGTTCAACACTTATTACCCTTATAATACTTATCTTCGGTAAGGGTCTTATGGGTGTTTTCACCGAAACTGACTCCCTAGTTCAGCTTAGCTATAGTCTTATGCAGATTTTAGCTGTGGGATATATTGCAGTTGCGGTCACCCAAAGCCTTTCGGGTATTATGCGCGGAGCGGGTGACACCATGACCCCAATGTGGATTTCTCTTATGACTACCGTTTTAGCCCGTGTTCCATTGGCTTACGGAATTTCTTTCCTTACTAGAACAGAGGAGTTACCCTTTGGCCGAAAGGAATGTATTCAAATTTCGTTACTTATTTCTTGGGTGTTGGGCGCAGTTCTGACAGCTATATTTTATAAGGTTGGAAAATGGAAGAAAAAAGCTATAAATCAATAAACCAATAAAAATGCAATAAAGGAGCTCTCGAAATGGAAAAAATTGTATTTGAGCATTTTGTTACCGGCGGCACTGAAAGCAAGGGCTATTTACCTTTGCTTGAAATGTGTAGTGTGCCAATGCACCCCGGCGAAAACCCCGAAGATAGCCCTTTTGGTATTGTTATGAAAAGGCGCATAATGGGTGAATATAAAGATATTTGCACCGACAATTATTATATTGCCTATAATGAAGAAAAATGCCTTTCCAGGCTTTGGACAGGTTGGGGCAAACATAAAGACAGCATCGGTAATTTCGGTCACTTTTTAACCCTACCCGAATGCAGAGGAAAGGGTATTGGCCGAGAGGTTTTAAAAATGTGGATAAAGGATATGAAAGAAAGACCTGATGCTCCAGTGGCTTTGTTTTGTACCGCATCCCCCGAAATTGCAGAAATTTATCGACCTTATGGCTTTAGAGAGGCTTTGCCTAACCAAAAGGGAGGACCTCTTTATATGCCTATTGGCAATTCCCCCGAAACTTTCAATGACTTTTGTGAGGAATACTTTAAGCCCTCTGACACCCTGGTTCATAAAAAGGCTACCCTTGAATACCGTCATGAGGTTGATTGCCTTTTGAGGTTTGCGTTTTCCTTAAAAGGCTTAGGGTTTACTATGGGTGAGAGCTATTATATTGAAGAATACCTTGTTCGTTGCCCTGAAAGGGTAGGCTTTTTGTTTTCTAATGACGGTCACTGTGTTGGCTGGAGCCTTGACGATGAAAAGAAGATCTATCCTCTTTATGAAAATGCAGAAATTATAGAAGAATAAAAAACAATACAAAAACACGCCGCTTGTGATATGCACCCCATAAGTTAGATATTTTTGGAGGCACATATCACTCACACGGTGTGTTTTTATAACTTAATCTGTTATATTTTGTAAAAAAAGAAAAAACTTTGCATTTTTGTGTTGGATGTGGTAAAATATATCAAACAGTAACATATATAAAAAGGGAGGGGTTTAATGAAGCAGAATATATTTGTTTACAGGGTTGCTCAGGCCGCCTCTTTTTTAGTTGCCAAATTAATTTTCAACAGGCAGGTAATACGTAACGAAATAAAGGGCAAAAAGGGTCCTTTTGTAATCATTGCCAATCACCAGTGCGCATTAGATTTTGTGAGCCTTATTAGCCTTACAAAAACCCCTATGTCTTTTGTTATAAGCAACGCTTTTTATAATTCTTTGCCAATAAAGGGTCTTTTAGATAGAATGGGTCTTATTCCCAAACAGCAATTTCAAACAACAGTTAAAGATATGAAAAATATGAAGGCGGTTATAGAAAAGGGGAACCCCCTTGTAATATACCCTGCCGGGCTTATGTGTGAGGACGGAATATCTACCCCTATTCCCGAGGCTACATATAAATTTTTAAAATGGTTGGGCGTAGATGTTTATGTTGCAAAGGTTAGCGGAACATATTTTTCTATGCCAAAGTGGGCAAAGGGCTTCAGGCCCGGTAAAACCTTTATAGATGTCTATAAGCTTTTTTCAAAGGAGGAGCTTTTAGGCTCTGATGTGGATGAAATTAAAAACAGGGCTGAAGCGGCCCTTGTTTTCGATGCCTACAAAGAACAGGAAACCTTGCGTGTAAGGTTTAAAAACAACAAAATAAGCGGTCTTGAAAGCGTCCTTTATATGTGCCCACACTGTTTAAGGGAATTTGAAATGTGGGTAAGGGATAAAAACGTTATTGGCTGTAAACACTGTGGCTTTGAGCAGGTGAGCGACGAATTTTCTTTTTTACATAACCACAAGGGAATAGGTAACGAAATTCGTTATGTTTCTGACTGGAGCAGAAAAATTTTTACTCAACTTAAAGAAAAAATTGAAACAGGGCAGTTGCGTGACCTTTCGGCTAAAACAACAATAATGGTTATTGATAGTAAAAAGCACAAATTTGTAACGGTGGGTCAAGGTACGGTCACACTAAATGAAAAGGGCTTTATTATTGATGGAAAGATTAACGGCGAGAAAAGTGTTATTGAAGTATCAACTGCCAATTTTCCAACCCTGCCTTTCAGCCCGGGGAAATATTTTGAAATTCAGCAAGGCAAAAATATTTACCGTTGCTGTTTAGAAGACGGAAAACTTGTAATGAAGTTTATTAATATGGTTAAAGCATTTTACCTTTTAAAAAAGCAAAAAGTTGGTGCTAATTTGTAAATAAAACAAGGGGTGGCCTGGCCACCCCTTGTTTATTTATGTTTATTTTTTATCTTTTGGTGCCAAAACCCCAATTTTTTATAAAATGCATTTCTTTTATTACCTTAAATTTTTTAAAGCCTTTAATATTGAGTGAGAAGTTAATTCTTCAACCTCAATAAAATTTTTGGCATCATTTATATCGGTCAAATAGTGTGCGTCAGAGTTTGAAATAAGGCCGCACTTTTTAAAATATGGATGATTTGCCAAAAGTTGCCCAGAATTAGATAAATTTTTAAGCTCTGCCACCGTAAAGGTTGCATCGGGCGGAACAAAGCCAAGGTTGGCAATAAGAGAATTGGCGTTTTTGTCAACATGGGCAGGAATGGCAATTCCCCCGAGGGCTTCCACCGGGGCAAAAACATCGTCAAAGGAAATATTGGTAGCGTTTATAAGAAGGTTTTCTTCACGGCCAATTTCAACATCAGTTTCATCAAGAAGTATCTGTTCACCGAAAATGTGAGGATTATTTTTTATTTTATTTAGCTTAGAATAAACAAAGCTGTCCCATTTCGTTGCGCTTTCTTCGTCGGGGAAGAGGCAAAGAACATGAACCTCCTCCATGGTTGTAAGCTCCATACCGTATAGTACGATAATGCCATACTGCTTCGCCGCTTTTTTTAGGGCGGTACAGTTGCGGCAGGTGTTGTGGTCGGCAAGGGCTATTGCCTGAAGTCCGTTTAAAAAGGCCATTCCGGCTATGTTGTTTGGTGTCATATCGTTATCGCCGCAAGGGGACAGACAAGAATGAATGTGAAAATCGTAGGCCAGTTTCATAATTATTTTAGCGCCTCATAAAGGGCAAGAGCAGTATCAAAAATGTTATTATCACTGGCAACAATATTAATACCGTTTTCGGCTGCTTTCTGCAAAACAATATCATCAGGTTTGGTGCCGTCAGCAAAAATAACAAGACCAATTTCGGTAAGGGAGGCAACCGCCACGGCATTAACATTTGCCATAACCGTTACCCAGGCACAGCCCACAGAGGCCTTGCCCATAACAACGCTTAGCAGGTCACAGCAATAAACACCTGTTATTTCGCAGTTTTCATTTCCAAGAGAAAGAATTTTAAGGTTGCATTTTAAGGCTAATTCTTTTGCAGTCATAATTTTACCTCCAAGGCCGTTTTTATAATTTTAGCATAATATTTAAAGAATATCAATCCCCAGAAAGCTCACTTGGAATATAAAACCGTTGACATTTTTCGGGTTATAAAGTATAATAATTTTGTTAAGTTAAAAACTATTCTCAGGAGGATATATATTATGAAGCTAAGACATGTTATGTGGATTTTGGCCGCTTTAGTTGCTGTTGTTGCTATGGCAGCAGGTGTGGCCGTGTTGGTAAACCGTTATCTTTCTTCTAAAAACAACACCGATTATATTGAGTGTGACTGTTCTTCAGACGATTTTGATACCGATATTACCGAAGAATAATTAACCGTTAAAAATAACTGCCCGGAATTAGCGTGTTGTACGTTAATTCCGGGTAATTTTTTATAAATAGTATAGGTTATCACAGTACATTATATCTGCTTATAATATGTACAAGCTCTTCCTTGCTTTGCAAATTGGCGGTGGTAAGCATTTTTTTAATGCGGTATTTAACGGCGCTTACTGAAATAAAAAGCCCTTCTGCAATAGCAACAATGGTTTTCCCCTTTAAAAGGCCCTTTATAATACTGCGGTCAATGTCGTCCCACATACGCAGAAGCTCTTCGGTTTGTAAAATCATCATAATATCGGGGTCGGCATCGTAAAGGGGCATACTTAGTTCGTGCCTGAGCTGGGGTAAGGTTTTTTTGAATTTTAAGCAACCTGTAGAATTTCTTTCAATAAGAGGACAGTCTACCAAAACAGAGGAACAAGAAATATCTGTATTGCGCTGTAAAAATTGATGTAGCTTAACGGCCTGGCGTCCAAGTTCAACATAATCGCTTTCCAGGGTGGTTATTGAGGGTTTAATAGCTTCGCATACTGCCGAATTACCGAAGCCTATTATAAAAATATCCTCCGGAACCGATATGTTTCTGTCTTCAAGCCATTTAAGAAGAAAAATAGCCGCCGAATCGCTTGAGCAGATAACAGCATTATAGCGGTGCATACTCATTTCAAAGCTTTTTGCACAATCTGAAAGAGAAATATCTTTATAAACATCGCTATTGTTAACGTTAAGACCAAAATGACGGGAAAGGGTAACAAATTCTTCAGCTTTAACGTTATCGCTGTGTGTTTCGTCGTGGCCACCGAAAAAGGCCACGCGGTTTCTTCTGGCTAAAACTAAATAATTAAGAACGTTGTATATCGCTTTTTTTATTCCAAAGCCCACAAAACCGGCAGAAGTTAAGGCCTGAATATCGTTGTTTTGGGCGGCATTAACCAAAAGCGGCTCAATACCACGGTTTTTCATTTTGTTGCAGGTACTTTCCATCCATTGTGAGGAATAACCAACAGCCAAAACCAAAGGACGGGCAAATTCGCCGTCGACCTCTAGGTCTTGTCCGTTATAATCAACAACATTAAGATTTTTTTTGAGGGCTTCTTTGCCAATACCGGCGAGAATATCGGTTATCCAATACCCCTCTAGACCCACCTGTTCAGATGTAACATAGATGTTCATAATAAACCGTCCAAAAAATTTACTATTTTAACTATTATACACCGATCTTTTTGGAAATACTATACCTAATTTCAAAAAAGGCGGTGTTTTTTTGAAAAAAAGACTATTATTTATAAAAAATTCGCTTATCGGAATGTTAGTGGGAGGAATAAATGCATTTTTCGGCGCAGGCGGCGGTATTGTTTGTGTACCTCTTCTTATGAAATTAGGATTTGAAAGAAAAACAGCCCATGCAAACGCAGTAGCGGTCATACTTCCTATAACGTTTATAAGCGCAGTCAACTATGTTTTAAGGGGATATGTTTCAATTTCTGACAGCCTTATTTTTATTCCGGGAGGTGTAATTGGCGCGTTTTTAGGCACCTGGCTTATGAAAAAGTTACCCACAAATATTATAAGGCGAGTTTTTGCCGGATTTATGATTTGGGCAGGTTGGAGGTTGATTTTTTGAACGGTTATATCATTTCGGTTTTGGCGGGTTTTTTGGCCGGGGTAGCAGGAGCAATGGGTCTTGGCGGAGGTAGTGTGCTTTTAATATATTTAACGGTTTTTGCAGGGGTTGAGCAACTAAGTGCACAGGGAATTAACCTTATTTTTTTCATTCCTATAGCCCTTACAGCGGTTATAATTTATTCAAGGAAAGGAATTATAAAATTCAAACAAATAATACCTATTATAATAGCCGGAATGTTTGCAAGTATTACGGTAGGGTATTTTGTTAAATTTTTAGATACAGGGCTTTTGAGAAAAATTTTTGGCGGTTTTGTTTTAGTCTATGGCATTATACAGCTGTTTACAAAAAACAAAACAGAAAATAAAAGCAATGACCGTGCCGGTTAGATGGCACAGTCATAAATTTTAAAAAGGCCTTATTGCTCAATCAAAGCCTTATAAATATCACTTTTTTTAATTCCGCTATAGGCGGCGGCAAGCTTTGCGGCCATAGAAGCCGACTGCCCCTCATTAAGCTGTTTTTTCGCAAAAGCTACCGCTTGTTCCAGGGTTATTTCTTGCTTTTCTTCTTCCTTTGCGCCCGAAACTATAAGAACATATTCGCCCTTTGGTGGGGTTGCTTCAAAAGTTGACAGAGCCCCCGAAAAGGTTGTGTGAATGACCGTTTCGTGAAGCTTGGTAAGCTCTTTGCAAAGGGCAATATCCCTTTCCCCGAAAACAGTAAGCATATCTTTAAGGGTGGACTGTAGCTTGTGTGGAGCCTCGTAAAAAATAAGGGTACGGGTGTCGTTTTTAAGACTTTCAAGGTGCTCTTTACGGCTTAGCTTGGCGGTAGAAAGAAAACCCTCAAAGCTAAATCTTCCACTTGGCATACCCGAAATTGCAAGGGCAGTAATTACAGCGCTGGGGCCGGGAACAGAGTTTACGGTTATACCGTTTTTGTGGGCAAGACAAACCAACTCCTCACCGGGGTCAGAAACGGCCGGCATACCTGCGTCGGTTACAAGGGCACAGCTTTCGCCCGATAGCAGACGGGCAATAATTTGCTCACTTCGGGTTTTGTGGTTATGCTCGTGGTAGCTCACCATAGGGGTATTAATTTCAAACTTATTAAGCAGTTTTAAGGTTACCCTGGTGTCCTCTGCGGCAATAAAGTCACTGTTTAACAAAACTTCCTTTGCGCGGGGCGACCAGTCACCAAGGTTGCCAATAGGGGTTCCCACAACATATAAAATACCGGACAAAAAAGCACCTTCTTTTTAAGTAGTGAAACAATTATACCCTTTAAGGTAAAATAAGTCAAGGCGGCTTTTGAGGTTGAAAAGTTTATAGCAATATGTTATACTACTAGAAGTATTTTATTACTTATTGAAAAGTAGGTTAAATATGGTTTTTGTAAACTTAATTGTAAAAATATTTAACTTGTTGTTTAAAACAGTTAATATTTTTTATTTTCAGTTGCCCTTTTATATTATTCTGGGGCTGTTTAAAACCCGAAAATTTAAAGAGGCAAAAAAACTTCATAAATATGCAGTAATGGTTGCCGCAAGAAACGAAGAGGCGGTTATTGGCAATTTGATTAAAAGCATTAAATCGCAGAACTACCCGTCAGAGCTTATAACGGTTTTTGTTGTAGCAGACAATTGCACCGATAATACAGCAAAAATTGTGCGCGAACAGGGTGCGGTTTGCTACGAGCGGTTTGATACCAAAAAATGCACAAAGGGTTATGCTTTGCAATTTTTAGTTGAGCAGATAAAAAAGGATTATGGCATTTTTTCTTTCGACGGTTATTTTGTCTTCGATGCAGATAACCTTTTAAAGGAAGATTATATTACCCGAATGAATGAAAGCTTCGACGCAGGGGAAAAAATTGTAACCTCTTACAGAAGCAGCAAAAACTTCGACGATAACTGGATATCGGCTTCATATGCCCTGCATTGGCTAAGAACCGCCCGTACCGAACACAGGGCAAGGTCGGTGCTAAGGTTAGCCTCGCGTGTACAGGGGACAGGCTTTCTTTTTGCAAGTGAGATTATTAAAAACGGTTGGAACTATGTTCGTCTTACCGAAGACCGCTCATTTTGTGCAGACGCTGTGGTAAACGGTTATCGCATTTCTTATAATAATGAGGCTATTTTTTACGATGAACAGCCTACCGATATTAAAATTGAAATGCGTCAGCGTATTCGCTGGGCAAAGGGCAATTTGCAGTCCTTTACCGAGTCGGGAGGAAAACTGTTCTGGCATATTTTAAGGGGTAGAAAAGGCCCGTCGGACAAATCTAAAAGCAGGTGGACACGGTTTAAAGAGAGCCTTAAATACCGTTTTATGAGCTTCGATATGCTAACTGTAACCTTTCCGTACCCATTGCTTTCCTTTGTAAGAAAGCTTGTGGTAGACATAATGGCGGTAATAACCCTAATTAATGTTGGGTTTATAAATGATGTTGGTTTTGTTTCAAAAATAACACAGTCTGTTATGGATATTTTTGGGGTTTCACCATTTATAGAAAAAACTGCAATTGGCTTTATTTTTCTTTTTGCGGTAATGTTGGCCGAGTTTGTTATAACCTGGTTTTGCAGTATGTGTATTGCGGTTTTTGTGTTTATTACCGAAAGAAAAAGGATTAAGCCTATTAAATGGTATAAGAAGATTTTTTACTGCTTATGCTTCCCATTTTTCGACATTATCGGCGAAATTTCTATGTGTATTGCCCTTTTTTCAAAGGTAGAGTGGAAGCCAATTCCCCACAACTCACAGGTAAAAATTGAAGAGCTGGAAAAGGCCGAAGAAAAAACATATTTGGCTAAATAAAACCTTCAAAACTGCGTAAAATACAAGGGTTGGAGGTTTTAGTTATGTTTGTTTTGTTAATATTGTTTGTTGCGGCCGCAGTTTTTATTGGCATTTGCTATTTTACTTATAGAATTGTTTTTTATTCGTCGTCTAAAAACAGGGTAGATATTTTAGATTCCCCTGCCGGTGAAGAATATTTAAAAAGAAGACCCGAGCTTGCCGCCCTTGTGGCTCAAATAAGCTTTGTACCCTTTGAAGAGGTTTATATAAAGGCAAATGATGGCACCCTTCTTTTTGCTAAATATTATCATATTAAAGACGAAGCGCCACTGCATATTCAGTGCCATGGCTACCGCGGAAGCGGTATCAGAGATTTTTGCGGCGGCAATAAAATGGCCAGAGAAATGGGGCATAATACCCTACTAATTGACCAGCGAGGACATGGCAAAAGCAAAGGTGAGCAAATAACCTTTGGAATAAAAGAGCGGTATGACATTATTTCTTGGTGCAATTATGCGGTGGAGCGGTTTGGAAAAAATGTTCAAATTATTCTTTCGGGTATTTCAATGGGTGCCTCAACAGTTTTATTGGCCAGTGAACTAAAGCTTCCCAAAAACGTTAAGGGCATTATTGCCGACTGCCCCTATTCTTCGGCTGAGGGCATAATTCGTAAGGTTTGTAAGGATATGAAACTGCCACATAGGTTAGTTTTCCCGTTTATAAAAATTGGAGCAAGGCTTTTCGGTGGCTTTGATATTTGTGAAGTGACGGCAGAAAATGCGGTTGAAAATGCCACAATCCCCATTTTGCTTATTCACGGTAAGGGGGATAAGTTTGTGCCCTGCAATATGAGTGACAGCATTTTTGAAAAGTGCCCCAAGGGTACCGTTTATGAAACCTTTGAGGGGGCAGGTCACGGAATGAGTTATATAACTGATAGGAATAGATACACAAAAATTTGTGCCCATTTTATAAATGGGTGTTTAAAGCAAAATCAGGAGGAAGTTTAATGCAAAGAGAAAAGTTGGGCAGTAGGCTCGGGTTTATTTTGCTTAGTGCCGGTTGTGCAATAGGTATAGGCAATGTATGGAAGTTTCCTTATATTACAGGGCAAAACGGCGGGGGAATATTTGTACTGCTTTATTTGTTTTTTCTTATTATTTTGGGTATTCCTGTTATGACGGTGGAATTTGCACTGGGAAGAGCAAGTCAAAAAAGCCCTGCAAAAATTTACGAAGGCCTTGCCCCGAAGGGCTCTAAGTGGCATATACATAGCTATTTTGCTGTAGCGGGTAATTATATACTTATGATGTTTTATATGGTGGTTGCCGGTTGGATGCTACGCTATTTTGTTTCTACCGCCTTTGGAGGGCTGGAGGGAATGAATACCGCCGCCATAGAAGCCGATTTTGAAAGCATGTTAACCAGTTGGCCTTCGATGATAATTTATACATTTTTAGTTATAATTATAGCGGCAGTTGTTTGCTCGGCCGGTCTTCAAAAGGGTGTTGAAAAGGTTACAAAATATATGATGTTGGCCTTGCTTTTTATTATGGTGGCCTTGGCGGTTCGCAATCTGTTTTTTAAAAGCGGATATGAGGGCTTAAGGTTTTATCTTATGCCAAGCATAGAAAATCTTAAAAAGGTCGGGGTGGGCAATGTTATAGTTGCCGCTATGAATCAGGCCTTTTTCACCCTTAGCCTTGGTATGGGTTCAATGGCAATATTCGGAAGCTATCTTAAAAAAGACAGAAGTCTTATGGGCGAGTCGGTGTTGGTTGCCGCTTTAGACACCTTTGTGGCTATAGCCTCGGGTCTTATTATTTTCCCGGCTTGTGCCGCGTATGATGTTTCGGTAGACAGCGGCCCTAACTTAATTTTTGTAACCTTACCTAATGTATTTAACAATATGCCCTTTGGTAGAATTTTTGGAAGCTTGTTTTTTGTCTTTATGTCCTTCGCCGCGCTTACAACCGTTATAACAGTTTTTGAAAATATAGTTGCCTGTTGTAACGAGCTTTTTGGTTGGTCTAAGAAAAAGGCAAGTGTTATAAACGGCTTGCTGTTTACAGTATTAACTCTGCCTTGTGTATTTGGTTTTAATTTGCTAAGCGGTTTTACACCCTTTGGAAAAGGCTCTAACATTATGGATTTAGAGGATTTTGCTGTAAGTAACATCTTGCTACCCCTTGGCGCCTTTATTTTTGTTGTGTTTACCACTTCGAAAAAGGGTTGGGGTTGGGAAAAGTTTCTTGAAGAGGCGAATACCGGCCGTGGACTTAAGGTTCCCCGTTGGCTTAAGGGCTATATGGCCTATGTTCTGCCTGTGATAATTTTAGGCTTATTTGTTATAGGTATTTATAACTTTTTTAAATAGAACAGAGCATAAAAAAAAGTCGGCATTCGCCGACTTTTTTTTATCATTCCCACTCAAGTTTGCAGGTAAACATATTTTCGCCTAAACTATTCTTTCCAAGGGCTATGGTATAATCTTCACAAGAGGTGGTGTGTATTTTTAAATCACACCCTGCAAAAACCTCTTTGTGATAATCTATCTGAAAGGCTTTTATTGTCCTTTCAGGGGACAAGGCATCCATAACAAAATTAGCATATTTGGTGTTGTTAACGTGGCCGTTAAGGTCAATATCACAGTATCGGGGGCAGATTTCAAACCCGTCGCCCTGCGTTTCAAAGGGCTTTAGTTTTGTCCCTTTTTCTTCAAAACAAAGAGCCAAGCAAAACTGCTCTTGGCTTATATTATAAATTGGCTTGGCAGGCATAATTCTTCGTCTTGTGCTATGTACCGTAACCCATTCAGAGCTGCCCAGAATTAGAGTATTGCCCTCCTCGTCTAAGATTTCATACTCTCTGCGGTAGCTTATGCGGTCGGGGGGAAGAGGCCAGGTTTTAACTAGCACCTTTTGGTGAAGCTTAGGCTCTTTTAGAACCTTGTACCTAACCTTAACAAGAACCCACATAAGCTCGTTTTTTTGCATATCTTTAAGGCCTACGCCCAAAGCTTCACTGTGAAGCCCCGCAACCTCTTGAAAAATATCTAAAACTGCGCCGGGAAGAAGCTTTTTCCTGCAGTCAAAATCAGAGGTTCTAAGGTTAAAGGCAGTTTCAAAAATGCCACTCATATTAGTTTTCTCCTTTTTTGGGGGTTAAAAAGGTTGACTTATAAAAGGGTGAGTTCTTTTGAAGTTCGGCCATAACAAAGCTCCTGCCTCTGCTTTCCATTATGGTAGGAACTGTAGAGAACAAATTCACTCCAAGCCCCAAGCGTTCACCGTTAATTTTACAGCCCATTGCCACAAGGGTTGTGGGGAACATATCTAAAGGCGAAAAATCTCTGTTTTTGGTGTTGTCGGTTTTTATAGCGGAATTTATAATGCAGTTATAAACTCTACGCGTATAATCTGGAGATACATTTCGTTTTATATATTCGTTATCCATACTAAGGTGGTCGCCCACAATAACAATGGTGGTGTTTTCGTAAAAATCTTGCTGTTTTACCCAAGCTATAAACTCTGACACCTGTTTTGAAGCGCAAGAAATAACATTTGAATACTGCTCGTTATGAGTGTTTTTACATTCACTGCAAAGGTATCCGTCAACGTGGTGGGTATCTACAGTTAGCATAGAAAAGGCAAAGGGACGGTCTTTTTTGGCAATTTCGGTCAGCTCTTCTTTAGCATATTTATATAAATACTTATCCTCCATACCCCACCATACATAATAGTCGTTGGGCACAATATTGTCCTCACGGGCGGTATTGAGGTCATAAATTCTATCTACCTTATGTTGGGTGTAATACAGCCCTCTGTTACCAAAGGCGGCATCAGAGCCTATCATAAAGGTTTGGTAATACCCGTTATCGTGTAACACATCGTTAATGGTGACTGCACCGGGCAAATAACCATAGCGGGGATTTTTTTCATTGCCGTCTGTTGTAATAATAAGGCCTGAGGTTTGTGCCACTAAAGAGGCTATAGTCCAGCTTGTGCCGGTGGTGGTGGGCCAACCGCCAACGCCCATGTTTTGTGAAAAATTTATATTTTCCCCGGCTAGGCTATAAAGCTCGGGAACAAGGTTTTTTTTCATAGCGCCGCCCATTGCCCTAGCCATAAAGGTTGTTTCCATAGATTCCATAAAAATATAAATAAGGTTGCGCTTTTTTTCGGGAAAGGTTATAAGTGTTTTCTCAGGGAATACATATTCTTCCTCAATAAGGGAAGAGCTTTCTGTTTTGCTGAACAACCACTGGGGAAGCTCAACAGCAAATGCGCCTTGCAAAAAAAGAACTATACTTAGAACAAGTGAAATAATAACACTAATGCGGTTTTTTATGGGTAGAAGTTTAATGCTTTTTTTGTTTCTTTTGCTTTTAATTATAAAAGGCTTACCGTGGTAAAAAAGCAAGAGCGACGTGGCAATGGTGCATAATACGGCAGGTAAAAGTCCTTTTAAAAGGTAATTATAAACAAGCCCGGGTTCAACACCGGCATTGTTTCCAAAAAGGGTGAAAAGAATAGAATCAAAGCCGGTATTCCCGTAAACTATTTTATACCAAGCGGCAGAAAATGTTGCGGTAAAGCCAAAAAGCAATAAAAATATTAATAAACTTCTAACAAGTATTTTTCTTCTGATTTTGGTCATTGGTACCACCTTAAAATATATTTGTTTAATTATATTACTTTTTAAGCGCAAAATCAAGATTTCTTTATGAACTTAAGTTGTTGTATCGATTTGTGCATATTTTTAAACATTATTGTATTGAAAGGCAGAGGAAACTATTGTATAATTCAGTTAAATAATAAACAGGAGGCGGCTTAATTATGAGAAAAATCAATTCAAATGAATGGCAAAATCCAAACCTCACCCATATAGGAAGAGAAAGAGCAGTTTCGTTTTTTATTCCGTACGGTGAGGGTGACTCTATAGAGTATGAAAATTTTGCGGCATCGTCAAAATATATGCTCTTAAACGGGGAGTGGAGCTTTAAATATTTCGAAACACCCTTTGATATGGATGAAAATATTGGCGACAAGGGTTATTCCACCAAAGATTTTGATACCATTAACGTGCCCCTTTCCTGGCAGATGGTAGGTTACGGTACACCTAACTATCTTAATGCTACTTATCCAATTCCGGCGGTGCCCCCATACGTTCCTTATGAGAACCCTACCGGTGTATACAAAAAAAACTTCACCCTGCCCAAGGGCTTTTGGGGTCAGCGCCTTTTTATTAATTTTGAGGGTGTAAATTCTTTTTACTATCTTTATATTAACGGTGAATTTGTTGGTCTTTCTAAGGGCGCACATTCACTTTCACGCTTCGAAATAACCAATTTTGTTAAAGAGGAGTCCTTTGAGGTTACTGTTATAGTTTTAAAATGGTGTGACGGCACATATCTTGAAGACCAGGATTGCTACCGTCACAACGGCATTTACAGAGATGTTTATATAACCGCAAGACCCAAAGCCTTTATTGAAGATGTTGAGGTTCACACTACTCTTGAAAACAACTATGCCGATGGTAAGGTTTTTGTAACCGCCACCCCAAACGGCAAGGTTGAAGAGGTAGAATTTAAAGTTTATGATAAATTTGAAAACCTCATATCCTCGACCGGGGGATTGTTAAATAACGGAGTTTTTGAGGCGGAGTTTTCTTTACCCGGCGCAGATAAATGGACTGCTGAAACCCCTGACCTTTATACACTTACCGTTTTGGCGGCAGGTGAAATTATTCCCATTAAATTTGGTGTTCGCACTATTGAAACAAGTGAAAAGGGTCAGCTTTTAATAAATGGAAGACCGGTTAAGCTTTACGGTGTAAACCGCCACGATTCGCACCCCAGATTTGGTCACTATGTTCCTGTAGAGCATATGATAAATGACCTGCTTGTTATGAAGCGACACAACATTAATACCATTCGCACCTCTCACTACCCAAACTCTTCTATCTTCTTAAGTCTTTGCGACCGTTTTGGCTTTTATGTTATAGACGAGGGTGATATTGAGGCTCACGGCTGTGGTGTAGATTCTATGATGGACCCTGAGCTTATAGGTGAAGACGAAACCTTTAAACAAGCCTTTGTTGACCGCGTTTACCGAATGGCAATGAGGGACCGCAATCACCCAAGCGTAATTATGTGGTCAATGGGTAACGAAAGCCATTTTGGCTCTAACCAAAAGGCGGCCATTGATTGCCTTGCAGAATTTGGTGAAAAAGACGGCCGACTTATTCATTATGAATCTTGTGTTCAGAACAACTGGGCAAGACAACAGGTTGTGGGCAAAGAGTTCCACACAAACTGGGGCGACCTTTATTACGATAAGCTTACGGTTAGAAGCGGAATGTATACCAGACCTTTTGATAAAATTAGATCAATTTTAGATATAGAAGAAGACCGTAGACCTTATTTCCTTTGTGAGTTTGCCCATGCAATGGGCGTTGGTCCCGGCGGGCTCAAGGAATATATGGAGCTTATTGAAGAATATGACAACTTTATAGGTGGTTGCGTTTGGGAGTGGTGTGACCATTCTGTAATAGCAAAAGATGACAACGGTAAGGAATATTATACCTATGGCGGAAGCTTTGGTGATTATCCTCACGACTTAAACTTCTGTTGTGACGGTTTAGTTTATCCCGACAGAACCCCACACACCGGCCTTAAAGAGTATAAGGAATTTATAAAGCCCCTTTATGCAGAAATAACCGGCGAAAACGAGGTAACACTTTTCAGCCGTTACGACTTTATCAGGTCAAACAAGCTTAAGGCTGTGTTTAATATTATGCGCGATGGCAAGCTTTTTCGGCAGACAGAAGTTGTGAGCGATGTATACCCGAGAGATAAGAAGAGCTTTAGTGTTGACCTTAGTGTTCCCAATGACGGAAGAGATTATCGCCTTAAGGTTTGCTTTGTGACAACAGAAGATACACTTTGGGAAAAGGCAGGTTATGAGGTGGGCTTTTCTGAGTGCACTATAAAGCCCTCTTCTACCGCTAAGGAGTATTATGAATTTGAGGGTGCAGAAGAAAAGCTTTGTAGCCTTAAAACAACCCAAAAGGGTGCCTTAATAACTGTAACAGCGGGAGAAAATGAATATACCTTTAATACCCAAAAGGGTGCATTAGTCAGGTTTACTAAAGCAAACCAAGAGGTAATCAATTCCCCTGTTGGGCTGTGTGCTTTCCGTGCCCCTCACGATAACGACCGCAATATTAAGGCAGAGTGGCTTAAGCAGCGCCTAGACCGTCTGTTCACTTCGGCATACAGTGCAGAGATAACCGAAAATACTGACATCTGTTTTAGGCTCGAATGTAAGGTTCATTTGTCTGCCGCTGGTATTAAGCCTATTTTACAGGGTACTGTTGTTTATACAGTTAATAGCTCGGGTGAGCTTGAGGTTGATATTAACACTCTCACAAGAGAAAACCTCAAATTCTCTCTTCCCAGAATGGGTATGGAGCTTTATATTGCTCAAGGCTTTGAAGACATTACCTACCTTGGAATGGGACCGTTAGAAAATTATCCCGATTTTAAGGCCGCCGCTAGTTTTGGTGAGTATAATTCAACCGTAACAGATCAGTATCAGCCTTATATTTTCCCGCAGTCTTGCGGTAATCATACCGAGGTTCGTTGGTTAACCCTTAAAAACAAAAATGGAACAGAGGTAACCTTTGTGCCAAAGGGTAAAATGCATTTCAGCGCAATGCATTTTAGTGATAATGACCTACATAGGGCAAGTTACACGAAGGACCTCACCCCAAGAAAAGAAACGGTTTTACATATTGATTATAAAAATGGCGGTATTGGTTCTAACAGCTGTGGTCCTATGCCCGATTTGCAGTATACTATAAACAGAAGAAACATAAGCTTTTCTTTTAAAATTAAATAGTATAAAAAACAGGCTTCTCCTTTTGGGGAGAAGCCTGTTTGTCATTTTACGGGTTTGTACAAACTCCGCTTGAATTGAAATAATAGGTTTTGTTTTTAATATAGCGTGATGTGTTATAAAGCATATATCCGTCAGCATCTATGTAATACCACTTTCCGCCGTCAAACACCCAGTTGTTCTTAACCTGACTGCCGCTTTCACCAAGATAGCACCAACCAATGCTGTCTTGCTTCCAGCAATTTGTTACGGCATATCCGTCGGCTCCTACATAGCACCAACCCTGTGAGTCGGTACACCAAGCGTTGGTAAGCATTGCACCGTTTGAACCAAGATAAACCCAGCCTACCGAATCCTTGCGCCATTGGTTAGCCACCATATAGCCGTTTTCATCAATAAAATACCATAAACCGCCATCAAAAACCCAATTGTTTTTTACTTGACTGCCGTTTGAACCAAGATAGCACCAACCAACAAAGTCTTTCTTCCAACAATTTGTTACGGCGTAACCGTCGGCGCCCACATAACATTTACCTTGAGAATCCTCGCACCATGAATTAGTGAGCATCATACCTTTTTCTCCAAGATAAACCCAACCTACCGAATCCTTACGCCATGCATTTTTAACCATATTTCCGTTTTCGTAGTAGTACCAATAAATGCCATCATAATCCCAACCGGTAAAGGTTATTTCGCGAATATATCCGCAGGTGTTACAATCTATATCTGTTTCGTTGTTATATGTGTGCAGTTCATCAGAAGAACACACATTATAATGCCAAGTGATGTTTTTCATCTCGTAATATGAATCGTCTATATCAATTCCATTTTTGTCTGCTTCAGAGCCTAAATACCATATATCTTTAAGCTTTTCGCAACACTTAAATGCAGAAGTATCGATACGTGTAACATCATTGGTTATAGTTATATTTGTAAGACCGGTGCAACCATAAAATGCAGAATTACCGATACTTGTAACACCATTGGGTATAGTTATACTTGTAAGACCAGTGCAACCTAAAAATGCATCTATACCAACTTTTGTAATGCTGCCATCTGTTGGCATCATACTGTTTTTGCAACCTGCAATAAGGGTCTTTCTTTTAGTTTCTATAAGACAATTGCCCGAGCTATGATAAACTGCATTGCCTTGCTCAACAGTTATGCTTTCGAGACAAGAACAATAGGAAAATGCAATAGCACCTATCCTTGTAACGCTGTTTGGGATTGTTATGCTTTTTAGTCCTGTGCAACCGTTAAAAGAACTGTTACCTATATTTGTAACTCTATCAGGTATGGTTATACTTGTAAGTCCTGTGCAACCGAAAAAGGCAAAATCACCTATACTTATAGCGCTTTTAGGGATTGTTATGCTTTTTAGTCCTGTGCAACCCAAAAAGGCAAAATCACCTATACTTGTAACACTGTTGTTTGTTGGTATAACGCTGTTATCGCAACCCACGACCAGAATCTTACGCCCTGTTTCTATAAGGCAGTTACCTGAGCTATGATAAATTGCATTGCCTTGCTCAACAGTTATACTTTCAAGCCCTGAGCAACCTCTAAATGCTTCATCACCTATACTTGTAACGCTATCAGGTATTGTTATATTTTCTAGCCCAGCACAACCTCTAAATGCTCCATCATCTATACTTGTAACGCCGGCAGGAATTACTACGCTCTTAAGACCCGTGCAACCTTCGAAAGCATATACATTTATACTTTTAACGGTATCCGAAATTATAATGCTTGTGATTTTGTTGCAATATCTAAATGCAGTAGCGCTTATACTTGTAACAGGATAACCACCAAGGGTAGATGGAATAGTAATATCTCCGGAAATTGATTTATCTACATTTGTTATTGTAGCATTGCCATCAGACACTGAATATGTATAGAACCCCTCTGTTTCGGCGCTTGCTGTTAATAAGAACAATCCTGACGGAAAAACAGAAAGGGTTAACAACAATGTTAAAACAAATGATAATAGTTTTTTCATTTCTTGTTCCTCCTAATGTAGAAAGTAAATCCACTAATCAACGGCAAATAAAAGTGAGAAGAAAGGCTTTCTCACAACTATATTTTACCAAAAAAACCGAAGCATTGCAATAATTAATATCTTTGGTTTGGCAAAAATATGTTTATTTGCTATAAAATCGAGCAAATTTTTGTTAAAAAGCCATAATTTAAACTAAAAAGCAAGAGTTTTTTCTAAAATATGTCAATTGACTTTTATTTGTTTAATCTTTACAATGTGTATTAGCATATTTCAAAAATCCCATTTTTGGAGGACATATGAAAGAAATTCTAAAAAAAATTACATCAGCTATAGCCACATCAGCTATGGCCGCCTTAGTTTTTGTATTAGAGCATAAAACTATTTCTGCCGTGGTTGCACTGGTTTTAACCTTGGCAATTATATTAACAAGCCTGGGGCTGACAGGCGCCTTTTCGAAAAATGAAGTTACTGTAGATGCTTCGTCTTCACAGGAAACAACTTCGGTTGTTACATCTGAGGTTTCGTCGCTTATAGAGGAGTCGTCCTCTGAGCCGACTTCAAGCCAAGAGTCTTCCTCTAGTGAGGAGGCACCGGTAACATCTAAGCCGGTTGTTACCTCAACGCCTGTTGTTACAAGCAAACCCAGTGAGCCTGTTAAGCAAAACACGGGCTTTCAGTATAACACAAATCTTGATATTGAAGATAACGTGTTTATGGACGCCCTTGTTTATACCGGCTATAACATAAATAAGCACCGCGCAGACGGAATGATGTGGGAATATCTTCTTGCTTCTAAGAAAAGGGCAAGGGGTTGGCTTTCTAACATTGGTTATAACGGTGGCTCTACAGGTTATGAAACTACTGCCAACGGTCTGCCCGACATAAAGGCCTTTGAGAAAAAGGGTATGGTCTGCGCCTCTTTTGTGACCTATGTTTATTTTAACTATCTTCCCAATGTGGCAGGAATTGATACATCTTCTTTACCCAAGCCTGTTGACCCAAAACTGGCTCACGACTGGTATATGGCCGCCAACCAGTGGATAAAAAACGGTTATTCAAAATCTATTCCCTTTACCGCCACAAAAATACCTGCCGGTTCTGCAGGGTATGTTAAGTTTAATCCGTCCGAGAGTATCCCCATTGGCTCAATAGTTATTTTCCGCGATGCAAGGTACCCCAACAGCACCCACGGAAGCCACGCTTCAATTTATGCCGGTTATAAAAACGGCTACAACTGGATATACCACGTAGGCAACGATAACGGCCCAGAATTTTGTGCAATTGAAAGGGTGCTTTTCGGCCCCGACCCGCAGTGGCCACTTGCGGTTATTACACCGCCCTCTAACATTCGTATGGCGGCTATGGCAAGTGTGACCGTAAAGGACGATAGCGGTGCCGCAGTTGAGGGTGCTGAGGTATCTGTTAAAAACAACACCACCGGCGCAGTAACCCTTTTAGGCAAGACTGATGCAAATGGATTAGTTTCTAAAGAGGGGCTAAAATACGGCGATTACACCGTTACTTATACTCTGCCAACCGGCTATACAGCGGCTGAAACTTCGGTTACTGCAAGTCTTACCACCAAAAACAACAGCTTAAATGAAATTTTAATTTCTGTAGTAAAGGAAAGGCAAGTTTCTTCTGTTACAGAGGAAACAACAACCACAAGTACAACAGAAAGTATTCAGTAACAAAAAGGCTCTCTGCCAACGCAGAGAGCCTTTAAAATTTTTACAGTCCACAAACGATTGGGATTTCTTCCAAACTATTTACCACAAAATTTGCATTTATTTTTTGGGGAACCGCTTGACCCCTTAAATTAACAAAGCAACAGTCAAAACTTATGTTATTAGCCCCTAAAATATCACTGCTGAGAGAGTCGCCCAGAACTAATACCTGATTTTTGGGAGGGTTTCCCAAGGCATTTAGAATATATTCAAAATATTCTTTTTGAGGTTTTTGAAGGCCTATTTCCTCAGAAATATATATTCCACCCTTAAAATATCCCCCAATACCCGAAGCCGCTATTCTTCTTTTTTGGGTAATAAGAGCGCCGTTGGTGGCGGCAGAGAGGGTATATTTTTTGTAAAGATATTCTAAAAGGGGAACTGTGTAGGGAAAAATTTGCCCACCAAGGGAAAGAGCCTCAAAATACTTCTGACTCATTTTTCTGGTATCAATAGAAATTTTAAGAGCCTTTGTAAATTCAATAAATCGACCCTCGAAAATTTTCTCTCGCTCTATTTCGCCTTTTTCAAACCTCTTCCAAAAGCTAAGGTTAATACCCGAATAAAGTTCTACATTTTCGTCATTAGGGTCAATGCCAAACTCAGCCATAACCTGTTTTATGGCTGAGGCCTCGGCAGTTTTAAAATCCAAAAGGGTATCGTCTAAATCGAAAATCAGATGTTTGTACATATTCTTACTCTACAATAATGAAAAGATTAAATAGGCAACCCAATTTGAGGCCATAATACCTAATAATCCCAGAAAAATGTTAACGCCGCCCATTTTTCTTATTCTAAGCCTTTCTTCGTCATAACCGTCAAGGTCTTCCTTGGCTTTTTTTATGCGTTCAATAGATGAGGTTTTATACATCCAGTCGCCGAAGAGTGCGGCGGTAATTCTAAGAAAAATTTCTAAAAGAAGCCCTACAAGAGAAATGAGCAGTGGCACCATATTTATTGTAGATGCGTTTTGAACAATATAATTTGCCATTTGCTGATAGTTTTCAAAAACCAAATTTTCAAAGGATAAATTTACCGCCAGACCCATAAGGGAACATATGGTATAAAGAAGGAAGAAAAGAATACCGGGGAAATATATTTTTCGGTAAAAGAACCAAGCATAGGGAAAAAGAAAGGCGCCCCAGTTCCAAGATGATTTGTTTTTTTGGTGTAGCTTAAAAAACTTAGGAACATAACGGGGTGTGTTAACCGCAACATAGTTTGCAATCTCTACCGCGCTTATGCCCTCTTTAAGCTTAGAATGAGGCATAACACCACCCAAGGGGTCAATGCTTAAACCACCCACAAGGGGATTGAACATAATAGGAGCAGGGGTTTGACAATGAGGACATTCCTCTTCGGTAGCGGAATAAGGCTTTCCACAGGCCTGACATAAAATTTGTTTTTCTACATTTGAGTCAACGGGTTTTGCGGTTTCTTCTTTAGGCGCATCATTAGAGTTTTGTGCCGGTTCAGATTTTTTATATTGCTTTTCGGTGCCGTGAAAGGCTTCTAAACCGCAGTGGCCTATTGCCTTAAAACATTCCCTATGGTGGGGCGCACCACACTCAGGGCAGTAGACAATATCGTCTTCATCAAACATATATCCACTGCATATGGGGCATTTTTGACCCTCAACAGAAAGTGACATTCAAATTACTCCTTTAAGCTAAACTGCTTTAGCTGTTTTTAGTTTTTTCTACAAGCTGCCAAATGTGTTCGAAATATTCCTTACCGTAGTTGTGGTATTCGCCGTTTTGTATCATATTTAAAAGGGTGGCTTTGTTAACCCACTTAGCCTCAGCAACTTCGCTTTTTTGAAGCTTTAGCTCGGGCACCTTTGCCTTGGTTTTAATGGTCCACACATCTACAAAAGAGTTTCGCCTTTTAATACGGGTGACAAACCGTAGTGATTCTTCAGAAGAGGGAATACCAAGCTCTTCATAAAGCTCTCTTGCGGCTGCAGTGAACGAGCTTTCCCCCGAAATGGCCGCGCCGCCTGTGGCCGCCCATATACCAGGCATAAGGCGTTTGGTTTTCGACCGCTTTTGTATAAGAAGACTGCCATATTCGTTGACCGGCCAAATGTGAACCACAAGGTGGTATTCACCTGAACGGAGGGTAGAGCTACCACGGACAGCAGTTCTTCCCATAGGCTCACCCTTAGCGTTTAAAATATCCCAAAGTTCCATAATTATATTCATTTCCTAGCGTTACGGCATTAACCGTTTTTTGTGGCTCAGACAAAGGCGAAAACCCTTGAGTTTAAAATTGGTTTCGGTTGCCTGGCAAGTAATAATACATATATTTTACCAAATTTTTAATAAGGTTACAATAGTTTTATAACAATTAATTTAATAATAGACAAGCGATGTACAATTTGTAAATATATTTATCCGTTTTGTATAATAGCGCTAATAAAATATAAATTAACTATTGTATTTAAAGATATTATGTGTTAAAATATATAAAGATATCATACTTTGGGGCGTGCGAACGGGCGGGTCCTGTGCGATGGACTGCTATGAACCATGTCAGGCGGGGAACCGAGCAGCATTAAGTAGATTTGTCTGTGCGCCGCAGTAAATCGGTTCGTTCGTACACCCGAAAGTGTGATTTATTTTTTTGTAAAGGGGGAGAAAAATGTATCAGGCATTATATAGAAAATACCGCCCAACAGTTTTTGAAGACGTTGTAGGGCAGGACCACATTACAAGCACCCTTAAAAGCAGTTTTGAAAAGGGCAAGGTTTTTCATGCCTATCTTTTTACCGGAACTAGGGGTACAGGAAAAACCACCTGTGCTAAAATTTTGGCCAAGGCAATTTGCTGTGAAAACCCAAAACAGGGTGAGCCTTGTGGGGAGTGTTCGGCTTGTCTTAGCATTGCACAGGGCAACGCTACCGATATTAGTGAAATTGACGCCGCTTCTAACAACGGTGTTAACGATATTAGAGACCTTAAAGAGCAGGTTAATTTTTTACCAGTTGCTTTAAAATATAGGGTTTATATTATTGACGAGGTTCATATGCTTTCAACCCCGGCCTTTAATGCGCTTTTAAAAACCTTGGAAGAACCCCCCGCACACGTTGTTTTTATTCTCGCAACAACCGAGGTGCACAAGCTTCCGGCCACCATTCTTTCCCGTTGCCAGAGGTTTGATTTTCATAGGTTAGAGCCTGAGGTTATTTGCGGTAGAATGGAAAAAATCGCTAAAGAAGAGGGCTTTACAATAACCCCCGGCGCGGCACTTAAAATTGCCGCCTTGGCAGATGGCGGAATGCGTGATGCTCTTTCAATTTTAGACCAGTGCTCTGCTTGTGAAAAAAACATAACCGAACAGGTTATAGCCGATGTTTGCGGCGTGGCAGACCAGGCTGAAACGTCTTTACTTGTTGAATATATTAAAAATAAAGATGCCGCCGGGGCAATAGCTATAGTTGACAAGCTTTACCGAAATTCGGTAGATATGAAAAAACTTGTGTTTGAGCTGATTTCTTGTTTTAGAAACCTTATGATAGTTAAAACAGTTAAGGATAGCCGAAAGCTTATTGTATGCTCAGACCAAGAGTATATAAATCTTAAGTCCTTGTCCGAGGGCTTCACCCTTTCTGAAATTATTGAAAATTTGTCTACCCTTCAAGTGGCAGGGGAAACAATGAGCGTTACCGCGGCTCGAAGCGATGTTGAGCTTTGCATTGTTCGTCTTTGCACACCCGAGCTTCAAAGCTCTGCGGCGGCACTTTCTAAAAGAATTTCAGATTTAGAAAAACAGGTTTTGGCCCTTTCGAGCGGCACAGTAAAGGTGACAGCCCCTAAAAAAGAGGTGGCAAAAACACCCCCACAAAAGCCTGTGGAAGAAAAGCTTATAGATGAAGAAATTCCCTTACCGGTAAGTGAAAACGATGCCCCGGCACAGGAGGAATTTTTAAAGGAAACCCACATAGTGCAACCGGTTGAAGAGCCCACACAAACCCAGCCCGAGCTTGTTTCACAGTGGCCCGAAATTTTGGCTGTTTTAAAGAAAAGTTGTCCACTTATGGCCGGTGTCCTTAAAGATTCGAGAGCCTATATAGGCGGCGGACGACTTCTTATAGATTCTAAGCTTTCCCAGTTTAGAGAGCTTATTAATTCAGACGTTAAATATCGCGACCACATTAGAAAAGCGGCAGAGCAGGTTTTAGGTGTTTCCTATAATTTGGGCCCTTACCGCCCGGCTCCAAAGGTTCAGCAAACTGCTGACGACCCGTTATTAGAGTTTAAAAAGAATGTTGATAATTTAATGAAATAACAAATATTTTAAGACAGGATGGTTAATATATGAAAGTAAGACTTCCCCAAGGACCCAGCAGAAACGATATGTTAAAACAGGTTCAAAAAATGCAGGAGGATATGGAAAATCTTCAGGCAGATTTAGACGAGCGTGAATATACCGCAACCTCAGGCGGCGGCGTAGTGTCGGTTACTGTTAACGGAAAGCACCAAATAACAAAACTTACAATTTCACCCGACGCTATTGACCCGGAAGATACCGAAATGTTAGAAGACCTTGTTACTGTAGCGGTTAATGAGGCTATTTCTATAGCGGCGAAAACAAGCGAGGAAGAAATGGGCGCCCTCACAGGTGGGCTTAACATTCCCGGAATGCCCGGAGGCTTGTTTTAAAAAATGGCTTACCGTGTAGCTCCCTTAGAAAAGCTGGTAGAACAGTTTGAAAGGTTGCCCGGAATTGGTCACAAAACAGCCGGGCGGCTTGCTTATCATATTCTGTCCAGAAGCGAAACAGAGGCAAGGGCCTTTGCCGATGCAATAATAGAAGCAAAAGAAAAAATACATTATTGTTCTTGCTGTCAAAACCTTACCGATGATGATATTTGCCCAATTTGTAAGGATACCTCAAAAGACCGCTCGGTAATTTGTGTTGTTGAAGACCCAAGAGATGTTATGGCCTTTGAACGAACAAGAGAATATAATGGTCTTTACCACGTTCTTCATGGCGCTATTTCGCCGTTAGACGGTATAGGCCCCGATAATTTGCGTATAAAAGAGCTTATGTCCCGCCTTGCCGGTGACGAGGTAAAAGAAATTATTATGGCTACCAACCCTACCGTAGAGGGGGAAGCCACCGCCAGTTACCTTTCAAGGCTTATAAGGCCTATGGGTCTTAAGGTTACGCGACTTGCCTATGGTATTCCCGTTGGGGGAGATTTAGAATATGCAGACGAAATTACTCTTTCCAGAGCCTTAGAGGGCAGGAATGAAATAGGGTGATAATTTGTTTACCAGCAAAGATGCTTTGCGATTGGCCGACCTTTCGAGGTTAGAGTTTTCAAAAAAAGACCTTGAAAGAATGAGGGCAGAGCTTGAAAGCGCAATTGACCGAGCAAAAAAGGTTTTCGAAAACGAGGGTTCAAGGCCTGAGGTTGATAGAATAACCGTAACAAAGCTTAGGGAAGATAATGTTAAGGCTCTAGAAGATACAAAGCCCCTTACCCAAAACGGGCAAATCAAGAATAATCTTTTTATTTCAAAAAGGGTGGTATAGCTTGAAAGAGCTTTTAAAAAAAGCAACACTCAAACAGTTAAGGCAGTGCCTTATAAACAAAGAATTTACCTCGGTCGAATTGACCGGGGTTTCTCTGTCTTTGGCAGAGGCAGATAAAACCAACAGCTTTATAACTCTTAGCCACGAAAAAGCCTTGGCGGCGGCCGAAAATGCTGACAAAAAACTTGCCCAAAAATGTGCCCAGCCCCTTTGCGGAATACCCTTGTCGGTCAAAGACAATATATGTACTAAGGGCATAAAAACCACCTGTGCTTCAAAAATGCTTGAGGATTTTATTCCCCCATATAGCGCAACTGCTGTAGAGCGGCTTGAACAGGACGGTGGCGTTATAATAGGAAAAACAAATATGGACGAATTTGCAATGGGCAGTAGCTCTAAAACCTCTTATTTCGGCAGAGTTTTAAACCCTTGTAATGAAAATTATGTAGCCGGAGGCTCATCAGGTGGCTCTGCGGCCGCAGTGGCCGCGGGAATTTGCCCTGCTTCTTTAGGAAGTGATACAGGCGGTTCTATTCGTCAGCCTGCCTCTTTTTGCGGTGTTACTGCCATAAAGCCCACTTACGGAACAGTTTCAAGACAGGGCCTTATTGCCTTTGCTAGTTCTTTAGACCAAATTGGTGTTGTTGCTAAAACGGCAGAGTACTGCGCCATAATTTTAAGCACTATAGCCGGAAAAGATGGTAAGGATATGACCTGTGTTAAAGAGAAAGAAGAGTATGAAAAAGGCCTTGAAATAGGCCTTAAGGGTAAAACTATTGGCATTCCAAGTGAGCTTTTGCTCAGAGTAGATGAAGAGGTTTTAACCGCCTTTTGGCAAGGTATAGAGGTTTTTAAAGATTTTGGCTGTAGGGTTAAAACCATATCCCTTCCCTTTAATAATTTTTCGTCTACGGTATATTCGGTTATCTCTTCGGCTGAGGCGGCAAGTAACCTTGCAAGGTATGACGGTATTCGTTATGGGCACAGAAATAATAACGGAGAAACCTTTGAAGAAGCTTTAAAAAGCTTAAGGGGAGAGGCCTTTGGTTTTGAGGTTAAGCGACGAATAATGCTTGGCAATTTTGTTTTAAGCGATGTGAATTTTGAGGGGTATTATAAAAGGGCAACACAGCTTCGACAAAAAATTAAAGAGCTTTACAATAATGCTTTTAATGAATGTGATGTAATTTTAAACCCAACAGCACCCACCACAGCATTTCCTGTAAAAGATGGTGTTTTAAACGAATTTAGCGAGGCGGCAGATGTTTTAACCCTTCCGGTAAATCTTGCGGGACTTCCTTCGGTAACCACCACCTGTGGATATGATAAAAGAGGTTTACCTATAGGACTTAGTATTACAGCACCCGCGTTCTGTGACAAATTGGCTTTGGGCTTTGCCCACCGCTTTGAAAATGGGGGTGGCCGCAAATGAAAGGTTACAAGACGGTTATAGGGCTTGAAATACATGCCGAGTTAAGCACAAAATCTAAGCTGTTTTGTGGCTGCGATACCACTTTTGGTCAAAGTGAAAATACAGCTATTTGCCCATTTTGTATGGGTATGCCGGGCACACTGCCCAACCTTAATAAAAAGGCTGTTGAACTTGCGGTAAAAGCCGGTTTAGCCTTTCGGTGTGATATACAAAAAATAAGTAGTTTTGACAGAAAAAATTATTATTACCCCGACCTGCCAAAGGCCTACCAAATAACACAGTTTTTCAGACCCATAGCCTTAGGCGGAGGTTTAGAGATTTTTGACAAGTTTATACCCATAGAGCGTATTCATATAGAAGAAGATGCGGGTAAGCTTTACCACAAGGGGGAAAACTCACTTGCGGATTACAATCGCTGTTCGGTTCCCCTTATTGAAATTGTAACTGCGCCAAAAATTACCTCGGCAAAAATGGCAAGGGCCTTCGCCGAAAGGGTATCCCGTGTGTTAAGTTATACACAAGTGTGTGACTGCAAAATGGAACAAGGCTCTTTAAGGGTAGATGTTAATGTTTCGGTCTGCCCTGAGGATAGCAATACCCTTGGAACACGCACAGAAATTAAAAACCTTAATTCTTTCAGGGCGGTAGAACATGCAATTGAAGCCGAGGCTAAAAGGCAGATAGCATTAATAAACGGCGGCCAAAGGGTTGTTATGCAAACCTTACATTTTGATGATGTTAAGGGTAAACTTACTGTTCTTAGGACCAAGGAGGAAAGGGTGGATTACCGCTATTTCCCCGAACCCGACATTCCAAATATAGAGCTTAATGATGAATATATTGAAAACATTAAAAAGAGTCTTCCAAGGTTACCACATCAGGTGGAAAAGACCCTTGTTGAAGAATATTCTCTATCAACCCAGGCGGCGGAACAAATTTCTGAGGAAAGGGCTACGGCAGAGCTTTTTGAAGCGGCGGCCTTGTCTACCCAAAACATTAAAACCCTAACCTCTCTTTTTATAACAGAGCTACCGAGAATTAAAAGAGCAAACAACAAGCCTTGCCTTTTAATACCCCAAGAAATAGCCTGTCTTTGCAATATGGTTAAAGACCGAAAAATAAATAACAACGCGGCTAAAGAAATTTTTGAGGAAATGTTTTTAACCGGCAAAAAAGCTTTGGAGCTGGCAGAACAAAAAGGTTTTTTAATTTCTGTCACCCAAGGAGATATAGAGCTTGCGGTAAAAGAGGTTATAGAGCAAAACCCTGTGGCAGTAAAGCAATATGTTGATGGTAGCCAAAAGGTGTTTGGTTTTTTAGTTGGGCAAATTGCCAAAAAATTTAACGGCGCGGCCGACCCTGTTAAAATAAGAGAAATATTAGAAAAGGCACTTAATAAATAAAAGCAAAAACAGACGGGAAAACCGTCTGTTTTTGCTTTTTTGGGGAGATATATATTGAAAAAGACGTTGTTGAATTAAGGCAATTTTTTCAATTGCTACAACTACATTATAATGGTTTTTATGCCCAATGTAAAGGCTAAATATTTATGAATATTGCACATACATAAAAAATATTTTGTGCAAATTGCTTTAAATTTGCCTCATATTTTGTAGCACCTATAAAAAGTTCTAATTATTTTATCTTCAACACTTCGTTTGCGGCCATCAGAATACCTGCACGGGCGCTATGAAAATTAATTCCGCCCTGCATCCACACAGCAAAGGGCTCTCTTAAAGGGGCATCTGCCGAAAGCTCTATTGAAGAACCGCCGGTAAAAGCACCGGCCGCCATAATAACCTGGTCGTCGTACCCGGGCATATCCCAAGGCTCAGGGGTAAGGTGAGAATCTACCGGGGCGGCACTTTGCATTCCCTTGCAAAAGGCAATAAGCTTTTTAGAATCACCTAGCTTAATACTTTGAATAATGTCGCCTCTTGCTTCGTTAACAGCGGGGGAAACCTCGTAGCCCATCTGAGAGAAAAGGGCGGCGGCAAAAACTGCCGATTTCATAGCCTCTCCGGTAACGTGGGGCGCATGAAAAATTCCCATATAAAGCTCTCTGTTATGGCCTAAAGAGGCACCTACCTCACGGCCAACCCCTGCCGCCGTCATACGGTATGAACACTTTTCAATCAAATCTTTTCTTCCGGCTATGTATCCGCCGCAAGGGGCAATTCCGCCACCGGGATTTTTAATAAGAGAACCGGCCATAATGTCGGCTCCAACCTGTACAGGCTCTTTTTCCTCAGTAAATTCTCCATAACAGTTATCAACCATTATAACCGAGTTTGGTGAAGCTTCTTTAACGGTTTTGCAAAGCCTTTCAATATCTTTAATTTTAAGGCTCGGTCGAAGAGAATAACCTCTTGAGCGTTGTATGTAAACCACCTTATACTCGTCTTCTCGAAGAGCCTTTTTTATGCCCTCTTCATCGGGTGTACCGTCGGGTAAAAGGTCTACCTGGTTATAGCCTATTTTAAAATCGGCCAGAGAGCCGTCAATGGGATTATCACAACCAAGAACACCAATAAGGGTGTCGTAAGGTCTTCCTGTAATACACAGCATTTTCTCTCCCGGCCTTAAAAGGCCGAAGAGGGCAACGGTAAGGGTGTGTGTGCCACTTGCAAAGGTATGTCGTATAAGGGCATCCTCACAGCCGAAAATATCTGCCAAAACTGTGTCTAGGTCATCGCGTCCTTTGTCGCCGTAGCCATAGCCTGTTGTGGGTGCAAAATTGCTTTCGCTAACACGGTTTTTAATAAAGGCAGATAACACCTTAAGTTGGTTGTACTCGGTCATTTTTTCTATTTTTTCAAAGGCCTCTTTACAGTCTTCCTTTGCATTTCGGTCTAAGTCATTTAATGCGCCGTTAATTTCAAAAAAGTCTAACATTTTGTAAAAACTCCTATTTCGCCTATGGGATTAAACCCACATTTAATATAAAATTTTGCAGTTTTGCAGTCTGTTGCGGTATAAACCGTTTTTCCCGGAAGCAGGTTTAACAGTTTTTTTATAAGCAGGGTTCCTTTACCTTGCCCGCGGCTTTCTTTTAAAACCCTAACACCACTGATTACGGCAGAGTAGGGTGTAATGTGGGAGGCTATTGCTCCACCTGAAGTTTCTTCCATAACGGCCACAGCGGTGCTGTGACGAATACGGTGTGAAAGGTCGGCATACCACCCGTCAAATTCCGGCGGGGTAAGGTTTTTATCCTGTGCCTCAAAAATAATGTCGTAAAGTCTTTTAAGGTTAACTGCGTGGGGCTTTTTGTTACCGTCACAAGCATTTTGAAGCTTAAGACAAACATATTTGCTGTACCCCGAAAAGCCCAGTCTTTCCAAAACACTCACCTCGGCCTGTATAGAAGAAAAGCCTATAACCTCTAAAAAATCTTTAAGCTCGTTATAATCAGAATCATCTGAAACCGAAAGAAAAACTGTATCTTCAAATTTGCAGATTACAGAGGTGATTTTTTCATTTTTCTTCCCTTGCCAAAAGGTTAAAAAGGGGTAAGCTGTTTTATATGCTAAAAAGTTTGATAGTATTTTAGTTTCAACAAACCCTAAATTTTCACCTAAAACAGGGGCCGAATTTTCTAAAAGGGTTATCATTCTTCTAAAAGGCCCTGTGCCAGGCGGTCTTTAAGTTCACGGGTAAGGTTAAGGGCGGCTTTCATATCTTTGGTACTTGCCACACTGTTTGGGGAATGTATATACCGACAGGGAAGTGAAACGGCTATGGTTTTAACACCGCCCCTTGAAAGGTGTATAGCACCCGAATTATTTCCACCGGCAACGGCACATTTAGGCTGAACACATATATCCTTTTCCTTTGCCGTTTCAAAAGCATAGTCAAAAAGCTTTCTATCATAAAGGGTAGAGCGATCCATAAATGAAACTACCGCCCCTTCATTAAGTGAACAAACACGCAGTTCATTTGAAGTGCCATGCAGGTCGGCAGCGGTGGTAGCCTCTAAAACTATCGCATAGTTGGGGTCAACCGAATAGGTGGCTGTTGAAGCACCCCTTAACCCTAATTCTTCACCAACCGTAAAGGTAGCATAAAAATCATACTCGCTGTCTTCCTTTAAAAGCTCAATAAGGGCGGCACAGCCAAACCTGTCATCAATAGCCTTTGACTTGACTGTGTCGTTTGAAAGATATTTAAAATCCCTTAAAAAAGTACCAATGTCACCTACAGAAACAAACTTCTTAGCCTCTTGCTCATTATTAGCACCAATATCAATAACCAGCGAGTCTTTTTTTGGAAGTTGTTTTCTTTCTTCTTCCGAGCAAAGGTGAACCGGCTTCAAGCCAATAACACCTGTAACATTGTTGACTGTAACGAGTGTAGAAAGAAGTGTTTCGGTTTCAATTCCGCCTACTGTGGCAAATTTCAAAAATCCATCCTCGGTTATGTGGGTTATTATAAAGCCAACCTCGTCCATATGGGCATCTATCATTACCCTTCGAAGAGCGGCTTTTTTACCCTTTTTAAAGGCAATAATGTTGCCGTTTTGGTCGGTCTTAGCATCACAGTGGTCGAAAATTTCTTTTAAAATATAATCTCTCACAGCATCTTCTTTGCCGGAGGGGCCGTAAAGGTTACAAAGCCTTTCAAGATTATTTAACATTCAAAGCCCTCCTTTGCAAAAAGATAAAGAAGCAGCGCAGAGTTTTCAATATCATTAAGATTTACCACCTCAAGGGAGGTGTGCATATTTCTAAGGGGAATAGATACCAAACCACAGGGGATACCGCCGCGGCTTATAGAAATTATATCGGCATTTGTCCCGGTGCGGCCACCCATAACCTCTTTTGTAAAGGTAATATTATTTTTTTCGGCCACAGCTATAAGGTTTGAATAAACATTTTTGCTTAAAATGGGAGAAATGCCAAGCATAGGACCGCTTTGAAGCTGGGCGGTTTTTGTTTTAGAAACACCCTCAAAATTTCCAAAGCTGACATCAACGGCAACTGCCAGGTCGGCCTTGCTTTCAAAGGAGGCAACCTTGGCCCCTCTAAGACCCAATTCTTCCCCCATGGTTAAAAGAATTTCTACATTCATTCCGCCCTCTTCGGCGGCAATTCTCTCGGCCGCCAAAAGCACAGCGGTACACCCGGCCCGGTTGTCTAAGCCACAGGCAGTAAAGCTATCGGCTGACAGTTGTTTGGGGGATGTTGCAAAAAAGCCAATATCCCCGGGGGACACAACATCTTTAACATCGGCCCTACCGGTATCAACAAAGCAAACATCAAAATCGGGCATAGTGTCGCTTTTTTTAAGGTGGGGAGGAATGCTTGTGAAAACACCGCTAACCTTTTCTTTACCAAAAAACTCTACCTCTGTAGAGGGTAAAAAGCGTGTATCTATGCTTCCCACAGGGGCAACCTTTAAAAAGCCGTCGTCAAAAACAGAGGTAACAATAAAACCAACCTGGTCTATGTGTGCCTCAAGCATAAGGGTTTTGGTGCTGTTTTTATCTATAAAAGCTTTTAAATAGTTTTCGTTTATTTCAACCTCGGCAAAGTTTTTAAGGTATTCTGCGGCCGGTATAAAGGCTTCCTTTATATGACCGGCGCACCGGCTTTGACAAAGGGTTGTTATAAGGGTTTTACAGTCCATATTAATCTACTCCAAAAACAGGCGGAAGCCTAACTTCCGCCCGAGGTTAATAAAAATTTATTTTAAATTATTAACTAACTCTTTAAATTTATCCCCTCTTACGGCAAAATTGGGGAATGCGTCGAAGCTGGCACAGGCCGGGCTTAAAAGTACAGTGTCACCCGTGACGGCTTCTTTGTGGGCAAGTTCTACTGCGCGGGACAGGTTTTCGGTATGAATAATAGTGGGGTTATAACCTGCATACCCCTCTTGGGCTTTTACCGCCTTTTCAATTTTGGCGGCCGTTGGGCCGGTGAGAATAAGAAGCTTAACCTTATCTATAATATAGGGTGCCATAGGCTCAAAGGGAATTTGCTTATCATAGCCACCGGCTAAAAGAATAACATTCCCCTCAAATGATTTAAGACCCGCAATGGTTCGGGTAGGACTGGTTCCAATAGAGTCGTTATAATAGCGAACACCATTTAGCTCTCTTACAAATTCAATGCGGTGCTCAACACCCATAAACTCTCTGGCAACCTTGCGAATTTCGTCGGCACCAACATAGCCCCAAACGGCCGAGATGGCGGCAAGATAATTTTCAACGTTGTGTTCACCGCGAATAGCTATATCTTTTTTGTTCATAAGAGGCACCTTAAGACCTCTGTAGCTCATAAAAATATTGCCCTCTTCGTCTAAAAAGGCACCGTTTTTAATGGCATTGTTCATACTGAAATGAAGCATTTGGCCTCTTACATCCTTTGAGAAGCCGTTGGTAATTGTGTCTTCAAAATTAAGCACCGTACGAGAGAATGCATTTTGGTGAAGCATAATGTTTTTCTTGGCACCAATATATTCATCCATATCCTTATGAACATCTAAATGATTGGGGGCAACATTAGTAATAACTGCAACATCAGGGCTTTTTCTCATAGAAATAAGCTGAAAAGAGGAAAGCTCAACAACAACAAAATCTTCAGCTTTAATTTTATCTATTTCGGGCAGAAGCGGACGGCCGATGTTTCCGCCCACGTGAACCGTTTTACCTGCTGCCTCAAGCATTTTTGCAATAAGTGTTGTTGTGGTGGTTTTACCGTCAGAACCGGTTACTGCAAAAATTGTGGCAGGGCAAAGGTCAAAGAAAACTTCCATTTCAGAGGTTACTGCAATGCCCTTATGCCGCGCTTCCTTAAGCTCGGGAAGATTGAAGTTCATACCCGGAGTGCGGAATATCATATCTACCTCAAGGTTTTTTAAATAATTTTCCCCAAGGCGAAGCTCTGCTCCTGCGGCCTCTAAACGGTCTGCAAGTTCACCTATGGTAGCCCTATCTCTACGGTCACAGGCAAAAACCCTGGCCCCCATACTTAAAAATTTTAAAACGAGAGGTGTATTGCTTACACCTATGCCGCAAAGGGCTATACGTTTGGTTTCTAAGGAATTGAAAAACTGTTTGCAGTCCATAAAAATACCTCCCAAATAACATCATTTATTATTATACAAATTTTTGTTAAAAATATCAACAGCTTTCTTCCAAAAACCTTTCGTGTATATAAATAAATGGTTAAAAAAGCTTTTCTGGGGAAAAATAACAAAAAATTATGGAGGATGTTATATGACCTTTTCATTCAAAAAACGAAATCTGGTAAGGGTTACAAGCTTTTTTCTGGCAGGAGTTCTAGCCCTTGCCGGAGGTGTTATACAATCTCGCCACCGCTTAAAAATGACCACAAGACAGCTTTCCCACCGCTATCAGGCCGCTCTAGAAGAGCTTACAAGCGGAATAGATAATATTGCCGTCACCTTAGAAAAAAGTATGTATGCCGGAACCTCTGGAGGTATGTGCGGCCTCACTGGAGAATTGGAGCTTCAGGCAGGGGCGGTAGAAACTGCAATATCGGCGTTGCCCTTAGACCAAGAGGGTATAGGTGCGGTATCAAAATTCGTTTCTCAGGTTAGTGATTTTGCTTCGGTGTTGCTGCGAAAGGCGGTAAACGGAAGTGATATTACTACAGAAGAAAGAAAGTCGCTTTCTTCTCTTGCTGAAACCGCAAAAACCTTAAGCACCCGCCTTGACGAGGCTCTGTCCACATATAATTCAGCTGATAATTGGCAACGGGGCATAAACGACGCTTTAGCCGGAGTGAAAACTGAAGAGGGACTTAGTGCATCAGTGGAAGAGATGGCTAAACAGCTTAGCGACTCACCCACCCTTATTTATGACGGACCCTTTTCCGACCATATTGAGGAAAGAAGCTCACAGATGTTAGCCTCTGCCGAAGAAATAAATGAAGAACAGGCAAAAAATATAGCGGCAGAATATTGCGGTGTTTCGGCCGAGGAGCTTGAGTTTACATCTGAGGAACACGGGAAAATGCCGTCTTATCATTTTGGTAATGACAGCATTAGCATTTCGGTTACAAAAAGAGGCGGCTTTGTTTCTTATTTTAGAAATGATAGAGATATAAACGGCTCGTCGGTAAAATATGAAGAAGCGCTTATAAAGGCGAAAACATTTTTAGAAAACAAAAATTTAAAAGAATTTTCACCCACCTACTATTACACTGAAGAAAATATGTGTGTTATAAATTTCGCTTATACTCAAAACGGAGTTATATGCTATCCAGACCTTATAAAGGTAGGTGTTGCCTTAGACGATTCAGAGATTTTGTTTTATGAGGCTAGGGGTTATATTATGAATCATTCGGCGCGAACCCTAAGTACCCCGCTATATACCGAGCAACAGGCGGCGGCTGTTTTAAGTCCCAGGCTTAAATACAAAAGTGTTAATAAAGCCATAATACCCTCAGGCGGCCAAAACGAGCTTTATTGTTATGAATTTTTGTGTGAGGGGCTAAAGGGTGAAGAGGTGTTGGTATATGTTAACACACAGACTCTTTACGAAGAAAACATTTTAATTCTGCTTAAAACTGATGGCGGAACCTTAACTAAATAACTATATAAGAGGACTCTCTTTGTCACAACAGACCCAAGTGTTATATAGAGCACTTGGGTCTGTTTGGCTGCTTGTCGAAATTGCACAAAAATTGTATATATTATACAAAAAAATTTACAATGTTCTGTAGGATATTTTATATGGATTTTAAAAGGGTTTTATGTTATAATGAATGTAACTGAAAATGCGGGGGTTTAGGCTCTCGTTGCTTTTGTTAATATTTTCACATTCCAAGGAGGATTTTTAGATGGACGAAAAGAAATCCATTCCCTTCAAAGGAACACCTGAGCAGGAAGAACAACTGCTTAAGGTAATTGCTGAGGGAAAAGATGTAAAAGGCGCTTTGATGGCTATTATGCAAAAGGCACAGGACATCTATGGTTACTTGCCAATTGAAGTTCAGACCATCATTGCCAGAGAGATGGGAATTCCGCTTCAGGAAGTTTATGGCGTTGCCACTTTCTATGCACAGTTCTCACTGTATCCGAAGGGTGAATATAAAATTTCTGTTTGCCTTGGTACTGCTTGTTATGTTAAGGGTGCCGGAGATATTTTTGACAAGCTTCAGGAAAAGCTTGGCATTGCCGGAGGAGAATGTACTCCCGACGGAAAGTTCTCACTTGAGGCTTGCCGCTGTATTGGTGCTTGTGGTCTTGCACCTGTTCTCACCGTTAACGAGGATGTTTACGGCCGTCTTACCAAAGATGATGTAGAGGGTATTCTCGCTAAATACTTATGATGACAGAAATTTCTTTAAATATATTAGATGTTGCAGAAAATTCTGTTAAGGCTAAAGCCACACTTATTAAGCTTACCGTTTGTGCAGATTTTAAGGAAAATCTTTTAACTGTTGTCATTGAAGACAATGGCTGTGGAATGACCGACGAGCAGATAAAAAGGGTTACCGACCCTTTTTATACAACCCGAACCACCCGAAAGGTTGGTCTTGGGGTTCCCTTTTTCAAAAGCGCCGCCGAGAGCGCAGGAGGAAGCTTTCATATTTCTTCTCAGGTTGGAAAGGGTACTGCGGTTACCGCAAGTTTTCAGCTTAATAATATTGACAGAATGCCCCTTGGTGATATTTGTGCTACGGTGCACACCCTTGTTACTATGCATGAGGATATAGACTTTTTGTTTACATATAAGGTAGATGAAAAGGGTTTTGTGCTTGATACAAGAGAGTTCAGAGAAATTCTTGGTGATATTTCTTTTAAAAGCTTTGAGGTTAGCAACTATATTAAAGATTATTTAAAGGAAAATTTAACTGCCGTAAATGGAGAAAGAATTATATAACTAGGAGGAAATTCCAATGAAATCGCTTGAAGAACTTAAAGCAATTCGAGAGAGAATGCAGGGTCAGGTTGGTATGCGCGGCGAAGAAGAAAATTCTATCCGTGTTGTTGTTGGTATGGCCACCTGCGGTATTGCAGCCGGTGCCCGCCCCGTTCTTACTGCATTTTCTGACCTTGTTCAGGAAAAGAATTTAACAAACGTAACTGTAACACAGACCGGTTGTATTGGTATGTGTATGTATGAGCCCATTGTTGAGATTACAATGCCCGGCAAAGAAAAGGTTACTTATGTAAAAATGACAGCTGAGAAGGCTGCCGAGGTTGTTGAATCACATATTATCGGCGGTAACGTTCTTACAAAATACACTATTAAGGACTAAGGAGGAAAACTTATGTATCGTTCACATGTTTTGGTTTGCGGTGGTACAGGTTGTACATCCTCCGGAAGCCAGGCTATTATTAATGCGCTTGAAACAGAAATCAAGAAAAACGGCCTTGAGACAGAGGTTCAGGTAGTTAAAACAGGTTGCTTCGGTCTTTGTGCTTTAGGCCCGATTATGATTGTTTATCCCGAAGGAACCTTCTATTCAATGGTTAAGGAAGAGGATATTGCAGAGATAGTTTCTGAGCATCTTCTTAAGGGAAGAATTGTAAGCCGTTTGGTTTATGATGAAACAGTTGCAGATACCGGAATTAAATCCCTTAACGACACCGCTTTCTATAAAAAGCAAATGCGTGTTGCTCTTCGTAACTGCGGTGTTATCAATCCCGAATGTATTGATGAATATATTGGTTGCGACGGTTATGAGGCACTTGGTAAGGTTCTTACCACTATGACCCCCGACCAGGTTATTGACACCATTTTAGACAGTGGTCTTCGTGGCCGAGGCGGCGGCGGATTCCCCACAGGTCTTAAGTGGAAACTTGCTAAGGGCAACGACGCAGACCAGAAATATGTTTGCTGTAACGCTGATGAGGGTGACCCCGGTGCATTTATGGACCGTTCGATCCTTGAAGGTGACCCCCACGTAGTATTAGAGGCTATGACCATTGCCGGTTATGCTATTGGCGCAACCCAGGGTTACATTTACATTCGTGCTGAGTATCCTATTGCTGTTGATAGACTTAATGTTGCCATTAAGCAGGCCCGTGAATACGGTCTTCTTGGCAAAAACATATTCGGTACCGATTTTAGCTTTGATATTGAGCTTCGTCTTGGCGCCGGTGCTTTCGTTTGCGGTGAAGAAACTGCACTTATGACCTCTATCGAGGGTCATCGCGGTGAGCCCAGACCCCGTCCTCCGTTCCCGGCAGTTAAGGGTCTTTTCGGCAAACCCACCATTCTTAACAACGTTGAAACCTATGCAAATATTCCCCGTATAATTCTTCTTGGTGCAGATTGGTTTAAGTCAATCGGTACTGAGAAATCTAAGGGTACAAAGGTATTTGCTCTTGGCGGTAAAATTAAAAATACCGGTCTTGTTGAAATTCCTATGGGAACAACCCTTCGCGAGGTTGTTGAGGAAATCGGCGGCGGTATTCCTAACGGCAAAAAGTTTAAGGCTGCTCAAACCGGCGGTCCTTCCGGCGGATGTATTCCTGCCCACCTTATTGACACCCCCATTGACTATGACAACCTTATTGCCATTGGTTCAATGATGGGTTCGGGCGGACTTATTGTTATGGACGAAGACACCTGTATGGTTGATATTGCTAAATTCTTCCTTGAGTTTACTGTTGACGAGTCCTGCGGTAAATGTACTCCTTGCCGTATCGGTACTAAGAGACTTCTCGAAATGCTTGACAATATTACCAAGGGTAAGGCTACTCTTGAAGATATTGACAAGATGGAAGAGCTTTGCTACTACATTAAAGATAACTCTCTTTGCGGTCTTGGTCAGACAGCCCCCAATCCTGTGCTTTCTACACTTAAGTTCTTTAGAGATGAGTATGTAGCTCACGTTGTTGATAAGAAGTGCCCCGCCGGTGTATGTAAGGATCTTCTTTCCTACAGCATCATTAAAGATAAGTGCTTTGGCTGCGGTATGTGTGCTAAGGCCTGTCCTGCAGGAGCAATTACAAAGACAGATTATGTTGCCCCCGGTAAGAAATTACCTGCTTATGAAATTGACACAGCTAAGTGCGTTAAGTGTGGAGCCTGTGTTGGTACTTGTAAGTTTAAGGCTATTGTTAAAGAATAAGAAGGGAGTGTGCCTAGAATGGATATGATCAATATTAAAATTAATGGTATGCCCCTGAGCGTACCTGCCGGTACTACTATTCTGGAAGCTGCAAGAGAGCTTGGTATAGAAATTCCTACTCTTTGCCATATGAAGGACCTTAACGAAATCGGCGCTTGTCGTATTTGCGTTGTTGAGGTTAAGGGAGCTCGTTCTTTGGTTGCTTCCTGTGTGTACCCTGTTAATGAGGGTATGGAGGTATTCACAAATACCCCCCGTGTGCTTAATGCAAGAAAGAAAACATTAGAGCTTATTCTCTCTACTCACGACCGTAAGTGCCTTTCCTGTACACGTAGCGGTAAGTGTGAGCTTCAGTCTCTTTGTAATGAGCTTGGTGTTGAGGACGAAGGTAAATATGATGGCGAGAGAAAGGTTTACACTTTAGATACCAGCTCTGCCCATATGGTTCGTGATAACAACAAGTGTATTCTTTGCCGTCGTTGCGTTGCCGCTTGCCGTCAGCAGTTTGTTGGCGTTATCGGTCCTAACAACCGTGGTTTTGAAACCTCAATCGGTTGCGCATTTGAAAAGAATTTGGGCGAAACCGCTTGTATCAACTGCGGTCAGTGTATTGTAAGCTGTCCCACCGGTGCTCTTGCTGAGCGTGATGATACCGATAAGGTATTTGCCGCTTTGGCAGACCCCACAAAGCACGTTGTTGTTCAAACAGCTCCTTCTATTCGTGCTACTTTGGGCGAATGCTTCGATATGCCTGTTGGCACCAATGTTGAGGGCAAAATGGTTGCAGCTCTTCGTCGTCTTGGCTTTGATAAGGTGTTCGACACCGACTTTGCCGCCGACCTTACCATTATGGAAGAGGCAAACGAGTTTATTGACCGCGTTCAAAACGGTGGAAAGCTTCCCCTTATTACCTCCTGCTCACCTGGTTGGGTTAAGTTCTGCGAAATGTATCACCCCGACCTTTTAGAAAATGTTTCCAGCTGTAAATCTCCTCAGCAGATGTTTGGTGCAGTTATTAAAACTTGGTATGCTGAAACAAACGGTATTGACCCTAAAGATATTGTTTCTGTTTCTGTTATGCCCTGTACTGCCAAAAAGTTTGAGGTTGACCGTGACGATCAGGCTGCCGCAGGTGTTGCTGATGTTGATATTTCTATCACAACCCGCGAGCTTGCACGTATGATTCAAAAGGCTGCTATAAACTTCAACCTCCTCCCCGATGAGGCATTCGACAATCCTCTTGGCGAAAGCACCGGCGCAAGTGTTATCTTCGGTGCTACCGGCGGTGTTATGGAAGCTGCTCTTCGTACAGCTGTTGAAACCCTTACAGGTAAAGAGCTTGACAGTGTAGATTTCGAAGCTGTTCGCGGTACTGCTCCTATTAAAGAGGCTACTTTAAATGTTGAGGGTATGGATGTTAAGGTTGCTGTTGCCAGTGGTGCTTCTGCAGCACACGTTCTTCTTAACCGTGTTAAGAATGGCGAACAGTTCCACTTTATTGAGATTATGGGTTGCCCCGGCGGCTGTGTAAACGGCGGCGGTCAGCCTCATCAGCCTGCATCAGTTCGTAGCTTTACCGACCTTAAGGCCCTTCGTGCAGCAGCACTTTATGCAGACGATGCTTCTAAGGCAATAAGAAAATCTCACGAGAATCCTATGATTAAAAAGCTTTATGCAGAGTATTTGGAGAAGCCCGGCAGCCACAAGGCTCACGAAATTCTCCATACCTCTTATGTAGACCGCTCTAAGGACTACATTAAATAATTTAAGCAAGCTTGTTTTAAGAACCGTGCCGTTTGGTGCGGTTCTTTTTATGTTTAAAATACTAAGAAATGTTAAGAGAATGTAAAACCTCAGATAGCGTTATTGACTTATAAAAAAAATAGTGATAAAATGTTAGGGTACTAACATATTTTATAACGGTTATGAGGTGAAGTATGGAAAAAAACCAAAGAATAGGCCTTACTGTAAAAAGAATAGCCAACCTTTTTAAAAGGGAAGTAGATAAAGCCATTGCAGATAGGGGTATAGAAGAACTGACAGGAATGCAAAGCTTCGTAATACGCTACCTTGTGCGTAACGGTGAAAAAGATGTTTTTCAAAAGGATATTGAAAAAGAGTTTGCTGTAAGGCGCTCTACAGCTACAGCTATGCTTCAGCTTTTAGAAAAAAACGGTTATATAATAAGGGTCACAAGCCCTAATGATGCTCGGCTTAAAAAAATTGTTTTAACCGACAAGGCTTTTCAGCGGCATAATATTATTTGTGAAGAGATTGATAAGACCGAACAGCGGCTGTATGATGGTCTTACTAAAGAAGAAATTGCTATCTTTTTTAAGGTTGCCGAAAAACTTAAAGAAAATTTAGGAGAGTGACTTATGTTAAAACGTCTTGCAAAATGCATAAGGGAATATAAACTGCCTTCAATTATAGCGCCAATAACAATAATGCTTGAGGTTGCTATGGAGGTAATTATACCAATTCTTATGGCGGAGCTTATAGATAACGGTATTCAGGGTAACGGTGGCGCCGGAGATATGCCTTATGTATTAAAAATAGGTATAATTCTAATTGTGTGCTGCGTTCTTTCAATGTTGTTTGGCATAATATCGGGAAGATGCGCCGCTAAAGCTTCTACAGGTTTTGCGAAAAATGTTCGCCACGATATGTATTATAACATTCAAAACTTTTCTTTTAAAAGCATTGATAAGTTTTCAACCTCTAGTCTTGTGACCCGCCTTACAACCGATGTTTCTAATTTGCAAAATACATATCAAATGCTTATTAGAATTGCATTCAGAAGCCCGGCGATATTTGTGTTTTCTCTTGTTATGGCTTTTAAGGTTAATGCGAGTCTGTCGTTAGTCTTCCTTTGCATTATTCCCATTTTGGCTTTAGGGCTTTTATATATTATGGGAAATGCCCACCCAATTTTCAGAAGAGTTTTTAAAACCTATGATAAGCTTAACAACGTTGTTCAGGAAAATCTTAGAGGAATAAGGGTAGTAAAATCCTATGTAAGAGCTGACTACGAGATAGAAAAATTTGAAGATGTTTCGGGAGATATTTATAAAAAATTCTCACGGGCAGAAAAGCTTGTTGCCATAAATGCCCCCCTTATGCAAAGTTGTATGTACGGCTCAATGCTACTAGTTGCTTGGTTTGGCTCGAAGCTAATTGTTTCCTCCACAATGACCCAAGGCGAATTGCTTAGTATGATAACCTATTCAATGCAAATTCTTTCCAGTCTTATGATGCTTTCAATGAATATTGTTATGATTTCAATTTCCAGAGCTTCGGCAGAAAGAATTTACGAGGTTTTGGCAGAAGAAACAGATTTGACTAATCCTGAAAATCCGGTGTTCGTGGTTGAAGACGGAAGTATTCAGTTTGAAAAGGTTTGTTTTTCATACGGTAAAAAGGGTGCCGGTCTTTGCCTTGATAATATAGATTTAAAAATCAATTCTGGCGAAACAGTGGGAATAATAGGTGGCACAGGAAGTGCAAAATCCACCCTTATAAGTATGATTCCTCGCCTTTATGACGTTCAAAGCGGCTCGGTAAAGGTAGGCGGTAAAGACGTTAGGGAATATGACATAACTGCCCTAAGAAACGAGGTTGCAATCGTACTTCAGAAAAACGAGTTGTTTTCAGGCACTATTAAAGAAAATCTGCGTTGGGGTAATGAAAATGCAACTGACGAAGAGATTATTCATGCCTGCAAATTAGCACAGGCCGATGGTTTTATTACCTCTTTCCCCAAGGGGTATGATACATATATTGAACAGGGCGGAAGCAATGTTTCGGGCGGTCAGAAGCAAAGGCTTTGTATAGCCAGGGCTCTTCTTAAAAACCCAAAGATACTTATTTTAGACGATTCTACCAGTGCTGTTGATACCGCAACTGATGCTAGTATTCGAAAGGCCTTTGCTGAGGAGATACCCGGCACAACAAAGCTTATTATAGCGCAAAGAATTTCTTCGGTGCAGTTTGCCGATAAAATTATTGTGCTTGACAATGGTAAGATTAACGCCGTTGGAACACATGAAGAGTTGCTTGCAGGCAATGAGATTTATAGAGAAGTATATTTATCACAGCAGAAAGGGGGAAATGAGAAATGATGCAAGGCAGAGCACCCGGAAGAAGAGGCCCGGGAAATTATGCAAAACCACAAAACAAGGTGCAAAAGAAAACCTTGGTAAGGCTTTCAAAATATTTGTGGGAATATAAGGTACGACTTGTTTTTGTTATACTTTGTATTATTATAAGTTCTATAGTCGGCGTTGCTATTTCTACTTCTATCGGTCGTTTGATAGACGATTATATAACCCCTATGCTTGTTACTGGCTCTACAGATTTTTCACCCCTTTTAAAGGCGGTAATCACTATGGCAGTTATATGCGCTATGGGTGTAATTTCCACCTTTTTATACAACCGTTTTATGGTAGATATTGCTCAGGGAGTTTTAAAAAGTATTAGAAACAAAATGTTTTCTCATATGCAAGGTCTTTCTATAAAATATTTTGATACACACTCTCATGGTGATGTAATGAGCCATTACACTAACGATACTGATACCTTAAGGCAAATGATTTCTCAAACCGTGCCACACCTTTTTTCTTCGTTAGTTTCTATAGTTTCGGTCTTTGCGGCAATGGTATCAACAAGTATTTATCTTACAGTTTTTGTTCTTATTTCGGTAAGCGGAATGTTATTTTTGGCCGGTAAGATTGGTGGAAAAAGCGGAAGCTTCTTTGTAAAGCAACAAAAATCTTTAGGAAAAATTAACGGTTTTATAGAAGAAATGGTTAACGGCCAAAAGGTTGTTAAGGTATTTTGTCATGAAGAAAAGGCCAAAAAACAGTTTGATGAGTTAAATGAAGACCTTTGTTATAACGCTGCCGAGGCAAATAAATTTGCAAATATAATGGGGCCTCTTACCAACAACTACGGCCATATTCAATATGTATTGGTGGCCGCCCTTGGTGCCCTTTTGGCAATAACTAAGCTTGGCGCGTTTCCGCAGCTTGGCATTAGCTTTGGCGGTCTTGCAGGGCTTACTTTAGGTGATATTGCCGCGTTTTTACTTCTTAGCAAAAGCTTTACAATGCCCATAAACCAAATATCTCAGCAGTTTAATTCAGTGGTTATGGCTTTAGCCGGAGCAGACAGAATTTTTGAGCTTATGGACCAAGAGGAAGAAGAGGACGAGGGCTATGTAACCCTTGTTAACGCAAAAGAGGTTGACGGAAATCTTGTAGAAAGCGAAAAAAGAACCGGAATTTGGGCTTGGAAGCACCCGCACGGTGATGGCACAGTAACCTATACACGTTTGAACGGTGATGTTCGCCTTACCGATGTAGATTTTGGCTATAAGCCTGAAAAACAGGTTTTGCACAACATTTCTCTTTACGCTAAGCCGGGTCAAAAGGTGGCCTTTGTTGGTGCTACCGGTGCCGGCAAAACAACCATAACAAATTTAATAAACCGTTTTTACGATATTCAAGGTGGAAAAATACATTACGATGGCATTAATATTAATAAAATAAAGAAAACCGACCTGCGCCTCTCGCTTGGTGTGGTTTTACAAGAGGTTAATCTTTTCACCGGCACAGTTATGGAAAACATTCGCTATGGAAAACTAGATGCCACCGACGAGGAATGTATTGCCGCCGCTAAACTTGCAAATGCCGATGGTTTTATAAAAATGTTGCCAGAGGGTTATAATACGGTTCTAAAGGGTGACGGCGCAGGGCTGTCACAAGGTCAGCGTCAGCTTATTTCTATAGCAAGGGCGGCGGTTGCCGATCCCCCTGTTATGATTTTAGACGAGGCCACCTCTAGTATTGACACAAGAACCGAGGCTATAGTTTCAAAGGGAATGGATAAGCTAATGGAGGGCAGAACGGTATTTGTTATTGCCCACCGTCTTTCTACTGTTCAAAATGCAGATGTTATTATGGTACTTGAACAGGGAAAAATAATAGAAAGAGGAAGCCATGATGACCTTATAGCCCAAAAGGGAAAGTATTATCAATTATATACAGGCGCTTTTGAGCTTGAATGATTGGCGAAAAAATTAAGCCATTTTTCAAAGTTTAAATCTATTTAATCTGCCCCGAAGTAATGCTTCGGGGCAGATTTTTTATGTAGGGGGATTATATTTTAAATTTCAATTAAAATTGTATTACAGGGCGGCAGACCTGTAATAATTTATGGAAGTGATAATATGGAAGAAAAAGCCGACAGCAGTAGCAAGGCAAGGGATAAAAGACCCAGAAAAATGGGCAATAAAAAAAGAAAGGATAATTTATTACTTGCAACCGATAGCGCAATACACCGCCTAAAGTCTTTGGCACAGCCGGGTGGAGATGTGGAAAAGATGGATATAAAGGACCTAAAAAATTTTATATCATCTATAAAAGAGCTTTCGGGAATATCGTCAGATTTGAATGATTCAACTTTGGGCGGAGTGGTAGTTTTGCCAGAGGTAAAAATAGATGAACAGTAAAGTTTGGGTTCCGCAGAAGAAACAGCTTATGTTTATGGAACGCCCTGAATATGAGTGTTTATATGGCGGCGCTGCAGGTGGAGGAAAGAGCGATGCCTTGTTGGCTGAGGCTCTTCGCCAGGTTCATATACCTCACTATACGGCGATAATTTTTCGCAAAACCGTGCCTCAACTAAGCGAACTTGTTGACCGAAGCCGAACTATTTATAAGGCGGCTTTCCCCGGGGCGGTGTTTAATGCTCAAGAGCATTGTTGGAGATTTCCTTCAGGCGCAAAAATCTATTTCGGTAGTATGCAATATACAAAGGATAGGTTTAACTATCAGGGCAGAAGATATGATTTTATTGCCTTTGATGAGTTAACGCATTTTACGTGGGATGAATACAGCTATCTATTTTCAAGAAACCGCCCCTCCGGCCCCGGAACAAGAGTGTATCTAAGAGCAACCACAAACCCGGGCGGGGTAGGTCATGCCTGGGTTAAGGAAAGGTTTATAACGGCCGCGCCACCAATGACACCTATAAACGAGGAATATAAGGTGGCCTCCCCTGAGGGTAAGCTTCTAACCCTAAACAGAAAGAGAATTTTTATACCCTCTTCGGTTTTCGATAACCGAGTGTTGCTGAAAAACGACCCCGATTATCTTGCCAACCTTGCCATGCTTCCCGAGGCCGAGAAAAAGGCTTTGCTTTACGGGAATTGGGATAGCTTTGATGGTCAGGTATTCACCGAATGGCGAAATGACCCCGAGCATTATGATGATATGCGCTTTACCCACGTTGTAGAGCCCTTTAAAATTCCGAAAACCTGGCAGATATACAGGGGCTTTGACTTTGGTTACACAAGGCCGTTTAGCGTGGGCTGGTATGCCGCCGACTGTGACGGAAGACTTTATAGATTCAGAGAATACTACGGGTGCGACGGTGTTCCTAATAACGGACTTAGATTAGAACCTGCTCAGATTGCTCAGGGTATAAAAGAAATAGAAGAGCAAGACCCCAACATAAGGGGGCGTACAGTTATAGGCATAGCCGACCCCTCAATTTTTGACGGCTCAAGAGGGCGAAGCGTGGCAGAGGTAATGGAAAAAAGCGGTGTATATTTCCGTCCGGGGGACAATGCTAGAATACCTGGAAAAATGCAGTTTCATTATCGCTTTGCCTTTGATAGCGAGGGAGTTCCAATGCTTTATATATTTAAAGGCTGTAAAAATTTTATAAGAACTATACCATCACTCAATTATTCTCAGTCTAATGTTGAAGATATTGACACCTCGGCCGAGGACCACATTTATGATGAATGCAGATATGTGTTAATGCATATTCCAATAAAAGCGCGGCGCAATCAATTGCAAAGTGGCAAAAATTCAAGCGAAATATTTTCGCCACTAGAAACAGGCCGCAAGGTAGAATTTTTGAGAATATAACTGAAAGGAAAATTTATATGAAGAAACGTTTAATAAAAATTGGTGAAGAGCAAATAAAAAAGGCTTATTCTACGCTTGTAAAATACAAGGAGGGGAAGAGTGAGCTTGAAAGAAGGATTATAGAAAATGAAGAGTGGTTTAAGCTTCGCTGCTGCGGTGAAAAATCCTCTGAGGAGGAAATAAAGCAAAGTTCGGGTTGGCTTTTTAATTCAATAATAAATAAACATGCTGATGCAATGGACAGCTTTCCGGAGCCTAATGTTTTACCAAGAGAGGAAAACGACAAAGAACAGGCCGCCACCCTTTCTGCAATTCTTCCTGTAGTGCTTGACCAGTGTGGTTTTGAGCAAACATATTCTGATGTTTGGTGGTACAAGCTAAAAACAGGAACTGGTGTTTACGGTGTGTTTTGGAACAGCGCCTTACAGGGTGGCTTGGGTGATGTTGATATTAAGCAAATAGATATTTTAAATTTATTTTGGCAACCCGGTATAAAAAATATAGAGCAGTCGGAAAATATTTTTTATGTTCAGGCGGTGGAAAAAGAAAAACTATGCAGTATTTATAAATTAGATGCCGAAAGTCTTAAAACGGCCAACCCCCTTTTAGAGGCCTATCGCCTTTCAGACGGGGTTTATGAAGATAATAAGGCCTTGGTGGTTGATTGGTATTATAAAAAGAATATTGATGGCTACGAGGTGCTTCATTACTGTAAGTTTGTAGGCGATAGGGTGTTGTTTGCCTCAGAGAACGAGGAATGTTATGCAAGGCGCGGCTTTTACGACCACGGAAAATATCCCTTTATATTTGATACAATGTTTGTAACAGAGGGAAGCCCGGCAGGGTTTGGGTATATAGATGTTATGAAAGGCTGTCAGCGTTCTATTGACCGTTTAGACAGTGCAATTTTAAGAAATACTCTTATAGGCGAAACACCCCGTTGGTTTATAAGCGATGCCGCCGGCATAAATGAAGAAGAATATGCAGATTGGTCCAGCCCCTTTATTCACACAACCGGCCGTATAGACGACCAGACTTTAAAACAGGTTAAGGTTGAAGGGGTAAATTCTGCCGCGCTACAGCTTTTGCAATATAAGGTTGAGGAGCTTAAAGAGATATCGGGAAATAGAGATTTTACCCAGGGTGGCACAAAATACGGTGTTACTGCGGCCTCGGCTATTCTGGCTTTGCAAGAGGCCGGGGGGAAGCTTTCAAGAGATATGATAAAGGCCTCTTTTAGGGCATATAGCCAAATTTGTTATCTTTGTGTTGAGCTAATAAGACAGTTTTATACCGAGCCCAGAAGCTTTAGAATTCTTTCTAAAGAAAAGGGGACAGGCTTTGTAACCTATAATAACCAAAATATTATAGGTAAAACAGATGGAATTTTAAACTTAGTAAGAAAGCCGATTTTTGATATAAAAATTGTACCCCAAAAACAAAATCCTTATCAAAAGGCGCAGCAAAATGAACTTGCTAAAGAGCTTTTCAACCTTGGAATGTTATCGCCCGACAGAAGAGAAGAGGCTCGTATGGCCATTAAAATGATGGATTTTGAGGGCAAGGAAGAAATTTTAGCACAGCTGTAGCCGAAGAGGTTTGAACCACATAAGGCTTTAAATTGAAAATATAATTAAACACCCCATAATAGCTTTTGATATTTGCCAAAGCTATTGTGGGGCGTTTTGTTTATAAATTAACTTTTTAAATTAATCCTCCCATTTGAAGCCAGAGGATAAAAGGGTTACACTTTCTTTCGAAACGGTAAGAAGACCGCCCTCAAGCTGTGCCAGTCGCTCACTGTCATCGGGGAAAATGATTTTACACTTTCCCGGCACTACAGAGGTTAAAAATGGTGTATGACCGGCCATAATGGCTAAATCGCCCTCTGTTCCTCTAAGGGATAAAAAGGCCGCATCACCTTTAAAAATATCACCGTCAGGGGAGGAAATAATAAGAGAAAAGGTGTTCATAATTATAACCTCTTGGCCTTTTCTACAGCCTGGTCAATGGTGCCCACAAAAAGAAAGGCAGATTCGGGAAGAGCGTCGTGCTTACCTTCAATAATTTCCTTAAAGCCGCGAATAGTTTCGCTAAGAGGAACATATGTGCCTTCGATACCGGTGAATTTTTCAGAAACAAAGAAGGGCTGAGAAAGAAAGCGCTGAATTTTTCTTGCTCTTTGAACCAAAAGCTTATCGTCTTCAGAAAGCTCATCCATACCCATAATGGCAATAATATCCATAAGCTCACTATAGCGTTGTAAAATTCTTTGCACCTCTCTGGCAACCATATAATGCTCGTTTCCCACAACGTCGGGGGAGAGAATACGGCTGGTAGATTCTAACGGGTCCACAGCAGGATAAATGCCCTGAGATGCAATGTTACGGGATAAAACGGTTGTTGCATCAAGGTGGGCGAAGGTTGTGGCAGGGGCCGGGTCGGTAAGGTCGTCGGCAGGAACATAAACTGCCTGAATAGAGGTTATAGAACCCTTTTTGGTAGAGGTAATGCGCTCTTGCAGAGCACCCATTTCGTTTGCAAGGGTGGGCTGGTAGCCAACGGCCGAGGGCATTCTGCCAAGAAGAGCAGAAACCTCAGAGCCGGCCTGTGTAAAGCGAAAGATGTTGTCTATAAAAAGAAGAACATCCTGACCTTCGGTATCGCGGAAATATTCTGCCATAGTAAGACCCGAAAGGCCAACCCTCATTCTGGCTCCCGGCGGCTCGTTCATCTGGCCGTAAACCAGGGCGGTATTACTTAAAACACCCGACTGCTTCATTTCGTTATAAAGGTCGTTACCCTCGCGAGTCCTTTCTCCTACACCGGTGAAAACCGAAAGGCCGCCGTGCTGTTTTGCAATGTTGTTAATAAGCTCCATAATAAGAACGGTTTTGCCAACGCCGGCCCCACCAAAAAGGCCAATTTTTCCGCCCTTGGAATAGGGGCAAATAAGGTCTACAACCTTAATACCTGTTTCTAAAATTTCTCTCGATGTAGAAAGCTCGTCATATTTAGGAGCAGGGCGGTGAATGTTCCAACGCTCATTGGTTTCGGGGGCGGGGCCGTTGTCTACCGGTTCGCCTAAAACATTGAAAATTCTTCCCAAGGTTTCTCTGCCCACCGGCACACTAATTGCTTTTTTTGTATCTGTAACCGTTGTACCTCTTTTAAGCCCGTCGGTGGAGGACATAGCAATACAGCGCACTGTGTTAGAGCCAATGTGCTGTGCTACCTCAACGGTGAGAGTTCGGTCATTTATTGGCATTGTAAGTGCATTTAGAATAGGGGGTAGCTGACCCTTTTCAAAGCGTACGTCAACTACCGGGCCCATAACCTGACATACAATGCCGGTACCAATATTATTCAAAAAAACATCTCCTTTAATTTTCGCCGCTACCGGCTACAATTTCGGTGATTTCCTGTGTAATTGCGCCTTGTCTTGCGCGGTTATATTCAAGCTGAAGCTCTTCTATCATTTGGGTTGCGTTTTTACCTGCGCTGTCCATTGCCATTTTTCTTGCAGCAACCTCACTTAAAAAGCTTTCTCTTACCGCCGCAATCAAACTGCCGGATAAATATTCTAACACTGCGGTAGGAAGAATGGTCTGCTCATCGGGTTCGAAAATTATGCCTCCGGCAGACTCATTTTTGTTTGGCTCTAAGGGTAATACCCACCGCACTGTGGGGGTTTGAGCCATCATAGAGTCATAACGGGTGTAGACAATTCCCAAACGGTCGTATTCTTCCTTTACAAATTCGTCGCAAAGGCGCTTTGAAAGCTCTAAGGCATTGGTGGAGGAAAAATCTTCTGAAGAAATTTGCTCTGCTTTATACCTGTCGCAAGAGCGTTTTCCAATTGGAATATATTCTAAAACCTGCCCCAAAGTGGCCGCAAAACGAAAAACATTTGCGTTATAGCCACCGGCAAGGCCCCTGTCACCGGCAATTACAATAAGCTTTGTGCGTGTGGCTTCCCTTTGTGCAAGGTAGGGGCTGTTGGCTGTTTGAGGACTTGAAGTAAGGCAATCTATTACTGTTTTAACAGCGTCATAATATTGGCGGCTTTTGGTTGTGGCCTCACCTGCGCGGCGTATTTTTGAAGAGGCAACAAGCCCCATGGCGCGGGTAAGGTGCAGGGTAGAGTCTACGCTTTTTATTCTGCTTCTCAGCAGTTTTGTGTTAGCGCCCATTTATATCACCCCTGAAAAGCCGTTAAAGCAGATTTAAGCTTTTCAATATCCTCAGGCTCAAAATATCCGCTTTCAAAACGAACAAGCAGTTCTTCTTCACGGTTTTCCAAATATTCAAAAAGATTTTTTTCATATTCCTTAACCTGGCTCACCGCAATACTGTCAAGGTAGCCGTTTATAACGGCATAAACAATGGCAACCTGAAGACCTACTCTTACAGGGCTGTTGCGGTCTTGCTTAAGCACCTCAACAATTCTTTCCCCAAGAGCCAGTCTTTCCTTAGTGTCGGCATCTAAATCACTGCCAAACTGCGCAAAGGACTTAAGCTCTCTGTACTGAGAATATAATAGCTTAAGTTCACCCGAAACCTTTTTCATAGCCTTAAGCTGCGCCGAGCCACCAACACGGCTAACCGAAATACCGGGGTTTATAGCAGGTCTTATACCGGAATGGAAAAGCTCTGTTTCTAAAAAAATCTGTCCGTCGGTAATAGAAATAACATTGGTGGGAATATAGGCAGAAACATCACCTGCCTGTGTTTCAATAATGGGAAGAGCGGTAATTGAGCCACCGCCGTACTGGGGCGCAACACAAGCGGCTCTTTCCAAAAGTCGTGAGTGAAGATAGAAAACATCGCCGGGGTAGGCCTCTCTTCCAGGTGGACGGCGAATAAGCAGAGAAAGTGCGCGGTATGCTACGGCGTGTTTGCTTAAATCGTCATAAACTATTAAAACGTCCTTGCCTTGTTCCCTAAAATGCTCTGCCATTGCACAGCCAGAGTAGGGGGCAATATATTGTAACGGGGCGCTCTCTGAGGCTGAAGCCGAAACAACTATTGTATATTCCATAGCACCGGCCTTTTCAAGGTCGTTTGTAAGCTGAACCACCGAGGTGTTTTTTTGACCAATAGCAACATAGATGCAAATAACATCCTTGCCCTTTTGGTTTATAATGGTATCGGTAGCAATAACGGTTTTTCCTGTCTGGCGGTCGCCTATAATAAGCTCACGCTGACCGCGGCCTATAGGAATCATACTGTCAATAGACTTAATACCTGTTTGAAGAGGCCTTGAAACGCTTTCGCGCTCTATTATTCCGGGGGCTTCGGCCTCAATTGGCCTTGCACCCGAATATTCTATAGGTCCTTTACCGTCAATAGGCTCACCCAAGGCGTTGACAACTCGGCCAAGAAGTGCATCTCCTACAGGAACCGAAACAACCTTTCCTGTACGGTGAACCGAGGAGCCTTCTTTAATGTTGTTGCGGTCTGAAAGCAAGGCGACCGAAACGGTATCCTCTTCAAGGTTTTGCGCCATACCAAAGCTGCCGTCATCAAACTCTAAAAGCTCACTGGACATACAGTTTGTAAGGCCGTATACTCTGGCTATTCCGTCACCTACAAGAATAACAGTTCCTGTTTCTTTCATTTCGGTGTGTGAACGGTAGTTTTTAATTTGTTCTTTTATAATGAAACTAATTTCTTCAGGTTTAGTGCTCACTTTATTATCACTTCCTTAATACTGCGCATTTGACCGAGTAAGCTTCCGTCAATTATTTTACCGTCAATTTTTACAACAAGTCCACCTATAAGCTGTGGTTCAATTTTAAAGCTCATTGAAACCTTTTTGCCGCTTATGGCCTCAAGCTTATTTAAAAGACGGGATTTTTGTTTATCACTTAGCTCTACGGCACTTATAATTTGGGCTGTGGTAGCCTTGCGGTGGTGTAGAACAAGGCTAAAAAAATCTTCAATACAGTCTTCTAAAATTGCAATTTTATCTTGGTGAGATAAAAGGCTTAAAAAAGAAAGCAGATGTTCACAAACTGCGTCGCCAAAGGCATTTTTCAGAAGACCTTCTTTTTCCGCTTTAGTAATGTTAGGGGAAGAAAGCAAAAGCTTATAATCGGGGTTTTCGCTAAACACAGTCTTAATTAGGTTTAGCTGTTTTTCAAAAAGGTCTACGGTATTTTCTTCAAGGGCTATCATAAACAGAGCCGAAGAAAACTCTCTGCAAACATTATTCATCGCCGTCACCTAAACCGTCTATAAACGAGTCAATAAAGCCTTGGTGGTCTTCACGGCTCAGCTCTCGTTTTATAAGCTTCTCGGCCAGTTCGGAAGAAACCTCAACAAGCTCTTTCTTTATCTCGGCATGGGCATTTTTTATTTCAAGCTTTGCGGCCTCTTCTGCACGGCGCACAATACCCTCTGCCTTGGTTTTAGCATCTGAAATTATACGATCGCCCCTAAGCTGCGCGGTAGAAGCAGCATTAGCAATCATATCGTCTGCGGTTTTTTTGGCCGTAGACATTTTTTCTTCCCAACGCAGTTTTTCGTTTAAGGCGCCCTGCTCGGCTTGCCTGGCATTTTCATAGTTTTTATCAATTTCTGCCTGTCTTTGGGCAAGAACCTTTTTTACCGGTTTATATAAAAACCTTTTAATTATAAGAAAAAGCAAAACCAAATTGGCAAGGGAAATAACTATGTGCCAAATATTAACCGATATAATATCTAGGGTTTGCATATTATTCACTCCAAAATTTACGGTCTTATTTGCCTATAGTTTTCAAAAGAATATTAACAAAAAGGTTAGGGGCAACAAATATAAGAAGAATGGCTATAACAAGGGCATAAAGGCCGGTTGTTTCGGCAATAGCGCAACCCATAAGCATTGTGCTGGTTACCGAGCCCTTACATTCGGGCTGACGGCCTATGGCCTCACAGGCTTTAGCTACCGCGTTACCTTCACCAATACCGGGGCCGATACCGGCTATCATAGCGGCACCTGCACCTAAAGCGCAACATCCTAAAATAATACCAACTGCAATCTCTAACATAACATTAACCTCCAAGAGTTTTATTTTTTATTGGCCTTTGAAAGCCTTGACCGACGGGCGACAAAATCCTCTGCCGGAAAACCGCCGGAAACATACATCATTGTAAGCATTGCAAAAATAAATGCCTGTAAAGCGCCGCTGAAAACATCAAAATAAATTGAAAGCACAGCGGGAATTCCTATTCTAAGGAAAGGAAAATCACCCAAAAAGCCAGGCAACCAACCTAAAAGAAGGTTGGAAAGACCGGCAAGACCGGTGGCAAGTAACACCGAAATAACCGAGCCTGAAAGTATGTTGCCATAGTGACGAAAGGCCATTGAAATAGGTGTGGCTATTTCGCTTATAATGTTAAGTGGTGTTAAAAGGGGTGGGTCGCAAAAGCTTTTAGCATAGTGAATAGGCCCACATTTAAACTTATAATAAGTTATAAGAATGAAAACCAAGATAGCCCAGCCGCCTACAATATTAATATCTGAGGTTGGGGGAAAAAGCCCAAAAAGCGAAAGCAGACTGGAAAAGGCTGAAAGGCCTAAAATAGATGCAATAAAGGGACCGAAATTTTTAAAATAAGGGTCCATATTATTCTTAACAAGGCCGTCACACTTTTCAACAATCCATTCAGCCAGGTGTTGCCTTTTGGTGGGTTTTTTAACACTCATATTGCGTGTCAAATAAAGGCATAGAGAAAAAATAGTTATTAAAACCGCCAAAGAGTTTACCTGAGCTTCTGTTATGGGCAAAGGCTGAATTGGCATTGGAATTGTAAAATAAATTCTCGCGCCCTCAACGGTAATTCCCGTAGATTCAGGCTTTGTTAAAACTTGAAGAATTATTATAAAAACTATGGGGGCAATGGCAAGTGTCAGCAAAATGAAATCTATAAACTTGTCAAATTTTTTAAAAGACAACTGACAAGCACCTCCCTACTTTTCTTTTAAAAATAATGGGCGAAGGGCTATAGCAATGCGGGGAAAAAGCAGTGGAATTAAAACCGCCCATATGTTAAAAACCATAGGCAACAGTAAGCCTATAACCGCCACAACCAAAAGGGCAAGAGTTCTAAGCTTTTGTGAAGCTTTAATAAGACTTTTTGCCTCTTTTTCCTCTTTCAAAACCGCCTTTTGAACGGTTATTCCCATAAGTAAAAAATTGCCTATTGCGGCAATGCCACTTAAAATGTTACCAAGCAGTACAGTATAATCCCATATACCGGCAATAAGAAACACCGATTGGGTTATTAAGCTGAAAATTACAACCCAAAGAGAAATATACTGTGTTTCTTTTTTTACTGTTGGGTCCAGTTTCATTATCTTATTACCTTCTTTCATACTAGCCAAAGCATTTAAACTTGAACCAGCCTTAAAAGGCTGATTTTAGGCACCTTTTGGCTAACTTAAAAACATTATACATCACATCCATAATCTATTCAATAAAAATTTGTTAAAAAAATTGTAAACTATTGTAATTTTAGAAAAAATATAAGAGGTTGTGTTTTTCAAAATATTATGATAAAATTAAGCAAATGTGTGGGAGATGACAGGCGTGAAAAGAAAAAAGCTTAAAATTTTTCTTGTTATAATAGCAGTTTTAAGTGCTTTTATTATTTTTCTCCAGTCGGGTATGTTATATACCCACAGCAATGTAGCCTGGGTACCCGATTATAAGAAACAAGATATATCTTCGATTATTAACAAGGCTAAGCTTGCCGAGGATGATTATGAACTTTTGTTTGAGCAGACAGGCCTCACAAGGGTGGGCATTGACAGTCTTATAAAAGAAAAAAGTTATAATGAGATTTTAAAAATACAGCAAGATTTTTTTGCAAATTATGATTTTTATAATGAAATATTTGCCCCTTTTACCTGCAGTGACCGTTTGGTTAAAAATATAACCCTTGCACCCCTCAAAAAAGGTGATATTATTATAAGCCGTTCATCACATGTTTCTTATATTCAAAGCGGTCATGCCGGTTTGGTGGTAGACGCTGAGAATGGCATTATAATGAATGCCAGTGGTTATGGGTACAAAAGCTGCAAGGAAGATATTTCGGTTTTAAGCTGTCGTCCTACCATTTTAGTTTTGAGGCCTAAAATAGGGGAGGATAAGGCTGCTGAGATAGCAGACTTTGCACTTAAAAACCTTGAGGGTAAAAAATATTCCCTTTTTTCGGGAATTTTCGGCGAAAAGGGAGAGCAAAATGCTATAGAAAAGACCCATTGCAGTCATTTGGTATGGTATGCATATAAAGCATTTGGAATAGATATAGATTCCAATAAAGGTCTTGCAGTATGGCCAAAGGATATAGAAAAAAGCGAACATTTAGAGCTTGTACAGGTTTATGGAATTAATCCGGAAGAGTTTGAGGATTGAAAAATTAACGAGCCTCGGCAACCGTAATGGTTACCGAGGCGTTTTTGTATTTTAGGGTATATGTTCGAACCCCTACATATTATTTACGTCGGCAAAGCCGACACCGAAATTATTCATTATTCATCAGCGCAAGCGACTTCATCATTCATTATTCATTCGCAAACCCGTTCTCTTTTAATGAATGATGAATAATACAAACCATTATGATGCTACTACTTTCTTTCACAATAATTTGTTTTTTTGCATTTTGGACATCTAATAAGCCTTTTGCCCATAAAATGAAAATATGCAGAAATTTGATACCATTTTGGTTTAAAATTTGCGCCACAATCAGGACAAACATAGGTTGCGGACATAATATAAAAATGGGCAACTATAAAAATTATAATAACCGGAACCGCAATCACAAACCAAGGAACATCATAATGCTTATCAAACCAATTTACGGTACATCCTGATAAAGTTAACATTAAGAGAATCAAAGCAATAACGCTAAATAATTTTTTCATTTATTATTCTCCTTAGCGGTGTTTAGTGATGCTATTAACATCCTTTTTATTTCTTCAGCAAGTGAAAGCAAATCATCAAAATTATAATCAATTAAGTTGGTTCTTTTTAAAAGCATAAGCCAATAAATACTTTCACCTGTTTCTTTAAGAGCAATATGTAATTTTGATATAAAATCGGCTTTACTGTTGCCGTATATTGCTTCGTTTATATTGGCACCCACACTTGTAGCAGAGCGCAGTAATTGTTTTGCAATTGTTGCATCTTTTTTTGTTTTAGAAAATTCTTCATAAAACAAGACGATTTTTGTTGCAAAATCAAGTTATTTTTCCAGTAACGGACTATTCATTATATTCACCTTTAAATTAATTATATCATAATTCATTTTTTTAATCAACGCTTTGCGTAGCAAAGCACCTTTTCTTTTATCTCTTCTCTATTATCTTTTCTCTGGAAACGACAATTTTAGAGAAGAGAGAAGAATGAAAAGAGAAAAGTGAAAAGAACAAAAAGAAACGACAACTTTCTTGTCGAAAATTGTCGTTTCTTTTTGGTACGCCGGAAGGGATTCGAACCCCCGACCTTTTGGTTCGTAGCCAAACACTCTATCCAACTGAGCTACCGGCGCATATGGAAAAAAATTGGTGACCCGGACGGGAATCGAACCCGTGTTACCGCCGTGAAAGGGCGGTGTCTTAACCGCTTGACCACCGGGCCATATGGAAAGAACATTGAAAGCAACGTTCTTTCAAACTGGTAGCGGTAGTCGGATTTGAACCAACGACACTTCGGGTATGAACCGAATGCTCTAGCCAACTGAGCTATACCGCCATTTTTTGGTGTTGCCGCGTTTGATGACTAAGTTATTATAACCGCTGTTTGCAATAAAGTCAAGCCTTTTTTATAAAATTTTAAAAAACTATTAAAATATCAAAAAAAGGCTTTGCAACTTGCTGTTTTTTAAGCAATATGTAAATATTTTTGGTGTTATTTTTTAGAGCTATCTACAGAGTTCTTGCTGATTACAAGCATATAAACCGCAATATAAAGGGTGATAAACATAATAGAAATGGGGCTGTCCGACTGAATATGCTCATATTGTTTTACCCCCAAAAGTGTCATAATAATTCTTGGAAGCACAGCGGCTGTATTAAGCAGCACCGCTATCAGCCCGGCAGAAAAAAGCATTTGATTACCTGGTTTAAATTTTATGCCCACAAGACTTTTGGCATAAAAAAGCAGGAAAAACATTGTGGCTGTAAGTGCCAAAATGTCATACATATTATCCGAAATATTGGCCATTCCTGTAAAGCTTATAAAGGTTACAACTAAGCGAAAAACAGCACAGGCCACCGGAACAACAGAGAAGACTGACTTTGGAGAGTTGCCTAAAAGCATTGTTATGCCGAAATAGCAAAAATAAACCCCCGACAATCCAATGAACAAAAGCTTAAGAATATAAAGCAGGGGAGAGATTTCATAAGAAACGGCAATGCCAACAATGGGTTCGCTAAGCTGAGCAACACCAACAAGCAGAGCGGCACCACCCAAAAAGGCATTTGGTTTGGGTGAGGTGATAATCCCCTCGGTTTTTACAAAAAGGCCCAACAAAAAGCCAACTGCAACTATTAACAGTGTTGCCGCAGTAAGAGCAGCGCCCAAACCCTCCATACCATCAAAAAAGAAGCCGTTTTCCGGGTTTATAAGGTTAGTAACTTGCAAACATCTGATTACCGTAATGCTTATAACAGCAACGGCACCGTAAAGGAAAAATTTAAGGTTTTTCAAAATATCGCCACCTACAATGTTTTACTGTTTAGAACCGGAAGCGTCTTTGAGATATGCATTAATAAACACGTCAATATCGCCGTCCATAACCGAGTTAATATTTCCGTTTTCGGCGCCGGTTCTGTGGTCTTTTGCAAGGGTATAGGGCATAAATACATAAGAACGAATCTGTGAGCCCCAGGCAATTTCTTTTTGCACACCCTTAATATCTTCAATTTTATCTAAATGCTCTCTTTCCTTAATTTCAATAAGCTTAGATTTAAGCATTTTCAAAGCTACTTCTCTGTTCTGGTGCTGACTGCGTTCGTTCTGACAGGCAACAACAATACCTGTAGGCAAGTGGGTTATTCTTATAGCAGATTCGGTTTTATTAACGTGCTGTCCGCCTGCGCCTCCTGAACGGTAGGTGTCTACTTTAAGGTCTTCAGGGCGAATATCCACCTCTACGCTGTCGTCAATTTCGGGCATTACCTCTAACGAGGCAAAGGAGGTGTGTCTTCTTCCCGAAGAATCAAATGGGGAAACGCGAACCAAACGGTGAACACCGTTTTCACCTTTTAAAAAGCCGTATGCATTAACACCCTCAACCAATAACACAGCACTTTTAAGACCGGCTTCTTCGCCGTCTAAAAAGTCTAACATTTTAACCGAATATCCGTGACGCTCACCCCAACGGGTATACATTCGAACAAGCATTTCGTTCCAGTCCTGCGCCTCGGTTCCGCCGGCGCCTGCGTGAAAGGTGAGAATAGCATTTTTAGAGTCATATTCACCGGTAAGCAGGGTGGCAAGCGTGGCAGAGGAAAGCTTTTCTTCAAACTCGTCAATAGCCGAAACAATTTCTTCTAAAAGTGAAAGGTCTTCCTCTTCGTCAGCAAGTTCAATGAGGGTAAGGGTATCTTCAAAAAGTGAATTGAGGCTATCACTGGTTTCAATTTTGGCTTTTTTGGCGCTAAGCTCTTTTAAAATTTTGCCCGAGTTTTCTTGGTCGTCCCAAAACCCCTCCTGCGCGGTGCGCTGTTCAAGCTGTTCTATATCTGTTTTAAGCTGGTCTAAACCTAAAGCGTCTTTTAAGGCTTCAAGCTCTTCAGAATGTGCTTCAAGACGAAGCCTTTGCTCTTCAAATTGAATCATAAATTAATCTCCATATTATTTGCAGGTTAGAAAAGCAACCCAGTTGTTGTTTTCAACGCGCTTTATTATCTTAAGTCCGTTTTCTATAAGAGCTTGTTCAACCTCTTGTGCCCTTATATCTATAATGCCTGAGCAAAGAAAATATCCCTTTTCGTTCATAAGATTTTTTACATCTTTAGCAAGAGAAATAATAACATCTGCCACAATATTTGCAACCACAATATCATAGGTGTCATTTATTTTGTCGTTAAGGTTTCCAACCAAATATTCTGTTTTATTACTCATATTATTTATGGCGGCATTTTCCTTTGCTACCTTTACTGCAACGGGGTCAATATCTACACCGGTTGCACTTTCAGCCCCCAAAAGAACCGAGGCGATAGACAAAATACCACTGCCTGAGCCAATGTCTAAAACCGTCATACCGGGGGCCACTTTTTCGTCTAAAAGCTCAAGGCACATAGAGGTTGTGGCATGGGTTCCGGTTCCAAAGGCGGCGCCGGGGTCAATGCTTAGCACAACGCGGCCGTCTTTGTTATTGTATTCCTCCCAACAAGGGCGAATGCAAAGGCGTTTGCCAATTTCGGTGCATTTGAAAAACTGCTTCCAGTTGCTTTCCCACTCCTCCTCAGAAATATTATCTTCACAAAGGGTGTGGGGAATATTACAGGCATTAAGCCTTTCGGTTAAGTATCCGGTGCTTTCTTTAACATTGTTTTCTCTTGAAATATAAAGGTGAATAACCGAATGGGTACGGTCGCTTTTAAGCAAATCTTCATCAATTAAATTAATGTGCGCAATTTCTTCTGCACCCTGCTCTAAGTCGGAATAATCCTCTATATAAATACCGTAGGGTACAGCCATATTGGCAATGGCGGCGGCCTGTTCGGTATATTCGGTAGGAATTTTAATGGTAATTTCTGCCCAGTCCATATTTATATCCTTTCATAATAAAATATTACATATAAATATAACACATAGTTTGGCTATTTGTCAAATAAATAGGTATAGCAGAAGAGAGTCGAACCACATAAGGTTTAAATTGCAAATTATTTATCGGCCACCTAAATAATAAAAAATGAACAAAAAATACAATACTCAGCATTTTGTTTTCTGTAAAAATGTGTATTTACAGCCTTAAAATTATGAATTAAAATGTTTAATAAGAGGTGGTTTAAGTGAAAAATAAAACGAAATTGAAGGGCCTTGTAACGGCCGCTCTTTTTACAGCCTTAATTAGTGTTTTTACAGCATTTTTGCTGCATATTCCTGTGCCGGTTGGAAGCAATACGGCATATATTCATTTTGGCGATGCCTTTGTGTTTTTGGCGGCTTCGCTGTTGCCGCTTCCCTTTGGAATTGCGGCCTCGGCTATAGGGGGATTTTTGGCCGATGTTTTTTGTGGCGGCCTGGTATGGGCGCCCTACACATTGGTTATAAAGGCCTTGATTGCCCTTTGCTTTACTGCTAAAAGCAATAAGATTCTTTGCAAAAGAAACTATTTCGCACCGATTTTGGCACTTATAATAACCGTTGCAGGTTATTATATAGCTGAGGCGATTATTTACGGCAACTGGATAGCACCTATGCTTTCGGTAGTAGGGAATATTATACAGATTGCAGGTAGTAGTGTGATATATATTTTAACCTCTTTGGCATTGGATAAAGCTGAGATAAAAAATATCATTTAACAAAATCAAGGGCGGTTACTTACCAAAAGGTAGGCAACCGCCCCATACTTTTTGAAAATTATTTTTCACTTTCCGGTTCAACATAAATAAACTGTTTAACTTCGGCTTCAATCTCAGTGTCAGAATCTGTGTTGGCAACCATTGTAAGGGGTTGAGTAAGGTCAAGGCTGAAAACACCCATAATAGACTTAGCGTTAACAATATATTTGCCTGAAAGAAGCTCGATATCATAGGGCTTAGTCATTGAAAGAGCGACAAAGCTTTTAACATCTTCAAGGGTTGCTAAAAACAGCTTTTTAGTTATCATAATTATCTCACAAATTGCCCTAAGGCAACTCCTTTCCATCTTTAAGATTAACGGCTAACACACAGATAATACAACTTTTTTGTGATTTTGTCAAGAGCTGCAGTTAAACATAACTTTTAGGGGAACTTGGGATTATTTTGTTGATAGCGGAATAAGATTGTTACTTTTTTGTAACTTTTTTATATAAATTGCAAGATTTTACTTGCAAAACGGTTAAAAAAAGTGTACAATAGATTAGTAAAAATATATTGCCATTCTAAGGAGTGTTTTTTATGTCTAACAGGTTGTTCCAGGGCGTAGTTCACCAGATGAAAGATGCTATTGACAGAACAATAGGTGTAATGGATGAAAACTATAGCATTATCGCTTGTAGCGAGCTGCTTCGCATAGGTGAAACACAAGAGTTTGACACATTCCCCGTATTAAACGGAAGCGAGGCTTTTGTTAGCGGTCACTTTACCTATAAGCCTTTCGGCACACCTCAACACCCGGAATATACTCTTTTTGTTGAAGGAAATGACCCTCAGGCGGCTAAGTATTGTTCTATTCTTGCTGTTGCCCTTTCAAACATAAAGCAATATTACGACGAAAAATATGACAGAGGCAACTTCATTAAAAATGTTATTTTAGATAATATTCTTTTGGGAGATATTCCCCTTAAGGCCAGAGAGCTTCATTTCAACGGCGAGGTTTCCCGTGTTGTATTGCTTCTTAGAATTGTTACCCGCAACGATGTTTCTGTTTATGAGGTTATTCAAAACCTGTTCCCCGACAAGGCTAAGGATTTTGTTATCAATATCAGCGAAACAGACATTGCTATTGTTAAGGAAATTAAGCAGGATATTGAAACCAAGCATCTTGAAAAATTGGCCAGAAGTATTGTTGATACACTTTCGGGTGAATTTTATACCCACGCAGTTGTTGGTATAGGAACAGTGGTTAACAACCTTAAAGACCTTGCCCGTTCTTTCAAAGAAGCACAAATGGCTCTTGAGGTTGGTAAGGTGTTTGATACCGAAAAAACAATTGTAAGCTATGATAATTTAGGCATTGCCCGTCTTATTTATCAGCTGCCCACCACCCTTTGTGAAACCTTCCTTCGCGAGGTGTTTAAGCGCGGCTCTATTGAAAGCTTAGACCAGGAAACACTTTTTACAATTCAGCGTTTCTTTGAAAACAATCTTAATGTTTCCGAAACCTCCAGAAAGTTGTTTGTTCACAGAAATACTCTTGTTTACCGTTTAGAAAAGATCAAGAAAATTACCGGTCTTGACCTTAGAGAGTTTGACCACGCCATTGTTTTCAAAATTGCTCTTATGGTTAAAAAATACCTTAAATCTGACCCGGTTAAGTTTTAATTTATAAGAAGAGGTTTAGTCATGGATAATCAGGTTTTCCCTAATGATGATTTTATTCTGACACCCGATACCGTTTTTCCGGAGGACAAGCATATTGTTACTCCGGAAAAACCTATTATTGAGTTTCGCGGTGTTTCAAAGACATATCAAACAGGAACCCACGCGCTTAAAGATGTTAACATTCAAATTCATCCTGGTGAGTTTGTTTTTGTTGTAGGAGCCTCGGGTGCAGGTAAGAGCACCTTTATGAAGCTTATAATGCGCGAAGAAAAAGCCAACACAGGCGATGTTTTGGTAAATGGGTACAACCTTACCAAAATGCCCAGAAAACAAATTCCTATGCTTAGAAGAACTATGGGAATTGTCTTTCAGGATTTTAGGCTTATTCCTACAATGGATGTTTTCGATAATGTTGCTTTTGCAATGCACGTTGTTGGTGAGAAGCCCAATGTTATTCGTCGAGAGGTTGCAAAGGCCTTGTCACAGGTTGGCCTTGGCCATAAGGCCCGTTCTAAACCGGCCGAGCTTTCGGGCGGTGAGCAACAAAGGGTTGGTCTTGCACGTGCCCTTATTAATAAGCCAAAGCTTTTAATAGCCGATGAGCCTACAGGTAACGTTGACCCAAATATGTCTTACGAAATTGTTGAAATGCTCAGCCGTATTAATCAGCAGGGAACAACAGTTTTAATGGTTACTCACGAACACAACTTGGTTAGAGATTTTCACCACCGCGTAATTATGCTTGAGGGCGGAACCATTGTGGCCGATAATGCGGAGGGTACAATATGAAAATTCAAAGTGTAAAATATCTCACCCGCGAGGGGTTTAGGAATGTTTGGGTAAACCGACTAATGTCTATAGCCTCTATTGGTGTGCTTGTTGCTTGTATGGTGCTTATAGGTATGGCACTTTTAATTACCAAAAATGTTGACAGAACCATGCAAACTCTAGAACAGCAGAATGTTGTTATGGTTTATTTTAATGACAAAAATTCTGTAATTTACGGGGAAAACGCCGTTGCCCCAAATGCTTCAGATGCCACCGCCTCTGATGGAGGAGCAACCGAAACCAATGATATTCCCGAAAGTGCATATCTTGTTCATAATGAGCAAGAGGCGTTGGCGGTTTGCGAAAATCTTAAGAAAATAGCCAATGTTACCTCGGTGGAATTTATATCCAGCGACGAAGCACTTAAAAGGGCAAAGGAAACCGTTTTAGAGGGACAGGCTGCAGCCTTTGAAATATTAGAAGAGGAAAATGGCAACCCAATGTCTCACGGTGCAAAAATAACCTTGCAAAGTATGGAAAATTTTGATGCTACAATTTCTGCCATTTCTGCCACATCAGGGGTAGATTCTGTGGTTTCTCACGGTGACCTTGCTAAGAAAATTTCAGGCATTAAAAGTGCAATCAACCTTATTTGCTTCTGGATTATTGGAATTCTTGGAATAATTTCTCTTGTTATTGTGTCAAACACAATTCGTGTTACAATGTATAATCGTAAGCTTGAAATAAGCATTATGAAGGCGGTTGGTGCTACCGATTCCTTTGTAAGGCTACCCTTTATTATTGAGGGTATGCTTTTAGGTGTCATTTCCGCTCTTATTTCTGAAGGGCTTATATATTTCTGCTACCGCGTTGCAGGTGAAACAATGAGTGAGACATTTAACACCCTTATCCCATTTAGTGAAGAGGCACTCCTCCTTTTGGGTATTTTCCTTGCAATTGGCATTTTTGCCGGCGCTGTTGGAAGCGCATTTATGATAAGTAAGTATCTTAAAAAAGAGGGCAGTGAGTTCAAAGCCCTATAGCTTTGTTTATTATCAAATGAAAGGAAGAGGCTGGTTTGAAATATAAATTTGCTAAAAAGGTTGTCTTAAAGACGGTGGCCTCGGTAATGGCAACAGTTATGCTTTTAAGCATTCAGGGCGTGTCTACTGTTTTTGCTAAATCGACCTCTGAAATGCAGAACGAAATTTCCGAGCTAGAAGAAAAATCTAAAAAGATAGAAGCCGAAATATCTCAGCTTAAAAAGGATAAAGCAAAACAGCAAGAGCTTAAAGCTGCCCTAGATAAGCAGATTGATAATACTCAGGCCAAAATTAATGCCTGTACCTCGGCAATAGCTAAATTCAATTCTGAAATTGCTGAATACGAAAAGAAAATAGACGAAAAAGAAGCTGAAATTGACGAAACAAAATTTTTGTTTAAAAAGCGAATTCGTTCAATTTATATGACCGGAAGTACAAATAACGAGCTTTTAATTTTGTTAGATGCAAATAATTTTTCAGATTATCTTGCATTGACAGAGGTTTCTAAAACCATTTCAACCCATGATAAAAAGCTTGTAAACACAATTACTGCTGCTATTGAAGAAATTAATGTTTCTAAAAAAGAAATTGATAAAAAAATAGAAGAGCAAAAAGCAGTTAAAACCACTTTGGCAAACGAACAGGCAAAGCTTCGTTCTCAGCAATCAGAAGTTAACGGTGTCATTAATACACTCAATAATGACCAGAACGCTCTCGAAAAAGAGAATAAAGAGTATGAAAATGCGATTAACGCATTGGAAAGAGAAATTCAGAATGCTATTAATTCTGCAGGTAACAATACAACAACAAACCCTGTTTTTGTGAGTGGTACCTTCACCTGGCCCGTACCCGGTTATTATAATATCACTTCTTATTATGGTGAGCGTTGGGGAAGGCTTCATGGCGGAATCGATATTTCCAGTGCCGGTATAAGAGGTAAGCCAATTGTGGCGGCGGCAGACGGTGTTGTTATTGCCGCAGGTTATAATACGGGCGGTTTTGGTTATTGGGTTATGATAAATCATGGTATTCATAACGGTCAGCAGTTTTCGACCATTTATGGACATATGATAGCCAATCCGGTTGTAAGTGAAGGGCAGACGGTAAAAGCCGGTCAGCATATTGGTAATGTCGGAACCACAGGTTGGTCTTATGGTAACCATCTTCATTTTGAGGTTAGAATTAACGGCAACCGTACCGACCCAATGAACTATTTTTCACGCGCAAAGTAAAATTTTCTCCCCTGAATAGAGGAATTTCTTCTTCCCAGGGGAGAATTTATTTTAGTGGGCAAATTAATAAATTTTAAAAGCAGGTAATATTGTGGAAAATAACATTGTAAAGGTTGAAAAAAAGCTTAAAAAAAATAGAAAAAAGCTCTTCTCTTTTTGGACAGTTGCTATTTCGGTTATAGTTGCTTTAGCAATTGGAATTTTGGCAACGTTGGGTGTACTTTATTTTGGCCCCTTGGGCAAAATAATGGTTAAGCTTAAAAGCATTGATGAAATTGCCCGTTTAAATTATTTGGGCGAAATAGATTATGAAAAGCTTGACCAAAGGGTGCTTTCAGGCTATGTTAAAGGCCTTGAGGATAAATACGGTTTTTACAGTGGGCCGGAGGATGCAGACGGTGTAGCCAACTCTTTTGAAGGAAGCACCTACGGAATTGGTGTTACGGTTATAAGCTATGAAGATAGTTTGTATGTTTATAGGGTAGACAGCAACAGCCCTGCCAGTAAGGCGGGGATAATTCCGGGGGATAGAATTATAGCTATAGATGACAAGTCTGTAAAAGAAATGGGTTATGAAAAAAGTGTGCAGGCCGTTAAAAAAGAGCTTGGCGCAACCTCTAATATAAGTCTGTTAAGAGAAAATAAAACCTTAGCTGTTACGGTTACTTATGAAGAGTTTATAAGGCAAACTGTTTATACTCGTATTATAAATAATGTAGGTTATGTTTGCATAACAGCCTTTAATAAAGCTACCGTTTCTCAGTTTAATGCAGATATAGATATGCTTGTTTCAAAGGGCGTCAACGGCATAATTTTTGATTTAAGAGATAATACCGGCGGCACCCTAGATTCGGTTTGTGAAATGCTTGACCGCCTTGTTGGCGAGTGTAATTTGGCTACCGTAGAATATTCAGACGGCGAGAGGGTTGTTACTCACCGCTCAGATAAAAATGAAATATCTCTTAAAATGGCGGCAATCACCAACGAAAACACGGCAAGTGCCGCCGAGCTTTTTGCAGCCACAATTAGAGATATGAAAAAAGGGCCCCTTATTGGCAACACCACTTTTGGTAAAGGAGTTATGCAGACCACATATTTTTTGCCCGATGGCTCTTGTGTTCGTCTTACAACAGGCTATTATTATCCTGCCGGTGGAGTTTGTTATGATAAAGAGGGTTTAAAGCCCGATTACGAAGTCATTCCCACCGAAGAGGAAGAAAAAAATATGTACTTTTTGGGTGATAATGACCCATATATTAAAAAAGCTTTGGAAGTGATAGAGGTTGAATAGGCTTCATTTTAAAGACAGAAAAAATGTGGTGGCTTTTTGTGTGTTTTTAGGGTTAGCGCTGTGCCTTATGGTTATAATTTTTTGTTTGTCTTCCCAAAACGCCGAAGCCTCTTCTGATACAAGCGGAGGACTTATAAGGTTTATTATGGGTGTTTTCGCCCCGAAGTTTGAAGAGCTTTCGAACACAGAGCAGGAAAATTTAGTTGCCTCTTTTCAGTTTTTTACAAGAAAAAGTGCCCATGCCGGTGTGTATATGCTTTTAAGTTTTCTTTTAAGTGCCGCCTGGCTTCAGCTTGAGGGTATAAAACCGTTTTTAAGGGTGGCTTTAGGTTGGCTCATAGCAGTTTTATATTCGGTAAGCGATGAAATTCATCAGCTGTTTATACCCGGGCGAAGTGGTGAACTGCGGGACGTTTTTATTGACAGTTGCGGTGCGGCAGTAGGTACACTGGTGGTTTTTCTAATTTGGAAGCTTATGAATTTTAAAAGAAAAAACTTTCAGCTATTGAAAAACAAGCGCAATTAAGCTAGAATATATATAATAAATTATTATTGCGGTGAATAACGATGAAACAGTTGCTAGAAGGAAGAATATTACAAATGCTCCCCGTACCTAATGGGGTTGTTGCCGCGGTGCTTACCGAGGTTACAGAAAACGAGAAGTTTGTTGTTGAATACAGGCATATAGCCGCCGATACAAACGAGGTTCAAAGGGTTTCCAAGAATGTTTTTTTACTGGTTAAGTTTGGTGCAGGGCACCGCGCGGCCGATATGCAGGTTTCTAATCACCTTACCTGTAATGCCTGTGTGCTTGATACTGGAAAAACATTTATTGTTGAAGATGACGGCTCGGCTAAGCTTCTTAGTGAAGAGGGTGTAGCCGAATGGGTGGGAACCGTTAAATATAAAGACGAGGTTCCCTCCGGTGTGGCCTTCGACGGTAAAAATATTTGGGTCGCCTTTTGCGAAAACAACTCACTTGTAAGGTTAGATGTTTCGTCTATGAGGGAAGAACTTCGTGTAGGCGGACGTGAGGGTGATAAAAATTTTAACGGGCCTTGCGGCCTTTTTATAAGCGGTAAAAACCTTTATGTTGCTAATAAAAAGTCAAAAAAAATATGGCGCATAAATGCCAATGATTTTTCAGCAGAGGAATATGCCGAAACAACTAAGCCGGTTTTAGGCTTTTGCCACTGTTTACAAAAGGATATTGTATGGTTTGAAGACGGTATTTATGAGCTTTAGTGGACTTTAAGAGGTGCCATTATGATTAATTCGGGTAAAAGAATACCCTTAAAACGAATTTTCGTGGCGGTGATAACTGGGCTTTTTCTTATTTTGGTTATATTTTTTGCTATAAATATGCTACCTAAAAAGGTTTATTACGGCGAAGATTTCGGCATTGAAAGGGTCAAAAGCGGTGTGGATTTTAATTCAAATGGTGTTGACGATTATGCTGATATTCTTTTGGGTGCCAGAATTGACGCTGAAAACCGCCCTAAATATGACGGAGCATATGTTGAGGGCGGTTACCCCAATGATAGGGTTGGTGTTTGCACCGATGTTGTTTGGAGAGCCTTTAAAAATGCAGGTTATAGCCTAAAAGCAATGGTGGATAAGGATATAGCTGATAACACAGCTGATTACCCTAGAGTAGGTGGAAAGCCCGACCCCAATATTGATTTTAGAAGAGTTCCTAATTTACATATCTTTTTTGAAAAGTATGCCATTGCCCTTACTATCGATATAAGTGATATTGCAAATTGGCAACCTGGCGATATTGTTATATTTGATAATGATAAGCATATTGGAGTAATTTCTGATAAACGAAATAAAAAAGGGATTACCTATGTTATACACAACGGCGGCCAGCTAAATAGAGAAGAGGATTATTTAGGTAACAGCAAGGTTATTGCTCATTATAGATTTGACGGGTCAAGACTGCCGGAGGATTTAAGAATTAAATGGTAAAACAGCTAAAGGCCATTCAAGTGTTAAAACTTGAATGGCCTTTTACTTATTTTTTGGTTTTAAAGGCAAAAAACTTCTGCCCTGAATAGTTTGTAAGTGTGTATAGCCCCATACCGAATAGTTTGGTTATTCGTTCTGTCCAAACAGGGGAAAGGGGAATATATTTCAACATATACCCTGCAATAGGTTGAGCCAAAGAATAGGAAAATAAGAAGCAGATGGCAACGATTAAAGCAAACTTTAAACCTGATTTTAAGGTGCTCTCACTGCTTTTAAAGGTAAAGTTTTTGTTAAGAAAAAAGCTGACACAGGCACCCACCAAATAGGCAATAGTGGTAGAGGGCCAGTAACCAAGCTTTTCTAACAAAAACATTAAAACCATAGAAACAAGGGTGTTAACAACCCCCACAGCCAAAAATTTTAAAAAGCTTTTGTCAAGAAGTTTTTTAATCATCATCTTCCACCACCGATTCTATTAAATATGTTGGGCGGTGTTTTGTTTCTAAATAAATTTTGCCAATATATTCGCCTACAACACCTAAAGAGAGCATGGTAAGACCGCCTATAAACCATACCGAGCAAACAACACTGGCCCAACCAATAGTCGTGGCGCCAATGGCCCAACGAATAACAAAGTAAATTATCATTACAATACTTATTAAAAAAACAGAAAAACCGCAAAGGGTAATAAGCCTTATGGGCTTAGAGCTTAAAGAGGTAATGCCCTCTAATGCAAAAGCTATCATTTTTTTAAGGGGATATTTACTTTCACCTGCAAAGCGTTCTTCTCTATCGTAATAAACCTTGTCGGTTTTATAGCCTATCATGGGAACAATACCTCTAAGGAAAAGGTTTACCTCACCAAAGGCCGCCAAGTCTTCTAATGCCCTTTTAGACATAAGGCGATAGTCGGCATGGTTAAATACGGTATCACACCCTAATAAGCTCATAATTTTATAAAAGGCTTCGGCAGTAAACTTTTTAAAGAATGTGTCTTTCTTTCGTGATGAGCGAACACCGTATACAATATCACAGCCGCCATAATATTTTTCTATCATTTTATCTACTGCATTAATGTCGTCTTGTAGATCGGCATCCATAGAAATTATCATATCGGCTCTGTCCTTGGCTGTCATAAGCCCGGCCAAAAGGGCGTTTTGATGCCCGCGGTTTCGGGTTAGGTTTACACCGGAAAACAAAGAACATTCGGCGTGTAGGCTTTTAATTATTTCCCAGGTGCCGTCCTTAGAGCCGTCGTTGACAAATAAAACGCGGCTGTTTTTGTTTATTGACCTACTTTTTATAAGGTCTTCAAGCTTTTGTCTTAAGCGTTTTGCAGTTTCTCTTAAAACCTCTTCCTCGTTGTAGCAGGGTACAACTATATATAAAGTTTGTTCCATTTAAAACCCTCTTCAATCTGCCATAAATATTAAAATTATATTACCATATAATTTAGTATAAATCAAGTCGGGAGTGTTAATTGTTATACCTTTAAAAATATAATTATTCATAAGGTTAGCTCTTGAATACTGAAAATAAATATGGTATTATATATGTTGGATTATTTCGTAGCAAAGGTGGCGGTGCGGTTGTCAGATAACAGACCTATTGGTGTTTTCGATTCAGGTCTTGGTGGCCTTACGGTGGTAAAAGAGCTTAAAAAGCTTTTGCCTAATGAAAGCATAGTTTATTTTGGCGATACCGGAAGAGTGCCTTACGGTACCCGAAGTGACGAAACCATACTGCGCTATGCAAGGGAAGATGAAGCCTTTTTGCTTGAGCAGAATGTTAAGCTGATTGTTGCCGCCTGCGGTACTGTTTCGTCGGTTGCATATATGACATCAGAAGAACTCCCCGTCCCATTTATTGAGGTGGTAAACCCTGCGGCTGAAAGCGCCGTTGAGGCCACCAAAACAGGAAGAATAGGTGTTATAGGCACCCCTGCAACCATAAACAGCCGTGCCCACGCAAGGGCGGTTTTAAAGCGTTTGACCGATGCGGTTATAGTAGCAAACGCCTGTCCGCTTTTTGTTCCCCTGGTAGAAGAGGGGTGGATAGATGCCGATGATGAGGTTACCTATAATACTGCCAAAAGGTATTTAGCACCCATAATAGAGGGCAGGGTTGATACACTTATTTTGGGCTGTACACATTACCCGGCTCTTGAGAAGGTTATAGCAAACATTATGGGCGATGGTGTAACCCTTATAAATATGGGTACCTCTGTGGCCCAAAAGGTTAAGGCTACGTTAGAAAGCACAAACTCTTTTGCCGATAAGGTGACCGTTGATAAGTATTACGTAAGTGACCGCGCCGCATCTTTTTCGGCTATTGCCAAAAATCTTTTAGGTCATAATATTGAGGAATGTGTTGAGCAGGTTAAACTATGAAGAATGTTTTAATAACCGTTAAAACCGTACAGGTAAACGGTGATGATAAAGAGGTTTTAGAGCTTACCTCTGAGGGTAGGTTCGGTGAAAAGGATGGCGCCTTTCTTATTAATTATAAAGATTCAATGATGTCTGACGAATACGGTGCCGTAAACACCAATATAAAGCTGTCTTCAAAGGGTGTTGTTACCATAAGCCGAAGTGGTGCATATAATTCAAAAATAACCCTTGAAGAGGGAAAAAGACTTAACTGTGTATATCATACCCCCTTTGGCGCTATGACTATGGGCTTTTTTGCAGAAACAATTGAAGCAGGGTTAAATAAAAACGGCGGAAGCCTTGTTTTAAAATATACAGTAGATGTTAACAAATCACAAATTAATAAAAATGAAATATATATAACGGTGAAGGATGTTAAGTAATGGCAGATATGTTAAAAAAGGTTAAGGACGAAATTAAAGAGCTTATTATGGCTTCAGCAGGCAAAGCGGTAGCGAACGGTGATTTTCCGTCTGAGGCGCTTCCGGATTTTGCAATAGAGGTTCCGGCCGACCGCAATCACGGAGATTTTGCTGTTAATGCGGCTATGGTGTGGGCAAGAGCCCTTAAAAAGGCTCCCAGAGTTATTGCCGAAACATTAGTTAATAATATGGAGAAAAACAGTTATATTGAAAGAGCCGAAATTGCCGGCCCCGGTTTTTTAAACCTATTTTTGGCTGACCGTTTTTACAGCGATATTGTTCTTAGCGTTTTAGAGGATAAAGAAAACTTTGGCCGCAGTAATTACGGCAAGGGTAAAACCGTTTTGGTAGAGTTTGTTTCGGCCAACCCCACCGGACCTATGCATATTGGTAACGCCCGTGGCGGTGCCTTGGGTGATAGTATTGCTTCGGCTTATGACTGGGCAGGGTATGATGTTAAAAGAGAGTTTTATGTTAACGATGCCGGCAACCAGATAAATAAATTTAAAATTTCTTTAGAGGCTCGTTATCTTCAGCTTTTTGATGATAGTATTGAGATTCCCGAGGACGCTTATCTCGGTGAGGACATTATAAACCACGCCAAGGCCTTTGCCGAAATTCATGGCGATAGCTTTGTTTCGGTTACTGCAGAGGAAAGGCAGAACGCCCTTTGCGATTTTGCTCTTCCCAAAAACATTCAAAAGCTCAAAGATGACCTTGCAAAGTACCGCATAACCTATGATTGTTGGTATCACGAAAGTGACCTTCACAATTCCGGCAAGGTTGACGAAATAATTGAAAAGCTTAAGGCCTCGGGTTATACCTATGAAAAGGAGGGTGCGCTTTGGCTTAAGTCTACCGAATTTGGAGATGAAAAAGATAGAGTGCTTCTTCGTGCAAACGGTGTTCCAACCTATTTGGTGCCCGATATTGCTTACCATTATGATAAACTTGTTACCAGAAAGTTTGATATTGCTATAGATGTTTTGGGTGCCGACCACCACGGCTATATTGCCCGAATGATGGCCGCCCTTACCGCCCTTGGCGCGCCGGCAGATAACCTTAAAATTGTAATTATGCAAATGGTTCGACTTGTTAAAAACGGCGAAACCTATAAGCTTTCTAAACGTTCAGGTAAGGCTGTTACCCTTGAAACCCTTTTAGACGAGGTGCCCATTGATGCGGCAAGATATGTGTTCAATTCTAAAGAGCCTAATACCCACCTTGAGTTTGATTTAGATTTGGCTGTTGAAAAATCAAGCCAGAACCCTGTATACTATGTTCAGTATGCCCACGCTAGAATTTGCAGTATTTTAAGAAATTTAAGCGGAGAGGGTATAGAGCCTAAGAACCTTTCGGCAAAACAGATGGACTGCCTTAAGGCTCCTGAGGAAAGGGAGTTTATACGCCATTTGGCCACTTTGCCGCAAACGGTAGTTTTTGCTGCCCATAGTTTCGACCCCGCTCTTCTTACCCGTTACGCCTATGACCTGGCAACCCTTTTCCACAAGTTTTATAACGCTTGTCGTGTTAAGGGAGAAGCCGAAGAAATTTTACAGGCAAGGCTTAACCTTTGTGTTGCCGCCAAAACAGCTATTAAAAATGTTCTTACAATGCTGAAAATTGACGCTCCAAGTGAAATGTAAATGATGCAAAATTAGTTCGGCGCACCGCAACGCGGTGCGCTTTCTCTTACCAAAATAATCAATAAACTATCAAGCGAGGGTTTTGTTTTTGTAATATAATACAAAAGTGTATAAATTCCGATATTTTTTTAAATAATTGTTGAAAACTATACTAAAATGGTATACAATATAAGTGTAAACAATATCCTAAAGGAAGGATAATTTTAATGGAAAAATTTATTTATGCAGATAATGCCGCTACCACTGCGGTGTCAAATAAGGTTTTAGAGCAAATGATGCCTTATTTTAGTGAGCAATACGGCAATGCTTCAAGCCTTTATAGTTTTGGTCAAAAGGCTAAAGCGGGTGTTAATAAAGCAAGAGAGCAAATTGCCAGCGCTATAGGTGCCGAAAATTCTAACGAAATTTATTTTACCGGCGGCGGAAGTGAGTCTGATAACTGGGCTATTAAGGGTGTTGCCCATTCTATGGCTAAAAAGGGCAAAAATCACATTATTTCTACCGCTTTTGAGCATCACGCAGTTTTGCACTGCCTTGATAAGCTTAAAAAAGAGGGGTTTGAAATCACCCTTTTAGATGTTCATAGCGACGGTCTTGTAAGGGTTGACGAGCTTGAGGCCGCTATAAGAGAGGATACAGCGTTAGTTACAGTTATGTATGCCAATAACGAAATTGGCACGGTACAGCCTATTAAAGAAATTGGCGAGGTTTGTAAAAAGCATAGGGTAATTTTTCACACAGATGCCGTTCAGGCAGTTGGAAATATTCCCATAGATGTTAAGGATGCTGCTATTGACCTGCTTTCAATGTCCTCTCATAAATTTCACGGACCTAAGGGTGTTGGCGCCCTTTATATAAGAAAAGGTATTGTTATTCCAAACCTTATAGACGGTGGCGCACAGGAGAGAGGTCGCAGAGCCGGCACCGAAAATACCGCCGGTATTGTTGGTATGGGTGCCGCTATAGAAATCGCGGTTGCCACAATGGAGGAAAGGGCAAAAAGGCTTTCCGAAATTCGTGATTATATTATAGATAATGCTCTTAAAATTGAACGCAGTAGGGTTAATGGTGACAGAAAACACCGTCTGCCCGGTAATGTTAGCCTTTGCTTTGAGGGTATAGAGGGTGAAAGCCTACTTTTAATGCTTGACGCTAAGGGTGTTTGTGCTTCGTCGGGCTCGGCCTGTACCTCAGGCTCGCTAGACCCAAGCCACGTGCTTTTAAGTATAGGTCTTCCCCACGAGGTTGCTCACGGCTCCTTAAGGCTTAGCTTTAGTGACGAAAATACCATGGAGGATGCAGAATATATTTTATCAGTTCTGCCTCCAATTGTTGAAAGGCTTCGTTTAATGTCACCCCTTTGGGACAGAATTAAAATGGAAGAAAAGGAGAATAACTAATGTATACAGAACAGGTTATGGAGCATTTTACCAATCCAAGAAATATGGGTGAAATTGCCGATGCCGACGGTGTTGGTGAGGTTGGTAATGCAAAATGCGGCGATATAATGAAAATATTCCTTAAAATTAAAGACGGTATTATTGAGGATGTTAAGTTTAAAACCTATGGCTGTGCATCGGCTATAGCCACAAGCTCAATCGCCACCGAAATGATAAAGGGCCATTCTATTGAAGAGGCAGTTGCCCTTTCTAACAAGGCGGTTGTTGAGGCTTTAGGCGGCCTGCCGGCACATAAAATTCATTGCTCGGTTTTAGCAGAACAGGCCGTAAAAGCCGCCCTTTGGAACTATTATGATAAGCAGGGAATAGACCCCGCCCCCATTTTAGGTGAAAACGCCCTTTGCGACTGTCACGACTGTGACCATTGCGGAGAATAAGGGTTAAAATAGTTTAAATTGCAAAGACAGTATAGCCTTGCACAGGTTATACTGTCTTTTTTGTTTTATTTTATTGTTCATTTGTGCAAAGTGCAACAAAATAATTGGTAAAATTTTATATTTTACAAGTTGATAAATGTTGACTTGTACAATGTAATTATGATATCTTAAAAATATACAAAAGAAAACTGTTCCTATCGTGGTGACTTCAAAAGCGTAAACCACCTATGATTACACTACAGAAAGTCTTGACGGCCTTACCGATAGCGTGGTAGAATATACCTATGGAGATACTAACTAGAAAGACAAGCTAACAGCCTATAACGGCAACACCATAACCTATGATGAAATAGGATTGAATATTAGTTCTAAGAAACTACGCTTTGATGTTAATTTTGGCACGAAAGGATTGGAAATTTCTGGTACATCAATTAATGGGGATAATGAGAATTCATTTGGTGCAACCTTGAATCTCAGATCGTTATGTGTCGATTTTGAATATTCTTCTGCTATTGTATGGGACAACACAACAGCAGGGACATATACAACTATAGGTGTAAACGTGTTGTTTTTTGTCGCCGCATTTGTTAAAGTCCCAATAGGGTAAACGAATTTTTCAGCAGCACCGGTCTACTAATAAGGAGAACTTAAATGTTTGGAATATTGCGAATTTTAATTGGAGTGGTTTTTGGGGCTTTCTCGTTTTTCCTCATTTTTAAATTTTCAAAACTAAAATTTCGGAATTGGCTTAGCATAGGTGTAATAGGTGCTGTTATATTACTAATTACAATTCTTGGATTTGTTCCATTTGAAAATTTGTTGTATAGTTTTGGTTCTGCAAAAGAGGTATATAAATATTACTATTTTTTAGAAGATGACCCAGAATTAGTTGTTGAGGGAAATGAGTGCGATTTTGTTGTGGGAAGAAAAAACAATACTTCTAATTTTTTAATTGTACCAAAAAATACAAGTGGTTGGAAAATAGGAATTAGCTCAAATACTAAAAGAAAAGTACAAAAACTTTCTAACGGAATTGTTTTATATGTTTACCAATACAAGGATACAAGTGATTATTTTATAACCATCCTTGACACAAATGGTGGTGAATCAACTGTATCGGATGAATACAATACCAAATTCTTTTCATTAGAAAGATACAATGATTCGCTCGAAAAAAAATTTGTTACTTATTATGCACATATTACTAATCTTAATCCACAGTATAGCGTAATAGTAAATGATAACAAAATAGTATTGGGAAATCAATAAATAGATTCGATTTTCCATTCCACACCAACCTCTTTCTGCTTCTCACCATCAATTGTTTCTAAACAACTAATTTCAATTTTGCTTATCAGCTTGTTTAGAATAAACGGTGTTAATTCCGTAATATTTAGGCACTCCCTGACAGTCTCTCTGAACTGCTCAACGGATATTTCGGCAGTATGTTGCTGTGAAATTTTAGATTGCAAGGCAGATAACTTTTGCTCTAATGCTTCCTGCTCTGCCTGAATATCTCTCATCAGCATTTCATAATTCCTGTCATCAATAACACCGTCAGCGTGACCGTCAAACAGCCTTCGCACTTTACCGGACAATTCTGTCATTCGTTTTTCAATAGAATTCTTTTCTTTCAAAGCGGAATCGGATGGCAGATTGTCGGCGGTTTTAATCTGCACAAGGGCATAAAACGCCTCGTCTTTTTCTACCGCCTTGGTGAGTCTATAAAAGCAATATAAATAAAGACAGTATAGCCTTGCACAGGTTATACTGTCTTTTATTTTTGCTATTCAATTATTCCAAGTAATCCGTCATTAATAAGGTCGGTTAGGGTTACCTCTTTTTCGGTGTGCAATAAAGCCTTATCGCCCTTTACATACACTGGGGCATAGCTTTCGCTATATCCCATTAAATAGCCCTTTTCCATTGTTTCAAAAAGCACTTTGCAGTTTGTGCCTACCATTTTTTCCATAATTCTTTTAGAAGAAAGGTCACAAGCTTTTGCCATTTTTGCGGCTCTTATGTGTTTTATTTGCTCGTCTATTCTGCCTTTCATTAAGGCGGCGGCGGTGCCCTCTCTTACACTGTAGGGGAAAATATGAGCCTTTAAAAAGCCTATTTCTTCGGTGAAAGACAAAGAGGCGTTAAATTCTTCTTCGCTTTCCCCAATAAAGCCCACCATAATATCGGTAGTAACGCCGGGGTTTTCCCATCTTTTTCTAATTTCATCTACCAGAGTTTTATATTCATTTGTACTATAAAGGCGGTTCATTCTTTTTAGCGTGGCGTCACAACCCGACTGCAGAGAAAGGTGAAACTGTGGGCAAAACTGCGGAATTTTTTGAAGTCTGTCTAAAAGGTCGGGGGTGGTAAGGTCGGGTTCTAAAGAGCCAAGACGAACACGGCTTATGCCCTCTATTTTTGAAACAACCTCTACTGCATCGGCAAGGGAAAGACCGTTTTCCTTGCCATAGGAGGAAAGGTTTATGCCTACCAGTACCAGCTCTTTAAAGCCTTTCTTTGCTAAACTTAAAGCCTCTGCCTTAATATCTTCAAGACTGCGGGATCTAACTCTGCCCCTTGCTTTCGGAATGATACAGTAGGTGCAACCCCTGTCACATCCGTCTTCAATTTTTATATAGGCTCTGGTGCGTTCGCTAAAGCTTTCAAGCCTACAGCTTTCAAACCTTTCGCCCTTTAAATGGGGAGGTATGTTTATTATTCGCTGTCTGTCAGATAAAAAACGCTCGGTTGCTTTTAAAACATTTCTACTGCTTTCGTTGCCTAAAATTATATCGGCCGGAAGAGCCTCGGCTTGGGTGGGGAAAGCCTGTGGCATACAGCCGGTAAGAACTATTACTGCCTCGGGTTTTAGCCTTCTGTAACGGCGAACAAGCTGTCTTGTTTTGCGGTCGCTTTCGGCCGTTACGGTACAGGAATTTACAATAATAATATCTGCAGCTTTTGGGTCTGAAGCTTCAATGTAGCCCGATGAAACAAAAATACCTTTAATATATTCGCTTTCATATTGGTTTACCTTGCAACCCAGTGTGTGAAAAAATATCTTCATAAAAATCTCCGAAATAAAACATCAAATATTTATTAAAATACAACCACAATCATTATAAAGCCCCTGTCTGCTCGTTGTCAAGAATTTTGTATGGATGCAAGTAGGTGCTATGATTGAAAAATAATCATTTTCTACATAAAAGAGTTGTTTTATAAATTGACAGGCGGTGTTTATCTATGTTAAACTAACATAGATAATATAATTAATCAAAGGAGAAAAATTATGAAAGCTGTTCTGATTCACGACGATAAAAGTCTTCATTTTGAAAATGTTCCCGACCCTGTAATTAAAGAAGACGAGGTTTTGGTTAAGGTTTCTGCTGCGGCCCTTAACCGTGCAGACCTACTTCAAAGAGAGGGTTGCTATCCGCCGCCGCCCGGCTGCCCCGATTGGATGGGCCTTGAGGTTGCAGGTGAAATAGTAGAGATGGGAAATGAGGTTTCTAAGCTTTCTGACTGGAAGCTTGGGGACAAAGTTTGTGCTCTTCTTGGCGGTGGCGGTTATGCCGAGTATGTTGCCGTTAAGTACGATATGATTATGCCTATTCCTAAGGGTTGTTCTATGGTAGAGGCTGCCGCAATTCCCGAGGCTTTTGCCACAGCCTATCTCAACCTTTTCTGGGAGGGTAATATTAAAAGTGGCGATACCCTTTTAATGCACGCAGGTGCCAGCGGTCTTGCCAGTGTTATTATTCCTATGGCTAAGGCATTTGGCGTTCGTGTTATCACCACAGTTTTGTCTGACGAAATTGCCGAGAGCATTAAGCATCTTAATGCCGATGTAGTTGTTAATACCTCTAAGGAGGATATTTCCGAGGTTCTTAAAGAACAGCTTGAACAGGGTCATCCTGTTACGGTTGCTATTGACTGCCTTGGCGGCGAAATTATGGGCAAATGCCTACATTACCTTGAGCACGGTGCCCGTTGGATTATGATAGCCACTCTGGCCGGTGATTTTACTCAGATAGATATGAGAAACATTTATGTAAGAAATGTAAGAATTGTGGGAAGTACACTTCGTTCTCGTAAGCCTGAGGTTAAAGCCCAAATTTTAGCTAAGCTTGTTGAAGAGGTTTGGCCAAAGGTTGAAAGCGGTGAAATTAAGCCAACAATTTATAAAACGCTTCCTATTACCGAGGCCGAAGAAGCACACGACATTCTTTATAGAGGCGAAAATGTTGGTAAGGTTGTTCTTACATTAGATTAATTAAAGCAATATTAAAACCGTTTGAAGTTTATTTCTTCAAACGGTTTTGTTAATATATTGAAAAGCTTAAAATTAAAATCTTGGTGGTTTATAGTTGGGGTAATAGGTTTTATTTTGAAGCTCGGTTAGTCTATTATAGTTTTCAATAAGATATTTGCAGTATACACTGTAACAGGTCATAAAAAACGGCAATGTGTAAAGCAAGGGAATAACAAGCAAAGAAAGAACAGCCCAACCTAAAAAGCTTAAAATAAAGCTTAAGGTTTTTCCGTTAACCTGCTTAGAAATAATATTTGAAAGGTGAAGAGCCTCTTGTGGAGAAATGTTGTTGTCGTTTATCATTAAAATTGGGGCGGCAAAATACCTTAACAGAAGAATAATAGAAAGTATTGTTCCAAAAAGGGTAAGAACATTGCCAAGGCTCCAAAGAGAGGATACAAAGAAGGGCATAGCAAAATTCAACATATCGTAAAGGGTTGGGCGACACAGTATAGATATGATTATTGAAGGCAAAAAGCAAACCACAAGAATAGCAACAATGCGGCAAAAAATTCTAAACCCAAGTGAAACAGAGCGTATATATTCTTTGGTTCGTGAAAAGTAGAAAAAGGCTTCGCTAACAGGAAGGTCATCACCTGCGGCGGTGAACCAAAACCACCTTAACACACCGTATAAAAGGGGAACACCGAAAAACTGCCACAAAAAAAACGATGGAATAAGTGATAAAACTAAACTCCAGCCATTGTTGAGAGCAGCAGAAAGCATTAAATAAAGCATAGAAAAAAACACATATATAAGGCAAAAAGCAGAAATAACTAAAGCGCCTGAGGCTAGAACTTTAGACCATTTGTTGCTTAAAGAGGCCTTTGCGGTTGTTTTAATGAAGCTAATTGTAGGCATAAACACACCTCTTATATTTTTTCTTTATTATACCACTTGCATTTATTTAAAATATGAAGTAAAATTAAACAAATACTAAAAAAGGAATGTTTTTTAATATGAAAAGGGTTTTAGGGGTCGTTTTGGCTCTTTTTATTGTTTTAAATATGGCAGGGTGCAGCCCAAAGGGCTATCCGGTTGTTGTTGGTGAAACCGAAATTTCGGCACCGCCAAAAAAAGTGGTTGCTTTTAGCGATAATATTGCTTTTGCCATTGCCGATTTGGGCTATGAAGAACTAATTGTGGGTGCTACAGAGGGCTTTATAAATTCGGGCAAAAGCGGTGTTGCCAACATAAGCGGACAATATGAAGCAGAGCTTGATGTTGTTGCCGCCTTGAAACCCGATTTAGCAATTTCACCCGTAAAGCTTTCTGCCAAGGCTGAGCAGATGTTAAATGATGCCGAAATACCTTATGTTGTTGTTGCTACACCCGAAAATTTAGAAGGTCTTAAAACCTTTTACAATACACTTGCCCGTGTTTTCGTGGGGGAAGAAAAATACATTGAAACGGCCGAGATGTTTATAACAAAAACCGAACAAGAGCTTTCAGCTTTAAATACTGCCAATGCCTCAAAAGATAAAACAGCTTTGATTTTTGTTGAAGAGGGGCTTGTGGCGACACCCGATACCCTTGCAGGGGAGCTTGTAACGGCGGCAGGAATTAAAAACGCCGCCCAGCAGTTTAAGAATTATGAAATGCCTGAAGAAGAAATTAAAAAGGCCGACCCACAGGTTATAATTTGCCCCAAAGGTCTTTCTGACAGTATCATAAAAGCCCCTGCGCTTAATGAGACTACGGCAGTGAAAAATGCCGCAGTTTATGAGGTAGAACTTGCATCTCTTCTTTATGGCACAAGCGGTTCGGTTTCGGTTTTAAAGGAAATTACAAATTACGTTTCTAAATAAAAACAAAGCCTCTGACCAGAAAGTGTGTTGTCCTTAACGGAGAATTTGAAGATTCGTTCAATTCTTGTTAAGAACCAGCATCGCATTTGTATGTACAAATGCAGCCCAGCAGTAGCCCAAACCCAATAACAACAAAAAAAGAGAAGATTCGTATTTTGTAACGAGTCTTCTCTTTCTTTTTGTTTGTTAAGTGATATGCCGCCCTTGGCAGCGTGATATTTTCCCTTTGCGAAAGTGATATTAAGTGAGTTGGACTTAGTGATACTACGCTTGGAGTATCACGCTAAATTAGAGGCTCTGTTTTTTGTTTGAAGCGTATAACAATTTATTACTTAAAATACTTGCTTTGGTTAATTTTTTTGTAGTTAAGTGGGGTTATCCCCGTTTCTTTTTTAAACATTCGGTTAAAATGTTGCTGGCAGGTAAAGCCCGTTTTTTCGGCAATATCCAGCATAGACCAATCGGTGTTGCGCAAATAATACTTTGCGTGTTCAATACGTTTTTCAATTAAATATTGGTGTGGTGTTTTATTGCAAACCTCAATAAATATGTTTTGAAAATGGGTTTTGCTTAAAAACACACTTTGGGCAATATCGTACAGCTTAATTGGCTCATTATAATGACTTGATATGTATTTTTTTGCTGCTGAAACAACGGCGTAATTTTTGGTGTTTCGATTTTTAGGAATGGTTGAATCAACAAATAAAACATTTATTAAAGAGAGAAAATTACTACAAACGAGTAAGTGATTATCACGTTCTTGGTATTTTATTATTTCATTAATAGTATCATATATTTTTTCTGGGTGACTACTGCAAAAATAAGCAGGCATTTGGTTTAGCAAGTCGGCAATGTAGCCTTCGGCCGGAAATTTCAAATACATAGCTTTAAAAGGCAATTGGCTATACCTTGTTTGACCGGGCTTTGCAATTAAAAGATGATTTTTACGAATGAGATATACTGTGCCATCCAGGGTGGTAGTTTTAGCATCTTCTAAATAAAATTCAATCTCGTATAATTTGCAGTGTCGCAGTTTTGATTGAGTTAAATTGCCAAAAGGGCTACAGTCAAAATATCCGCAAAGAAGATTTTCGTGTATAGTAAGCATAAAAAACCGCCTTTTTAGTAAGATATGCGAAAAAAACAGTGTTATTGTTTCTGTTGGTTTTGGCTTTTTTATAGTATAATACGACAAGGATTAGAAATTGTCAAGCGGTTTTTTTGCTAAAAACAGTTGTATTAAGGAGTTTGGTATTTATGAAGTGGATAGGTAAATTAAAAATTAAACCCTCGAACGAGATTCCCCTTACTAGCCATGCCAGTATTGGGTTTGAGTGTTTAGACCGTGATTTATATGATCCGGAGCAATGCTATGATTTATTGAAGCAATGCGGCGTAAAATATGCCAGGGTACAAACCGGATGGATTAAATGCGAAACCCAAAAGGGTGTTTACACCTTTGAGTGGCTGGATAGTATTGTGGATAATCTGCTAAAGCGTGGAATTCAGCCGTGGTTTAATGTGGGTTTTGGAAACAAACTGTATATGCCTGATTGCCCAACCGAGTCGGCAGTAGGTCAAGTGCCTATGTGTTATGGGGCTGAGGTATTGTTAGCATGGAAAAATTATATTGCCGCATTAACAAAACACTACGCTGACAGAATTACATACTTTGAAATTTGGAATGAACCCGATTTAGTGAATTTTTGGGCCCCCGGCAAATCTAATCCGGTGGAGTATGCCGAATTTGTTAATTTAACCGCAGAGGTTATTTTAAAACACCACAAAGGCGCCAAAATCGGTGCGTGTATGTCTGAGCCCTTCCCTTCCTCCAGTGAGCATAATAAAGATTATTTTTGGGACTTTGCCGCAAATATTAAGTATTTGGACTTTTTTAGCTATCATAGGTATGACACTCGTGCCGATGTAGATTTATCACAAAATGTTAAGTTTATAAAAAAGATTTTTGCTTTAAATGGGTTTAACAATGTAGAGCTTTGGGGAGGCGAATGTGGCTATCCCTCAAACCTGCCGTTGGACCATACAATTTACCCCAAAAAACAAAGTAATGAGCATATTCAAGCCGTTGCTTTATTACGTTATTATGTAACCGATGCTGCTGTAGGTTGCCGTTTAACCTCTTTTTACACGGTTGCCGATTACACTCAAAAGCCCTACCATACTGCAACCGGTATAATGAAAAACTTTTCGTTATTCGGCCTTTTGAATGGAACAACCTACACCCCTAAATTAGGATACCGGGCTTTGGCAAATATATCTAACCTTTTAAAAGATGACTTTACCGTATCCGACCGATTTATTGCGTTAACCACCCATTATACAAGGCCGTATGTTAATATGCCGCAACAGCCGTTTTGTGCCGCGTTTGAAAAAAACGGTAAGCCTTTTTATGCTTACTATTATCCTACTTATTTGGAGGATGAATGTGGAATGCTCGAAACGGATGTTTGCGTTCGAATTCAAAATATTTTCAAAAATGATGTAATGCAAGACCCGGTAGTGGTTGATAGTCTTACCGGTGATATTTACGAGCCTGAAAAACGAGAAGATTTTAAAAGTGTGACATTGCTTTACGGATTGCCGGTAGCAGAGCATCCTATGTTTATTATGGAGCGAAGCGAAGTTGAATTTGAGTAAAAATATGAACTATAAATAATTGCGGTGAGATTATATATAAACAAAAAACACTCTGCAGCGTTGCAGAGTGTTTTAATTTTACAAGAAATTTAATATTAGTCGCTTACGTAAGGAAGAAGAGCAACCTGACGAGCTCTCTTAATAGCTGTGGTCAGTTCTCTTTGATGCTTTGCGCAGGTTCCGGTTACTCGGCGGGGGAGAATCTTAGCTCTCTCGGAAACGAATTTGCGGAGTCTGGCAACATCCTTATAATCGATAACTTCAACGCGGTCAACGCAGAACAAGCAAACTTTTCTACGGCTCTTTCTGCGAGCGGGTCTTTCGTTTTTCTCCATTGCGAAGTTACATCCTTTCTATAATTATTTAGCTACATTCCTTAGGAATGTGGGTGTGGGCGAGATCAGAATGGCAGATCGTCGTCACCATCGTCAATTGAAGTGAAGTCGCCTGCATCGGCATTAGAAAAGCTTACGGGCGAAGCTGCAGAAGAATCTGCGGCGTCGCCGTCGCGACGGGCAAAGTCTGCAAACTGAACGTTGTTTGCAACAACCTCAAACGCGGTGCGGTTTTTGCCTTCCTTATCCTGATAGCGGCGGGTCTGAATCGAACCTTCAATGGCAATCATTTGACCTTTTTTAAAGTACTTAGAAACAAATTCGGCCGATGCGCGCCATGCAACGATGTTGATAAAATCGGTTGTGCGATCTTCGCCGGAACGGTAACGGCGGTCAACAGCAATAGAAAAGCTGCAAACACTGGTTCCGTTAGCTGTAGTTTTAAGCTCGGGGTCTGCGGTAAGGCGACCTGTAAGAACAACTACGTTAAGCATAAATGTTTCCTCCTTAACCAAAATTTTAAACCTGGTTTTAGTCTAAATTATTTGGTTACTTTCTAGTGGTCATTACGCGAAGAACACCTTCGGTGATCTTTGCAACACGTTCAAGCTCAGCAGGGAACTCAGGAGCAGAGTCAAAATTATAAATAACATAATGACCTTCTGCTTCGTCTTCGATAAGGTAAGCAAGACGACGCTTGCCCCACTCGTCAACGCTTTCGAGAGTACCGTTAGCTTCAACAAGAGCTTTGAACTTTTCTGCCAAAGCAGCTACTGCCTCGTCACCGTTTTTTACGGAAAAGATGAGCATTGCTTCATACTTGTTGGACATTGTTTGTTGCACCTCCTTTTGGACTTATGGCCCCACAGCTTTCTGTGAAGCAAGGAGCTATTTTCTCAATAGCCATATAATTATAGCAATCAAAGGGTAAAAAGTCAAGAAAAATTTTCAAAACCTTTCCATTAATACCTTTAAGAAAAAACTTGCAATTATTAGATATTAAATGTATAATATAGTTTGTTAAATTAAATTTCACAGCTTTTCGATATATTCGGAGGTTTTTATGACAGAAATAATAGGTGTAAAATTTAAAAAAGACGGTAGAGTGTATTTTTTTGACCCTGATGGTAAGGTTTTTCACGAGGGTGACCGATTAGTGGTTGAAACCTCAAAGGGCGTAGAATGTGGCTACGCTTCGGGCAGCAACCGTAATGTCGAAGACGACCAGATAGTTAGCCCTCTTAAAAAGGTTATTCGCCTTGCAACCGAGGCCGACCTTAAACGAATTGAGGAAAACAAGCAAAAGGCAATAAAAGCCTTTGATTTTTGCGAGGGGGAGATTCTTCGTCTGAAGCTTGATATGAAGCTTATTGATGTTGAGGTTTCCTTTGATTCGGGTAAGATGCTTTTCTATTTCACCTCTGATGGCAGGGTAGATTTCAGAGAGCTTGTTAAAATTCTTGCCGCTAACTTTAAAACAAGAATAGAGCTTCGCCAAATAGGTGTAAGGGATGAAGCTAAGCTTTTAGGCGGTCTTGGTATTTGCGGTCAGCCTTTTTGCTGTAGCCGTTTTTTAGATGCTTTTCAGCCGGTTTCAATTAAAATGGCAAAAGAGCAGGGTCTTTCTTTAAACCCTGTTAAAATTTCCGGCAGCTGCGGCAGACTTATGTGTTGTCTAAAATACGAGCAAGATGCATATGAATATCTTAACTCACTAACTCCTCACCAAGGCTCCTTGGTTAAAACCCCCGATGGGGAGGGCGTAGTAGTAGATGCCAATGTTTTAAGCGGAATGCTTTCGGTTCGCTTGGGCGAAGAGGGAGCGGCCCCTTTAAAATACCATCGCGACAATGTTGAAATAATAAAAAGTTGCAGGCAAAAAGGTCCAAAAGCTAAGGCAAAAAATCCCCAAATCCCTGTTTCGGAATAAAATTAGAGGCATTTTATCATTTTTTGCTGAAAAATGTCTTGAAAAATTTTATTTATATGATAAAATATAATCACAAACGAGTGGAGGTGTAATTAAAATGGCATATGTAATTTCTGATGATTGCATCAGCTGTGGTGCCCGTGCAGGTACTTGCCCTTGCGAGGCTATCTCTGAAGGCGCTGAGCATTATGAAATCGACGCTGAAAAGTGTGCAGATTGCGGCGCTTGCGCAGCAGCTTGCCCTGTTGAGGCTATCTCTGAAAAATAATTCAGAAATCTAAAGCTGCCTTTATAAACAAGGCAGCTATTTTCTTGTAATTTTAATTCTTAAGCCAAAGAATTAAAAATCTGATTGAAGTTTAAATGCTTTGGCTAAAGGAATTTTAACATATTTTAAAGGAGTTTTACTTATGGAAAAGAAAATTTTGGTTGAAGTTTCAGCGCGTCACATTCATTTAAGTAAGGAGCATTTAGAGGCTCTTTTTGGTAAAGGCTATGAGCTTACCCCAAAGAAAAACCTTTCTCAGCCCGGTCAGTTTGCCTGTGAAGAAAGGGTAACCGTTGTTGGTTCTAAAAAAGAACTTGCCGGTGTTTCTATTTTGGGTCCTGTTCGCCCTGATACACAGGTTGAGCTTTCTTTAACCGATGCTCGTTCTATTGGTGTAGCCGCCCCTGTTCGTGAATCCGGCGATGTTAAGGGTAGCGGAAGCTGTAAGCTTGTTGGTCCTTGCGGTGAGGTTGAGCTTAAAGAGGGCGTTATCGCCGCAAAGCGTCATTTACACCTTACCCCCGAAGATGCTACAAAATTTGGCCTTGAGGATTGTCAGGTTGTTAAGGTTCAAATTAATACCGACGGCCGTAGCCTTATTTTCGGCGACGTTGTTGCCCGTGTTAGCCCCAAATATGCCGCCGCTATGCATATTGATACCGACGAATCTAATGCTGCCGGTATTGCAGGTGCTTTAGACGGTATTATTCTTGATTAATGAATTCTAATCTAGGAATTTATGTACATATTCCATTCTGCCTTTCAAAGTGCGCCTATTGTGATTTTTATTCTTTAGGCTACAGCAGCCAAGTGGCAGAAGATTATACTAACAGACTTTTGTCAGAAATTGATCGGTGGGGTGCCAAACTCAGGCGCCCTGCCGACACTTTGTATTTTGGCGGAGGAACCCCAAGCTTGCTCCCGGCTGAGAGCATAAAAAAAATCATTTGCCGTTGTAAAGAAAGCTTCGGGCTGGATAAGGCCGAAATAACTGTAGAAATTAACCCTGCTGATAACCTTGAGGAATGGCTCTGTTCGGTGGCCGCGGCTGGGGTTAACCGTGTTTCGGTGGGTGTACAAAGCGGAATAGATGACGAACTTGTTTTATTAGGCAGAAGACACACGAGGGCAGATGTTTTAAAAACGGTGGAGAACATAAAAGCGGCGGGAATAGAAAACTATTCTATTGACCTTATGCTTGGCATACCGGAGCAGACAAAAAAAAGCCTTGATAAATCAATAGATTTTGCATTGTCTTTAGAGCCGAAGCATATTTCCACCTACTTATTATCTTTAGAAAAAGGCACACCCCTTTATGACAACAGAAATAACCTTCAAATTCCCTCGCAAGACCGGTCGGCCGAGTTTTATCTTCAAACCTGTCACCGCCTTGAAGAGAACGGGTATGAAAGGTATGAGATTTCTAATTTTGCTAAGAACGGTAACATATCAAAGCATAATACAAAATATTGGATTTTAACCGATTATTTAGGGTTGGGTCCGGCGGCTCATTCTTTAATAGAGGGTAAAAGGTTTTATTATGACAGAAATTTAGAATATTATATTAAAGCCCCCAAAGAAGTTTTTGAGGGTGACGCCGGCGGAATAGAGGAAAGCCTTATGTTGGCTCTTCGCCTATCAAAGGGTGTGGATTTTAGTGCCTTTGCCAAGAAAAACCCCAACATTAATTTTGAAAAGGCAATAAAAAAAGCCCACCTTTTTAAAAAGATGGGACTACTTCAAAAAAAAGGTGAAAGCTTTAGCCTTACAAACCGTGGTGCAGTGGTTTCTAACTCGGTTATTACCGAGCTATTATTAGCTTTAGAAAACTAAAAATAAAACAGCCGCCCTAAAATGGCGACCGTTTAGTTTTCGTCATAGTTTAAAATTTTTTCTGCATCGCGAACAAGTTTTTTAAGACCGCTTAAAACCTCTTTAGGCAGAGCAGTTTTATTGGTGTTTTGAACACCTAAAAGCTCGTCACAGGTAACGCTATAATAAGAAGAAAGCTTTATTAGAAAATCAAGCCCACATTCTCTTATACCCTTTTCATAGTGGGAAAGGAGTGCTTGTGAAACACCAAGGTCAATGGCTGCCTGTTTTTGTGATATGCCCTTAGATTTTCTTAAAGATGAAATTATTTCGGGAAATTTGCAGTTCACTTACACCACCTGCCTTTCTAACAAAAATCGACCTTAAACAACAAAAAACTCCGCTTTGAGCGGAAAAGCAAAGACATTATAATACAAAATATTCCTTTTGTAAATAGGAAAAATATACAAATTGTAAACTGTTTTTTTGACCAGGAGGAACAAAAAATGAGAACCTACAAACTGCATTTAATAAGGCATGGAATGACCGAGGGCAATGTGAATGGACAATATATTGGGGTGACCGATATTTCAATTACTACTAATGGTATAATTGAGCTTAACGACCTTCGTGAGAAGGGGATTTACCCAAAATGCGGTCTTGTTTTTTCGAGTCCTATGATAAGAGCAACCGAAACGGCAAAAATAATTTTTCCTGACCAGGATATTATAATAAACGACAATTTAAGGGAAATAGATTTTGGTGAATTTGAGGGAAAAACCGCAGACGAGCTTAAAGACAGAGAGGATTATACTAAGTGGGTGTCGGGCGAACTTGCCGCCGCGCCCGGCGGCGAAGCTACTATTGAGTTTGCAACCCGTCTTTGTACCGGAATAGGACAGATAGTTCGCCGTATGATGGATGAAGAGGTTTATTCTGCCGGTGTTGTTATGCACGGCGGCGCAATAATGACATTGCTTAGCGTTGCGGCTGTACCAAGACGAAGAATGGCACAGTGGGCCTGTGGCAACGGCAGAGGCTATACCATTAGAATAACACCTTCCCTTTACCAGAAAAGCGGAATTTTAGAGGTTATAGGGGAAATACCTGATGGAGAGGCAAATTTAATTACCGGCAAACAAAAAGAAATAATGCAATAATATAATTTTTAAAAACTTTAAAAAAGCGCTTGACAAATGTTAGGTGCTGTGATAAAATACCTAAGACAATAAAGCAGAACAACCGACCGTTCTCACCCTCAGGTTTACTAAAAGGGTTAATAAAAAACGCTTTGGCACCCTTGTGTGCTCATTAGTGTTTATTTATTGTGTTTTCGCACGGACGGTTATTTTGGCTGTCCGTGCTTTTAATTTTAAGATCTTGGAGGTGCTTTACAATTAGCATTAAAGAGTTGACCATTAACGAGGATATCAGGGAAAAAGAGGTTCGTGTTATTGATACAGACGGTTCTCAGCTTGGCATTTTGAAAATTGAAGATGCACTGAATGCCGCCTACGCAAAAGATTTAGACCTTGTTTGCCTTTCTCCCAACACTACACCTGTTGTTTGTAAAATTATGGACTATGGTAAGTACCGCTTTGAACAGACAAAGCGCGAGAAAGAAGCAAGAAAAAATCAAAAGGTTATTGAGCTTAAAGAAATTCGCTTAGGCCTTAGCATTGATACTCACGATTTTGAAACCAAAGGCAATCATGCAAAACGCTTTTTGCAAGACGGCAATAAGGTTAAGGTTTCTATCCGTTTTCGCGGCCGTGAAATGGGCCACCCCGAAATTGGCTTAGATACTATGAACCGCTTTGCAGAATATTGCTCTGATTTTTCCGTGGTAGAAAAACCTGCGAAAATGGAAGGCAGAAATATGCTGATGTTTCTTGCACCCAAGACTTCAAAGTAATTAATTGTAACTTTTTTTAGGAGGAAATAAAAATGCCGAAAATTAAAACTCATAGTGGCGCAAAAAAGCGTTTCAAGCTTACTAAAACCGGTAAGGTAAAACGTGCACATGCATACAAATCTCACATTCTTAACAAGAAAACCACAAAGCGTAAGAGAAATCTCCGCAAGACCGTAGTTGCTAATGTAACCAACGTTGCAGCGGTTAAAAAGATGATTCCTTATAAATAAGAAGTAACGGAGGTAACGAATAATGGCTAGAATTAAAGGCGCTATGATGACGCGCAAAAGAAGAAAAAAAGTATTAAAGCTTGCTAAGGGCTATTTTGGTGCTAAGTCTAAGCTTTTCAAGACAGCTAAAGAAGCTGTTATGAAATCCGGCAACTATGCTTATATTGGCCGTAGACTTAAAAAGCGTGATTTCCGCCGCTTGTGGATTACTCGTATTTCTGCCGCCGCAAAGCTTAACGGTATGAATTACTCCACATTTATGAACGGTCTTAAAAAGGCTGGTATTGAAATGAACCGCAAGATGCTTGCTGACCTTGCAGTTAACGATGCCACAGCTTTTGCAGCACTTGTAAAAAGCGCAAAGACTGCTTTGGAGAAATAATTTTTGTTCGCCCGGGAAACGCTTCTCGGGCGGCTTTTTCATTTTTGCTATACTGATTTTTTATAAAAAAGGGCGGTGTGTTTTGTGATTACAGCTAGAGATAATCCTAAAATCAAAAGGGTAGCAATGCTTGTTTCTTCTGCAAAAAAAAGAAGAAAAGAGGGTGTTTTCGTTCTTGAGGGCAGTCGCCTTTGCGGTGAAGCCTTAAGGGAAAACATTACCGTAAACGAGCTTTATTACACAAACCGCGCCCTTTTGGAACACCACTCTCTTATTGATGAGTTAAAGAGTAAAGCATTATTTTATAGCGAGGTGTCACAGTCTGTTTTTGAAAAAATTTCCGACACCGATTCTCCTCAAGGGATATTACTAACCTTTTCTTTCAAAGAAAACAAGAAAGAGATTAAAACCGGCAAGTGGCTTGCCTTTGAAAGTGTGAGTGATCCATCTAACCTTGGTGCCGCCGCCAGAACGGCAGAGGCCTTAGGCTTTGGTGGAATATTGCTTTCAAAGACGGGTGTAGACCCATATTCACCAAAATCACTAAGAGCTTCAATGGGGGCACTTTTAAGGCTACCGGTAATTGTAGCAGAAGATTTTGAAGGTGAAATTAACCGATTGAAGGAAGAGGGCTTTAATATTACCGGCACGGTGGTAGAAAGCACCGCCCTTAAAATTAATGAACTATCTTTCGGGGAAAAAGAGGTTGCTGTTATTGGCAACGAAGCCAATGGTCTTACAGAAAAAATGAAGAAAATTTGTGACCGCCTTGTTACAATCCCTATGTCGGGTAGGGCAGAATCCCTTAATGCAGGGGTAGCCGCCGCCATAGTAATGTGGGAGATGGTTCGATGAGCGAAAATAAAGATAATGTTTTTTACTATCTTTGGCTACAAAAGCTTATAGGCGTAGGAAGTAGTAAGCTCAGGGATATTATAGAATATTTTGGGTCTGCTAAAGAGGCTTTTCTTGCAACCGAGGCGCAGCTTAATGAAAGCAATATTTTTTCAAAAAGAGAGATTACTTATCGCCAGAGAATTTCTGAAGATGATATTAAAGCGGTTATAGATTACTGTCAAAAGAGCAATATAAGAATAATTACACCCGAGGACGAAGAGTACCCTGAATGCTTTAATTTGATTGAATCGCCGCCCACGGTTATTTTTGCCAAGGGACAAAAACTTGATATGTCGGTTCCGCATTTTGGCATTGTGGGAAGCAGAAGGGCCGATGATTTTGGTAAAAAAGCGGCTTTTTCTTTGGCTGCAAGGCTTTCTCTTTCGGGGTTTACCATTGTCAGTGGCGGCGCCCTTGGTGTAGACAAAATGGCCCACTTGGGTGCTATAGCTTCGGGTAAAAGTACAGTGGTTGTTATGGGTTCGGGCATTGACAGTGACTATCTTAAAAGTAATGCAGGTTTAAGAAAAAAGGCCTTAGAAAAAGGAACACTTATAAGTGAATTTTGGCCAAAATCTTCTGCTGTAAAATTTAATTTTCCCATTAGAAACAGGCTTATTTCGGCACTTTCGAGCGGTGTCGCGGTAATTGAGGCAGGGTGTAAAAGCGGTGCTTTAATTACGGCGTCATATGCTATGGAACAGGGTAAAGAAATTTTTGCAATGCCCGGCAGTATAAACGATAAAAACTTTGAGGGAAATAATAACCTTATAAGGGACGGTGCTATTCCCCTTTTAACAGTTGAAGACATTCTTGCGGTATATTCGGGAAGGTTTGAAGATAAAATAACATATAACAATCTTCTTACCTCTTCTGTAAAAAGTGTGCTTTATAAGTATTTGGAGAAAGAAAAAAATACTACAACCGGAAATACAGCCAAAAAGAAAAAGGCAGACACTTGTGAGGCAACAGATAGAGTGTCAGACAATACGCAAGCAGCACCGGTTATGCCTAAAGAAATAAATGCCTGTGAGGTTGCACGTAAAATTTATAATGCCTTTAAAGAAGAAACCGAAATGGCAGATGTTTTGTCTTTAAGAAGCGGTGTTACGGGTGCAACTTTTATTGCTGCCGTTACAGAGTTAGAGCTTAAAGGCTATATTAAGGCAGTTCCTGTGGGAAGATATAAAAGATTATGATTTTTTAAAACCTTTCTATTTGAAATTAGTTTTTGAGAAGGAATGATGTTATGTCAAAATTGGTGATTGTTGAGTCCCCCTCAAAAATCAAAAGTATAAAGAAAACCCTTGGCCGTGGTTACAACGTTATGGCATCTAAGGGTCATATAAGAGATTTACCAAAATCTAAGCTTGGTATTGATGTTGAGGATAATTATAAGCCTCAATACATTAATATGAGCGATAAAAAAGATGTTATTAAAGAACTTAAAGAGGCCGCCAAAAAAAGCGATATGGTCTATCTTGCAACCGACCCTGACCGTGAGGGTGAGGCTATTTCCTGGCATTTAGCTCAGATTTTAGGTTTAGATATGAATGAGAGCAACCGTGTTTGCTTTAACGAAATCACAAAAAGCGGTATAGAGGCCGGAATGAAAAATCCCAGACAGTTAGATTTAAGTCTGGTAGATGCACAACAGGCTCGTCGAGTTTTAGACAGAATAGTTGGCTATAAGCTTAGCCCTTTCCTTTGGAAAAAGGTTAAAAGGGGTCTTTCTGCCGGACGTGTTCAGTCGGTGGCCTTAAGGCTTATTGTTGACAGAGAAGAAGAGATAGAGGCCTTTAATTCGGAAGAATATTGGACTATTGATGCTAATTTTAAAAAGGATGAGGGTGGGTTTACTGCTCATTTTCATGGCACCGCTGACGGAAAAAAGGTTGATCTTTCATCTGAGGCCGACGTTAACAAGGTTTTGAGTGAACTTGAGGGCTCACAGTACGAAATTAGTGAGGTTAAAAAATCTAAACGCAATGTTCAACCCGCGCCCCCCTTTACAACTTCAACACTTCAGCAGGAGGCCGCAAGAAAGCTTAATTTTACAGGTCAGCGCACTATGAGTATTGCCCAACAGCTTTATGAGGGTGTTGATGTTGACGGTAGCGGAACAACCGGTCTTATAACCTATATGAGAACAGACTCTCTTAGAATTTCAGAAGAGGCAAGAGGGGCAGTTACTGCCTATGTTACCGAAAAATACGGTCAAAAATATCTTCCCGAAAAACCCAGATATTTTAAGAGTAAGTCTTCGGCACAGGATGCTCACGAGGCCATTCGTCCTACAAATATTTTCTTAACCCCTGAAAAGGCAAAATCCGCACTCTCTTCAGAGCAGTTTAAGCTTTATAAGCTTATTTGGGAAAGGTTTATTTCAAGCCTTATGGCTGTTTCGGTTAACAATGTTGTAAGTGTCAGCGTTACTACCGACCAATATATGTTTAAGGCAACCGAAACCACTGTTGCGTTCGACGGTTTTACTGTGCTTTACCAAGAGGGAAAAGATAGTGAGGAAGAAAAAAGCGATTCCTTGCCTAAGCTTTCAAAGGGTGATACAGTAACCTTAAATGGGCTTGAACCAAAACAACACTACACACAGCCACCTGCAAGGTACACAGAATCTACCCTTATTAAGGCGCTGGACGAAAACGGTATAGGCCGACCCTCTACCTATGCGCCTATTATAAGCAATATTCTTTCTAAGGAATATATTGAGCGTGTTCAAAAGTCTTTTAAACCTACCGTACTTGGCAGGGTTGTTACCAAGCTTATGATAGATTATTTTCCAAATATTGTTGATGTTAAGTTTACCGCAAATATGGAAAACAACCTAGATATGGTTGAAAAGGGAAATGCTAAGTGGGTTAAGGTTGTTGATGATTTTTACGGCGATTTTGAATCAACCCTTGAATCAGCAGAAAAAAGTCTTGAGGGTCAAAGGGTTAAAATTCCCGAAGAGGAAACCGATGTTGTTTGTGAGCTTTGCGGAAGAAAAATGGTTGTAAAAAGCGGAAGATTCGGGAAATTCTTGGCCTGTCCCGGTTATCCCGAATGTAAAAATGCTAAGCCTATGCCTGAGGACGAGGTTAAAGAGCCCTGTCCCAAGTGTGGCGCAAAGCTTCTTAAAAGAAAGTCTAAAAAGGGAAAGACCTTCTACGGTTGCTCTAATTATCCCGAGTGCGATTTTGCCGCCCCGGGAATACCCACCGGAGAGGTTTGTGAAGAGTGCGGCAGCTTTATGCTTAAGGGAACAAGGGGTAAAACCTACTGTATAAACAGTGATTGCCCCACCCGTGTGGCTCTTAGAGAAAAGGCTGCAGCCAAAAAGGGCGGGGCTAAAAAGAAAACCTCGCGTACAACAAAAAAGGTAAAGACCAATGAATAATGTTATAACCGTTATAGGCGCCGGTCTTGCAGGGTGCGAGGCCGCCTATACCGTAGCAAACAGGGGAGTAAAGGTAAAGCTAATAGAAATGAAGCCTTATAAAAAATCTCCCGCGCATAAAAGCGACCTTTTCGGTGAGCTTGTTTGCTCTAACTCACTTAAGGCGAAGAGAATAGAGTCTGCGGCCGGTCTTTTAAAGGAAGAAATGCGTCATTTTGGCTCTCTTACACTTGAGGCGGCCGATAAAAACGAGGTTCCTGCCGGTGGTGCTTTGGCGGTTGAGCGTGAGGGCTTTGCCGCATATATTACCGAAAAAATAAAGAACCACCCTAATATTGAGGTTGTAAGCTGTGTAGCAGAGAATATTCCCAGCGAGGGAATAATTATTGTGGCTACGGGCCCTCTTACCGACGGTGAGTTAGCAGAGGATATTAAAAGACTTCTTGGGGCGAATTATTTAAGCTTTTATGATGCCGCCGCCCCTATAGTTTCTTTCGACAGCCTTGACAGTGAGCATTATTTTTCTCAAAGCCGTTACGATAAGGGTGACGGTGACGATTATATAAACTGTCCCTTAAATAAAGAAGAGTATGAGGCCTTTCACTCTGCCTTGGTTTCGGCCGAAAGGGCGCCTCTTCACAAGTTCGATGAAAAGCCTAATGTTTATGAGGGCTGTATGCCGATAGAAATTTTGGCCTCCAGAGGACTTGATGCAATACGCTTCGGCCCAATGAAGCCCGTAGGGTTAAAAGACCCTAAAACAGGGCATAGACCTTGGGCGGTGCTTCAGCTTCGCAAAGAAAACAAAGAGGGAACAATGTATAACCTTGTGGGCTTTCAGACCAACCTTAAATTCCCTGAACAAAAAAGGGTGTTTGGTATGATACCCGCCCTAAAAAATGCTGAATTTTACCGTTATGGAGTAATGCACCGCAACAGCTTTATAGATTCCCCCCGTCTGTTAAACCCCGACCTCTCGCTAAGAAAAGAAAACAGAATTTTCTTTGCAGGGCAAATTACAGGGGTTGAGGGATATATGGAGTCGGCCGCTTCAGGTATTTTGGCCGGTATTAACGCGGTGAGCCGTTTAAAGGACAAGCCGTCCCTTATTTTGCCTGTAGATACAATGCTTGGGGCTTTGGTAAATTATATAACCGACCCCGAAACAAAAAAGCTTCAACCAATGGGTGCAAATTTTGGCGTTTTGCCACCCCTTGAAGAAAAAATAAGGGATAAAAAGGAAAGATATTCTGCCCTTTCAAAGAGGGCTTTAGAAAGCCTTTCAAAATATATTTAACGGCCAGGAGGAGATTTTTATGAAAATTATAGTAGACGCTTTTGGTGGTGACAATGCGCCCCTTAGTGTTTTAGAGGGCTCTGCCGCCGCTGTTAAAGAATACGGCACCGAAATTTTACTTTCTGGTAACGAAGCGGAAATTAAAAGGGTCGCAAAAGAAAATAATATTTCTCTTGAGGGAATGGAAATTTTAAACGCAACCGACATTATTTCAATGCACGACGACCCCACCGATATTTTAAAGGCTAAGGCCGAAAGCTCAATGGCTGTTGGTATGAAGGCTTTAGCCGAGGGCAAGGGCGATGCCTTTGTTTCGGCCGGTAGCACAGGCGCTTTGGTTGTTGGCGGAACCCTTATTGTTAAAAGAATAAAGGGTGTAAAGCGCCCTGCCTTGGCCTCAATGATACCCGGCAAAAACGGTAATTACCTTATGCTTGATATTGGTGCAAATGCAGAGTGCCGCCCCGAAATGCTTCAGCAGTTTGGTATAATGGGCTCGGTTTATATGGAAAATGTTGAGGGCAAGAAAAACCCCACCGTTGCCCTGCTTAATATAGGAACCGAGGATACTAAAGGCGGAGAACTTCAAAAAGAAAGCTATGCTCTGCTTAAAACCGCCCCGGTTAATTTTGTTGGTAATGTAGAATCAAGAGAAATTCCCAAAGGGGATGTAGACGTTGTTGTTGCTGACGGTTTTACAGGAAATATTGCCCTTAAGCTTATTGAGGGCGTTAGCAGTACAATGTTTTCAATGATAAAGGGTGTGCTTTACAGCAGTCTTAAAAACAAAATTGCCGCTCTTATGATAAAAAAGGGTCTGTATTCTATTAAAGCAAAGGCCGACTACAGCGAGGTTGGTGGAGCGCCTCTTCTAGGAACCAAGGCGCCTGTTATTAAGGCTCATGGTTCTTCAAACGGCTATGCCTTTAAAAATGCTATCCGCCAGGCTATTACCTTTAGCGAAACCGGTGTTATAGAAAAAATAACCAAGGGTCTGTCAGAGGTTAAAAAGGCAGATTAATTAAGTAATTATAAACCCACCTGAAAGAGGGGATATTATGGAAAAACTAGAAGCTAATTTGAATTATACCTTTAAAAATAAAGATTTGCTTAAAAACGCTTTGACCCACTCTTCCTTTGCCAACGAGCAAAAGGGTTCAGCCGTTTCTAACGAAAGGCTAGAGTTTTTAGGGGATTCGGTGCTTTCTATAATTGTTTCAGAATATATTTATGAAAGCTTTTCTACTTTGCCTGAGGGTCGGCTTACTAAGCTTAGAGCATCTCTTGTTTGTGAGAAAACTCTTTGTGAGTTTTCAAAGCAACTTGAAATAGGCAGTTACCTTTTACTTGGTAAGGGTGAAAAGGCCAATGGGGGAGATAACAGACCCTCTATTCTTGCCGATGCTTTCGAAGCAGTTTTAGCCGCAATTTATTTAGATGGCGGAATGGAAATTGCAAAAAAACACGTCTTAAGATTTATTACCGAAGAACTTCATCACCTGGAGCACGAAAACTTTAAGGATTATAAGACCGAGCTTCAGGAAATTATTCAGCGTAATCCAGAAGAAAATCTTACATATGTACTTATAGGTGAAAGCGGTCCCGACCATAATAAAAGCTTTACAGTAGAGGTTCACCTTAACTCTAATGTTATTGGAACGGGAGTTGGCCGAAGCAAAAAGACAGCCGAACAGGCCGCTGCCCGAAAGGCCTTAGAGCTTATGGGAATTGAGTTATAATGCGGCATTCAAACATTTCGGTTTTTGTGCCGCACATTGGTTGTCCTAACCGTTGCAGCTTTTGTAATCAGAACACCATTACGGGGCAGGTAAAGGTGCCGAATGCCAATGATGTTGAGGCGGCTGTGAAAGAGGTAATCTCACACCCCAATTATGATGCAAAGAATACTCAGTTGGCCTTTTTTGGCGGAAGCTTTACCAAGATAGACAAGGCTCTTATGGAAGAACTGTTATCTGTGGGTTATGAGTTTGTTAAGAATAAAACCATTTCGGGAATAAGAATTTCCACCCGCCCCGACGGTATTGATGAAGATATATTAAACACCCTTAAAGCTTATGGCGTTACGGCAATTGAACTTGGCTGTCAGAGTATGAACGACAAGGTTTTAGGGTTAAATCGCCGTGGTCATAAAGCAGAAGATGTTAAAAAAGCTGCTGCCCTTATAAAGGCAAAGGGCTTTGAGCTGGGTCTTCAAATGATGACCGGTCTTTACGGTGACAGTGACGAGGGAGCAATAAACACCGCAAAGGAAATAATCGCCCTTTCCCCAAAAACGGTAAGAATTTACCCCACCCTGGTTTTAAAGGGGACTTACCTTGCAGAGCTTTATGAAAGAGGAGAATATTCTCCTCAATCCCTGGAAGAGGGGGTAGAGCTAACCTCTAACCTGCTTTTAATGTTCGAAAAGGCAAAAATTAATGTAATTCGCGTTGGGCTTCACACAGTAGAAAGTGACGGGTTTGTTGCAGGACCTTGGCACCCTGCCTTTGGTGAAATGTGTCAAAGTAGAATTTATAGAAAAAAAGTTTTAGAAATTATAGAAAAAGAAAAAACGCCTAAAGGCAAGTTGAAAATCTTTGTGCCCTTTGGGTGCGTTTCAAAAATGATTGGGGTTAAAAAAAGCAATATTGAATTTTTAGCCTCAATGGGATATAATTGTAAAGTGTATGAACATAATAAAATGACCCTTTCGGTCATGGTTGATTAGGAGAACATACCGTGCTTATAAAATCAATTGATATTGTCGGCTTTAAATCCTTCGCCGATAAAACCACACTTAAGTTCGGCAAGGGCCTCACTGCAGTTGTAGGCCCTAACGGAAGCGGAAAAAGTAATGTTTCTGACGCGGTTCGTTGGGTTTTGGGTGAGCAATCTACCAAAAGTCTTCGTGGAACAAGTATGGAGGACGTTATTTTTAGCGGAACGGCTTCCCGTAAAGCCCACGGCTTTTGTGAGGTAACCATTCATTTTGATAATAAAGACCGTGCACTGCGTTTTGACGATGACAATGTTTCGGTAACACGCCGTTATTATCGCTCACATGAGGGTGAGTATATGATAAACGGTGTTTCGGTGCGCCTTAAGGACGTACACGAGCTGTTTATGGATACCGGTCTTGGCCGTGACGGTTATTCTATGATAGGTCAGGGTAAGGTTGACGCTATTGTTAGCTCAAAATCTAACGAGAGAAGAGATATTTTTGAAGAGGCTTCGGGAATTTCCCGTTACCGCTACAGAAAGCTGGATGCAGAGCGCCGTCTTACCGCTGCCGAAGAAAATCTTTTAAGGCTAAGAGATATTTTAGAAGAGCTTAAAAGCCGTGTTGGCCCTCTAAAGGAGCAGAGCGAAAAGGCTGAAAAGTTTCTCGTGTTGGCAGAAAGTAAAAAACAACTTGAAATAGGTCTTTGGGTTAAAATGCTGGAGGATTCTAAAGAAGCTTTCAGAAACCAAGAAAATAAAATTACAATTGCCAGTGAACAGTATAAGCAAATTGTAAGCCAGTTAGAAGATTTTGATAAAACCATTGAAAATAATACTGCAGAATTTACGGCTATTACCGTTGCAATTGATGAGCTTAAAGAAGAAATTGCCTCTATTGAAGAAAGCGTTGCCAGAACAGAGGGTGAAATCAACGTTATTCGCACAAATATAGGGCATAATAATGAAAATATTGGCCGACTTAAGGGAGAGTTGGAACAGCTTCAAAAATCAGGAAATGATGCCTCTTCTCAGATTGAAGAAAAGAAAAACCAAATTTTCAACCTTGAAAAAGAAAAACAGAATTTAAATGATAAAGCTGCCGAGGTTTCGGCCGAACTTTCAAGCCTTATTCAAAGCAGTGAAAGTCTTTCAAGAAAACTTGAAGAAAAGGCTATGGAGCTTAACTCGGTTTCCCTGCAGATTTCTGAAAACAGGGTTAACCTTGTTACAGCACAGTCATCTGTAAGCGAAATTGCCTCCCGTTTTGAGGCTATTGAGCAGTCGGCCTCAACCCATAAGGGTGAGCTTGAAGCCCTTGAAAAAGAAATGGGCGAGCTGAAAAAAGACCTTGAACGGTGTGAAGAGGTAATAACCTCTAACGAAAACAGCCTAAAGGGTTATGAGATGCGTTATAACAGCCGTAAAGAGGCTGTAGATGCTAAAAAGGCGGAAATAGACAAGCTAACCTTAGATATTTCTGAAACGGGCAGAAGAGCAAAAATATTAGAGGACCTTCAAAACAGTATGGAGGGTTATCAGTTCTCGGTTAAGGCCTGTATGTCACAGGCCGAAAAGGGGCTTTTAAAGGGTGTTCACGGCCCTGTTTCCCGCCTTATTGAGGTGCCTAAGGAATATTCTGTAGCCGTTGAAATTGCTTTAGGTGCTGCGGCGCAGAATATTGTTGTAGACACCGATGCCGATGCCAAAAGAGCTATAAGCTATCTTAAATCTGAAAATAAAGGTAGAGCAACCTTTTTACCAATTTCGGCCATTAAGGGAAGAGATTTTTCAGAAAAAAATCTTGAAGACTGCTATGGCTTTGTTGGTCTTGCAAACGAGCTTGTTAAGTTTGATAATAAATATAGCGATGTTATAAGTTGGCTTCTTGGACGAACCGTTGTGGCTGAGGATTTAGACAGCGCTAATAATATAGCTAAAAAATACGGCTATCGTTTTAAGGTTGTTTCCCTTGACGGTCAGGTTATTAACCAGGGCGGTTCACTTACCGGCGGTTCACTTAATAAAAGCGTTGGTCTGCTTAGCCGTTCGGGCGAAATTGCCGACCTTAAAGCAAAGGCTGAAAAAATGCAGAAAACTCTTGACCAGAAGCAGTCAGATTATGAAGCCGCTTTATCTGCCCTCTCTTCAGTGGAGGCAGATATTTTAGGTGTAAAGGGTGAGGTTGCCACAGCTACCGAGGATAAAATAAGGGTAGAGGGTGAAATTCGCCGTGTATCTCAGCTTATTGCCGCCGCAAAAATTGCGTTAGGACAGCTTGAAGCAGAAAAGGAAAACGCAAAGAAAAGAACGACTGAGCTTGAAGAGGTTATTAAGGCTTCTTCTGAAAAAATTGCTCAGCTTGAAAGCGACGAGGCGAACATAAAGGCACAAATGGAAGAAATGAACGGTGGCAGAGATGAAACTGCCGACCAAAGGGCAAACCTTTCAAACCGCCTTACAGAGCTTCGCCTTTCGGCCGCTGCAATAGAAAAGGATATTGAAAACCAAAACCGCGATATTGAAAATCTTAGCCTTAATGTTAGCGGAAGTAATGAACGCTTCAATCAGATAAACGAAGAGATAGAAAAGTTGGTTCAGGGCGGTATAACTCTTCAAGACGAAATTAAAAACCTTGAGGGTGAAATAGAGTCCCTTAAAAAATCTGCCGAAGAGAAAAGGGCAGAGGTTGAAAATAATATTAACCGCCGTAACGAAATTGAGGCTTCTTCTGCCCAAATGCGCCTTAGCGAAAAGGATAAAACCTTAGAGCGTGAGCGCATTAACGGTGAGCTTGAGCGTCTTCGCGCTAAGAAAGATGCTATGACCGAAGAACTAGACGATATTATTAAAAAGCTTTACGATGAATATCAGCTTACCCGCACTGAGGCAGAAAGCTTAGATATTGAAATAGAAAACCCGGCAGAGGCAAGGCGCAACCTTACAGAGGTAAAAGCCAAAATTCGAGCCTTGGGGCATGTTAACGTTGCCGCCATTGAAGAATATAAAGAGGTTGGCGAACGTTACGAATTTTTGTCTGCCCAGGTGGAAGATGTTGAAAAAACCAAGGCAGAGCTTTTACGACTTATTGGTGAGCTTACAGAGCAAATGAAACAAAAATTCCTGGAGGGCTTTGAAAGAATAAAGGAAAACTTCTCTAAGATATTTGTTGATATGTTCGGGGGAGGTCATGCCGAGCTTAAGCTTAGTGACCCGAATGACGTGCTTCAAAGCGGAATTGATATTGTAGCCCGTCTGCCCGGTAAAAACGTTCCTAGTCTGGAGGGTCTTTCGGGTGGCGAAAAGGCGCTTATTGCAATTTCAATTTATTTTGCTATTATGCAGGTTAACGCGCCGCCTTTCTGTTTCTTAGACGAGGTTGAATCGGCTCTTGATGACGTTAACGTTGAGCGTTTTGCAAATTATATGAAGCAACCCAGGTTTAATACACAGTTTATTTGTATTACACACCGCCGCGGCACAATGGAGGCTGCAGATATGCTTTACGGTGTGACAATGCAAGAAAAGGGTATAACCAAGCTTATTGAGCTTAATGTTACACAGCTTGAAATGGATTTAAAATCACTTGAAAAATAGGAGCAATTATGGGATTATTTAGCAAAATAAAGGCAGGACTTAAAAAAACCAGTAGCGGTTTTTTAGAAAAGGTTGGGTCGGTACTTTCTACCTTTACTAAAATAGATGAAGAGCTTTTTGAAGAGCTTGAAGAAACACTTATCCTTTGCGATATTGGTGCCCAAACCTCCTTAAAAATATGTGATGTTTTAAGGCAAAAGGTAAAGGAAGAGCGTATTACCGACCCTGCCCTTATTCGCACAGCATTAAAAGATATTATTTTTGAAATGCTAGATGGAAATAACACAATTGACCTGTCAGGTTCGCCAACGGTTATTATGGTTATAGGGGTTAACGGTGTTGGAAAAACAACCAGCATTGGTAAAATGGCGGCGCAGTTTAAGGCACAGGGTAAACAGGTGGTTTTAGGTGCGGCAGATACCTTCCGTGCCGCCGCAATTGAGCAGCTTGAAATTTGGGCCAACCGCGCCGGGGTGCATATGGTAAAAAGTGTAGAGGGAACCGACCCTGCTTCGGTAGTTTTTGACACTATGGCTTCGGCTAAGGCGAAAAATGCAGATGTGATTATTTGCGATACTGCAGGAAGACTTCATAATAAGAAAAACCTTATGGATGAACTTGCAAAAATGAACCGCGTTATTGACAGAAGCATTGGCGACGGAAGAAAAGAAACCTTACTTGTGCTTGATGCCGCTACAGGTCAAAACGCTGTTAACCAAGCAAGGCAGTTTAGTGAGGTTACCGATATTACAGGTATAATTTTAACCAAGCTTGACGGCACTGCCCACGGCGGTGTGGTAATAAGCATTATGGATGAGCTGAAAATTCCGGTTAAGCTTGTGGGTGTGGGAGAACAAATAGACGACCTTATGCCCTTTAATGCAAGGGAATTTGCCGAGGGTCTTTTTGGGGAGGAATAATATGAAATTTATACTTGCAACTAAAAATATGAAAAAACTAGCAGAGCTTCAGCGAATATTAGCCCCCCTAAACTGTGAGGTTATTTGCGAAAGAGATTTAGAAAAGCCTCTGCCAGAAGTGGTTGAAGATGCTGACACCTTTGAGGGAAACGCCCTTTTAAAGGCCAGAAGTGCGGCAAAGGTTACCGGTCTTGCGGCAATAGCCGACGATTCCGGCCTATGTGTAGATTATCTTGACGGCGCCCCGGGGGTATACTCTGCACGGTATGCCGGGGAAGAGCACGACGATGAAAAGAATAATGCAAAGCTTTTAAAGGCGCTGGAGGGTGTTGAAAAAGAAAAACGCACTGCATTTTTTGTTAGCGCAGTTGCTGTTGTTTTTCCAAGCGGTGAAGAATTTACCGTAAGGGGCGAGTGCCACGGCTATATTGCTAACGAAAAGCAGGGAGAAAACGGCTTTGGTTATGACCCACTGTTTATAAGCGAAAAGGGTTGTTTTGGAAGTCTTTCTGCCGAAGATAAGGATAGCGTAAGCCATAGAGGAAAATCCCTTAGAAAAATGGCCGAAAAAATTAAAGAATATTTGTAATAAGAGGATATAATATATGTTAACTAGTAAACAAAGAGCACAGCTTCGCGGTCTTGCCAACACCCTTGAAGCAATTTTTCAGGTAGGCAAGGGCGGTGTTAATGAACAGCTTATTCGCCAGGTTGATGAAACCCTTGAAAAAAGAGAACTTATTAAGCTTACTACACTTGAAACCTGCCCCGAAACCGCTCGAGAGGCTGCAGAAAAAATTGCCGCCGCTGTAGGGTGCGATGTTGTTCAGGTTATTGGCAGAAAGTTTATTTTATACCGCGAAAGCAAAGAAAATAAAACAATAATTCTGGTGAAGAAAAAGTGAGCCAAGGCAAAGATATTGCTATATTCGGCGGAACCTTTAACCCCCCACACCTAGGTCATAGAGAAATGCTAACCTATCTTGCAAAAACCGGTAGGTTTGAAAAAATTTTGGTTATGCCGGCTAAAATACCGCCCCACAAAACAGGCTTTTTTGCCGCGCCTGAGGATAGGCTTATAATGTGCAAAGGCGCATTTGGCGGTATAGAGGGTGTTGAGGTGACCGATTTTGAGCTAAGGCTTTCAGGTAAAAGCTATACCGCTCTTACTCTTGAAGCTTTAAGGGAAAAAGGTATAGAAAACCCCACTCTTATAATAGGCGCCGACAGTCTTATAGATTTTCATAAATGGTTTCGTTTTGAAGACATTTTAAAAATGGCCTCTTTGTGTGTTTATCACAGAAGCGGCTGTGATGACAAAAAGCTTTTATCGGCTAAAGAGCGGCTTGAAAATATAGGGGGCAAAATAACCCTTCTAGATTATTGTCCTCCGAATATTTCATCTACTAAGGTGCGTGAGCTTGTGGGGAATAACAAAAGTATTTCCCACTTGGTAACACTGCCTACTAATAATTTTATTTTGAAAAACAAACTATATTTTAGGAATGATTTTATGGAGCCGATGTTTGAGGGAACTTGTGCTAAATATAGGGAAAAATATAATAAAGAGGCCGAGCTTTTAAAAACAAGGCTTACTGAAAAAAGGTATTTTCACAGTCTATCAGTGGCTAAAGAGGCTGTTCGTCTTGCAGAAAAATACGGTTATGATACCGAGAGGGCTTTTTATGCAGGTCTTATGCACGATGTTTGTAAGGATATGGACCCTAAAGAACAGTTGCAATTGTTTGAGCAGTTTGATATAATGTTAGACAGTGTTGAACAAAATGCCCCGAAGCTATGGCACGCTATATTAGGCGCCGCATACCTTGAAAAGGTTTTGGGCGTTTCAGATGAAGAAATTTTAAAGGCTGTCCGTTACCATACTACCGCAAGGGCAAATATGGGGCTTTTGGAAAAGCTTATATATCTTGCAGATTTTACCTCTGAGGATAGAGATTATAACGGTGTAGATTCAATGAGAAAGGCCGTAGATATTTCTTTAGAAAAGGCAATGCTTGAGGCTTTGGAATTTTCTGTAGAAGATTTAAAAGCAAAGGGCTGCCCTGTTCATAAAGATACTATGGATGCCTACTTAGAAATTAAAGAATAGTTTTATATTTTGAAATGAGGTTATTTTTTGGAAGGCTATGAAGTTTTAAAAATTGCCGCAAAGGCATTAGACGATAAAAAAGGTATGGATTTAACCGCTATAGAAATAACTGATGTTACGGTTATAGGCGATTATTTTCTTCTTGCAACCGCAACCTCTTCTACACATGTTCGCGCCTTGGCCGAAGCTGTAGAAGATGCGCTGACTTTAGCAGGAGTGGAGCCGGGCCATATTGAGGGTCGCGCTACCGGTTGGATACTTCTTGATTACGGCGACACCATAATCCACGTAATGGACGCAAAAACCAGAGATTTTTATGGTTTAGAGCATACTTGGAACGATGGCCGTAGGCTTGATATAGAGGAACTTATTAAATAAACTAATATAACAATAAATTTTATTCAAGGGATGAAAAAAATGAGATACGATTATACCGCAGTCGAACAAAAATGGCAAAAAATATGGGAGGATACCAAGGCTTTTGAGGCTAAGAATGATTATTCACTTCCTAAGTTTTATGCTTTGGTTGAATTTCCTTACCCGTCGGGACAGGGTCTTCATGTAGGGCACCCCCGTTCATACACCGCTTTAGATATTGTTGCCCGTAAAAAGCGCCTTTGCGGTTATAATGTTCTTTACCCTATGGGCTTTGATGCGTTCGGTCTTCCTACCGAAAACTTTGCTATAAAAAATCACATCCACCCTGAAATTGTTACAAAGCAAAACATTGCCAACTTCACAAAACAGCTTAAGTCTTTGGGCTTTTCTTTTGATTGGGATAGGCAGATAGACACTACCGACCCTGAGTATTATAAATGGACACAGTGGATATTCTTAAAGCTTTTTGAAAAAGGTCTTGCTTATAAAAAAGAAATGAGTGTAAACTGGTGTACCTCTTGTAAATGTGTTCTTGCTAACGAAGAGGTTGTAGCCGGTGTTTGTGAGCGTTGCGGCAGTGAGGTTGTACATAAGGTTAAAAGCCAATGGATGCTTAAAATTACCGATTATGCCGAGAAGCTTTTAAACGGCCTTGATGAGGTTGATTTTATTGACCGTGTTAAAACCCAACAACGAAATTGGATAGGCCGTTCTACCGGTGCAGAAATTAATTTCAAAACCACCACCGACGATACACTTACCGTTTATTCTACACGTGCTGATACTTTGTTTGGTGCTACCTATATGGTTATTGCCCCAGAGCACCCATTGATTGAAAAGTGGAAAGATAGCCTTAAAAACTATGAGGCTGTTGCTGAGTACAGAGAAAAGGCTGCAAGAAAATCTGACTTTGAGCGTACCGAGGTTGCTAAGGAAAAAACAGGTGTTTGTCTTGATGGCGTTTCTGCCATAAACCCTGTAAACGGAAAAGAAATTCCTATTTTTGTTTCAGACTATGTTCTTATTTCTTACGGTACCGGTGCAATTATGGCCGTTCCCGCTCACGATACACGTGACTTTGAGTTTGCTAAAGAATTTAATCTTCCCATTATTCAGGTTGTTGACGGTGGTGAGGCCAATATAGAAAAAGAGGCCTTTACCGACTGTGAAACCGGTGTTATGATAAATTCCGGCTTCCTTAACGGTCTTAGTGTTGAAGAGGCAAAGGCAGAAATAACCAGGTGGCTTGAAGAAAAGAATATAGGCCATAGCAAGGTTAATTATAAGCTTCGTGACTGGGTGTTCTCCCGTCAGCGCTACTGGGGTGAGCCTATTCCTGTAGTTTGCTGTGATAAGTGCGGATATGTCCCCCTTTCTACTGAGGAGCTTCCTCTTTTACTTCCTAATGTAGATTCTTACGAGCCTACCGAAAACGGTGAATCCCCCTTGGCAAAAATGACAGATTGGGTTAACACAACCTGTCCCAAGTGTGGAGGCGCCGCAAAAAGGGAAACCGACACAATGCCACAGTGGGCAGGTTCATCTTGGTATTTCCTACGTTATATTGACCCCAAAAACAACGACGAATTTGCCGCTAAGGAAGCACTTAATTATTGGCTTCCCGTTGATTGGTATAACGGCGGTATGGAGCATACTACTCTTCACCTGCTTTATAGCCGTTTCTGGCATAAATTCCTTTATGATGAGGGTCTTGTTCCAACTTCTGAGCCTTATCAAAAGAGAACCAGTCACGGTATGATTTTGGGTGAAAACGGCGAAAAAATGTCTAAATCCCGCGGTAACGTGGTTAACCCCGATGATATTATAAGAGATTACGGTGCAGATACAATGCGCCTTTACGAAATGTTTATAGGCGACTTCGAAAAGGCCGCACCTTGGAGTTCAGCTTCTATTAAGGGTTGTAAGCGTTTCCTTGAAAGGGTTTGGGGACTTGCAGATATGGTGAACGACCAAACAGGCTATTCTAAAAAGCTCGAAGCCTCTTTCCACCGCACCATTAAAAAGGTTGGGGAAGATATTGAAACCCTTAAAATGAATACTGCCATTGCAGCGCTTATGGCACTTCTTAACGAAATTTCGGCAGTAGGCACCATCACAAAGGATGAGTGGAAAACCTACCTTATTCTTCTTAACCCCTTTGCACCTCATATAACCGAGGAACTTTGGGAAATGGCCGGTTTTGAGGGCGTTCTTAATAAGACCACCTGGCCCGAGTTTGACGAAGAAAAATGTAAGGACAGTGAAATTGAAATAGTTGTTCAGGTTTGCGGAAAAATTAAGGCAAAGCTTATGGTAGACGCCGAAATTTCTGCCGAGAATGCAATTTCTGCCGCAAAGGCTGATGAAAAGGTTTTAGAAGCCATAAACGGAAAACAAATTATTAAGGAAATTTATGTGCCTAAAAAACTTGTTAACATTGTTGCAAAATAATGCTTGACAATCTAATTTTGGTGGTGTATAATTATTTCCTAGGAATATTACCCCTGCATCATTGCGGAGGGAGGGAACATAGATGAGTCAGGTAAGAATTAAAGAAAACGAATCCTTAGATAACGCACTTCGTCGTTTTAAGAGAATGACACAGAAAGACGGCGTTATTCAGGAAGTACGAAAGAGAGAGCATTATGAAAAGCCCTCTGTAAAGCGTAAAAAGAAATCGGAAGCCGCTCGTAAGCGCAAGTACCGCTAAGGTATTCCGAAAAACGTTGCTTAAAACGGCTTGTTAACAAGCCGTTTTTATTTTTTTTAAGTAAGATTGTTTTTGGGAGAAAAGTATGCTTTTTAAACCTAAGTTTTACAAAAAAAGAATTACAGATATAACCCCCGCCTTTTTAAAAAAGAATAATATTAAGGCGGTTATTTTAGATGTTGACAACACACTTGCTACAAATAAGGGTAAAATACTTTTAGGCAATGTTCCTTCTTGGTTAGAGGCTATGGAAAAAGGGGGTATAAAGCTTATAATTCTTTCCAATGCAACGGTTGAAAGAATGAGCGGCTTTGCAAATAGGGTAGGGCTTCCTTTTGTGGGTCTCGGTCTTAAACCCTTGCCCTTTGGTTATTTTAGAGCGGCCAAAAGGGTTGGTGTTAAAATTAAAGAGTGCGCCATTATAGGCGACCAGCTTTTTACAGATGTTTTAGGTGGCAATCTGGCCGGTTGCAAAACCGTTCTTGTAAGCCCTGTAGAGCTTGAACAAACAAAGCTTTTTAATATAAAGCGCGGTTTAGAGAGAAAATTACTTAAAAAGTATAAACTACCTTGTGAGTTTTAAGGAGAGATAAAATGTCGGCAAAATTCGGTCCCGCCGGAAACTCTGAAAGCTTTTCGGCAATGGGGTATAAATCGTCCTTGCAGGTTCCCGAATATATTGAAAAAATGGGGCTTGACACTTTTGAATACCAATGCGGTAGAGGCGTTAATATTGGGGAAGAAAAGGCTTCGCAGTTAGGCAAACTTGCTAAAGAAAAGGGAATTACACTTTCTCTTCACGCGCCATACTATATTTCTATGTCTTCTGTAGAAGAGCAAAAGCGACTTAATTCTATAAAATATATTTTAGACAGCGCCAGAGCGGTTAATTTTATGGGCGGAAACAGAATAGTTGTTCATACCGGTTCTTGCGGAAAAATAAGCAGAGAACAGGCTCTTGCTTTGGCTATGGATACTATGAAACTTGCAATAGAAGCCTTAGATAGCGAGGGCCTTTCACACATTCACATCTGCCCCGAAACAATGGGAAAAATCAATCAGCTTGGAACGTTGGAAGAGGTTATTGCTCTTTGCTCGTTAGATGAAAGGCTTATACCTTGTATAGATTTTGGTCACCTTAACGCAAGAACCTTGGGTGGGCTTAGCAGTGAAACAGAAATGCTTGAGGTTTTTAAAAAAATTGAAAACAGCCTGGGGTCTGACCGCCTGAAGGTGTTCCATTCTCATTTTTCTAAAATAGAGTATACTGCCGGTGGAGAAAAAAAGCACCTAACCTTTAAGGATGATGTTTTTGGTCCCAATTATGAGCCGGTTTTAGAAATAACAGCCAGAAAAAATTTAAGTCCAACATTCATTTGCGAATCGGCCGGAACACAGGCAGAGGATTCAAAAACAATGAAGACATATTACGAAGCTTTGTTTAATAAGTAAGGGGAAAGTGTTATGAAAATTTTAGTAATTAACGGTCCTAATCTTAATCTTTTGGGTGTGAGAGAGCCTTCGGTGTATGGTAGCCGCACCTTAGATGACATAAATAAAAGTATTAATGCTTTTGCAAAAACCCTTTCGGCAGAATGTGATTTTTTTCAGTCTAACAGTGAGGGTGAAATTGTTTCTAAAATTCATACTGTTTTGAGTGATTATGATGGTTGTGTTATTAATGCGGGTGCATATACGCATTACAGCTATGCAATAAGAGATGCCATTGCGGCTGTAGAAAAGCCGGTTATTGAGGTGCATATGTCTAATGTTCATTCGAGAGAAGAATTTCGCCATAAGTCGGTTATTTCTGCTGTTTGTAAGGGTGTAATTGCAGGGTTTGGAGAGAATAGTTATATTTTGGCTGTGAAGGCCCTTTGCGATTTAAAATAATTATACGCTCAAGACAAAAAATGCCCGTAATATCTTGACAAGAGAGGATAAAATAGGTATAATTTTAAAGGCTAGAAAAATTTTTGGCTATACTTAAATTATGGGTTTATATCGGTTTATCCGGTAAACAATATTTTGGAGGTAAAAAATTATGGTAAGTGCCGGCGATTTTAGAAATGGCGTAACATTTGAAATGGAAGGAAATGTTTATCAGATTATTGAATTCCAGCATGTTAAACCGGGTAAGGGCGCCGCTTTTGTTCGCGCTAAAATTAAAAATGTTATTGCAGGTTCTGTGGTTGAAAAAACCTTTAACCCCAACGATAAATACCCAACTGCTTTTATTGAGAGAAAAGAAATGGAATATTCATATAACGACGGCGACCTTTATTATTTTATGGATCCCGAAAGCTATGAGCTTATCCCTGTAAACTCTTCAGATCTCGGTGACAACTTTAAGTTTGTTAAGGAAAATATGGTTTGCAAAATTCTTTCTTATAAGGGTAATGTTTTTGGCATTGAGCCACCTACCTTTGTAGAGCTTCAGGTTACCCAGACCGACCCTGGCTTTAAGGGTGACACTGCTACAAACGCAACTAAACCTGCTACTCTTGAAACCGGCGCTGAAATTCGTGTTCCTCTTTTCATTGATGAGGGCGAAATGATTCGTATTGACACCAGAACCGGTGAATATATGGAACGCGCATAATTAAAGAAATTTATTTCTTTAGATAACCTTTCCCCGATAAATTTTTTAAGGAGAAATTATTATGACTATTTCTGAAAAAGTTGCTTATATTAAAGGCTTGGCAGAAGGCCTTGGTCTTGACAGTGAAGATAAGAACAGCAAGGTTTTGAAAGCAATTATCGACCTTTTAGAGGATGTTGCCCTTACTGTTGAAGACCTTGAAGACGGTTGCGCAGAGCTTTGCGAACAGATTGACGCTGTAGATGAAGACCTTTCTAATCTTGAAGACTTCATTTATGAAGAAGACGAAGATGATGAATACTTCGATGAAGATGAGTTTTTCGACGATGACGACGAGCTTTATGAGGTAGAGTGCCCTGCCTGCCACGATATTGTTTATCTTGATGAGGGTATGTTAGAAGAGGGCGAAATTGCCTGTCCTAATTGCGGCACTAATCTTGAGTTTGATTTTGATGAGTGCGACTGTGATTGCTGTGACGGTGAGTGCGAGGATAAGGAATAATCCCCTTATCTTGGGATGTATTTTAAGGGGTACTTCGGTACCCCTTTTTAGTTTGTTGAGGTTAAAAATCTATTAAAGAAGGAATTAGAATAATGCAGACAAAAACCTTTCAGCTTAAATACTCACAGGCTGATGAAAAGGAAAAATCGGTTGGTGTTATTATTGTTGCGGCAGGTTCTGCTTCCCGAATGGGGGGCACCAATAAGATAACTGCACCTTTGGCTCAAAAGCCGGTTATAAGCTATACCCTAAGTTCCTTTCAAAACCACCCCCTGGTTAATGATATTGTTCTTGTAACAAAAAAAGATATGATACTTACCCTTCAAAAGTTTACTGACGAGTGTGGTTTTTTAAAGGTAACAGATATTATAGAGGGTGGTAATTGCCGAGAGGACTCTGTAAGAATTGGTTTTGAACGGCTTATAAAAAACGAAAATATTAAAACTGTTCTTATACATGATGGGGCACGACCGCTTGTATCCAAAGAGGTTATAGACAGGGTAATAACCGCTGCAGAAGAATTTTCGGCAGTTGTTCCGGCGGTTCCGGTTAAAGATACTATTAAAAAAATAGGAACCCTTGGCCGGGTAGAGCAAACAATTGAAAGAAATAACCTTGTTAATATTCAAACTCCCCAAGGCTTTAGTGTAGAAACCTTTAAAACTGCTCTCGAAAAGGCAGGAGATAATCTGGAAAAGTTTACTGATGATGCTTCTATTGTTGAAGCGGCGGGAAATTCGGTCTATACGGTTATGGGTGATTATAAAAACATAAAAATAACCACTCCTGAGGATTTGATTTTAGCTAAGGCATATTTAAATTCTTTAACTGAGGGGGAGTAATTAATGCGAATAGGAAACGGATATGACGTTCACCGTCTGGTTCCTGGAAGAAAGCTTGTTATAGGTGGTGTGGAAATACCCTTTGAGCTTGGTCTTGACGGACATTCCGATGCAGATGTTTTGCTTCACGCAATTAGTGATGCTCTTTTGGGTGCCGCCGCTTTAGGGGATATTGGTAAGCATTTCCCTCCATCAGATAATAGCTTTAAAAACATTGATAGCAGAATTTTGCTTAGAAGGGTTAAAAAACTCTTGTCCGACAAGGATTATAGGGTGGTTAATGTTGATGCTACAATTGTTGCACAACGCCCTAAAATGTTGCCCTTTATTCAAAAAATGGTTCAAAATGTAGCAGAGGACCTTGATGTAGATATAGGCAACATAAACATTAAGGCTACCACAGAAGAGGGGCTGGGCTTTACCGGAAGCGGCGAGGGAATTTCGGCTATGGCGGTATGCCTTATTGAAAGATAAACATATAAGCTTAATACGGTTAATATAATAGTTATGTAATATTATAACCATATAATTAACCGAGGTGGTTTTATGTTTGCGGTGGTTACCAGTGGCAAAAAAATATATAAGGTATTTACGGTTTGTTTGCTTGTAGCAGTTCTCATATGTTCCATAGCTTTTACAGTTAATAACAGCGCAAAGGCAGAAGAAGATTTTCCAAAAGGTGCCACCCATAATGAAAGAATAAATTTTCTTTCTAAAATGGGTTATTCGGCCGATATAAAAAATGAAGAGCAAAAAAGTGAAATTTTTATTCCCGCTGAGTTTTCGTCAGTTTATAATAACTATAACTCTCTTCAAAAATCCGCCGGGTATGACCTGTTACCCTTTGCAGGGAAAAAAGCAACACTTTATTCTGTCAAGCTTGAAGACAAAACAAGAGACGACCTTTATGCTCATATTATTGTTTATGAGGGGAATATAATCGGCGGTGATATTTCTGCATTGTCTGTAGACGATGGGTTTATGTTGCCACTAAAAAATGGAGAGTAATTTTGGAAAGATTAGATAAAATAGTATCTAAAGCGGGGGCGGTCTCCCGTTCAGATGCAAGAGGATATATTTTAAGGGGATTGGTTACGGTTGACGGTAATGTGGTTAGGGATATAAGCCTGAAGGTCGACCCTAAGCTTCAAGAAATCACCCTTAATTCAAAAAGCTTAACCTATAAAAAATATTGTTATATTATTATGAATAAGCCTAAGGGTGTTCTCTCGGCCAGTGATGATAAATGGGCTAAAACGGTTATAGATATTTTGTCACCCGTTTTAAAGAGGAGAAACCTGTTTCCTGTTGGTAGACTGGATAAGGATACTACCGGACTTCTTATTATTACCGACGATGGTGATTTTGCACATAATCTTTTATCGCCATCTAAGAAGGTGCCAAAGGAGTATCTTGTAACCCTTGACGGCAAAATAGAGCAAAGTATTATTGACGGTTTTGCCACAGGACTTACTCTTAAAGACGGCACTATGCTTTCGCCGGCCGTTTTAAAAAAGACTGAAAAATCCAATGTGGCGCTCGTTAAAATTGTAGAGGGCAAATATCATCAAATTAAAAGAATGTTCGGGCTTTTCGACCTGGGCGTAAACGAGCTTAAAAGAACAAGCTTTGGAGGGCTTACTCTTCCTGATGATTTAGAAGAGGGGCAATACCGTGAGGTTAAAGAGGAAGAAATGAAAATTTTAATGGATTCTGTATCCTTAAAATCATACAGTTAAAGTTTTGTTAATAATTACGCCATCATATATAAAAAAATCTTGCCTTGTAGGCGTAGTTTTGACATTTTGAACATCCTCAAAAATTTTCTTATGCAATATCGCCAAAACATTCTTTGAAAGTTTGGATAATTAAGGTATAGTAATTTAAAAAAGTTATTGATATAATATTAAAGTATAAAGCAAGGTGTGTGCTTTGCTTAAAATTCTAGGAGGTTACCTAAATGGCAAGTCTTTCACTTAAAAACATTTACAAGAAATATCCCGGCGGTGTTATCGCCGTTTCCGATTTTAATTTGGAAATTGAGGATAAAGAATTCATTATTTTGGTTGGTCCTTCAGGTTGCGGTAAATCCACCACACTTCGAATGATTGCCGGTCTTGAAGAAATCAGCAGCGGTGAGCTTTATATCGGCGATCGTCTTGTTAACGACGTTGCTCCTAAAGACCGCGATATTGCAATGGTTTTCCAGAACTATGCGCTTTATCCCCATATGACAGTTTTCGACAATATGGCTTTCGGCCTTAAGCTTCGCAAGACCTCTAAGGAAGAAATCCGCCGCCGCGTTGAAGAGGCTGCCCGTATTCTTGATATTGAACACCTTTTAGAGCGTAAGCCTAAGGCTTTGTCCGGTGGTCAGCGTCAGCGTGTTGCTTTGGGTCGTGCTATTGTTCGTGAGCCTAAGGTATTCCTCCTTGACGAGCCCCTTTCCAACCTTGATGCTAAGCTTCGTGCACAGATGCGTACCGAGCTTACCAGAATGCACCAGAAGTTAGGAACAACATTTATTTACGTTACCCATGACCAGACTGAGGCTATGACAATGGGTACTCGTATCGTTGTTATGAAAGACGGTCTTATTCAGCAGTGTGCTGCTCCTCAGGTTCTTTACGATAAGCCTTGCAATATGTTCGTTGCCGGATTTATCGGTTCTCCTCAAATGAACTTTATCGACGGTAAGGTTATAAAAGAGGGTGACAAGTTCTTTGTAGAATTTGGTTCTGAAGACACCAAGACCCGTGCAGGTGTTAAGTATAAGATTGCTCTTCCCGATTATAAGAATGATAAGGACGCACTTGTTCCTTATGTTGACAAAGATGTTATCATCGGTATTCGTCCTGAGCACGTTCACAACGAAGAGAATTATCTCGAAACAATTCCCGAAGGTATTGTTGAGGCAGACGTTGAGGTTACTGAGCTTATGGGTGCAGAAACCTACCTTTATATGAACTGCGAAGGTCAAAACATCAATGCTCGTGTTGATCCGTCTTCTACTGCCCGTCCTGGCGATAAGATCAAAATTACAATTGATCCTAAGAAAATTCACATTTTCGATAAGGAAACACAGCAGACTGTTTGCAACTAATATTTAAAGTGCCGCCGTTTTTTAAAACGGCGGTTTTTATTAGGTATAGCTTGTGAAGCAGGGAAGCACTTACGCTATATTATATAAGGAAGTGTTAGGGTGGCAAGCTTTGAAAAACTTCTAGACGGAATTTATCGGCTCAAGGTGCCCTTTGAGTCGCTGTATACTTCCGTTTTTTTAATAGAAACAAAAGAGGAAGCTATTCTTTTCGATTTTGCTACTACGGTTTTTGATGCCGAAAACATAATCATCCCCGCCTTGAGGGAATTAGGTAAAAGTCCAAACTTTTTGGTCGCATCACATACACATGGGGATCATATTGGCGGTCTGGAGAGGCTACATAAAGAATTTCCCAAGGCTTCGGTTTTAATGTATGATGAGGCATATGCCAAAGAACATAAAGAAATTGAAATTCTTACACTTCAAAATGGACAGTATATTATACCCGGCATCAAGGCTATAAATATACCCGGTCATAGTAATTCTTGTTGTGTATTGCTAGACGAAAGAACAAACACAATTTTAACCGGCGATGCGGTTCAGCTTTTCGGTATTGACCGTTTCGGTCTCGGTATATCAGATATTAATAAATATATTTCTTCTATAGATATTTTAAGGAAGCTAGGCGCGGAAAACCTTGTGGCATCTCACGAGTTTGCACCTTTGGGGGCACTGTCATATGGCAAAAAAGCCACAGAGGATTATTTAGACTGTGCATTAGATTGTCTTAAAAAGGCACAGGTTTTTGTTTTAGACAGAATTAAAAAAGGTTACAATAAAGAGGAAATTTTAAGGGAATATAATAACCAAGGACTGCCTACAATTTCTCTTCGCCATATAAATATGCTTAGTCTATCTGAAAATTAAGTTTATAGGTTTACGGCATTTTATTTAGTTAATATGTTTAAAGGCGACCTTTTTGGTGCATTTGTCGGTTAATTTATGTTATATAGTATCTATTTTGCATTATTTTTTAAAAAAATAAAAAAGTTCTTGACCTTGACTGGGGAGTGTGATATAATCATTAATACCTCAGTAGGGTCTTTTTTTTTGCGCCCTTTTTTCAGTGTAGGCTAAAGGGTAAAATTAAGCCCGATGACAGAAATCCGCATATTGTTCTTCGCTCGTTGGCCTTGAGCATGCCACGGGTAAGCGGCATTTTTGTGTGAGGGAGGCTCGTTTACTTCATTATTTGAAGCAAAAATTAATTCCGTAAAACGGGAGGTGCCGTCATGAGAGTAAAAATCACTTTGGCTTGTAGCGAATGTAAACAACGCAACTACAACACTATGAAGAACAAAAAGAACGATCCCGATCGTTTAGAAATGAACAAATATTGTCGTTTCTGCAGAAAGCACACACTTCACAAGGAAACAAAGTAAGGGAGGCACATATATGAAAGTTTTAAAAACATTCAATAAAGCCAGCCAGATCCTTACAATCGTTGCTGCGGTTGCAGCGCTTGTTTTCTTCTTCTTTGGTTTTGCATCTGTCACAGCAGACGGTGTTCAGCACATGCTTACCGGTGCAGAAATGTCCTTCAAGGGCACAGAAGAGGTTGCAGGTGAAGCTGTAAAAATGGCAAGGTCGGCAGATGTTCTTTTCTGTTTCTGCCTTACTGCAATTGGCGTAATTTTCTCAGCTCTTACCTTTAAGGCAAAGGGAATGCGCTATGCTTCTCCGTTTGTTAATCTGGCAGCCGGCATTTATATGTTGGTTATTGCTTGTAGCAAACCGGTTTATTTTGTAGACCTTCGTCCTTTAGTTGGTGTAGATTACAGCACACTTACTTATGAGTTTGGTGTTTGGGGTATTACTATTGCCCTTCTTGTTGCCGCTGTACTTGGTATTGCTCATCTTTTGTTAGATGATTATATCTTTGTTAACGAGAGCAAGAGCGCAAAGTACACTATTCCTAAACGAGTAATTCGCTTCTTTAAGGACTATAAGAGCGAAACTAAGAAAATTGTTTGGCCTACACTTAGAATGGTTGTTAAAAACACCCTTATCGTTTTTGCAATCTGTGCAATTTTCGGTGTGTTCATTTGGGCGCTCGATTTTGGTCTTTCAAAGCTTTTAGATTTACTTTTTAACTTATAATCAATTGATGGAGGCTGCTGATGTCTGAGTTAAGTGAAGCAAAATGGTATGTAGTTCATACTTATTCGGGCTACGAAAATAAGGTTGCTACCGACTTGGAAAAGATGGTAGAAAGCCGCAAAATGCAGGACCTCATTCTGGACATAAAGATTCCTACAGAAACGGTTACCGAGGTTAAGGATGATAAGGTTCGCGAGGTTGAGCGCAAAATTTTCCCCGGTTATGTCCTCATCAAAATGGTTGTTACAGATGACTCTTGGTATGTTGTTCGTAACACCCGTGGCGTTACAGGTTTTGTTGGCCCTGCCTCTAAACCGGTTCCGCTTACTGACGCTGAGGTTGCTGCCTTAGGCGTTGACCAACGCAGTGTTGAGGTTAAATACGGTGTGGGCGACATTGTTCGCATTATATCTGGTCCTCTTAAGGGAACAGAAGGCACTGTTATTTCTATAGATACTGCCAAAAACTGTGTTAATGTTAAGATTTCTATGCTCGGCCAGGAGATTCCGGCAGAGATGGAGCTTGGACAGGTAACACCTGTATTTTAATTAAATTTGTTTATTTTGCTTTATGCAATTTAAATGCAGAGATTTCTCTGCAATGTGGGAGGAGCTTTGTCTCCGCCTGACGGTTCAAACCGTCCTACCACAATTTTTGGAGGTGCAAAAAATGGCTCAAAAAATTACAGGCTATATTAAACTGCAAATTCCTGCAGGAAAGGCAACTCCGGCCCCTCCGGTCGGCCCGGCTCTTGGTCAGCACGGTGTAAATATTATGGCTTTCACTAAGGAATTTAACGAGCGCACAAAGAATGACGCAGGTCTTATCATTCCTGTTGTTATTACTGTTTATGCAGACCGTTCGTTTAGTTTTGTAACCAAAACACCGCCCGCAGCTGTTCTTATTAAGAAGGCTTGTGGAATTGAAAGCGGTTCAGGCGTACCCAATAAAACAAAGGTTGCAAAAATCACCAAAGAGCAGATTACTAAGATCGCCGAGCAGAAGATGCCCGACCTTAACGCAGCCAGTGTTGAAGCAGCTGCCAGCATGATTGCCGGTACAGCACGCAGCATGGGCATTGAAGTAATCGATTAATGCTCCTGGGTGGGAGGAAATAATCCGATTAACCACTTTTTTGGAGGTAAAACAATGAAACACGGAAAAAAATATAATGAAAACGTAAAGCTTATTGAAAACGGTAAGTTTTACGATGTAGAAGAGGCTATGGCTCTTGCTGTAAAAACTGCAACCGCCAAGTTCGATGAAACAGTAGAAATTCACGTTCGTCTGGGTGTTGACTCCCGTCAGGCAGACCAGCAGGTTCGTGGCGCTATCGTTCTTCCCAATGGTATTGGTAAAGATGTTCGCGTTTTGGTTATCACCAAGGGCGACAATGTAAAGGCTGCTGAAGAAGCAGGTGCCGATTTTGTTGGTGCTGAAGAAATGGTTGCAAAAATTCAGAACGAAAACTGGTTAGATTTTGACGCAGTTATCGCTTCTCCCGATATGATGGGTCTTGTTGGCCGTCTTGGTAAGATCCTCGGTCCCCGTGGTCTTATGCCTACACCTAAGGCCGGTACAGTTACCCCCGATGTTGCTAAGGCTGTTGCTGAAGCAAAGGCCGGTAAGGTTGAATACCGTCTTGACAAAACCAACATTATTCACTGTCCTATTGGAAAGGCTTCCTTCGGTGAGCAGAAGCTTCAAGAGAACTTTGATGCTCTCATGGGTGCCATTGTTAAGGCAAAGCCTGCCGCCACCAAGGGCCAGTATATTAAGTCTTGTGCTATCGCTACCACTATGGGTCCTGGCATTAAGCTTAACGTTGCTAAATTTGGTGCCTAATTAAAGGCATCAAAAAGTTTAAAATAATGCTTGACATTATTTTAGCTATATGATATTATAATATCGTTGCAAATCCAAAGACAGCAGGTTGTCTTACGTAAATCCTGCCGAGGATAGGCTTTTGAAGAAACATCTTCATTTACAATGTATTGTTGTGCCTGTTCCTGTGTCTTTGGAACAGGCATTTTAATTTATTTTCAGGAGGTGAATCAAAATGCCAAGCGCACAGGTTTTAGAACAAAAGAAAGCTGCTGTTGTTGCTCTTACTGAACAGCTTAAGTCTGCATGTGCAGGTGTTGTTGTTGATTATAAGGGTATCAGCGTAGCTGATGATACTGCTCTTCGTAAAGAGCTTCGTGAGGCAGGGGTTAAATACTCTGTTGTTAAAAACAGCCTTCTCACCTTCGCTGTTAAAGAAACAGGTCTTGAGGGTCTTGAAGAGGTTCTTACCGGCACAACCGCTATCGCTACCAGCGAAGATGATTATGCTGCCGCAGCAAGAATTCTTGGAAAGTATGCTGAAGGTCACGAGAACTTCAAAATTAAGGGCGGCTTTATGGATGGCGCCGTGGTTGACCTTGCAACCGTAGAAAGCCTTTCAAAGCTTCCTTCCAGAGAGGTTCTTCTTGCTACAGTTCTCAATGCTTTCAATGCACCTATTGCAGCTTTTGCACGTGCAGTACAGGCCATCGTTGACAAAAACGGCGAGGGCGAAAGCGCAGCAGAATAATTTCTGCGTTATTTAAAAAACAAAAATTAAAACAATAAAATTATATTGGAGGAAAATAAAATGGCATCTGAAAAAGTTACAGCTATGATTGAAGAGCTTAAGGCTCTTTCCGTTCTTGAGCTTGCTGAGCTCGTAAAAGCAGTTGAGGAAGAATTTGGCGTATCCGCCGCAGCAGCAGTTGCAGTAGCAGCTCCCGCAGCAGGTGGTGCAGCAGCTGAAGAGAAGACCGAGTTTGACGTTATTCTCGCAGCAGCTGGCGCAGAAAAGATTAAGGTTATTAAGGTTGTTCGTGAGATTACCGGTCTTGGTCTTGGCGAAGCTAAGGCTCTTGTTGACGGCGCACCTAAGACCCTTAAAGAAGCTGCTTCTAAGGAAGAGGCTGAAGAAATTAAGGCTAAGCTTACTGAGGTTGGCGCAACTGTTGAACTTAAGTAATTTTAATCTTAGATTAATTTTATCAGAGTTTTCGAACCGTCGGTTTCCCGACGGTTCTTTTTTGTGCAGCTGTAGGACCTTGATATAATAAGTATTTTTACAATAATATACATAATGGTTAATTTTTGTTGACTTACCATTTATATTAAGTTATAATAAAAATGTCGAAAACGACAAAAATTTGCAGAAACAGGTGATATTATGGAAAATCAAGTAGTAAATCAGGCCCCGGCAAGAAAGCTTAACACTAAAAGAGGTCTTTTGAAGTTAATTTTGCTTTCAATTATTACATTCGGCATTTATCCTCTAGTCGCTATGTCAGGTGTATCAAGTGATATTAATATTGTTGCAAGTAAATATGATGGCAAAAAGACAATGCACTACTGCTTATTGTTTTTCATTTTTTCTTGGCTCACCTTTGGTATAGCTCCTATTGTTTGGATTCACAGAATTTCTAACCGTATAGGTAATGAGGCTGCCCGTCGTGGAATAGCTTATTCCTTTAGCGCAGCAGACTTTTGGCTTTGGGGTGTAATAGGCTCTATAATTATTGTAGGTCCCTTTATTTTTTATCACAAGCTCTTTAAATGTATGAATCTGGTTAATGCCGATTATAATCAAAAAGGTTAATTTTTAAATTAAAGCCGCTTCTTAAATAGAGGCGGTTTTTGTTTTTACCGGTGTTATTTTCTATTATATAATGCTGTTATTTTGCACAAATTGAAGGCTTAATTTCGGTATTATAGTAACAAAGTTACAAAAATTACGAAAATGTAATTTTTTTTGCAAAAATATAAAAAAATACTTGCATTTATAAGGGTTTTGTGTTATTATACATAGGTACGTTATGCGTATAGATATGCGTTGATGCGGGAGGTGGCCAGCTTCGTGCTGGGAAATTTCCGCGGAGTATGTCTGGTTTTAAACCGGGCGATTAAACTTAAAGTTAGTGTCAAAAGGGTTCTTGCGGCCTTTTTGACCGACAGCTGAAATGCTGTCTCCCGGCATAGTCTGCAACCCCAGCCTATCCGGTTTTAAAATGTGCAGGGTTGAAACACCCGGCACCGTGTAAGTTTTGCCCGCCAACATTTTAAGGAGGCGACATAACATGGCCAAAGAAAAAATCAGAATTCGTATCAAGGGATACGACCACGCATTAGTGGACCAGGCAGCAGAAAAGATCGTTGAAACTGCAAAGCGCACAGGCGCACGTGTTTCCGGTCCTGTACCGCTCCCTACCGAAAAAGAGGTTGTTACAATCCTTCGCGCTGTTCATAAGTATAAGGACAGCCGTGAGCAGTTTGAAACAAGAACTCACAAAAGGCTTATCGACATTCTCAGACCTTCTAACAAAACTGTAGAAGCTCTGACAGGTCTTGAGCTTCCCGCCGGCGTTGAATTTGAAATTAAGCTTTAATTTCTTTTAACACCGACTGGTCACGTTGGCCGAAAGGGTCAACCAATAACCAATAAGGAGGAAAAATAAAATGCAAAAAGGTTTAGTTGGAAAAAAGCTTGGTATGACTCAGCTTTTTGACGCAAACGGAAACGTTGTTCCCGTAACAGTGATCGAAGCAGGTCCCTGTGTTGTTGTTCAGAAGAAGACAATAGAGAACGACGGTTATGAAGCTGTTCAGGTTGGTTTTATGAACCTTAAGGCTTCTAAGGTAAACAAGCCCCAGAAGGGTCACTTCGCAAAGGGTGATGTAGCTCCTAAAAAGGTGCTTCGCGAATTTCGTCTTGAAGATATCTCTGCAGTTAATGTTGGCGATATTCTTAAGGCAGACGTTTTCGCAGAAGGCGAACATGTAGACGTAGTTGGTACCAGTAAAGGTAAAGGCTACGCAGGTGTTATCAAGCGCTGGAATTTCAGCCGTCTTAAAGAGTCTCACGGTACAGGCCCTGTACACCGTCACGGCGGTTCCCTTGGTGTTATCGACCCTGCTCGTATATTCAAGGGCAAGAAGATGGCAGGCCACCTCGGTAACGAGCGTGTAACTGTTCAGAATCTCGATGTAGTTAAGGTTGACGCTGAAAACAACATCATCGCTGTTAAGGGTGCCGTTCCCGGTCCTAAGGGCGGAATCGTTGTTCTCAAAAACAGCGTTAAGGCCTAAGGGAAGGAGTGTTGAATATGCCTAATGTAGCAGTATTAGATATGACCGGCAAAAAGGTCGGCGATATTGAACTGAAAGATTCCATTTTTGGAATTGAACCCAATGCGGTTGTTATGCACATGGCGGTGGTTAACTACCTTGCTAATCAGCGTCAGGGCACTCAGTCCACTTTAACCCGTACAGAAGTTTCCGGTGGCGGACGTAAGCCTTGGAGACAAAAGGGTACTGGCCACGCAAGACAGGGTTCAACCCGCGCTCCACAGTGGAGACACGGTGGTGTAGCTCTTGGTCCGAAGCCGAGAGATTACTCATATTCACTCAACAGAAAAGTAAGACAGCTTGCTTTGAAGTCTGCTTTGTCTGACAAGGTTCAGGGCGAAGCCCTCATCGTTTTAGATGAGCTTAAGCTTGATGCTTACAAAACTAAGACCGTTGTAGATTGCCTCGCAGCAATTGGTGCTACCGGCAAAACCTTAATTGTTTTGGATAACAACAATCCTTTCGCAGTTAAGAGCATTGCTAACATCAAGGGTGCCAAGGCAACTCAGTACAACACCTTGAGCACATACGACATTATCAATGCAGATAAGGTTGTTTTCGTAAAGGGTGCGGTTGAAAAATTTGAGGAGGTATACGCATAATGAAAGCAGCACAGGATATTGTAATTGCTCCTATCATTACTGAAAAATCTATGTCAGTTATAGCCGACAAAAAGTACACCTTCAAGGTTGCTCCCGATGCTAACAAGGTTGAGATTGCAGCAGCAATTGAAGAGCTTTTTAAGGTTGAAGTTAAGAAGGTCAACACTTTGACCGTTCGCGGCCGTTCTAAACGTGTAGGCCGTTACGAAGGCAAAACTGCCGATTGGAAGAAAGCTATCGTAACACTTACTGAAAAGTCTAAGACTATTGAGTTCTTTGACGGTTTGATGTAATTTAAGGAAGAAATTAAACTTCCGGCAATGTATGGGGTTCAACCCCGCTAAGCCTAAATAGGAGAGTGAAACAACATGGCAATTAAGCATTATAAGCCGACTACTCCGGGCCGCAGAGGAATGACAGTTCTTGATTATTCAGAACTTTCCAAGGTTGCTCCTGAGAAAAGTCTGCTTGAGCCTATTAAAAAGAATGCCGGCCGCAACAGCTATGGCCGCATCACCGTTCGTCATCGTGGCGGCGGAAATCGTAGAAAATACAGAGTTATTGATTTCAAGAGAGAGCGTTTCGGTTGCCCTGCAACTGTTATGACTTTAGAGTATGATCCTAACCGTTCAGCTTTCATCGCACTTGTTCAGTACGAAGACGGCGAAAAGCGTTACATCATTGCTCCTATCGGCCTTAAGGTTGGCGACGTTATTGTTAGCGGCCCCGACGCAGATATTAAGGTTGGTAACGCACTTCCTCTTGTAAACATCCCGGTTGGTACCTTTATTCATAATGTAGAGCTTCACCCCGGCAAGGGCGCTCAGCTTGCCCGTGCAGCAGGTAATATGGCTCAGCTTATGGCTAAAGAAAACGGAATGGCACTTCTTCGCCTTCCCTCCGGTGAGCTTCGCAACGTTCCTGTAAACTGTATGGCAACTGTTGGTCAGGTAAGCAATCCTGAGCATGAAAATGTTAACATCGGTAAGGCAGGTCGTAAACGCCATATGGGTTGGCGTCCTACCGTTCGCGGTTCTGTTATGAACCCCTGTGATCACCCGCACGGTGGTGGTGAAGGTAAATCCCCGATCGGTCGTCCCGGTCCTGTTACCCCTTGGGGTAAACCTACTCTTGGCTATAAAACACGTAAGAAGCACGCTCATTCCGATAAGTATATCGTAAAGCGTCGCGGTGCTAAATAGTCGGACGAAAGGAGTTTATAATTATGGGAAGAAGCACTAAAAAAGGTCCTTTTGTGCAACCTGTACTTCTGAAAAGAGTGCAAGCTATGAACGAGGCCGGCGAAAAAAGAGTTCTTAAAACCTGGAGCCGCGCTTCTACAATATTCCCCGACTTTGTCGGACACACATTCGCAGTACACGACGGCCGTAAGCATGTTCCGGTTTATGTAACCGAGGATATGGTTGGCCATAAGCTTGGTGAATTTGCTCCTACCAGAACCTATCGCGGTCACGCCGGAGCAAAAACATCTAAGTAAGCGGTCGAAAGGAGAGTTAGACTATGGAAGCAAGGGCAATACTGAAATACGCTCGTATTTCACCCCGTAAGGTTAAGATTGTTCTCGATCTTATCCGCAATCAGCCTGCTGACAAAGCCATGGCTATTCTCAGGTATACTCCTAAGTCCGCCTGCGAATACTTGGAAAAGCTTTTAAAGTCAGCAATGGCTAATGCTGAAAACAACCATGATATGGATGTTTCTAAGCTTTATGTTGCAGAGTGTTTTGTTTGTCCCGGACCCACTCTTAAGAGAATTCGTCCGAAGGATCACGGCAGAGCACACCGCATTTTGAAAAGAACTTCTCACGTTACTCTGGTTCTCAGAGAGCGTGAAGACTAAGAGGAGGTTACAAGTTTATGGGACAGAAAGTACATCCTAACGGATTGCGCGTTGGCGTTATCAAAAATTGGGATTCTCGCTGGTTCGTTAATGACAGTGTCTTCGGTGATACTCTCGTTGAGGACTATAACCTCCGTAAGTATTTGAAGAAGACCTTGTACAGCGCCGGTGTTCCGAAGATTGAAATCGAGCGCGATGCAGCCAAGGTAAGAATTCACATTCACTGCGCTAAGCCCGGCGTTGTAATCGGCCGTAACGGTTCCGAAATTGAAAAACTCCGTGTTAAGTGTCAGGAAATGTTGGGCAAACCTGTTCTTATCAACATTGTTGAAGTTAAGAACCCCGATGTTAATGCAACCCTCGTTGCTGAAAACATTGCTGCTCAGCTTGAAAAACGTATTTCTTTCCGCCGTGCAATGAAACTTGCTATGGGACGTGCAATGCGTCTTGGCGCAAAGGGTATTAAAACTCAGTGTTCAGGCCGTCTTGGCGGTGCAGAAATCGCTCGTTGTGAGCATTATCATGAAGGTACTATTCCGCTTCAGACCATCCGTGCAGATATTGACTACGGTGTAGCAGAGGCTCACACCACCTACGGTCGTATCGGTGTTAAGGTATGGATTTATCAGGGCGAAGTTCTTCAGGATGCTCGTCGTCAGAGCAAAAGAGAAGGAGGTTCCCGCTAATGTTATTACCGAAGCGTGTTAAATATCGCCGCGTACACCGTGGTCGTTTGACCGGTACTGCGCTCAGAGGTAACAAGGTTACCTATGGTGATTTTGGTCTTCAGGCTTTAGAACCTGCGTGGATTACCTCTAACCAGATCGAAGCAGCCCGTATCGCTATGACTCGTTACATTAAACGTGGCGGTCAGGTATGGATTAAAATTTTCCCCGATAAGCCTATCACAGAGAAACCCGCTGAAACTCGAATGGGTTCTGGTAAAGGTTCTCCGGAATATTGGGTAGCAGTTGTAAAACCCGGCCGCGTTATGTTTGAAATTGCCGGTGTTGACGTTGAAGTAGCCCGTGAGGCTCTGCGTCTCGCAGCCAACAAACTTCCTATTAAATGTAAGTTTGTTGAGAAAGAAAAGGGTGGTGAGCAGTAATGAATGTTAAGGAAATCAGAGAAAAGACCGCAGCAGAACTTAACGAAACACTCGATTCTTTAAAGAAAGAATTGTTCCGTCTGCGTTTCCAAAACGCCATTAATCAGCTCGAAAACCCCATGCGTATCAGCGCTGTTAAAAAGGATATTGCTAAAGTGAAGACTGTTCTTCGCGAACGTGAAATCCAGGAAACCAGCGCTAACTCGTAAGAAAGGCAGGTAAGTAGCTGTGAGCGAAAGAAACCTTCGTAAAACAAGAGTTGGTAAGGTTGTTAGCAATAAAATGGATAAAACTATCGTAGTTTCCATTGAAGACAACGTTAAGCATCCGCTCTATAAGAAAATCATTAAGAATACTGTTAAGCTGAAGGCACACGACGAAAATAACGAGTGTAATATCGGCGACAGAGTTCTCGTGATGGAGACCCGTCCTCTTTCTAAGGATAAGAGATGGCGTCTTGTTGAAATCATCGAGAAGGCTAAATAACATTCTTTGTTAAGGAGGAAAACACTGTGATACAACAGCAGAGTTACCTCAAGGTTGCCGACAACACTGGTGCAAAAGAAATTATGTGCATTCGAGTATTGGGCGGCTCCGGCAGGAGGTATGCAAATATTGGCGACGTCATCGTAGCTTCCGTTAAGAAAGCTGCTCCGGGCGGAACAGTTAAGAAGGGCGATGTAGTTAAAGCCGTTGTAGTACGTTCAGCCAAAGGTATCCGTCGTGCAGACGGCACCTACATTAGATTTGACGAAAACGCAGCAGTTCTGATTCGTGATGATAAAAACCCCCGTGGTACACGTATCTTTGGACCGGTTGCTCGTGAGCTTCGTGAGAAGGACTATACAAAGATTCTTTCTCTTGCTCCCGAAGTACTCTAATGGGAGGTTGGAACGTATGAACATTAAAACAGGAGATACCGTTGTTCTTCTTACAGGCAACGAAAAGTATCGTGGAAAATCCGGTAAGGTTCTGGCCGTTAGTCCTAAAGAGGATAAGGTTATTGTTGAGGGTATCAACGTTGTTAAAAAGCACGTTAAGCCCCGTAAGGCCGGCGATCCCTCCGGTATTATTGAAACAGAAGCAGCAATCTACGCTTCTAAGGTGCAGCTTGTATGCCCTAAGTGTGGAAAACCCACCCGTGTAGGTCACAAGATTTACGCTGATGGCAAAAAGGACCGCGTTTGTAAAAAGTGCGGCGAAACCTTTTAAGTAAGGAGGAAATGACATGGCAAGGCTTAAGGACGATTATAAAGCAAATGTCGCTCCTGCGCTGATGAACAAATTCAACTATAAGAGCGTCATGCAGATCCCCAAGCTCGATAAGGTTGTTATCAACGTAGGTGCCGGCGAGGCAAAAGACAATTCTAAAGCAATTGATGCAATTATGGAAGACCTTAGCAAGATCACCGGTCAGAAGCCGGTTATCTGCCGCGCTAAGAAATCCGTTGCAAACTTCAAACTGCGTGAGGGAATGCCTATCGGCGTTAAAGTTACCCTTCGTGGCGAGAGAATGTATGAATTTATAGACAGGCTCTTCAATGTAGCACTGCCTCGTGTTCGAGATTTCAGAGGTATTAACCCCAATTCATTTGATGGTCGTGGTAACTATTCCATGGGTATTAAAGAGCAGTTAATTTTCCCTGAAATTGAGTATGATAAGATCGATAAGGTCAGAGGTATGGACATTATTTTTGTTACTACCGCTAATACCGACGAGGAAGCCCGTGAACTTTTAACTCTCATGGGTGCCCCGTTTGCGAAGTAAGGAGAAGGAAAAATGGCAAAAACATCTATGAAAATTAAACAGGCACGTCCTGCAAAGTTTTCTACCAGAAGTTATAATCGCTGCAAGATTTGCGGCCGCCCCCACGCCTATCTTCGTAAATATGGCATTTGCCGTATCTGTTTCAGAGAACTGGCATACAAGGGCGAAATCCCCGGTGTAAAGAAGGCCAGCTGGTAAGCCAGCGCAGTAAAGGAGGTTGACGGTATGCAAATCACCGATACAATTGCTGATATGCTTACAAGAATTCGTAACGCTAATTCAGCTAAGCATGAGTCGGTTGATATTCCGGCTTCAAATGTAAAAAAGGCTATTGCCCAGATTTTACTTGACGAAGGTTATATCAGCAGCTTTCAGGTCATCGAGGACGGAAAGCAGGGCACGATTCGTGTTACATTAAAATATGGCCCTAACAAATCGCAGGTTATTAAAGGACTTAAGAGAATTTCTAAGCCCGGTCTGCGTATCTATTCTAACGTTGAGGATATGCCTAAGGTAATGAAAGGTCTTGGCATTGCTATCCTCTCCACCTCTAAGGGCATTATGACAGACAAGCAGGCTCGCGCTAACAACGTTGGCGGCGAAGTACTCGCTTATGTTTGGTAAGGAGGTGCAGTGAGAAATGTCAAGAATAGGAAATAAACCTATCACAATTCCTGCCGGTGTTGAAGTTAAGGTTGACGGCTCTGTTGTTACCGTTAAGGGTGCAAAGGGTACTTTAACTCAGACCCTCCATAAGGATATGGCAATTTCTGTTGAGGGCAACGAGATTCTCGTTAAGCGTCCTTCTGATAATAAGGAACATCGCTCTCTTCACGGTTTAACCCGTACACTGGTTGCTAATATGGTTGAAGGCGTTGCTAACGGCTACTCTAAAGAGTTAGATGTAAACGGCGTTGGTTACCGTGTTGCTAAGCAGGGTAAGGACCTTGTAATGAACTTAGGATTTTCTCATCAGGTTATTATGCCTGAGATTGACGGCATTACAATTGATGTTCCCAATCCTAATAAGATTATTATTTCCGGTCCTGATAAACAGAAAGTTGGTCAGTTTGCAGCGGAAGTTCGCGAGAAGCGTCCTCCCGAGCCATATAAGGGCAAGGGCATCAAGTACGTTGATGAACACATTCGCCGCAAAGAAGGTAAAGCCGGTAAGGGCGCAAAGGGTTAATAAAGGAGAGAACAAAAAATGGTTAAAAAGACAGACACTAATAAAGCTCGTCTTCATCGCCATAAGCGAGTTCGTGGTAAGATTAGCGGTACAGCTGCATGTCCGCGTCTTAATGTGTTTCGCTCCAGCAGCAATATTTACGCCCAGATTATCGACGATGAAAATGGCGTAACTCTCGCAGCGGCTTCTACAGTTGAGAAGGAATTTGCAGGCAGCACCGGCAATAAAGAAGAAGCTCGCAAGGTTGGCGAGTTAATTGCAAAACGTGCACTTGAAAAGGGTATCGAAGAGGTTGTTTTCGACCGTGGCGGATATCTTTATCACGGACGCGTTAAGGAGCTTGCCGAAGGTGCCCGTGAGGGCGGCCTCAAGTTCTAACAGAAGGAGGAGTAAACTTTGGCTACTGGTATTGATGCAACAACATTGGATTTACAAGAGCGCGTAGTCGCTATAAACCGCGTTTCCAAAACCGTTAAGGGTGGACGTATTATGAAGTTCTCCGCTTTGGTTGTTGTCGGTGACGGCAACGGTATCGTAGGCTTCGGTCTTGGTAAAGCAGGTGAAGTTCCGGATGCTATCCGCAAGGGTATTGAAGATGCCAAGAAGAACCTTATTAAGGTTGCTCTCAAGGGCACAACAATCCCCCACGAGGTTATCGGCGCTTTCGGTGCAGGCAGAGTTCTGCTTAAGCCGGCTGCTCCCGGTACCGGCGTTATCGCGGGTGGTCCAGTTCGTGCCGTACTTGAAACTGTAGGCATTAAGGACATCCGTACAAAAGCACTTCGTTCTAACAATCCTTGCAACGTAGTTCGTGCAACCATTTCCGGTCTGGCTTCTCTCAGAAGCGCAGAGGAAGTTGCAGCAACTCGCGGCAAGAGTGTTAAAGAAATTATTGGTTAAGGAGGAGCAGCACTATGGCTACAAAGAAGAAGGCTGCCGGCCTTAAGGTAAAATTAGTTAAAAGCTTGATTGGCTGCAAATCCAACCAAATTTTAACTGCACAAGCACTTGGTCTTAAGAAAATCGGCGATGAAACCGTTCAACCCGATAATGCTCAGACCATGGGCAAAATTAATAAGATTATCCACCTCGTAGAGGTAACTAAAGCGTAACTAAGGAGGTGCGGACTATGAAAATTCATGAACTGTCACCTGCGCCCGGTTCTGTAAAAGAAGCAAAGCGCATTGGTAGAGGTCATGGCTCCGGCAACGGTAAGACTGCCGGTAAAGGTCATAAGGGACAAAAGGCACGTTCCGGTCACGGTATGCGCGCCGGTTTTGAAGGAGGTCAGATGCCTCTTCAAAGACGCGTTCCTAAGCGTGGCTTTAATAACATTTTTGCAACAAGATACGCAATTGTTAACGTATCCGATTTAAACGCATTTGACAACAATGCAGTTGTTGACACCGAGGCTTTAAGAGCAAAGGGCCTTGTTAATAAGGCAGAGTATGGCGTTAAGATTCTTGGTAATGGTGAGCTTTCAAAGGCAGTTACTGTAAAGGCTGCTGCTTTCTCTGAAAGTGCTAAAGCTAAAATCGAGGCTGCCGGCGGAAAAGCCGAGGTGAACTGATATGCTGGAAACGATTAAAAATGCTTGGAAGGTTCCTGAACTTCGCAAGAAAATCCTTTTCACATTTTTTGTAATTATTGTTTTTCGCATAGGTTCGGTTATTCCGGTTCCTTTTGTTGACCCGGAAATGGTTCGTCAGTTGGCAGAGGCCGGCTCTAACGAGTTTTTCGGTTATCTGTCTATACTGACAGGTGGCGGTCTTGAGTACGGTGCAATATTCGCAATGTCTGTTACCCCGTACATCAACTCTTCCATTATAATTCAACTTCTTTCTGTTGCTATCAAGCCCCTTGAAAGACTTGCTCAGCAAGGCGAAGAGGGAAGAAAGAAAATTGCACAGATTACCCGTTATACAACAGTTATTCTTGCCCTTATTCAGGGTATAGCATATTTCTTCTATTTGAAGAATAATAACTGTCTTAGTGTTAGCGGTGGCACACTTGTTTTTGCAGCTTTTGTTATTGTTCTTTGTTTTACTGCAGGTTCTGCTCTTGTTATGTGGCTTGGCGAGCAAATTGATGTTAAGGGCATCGGCAACGGTATCTCAATTCTTCTTTTTGCAGGTATTATATCCCGCGGTCCCAACGCATTTGCAGCTCTCTACTATAACTGGAACCTTGGCACTACAAACAAATTTGCAGTAATAGGTATAGTTATTGCATTTATTCTTATCGTTGCTTTCATCGTTTGGATGACCAATGCAGAACGCAGAATTCCTATTCAGTATGCAAAACGTGTTGTAGGCAATAAGCAGTATGGCGGTCAGAATACACATATTCCCATTAAGGTAAATATGTCTGGTGTTCTCCCCGTTATTTTTGCAAGTTCAATCCTTATGCTGCCCACAATGTTGCTTTCCTTTGAGTTTCTTGTAAAGCCCGGAACTTCTCTTTATAAGTTTTTAGGACTTTTCAGCACTCAGGGAACCTTCTATGCAATTCTTTACTTCATTCTTATTATTGCTTTTGCGTATTTCTATACAACCATTCAGTACAATCCTGTAGAAATGGCTAATAACTTACGTAAAAACGGCGGCGCAATTCCCGGTATCAGACCCGGTAAAACTACATCTGATTTTATTTCTAAGATTCTTTCCAGAATCACACTTATGGGCGCTTTGTTCCTTAGTGTTATCGCAATTCTTCCTATATTTATAGGAAACCTTGGCGGCATGAACATTTCCATTGGTGGTACTTCGGTACTCATTATGGTTGGTGTTGCTCTTGATACTGTTCAGAACCTTGAATCTCAGATGATGATGCGTCATTACAAGGGCTTCCTTGATTGATAATTAGGAGTATGAATATGAAACTTATTCTTTTAGGTGCACCCGGAGCAGGTAAGGGCACACAAGCTGAGCTTATTTGTGAAAGGTTGAACATCCCTACAATCTCTACCGGTAATATGATTCGTGAAGCAATGAAGAATGGTACCGAAATGGGACAGAAGGCTAAATCTTTTGTAGATGCAGGTAATCTTGTTCCTGATGAGGTTGTTATTGGAATAATTAAGGAACGCCTTGCAGAAAAAGACTGTGTAAATGGTTTTATTTTGGACGGCTTCCCAAGAACAATTCCTCAGGCAGAGGCTCTTGATAATATGGGTATTGACATTGATACTGTTTTATCAATTGAGGTTGCTGATGAGAAAATTGTTAAGAGAATGTCTGGTCGTCGCGTTTGCGAAAAGTGTGGCGCCAGTTATCATCTTGAATACAAAAAGCCCAATGTTGAGGGTGTTTGCAATGCTTGCGGCGGCGCACTTGTTTGCCGTAAGGATGATGCCCCCGAAACAGTTCTCGACCGTCTGAACGTTTATCACGAGCAGACCGAGCCTTTAAAGGGCTATTATGCAAAAACAGGAAAGCTTAAGACTGTAGAAGGTCAGGAAGAACTTTCTGACACAACAGCTCTTGTTTTCCAGACCTTAGGTATTTAGGTATGGTTATTCTCAAAACCGGCCGCGAGCTTAAAATTATGAAAGAAGCTTGTAGAATATCGGCCGGAGCTTTAAAGCTGATAGGCAGTGCGGTTGAGCCGGGCGTTACAACGGCCGAGCTTGACCGGTTAGCCGAAGAGTATATTTTAAGTCAGGGTGCAAAACCCAACTTTAAAAATTACAATGGCTATCCGGCCACCGCCTGTATATCTATAAATAACGAGGTAATTCACGGCATACCCGGTAAGCGTAAAATCAAAGAGGGCGACATAGTCAGTGTTGATTTAGGCGCAGTCTTTGAGGGATTTCACGGCGATAATGCCGCCACTTTTGCGGCAGGTGATATTTCGCCTGAGGCAAAGCGGCTGATGGACGTAACCAGAGAAAGCCTTTACGAGGGCATCAAAAAGGCACGTCACGGCGGTAGAATCGGTGATATTTCCAGCGCTATACAGTCGTATGTTGAGGCGCGTGGTTATTCGGTGGTTCGACAGTTTGTGGGACACGGAATAGGTACGAGCCTACATGAAGCACCGGAGGTCCCCAATTTTGGAACCCCGGGAAGAGGAATTCGTCTGGTTCCCGGTATGACCCTTGCAATAGAGCCTATGATTAATATGGGCAAGGCAGGTGTTCGTACTTTGGCAGACAACTGGACGGTAGTTACATTGGACAATTCATTGTCCGCACATTTTGAACACACGGTAGCAATTACGCCGGACGGACCGCAGATTATGACGGTTGCCGACTAGCGGAGGTGTGTCTTAGTGAAAATAGGACAAATTGTGTATTCAATAGCCGGACGGGATAGTGGAAAGCCTTTCGTTGTAGTCGAAAAAACTGAAAACAGCATATATGTTGTTGACGGTAAAGAACGACCGGTTCAAAGGCCGAAACGAAAAAACCCAAAGCATATTAGTGCTACCAAACATTGTCTGAGTGAAGAAAACTTCGCAACTAATAGGGCGGCACGAAAAAGTCTTCGTGAAGCCTTAGAAAATGATGAATTCAAAGAGGGGTAAGTTTATGTCTAAAGAAGATATGATAGAAATTGAGGGCACCGTTCTTGAAGCAATGCCTAACGCAATGTTCAAGGTTGAAATTCAAGGCGGACACACAATTTTGGCACACATTTCGGGAAAACTTCGAATGAACTACATTCGTATTCTTCCCGGTGACAAGGTTACGGTTGAAATGTCACCGTACGATTTGACAAGAGGACGCATTACCTGGCGTTCCAAGTAAGCGTTCAAGAAAAAAGGAGGCAAATCCCAATGAAAGTTAGACCTTCTGTAAAGAAAATTTGCGAAAAGTGCAAGATTATTAAGCGTAAGGGAAAAATCATGGTTATCTGTGAGAATCCCAAACACAAGCAGCGTCAGGGTTAATCCGGCGCAGAAATGAATGTGAGGTGCATTGATAAATGGCACGTATTGCCGGTGTTGATCTTCCTAGAGAGAAAAGGGTAGAAATCGGTCTTACCTATATCTACGGAATCGGTCTTACAACATCCAAAAAAATCCTTGCAGACACAGGCGTTGACCCTGATGTTCGAGTAAAGGATCTTACAGAGGACGATGTTTCCAAACTTCGTGAGTATATTGATAAAAACCTCGAGGTTGAGGGTGACCGTCGTCGCTCAGTTGCATTTGATATTAAAAGACTTATTGAAATTGGTAGCTATCGCGGTCTTCGTCATCGCAAGGGACTTCCTGTTCGCGGTCAGCGTTCTAAAACAAACGCTCGTACCCGTAAGGGACCCAAGAAGACAATAGCTAACAAGAAGAAGTAAGCAGGAGGAGAAAATATGGCTACTAAGGGTAATAAAACAGTTTCCACCCGCAGACGCCGCGAGAAGAAGAATATTGAACGCGGTGCTGCCCATATCCAGTCAACCTTCAATAACACGATTGTAACCATTACCGATGTACAGGGTAATGCTTTGTCGTGGGCTTCTGCAGGTGAACTTGGATTCAGAGGCTCCAGAAAATCCACTCCTTTTGCTGCACAGAGTGCTGCTGAAACAGCTGCTAAAGCTGCTATGGAGCATGGACTCAAATCTGTTGAAGTATACGTTAAGGGCCCCGGCGCAGGCCGTGAAGCCGCAATCCGTGCATTGCAGGCTGCAGGACTTGAGGTTAGCATGATTAAAGATGTTACCCCTATTCCTCACAATGGCTGCCGTCCGCCTAAAAGAAGACGTGTATAAGCGATTATCGGAGGTGTATTAGATGGCTAGATATACTGGAGCAGTTTGCAGACTTTGCCGTCGCGAGGGTCAAAAGTTGTTCCTCAAGGGCGAACGCTGCTACTCAGAAAAGTGCTCTATTAACCAAAGAGCATACGCACCCGGCCAACATGGTCAGGGACGTAAAAAGGTTTCAGAATACGGTCTTCAGCTTCGTGCAAAACAGAAAGCTAGACGTTTCTATGGTGTCCAGGAAGGACAGTTCCATCACTATTTTGAGATTGCCGAGCGCAAAACTGGCGTTACCGGTGACAATCTTTTAAGAATTCTTGAAAGCCGTTTAGATAACGTTGTTTACCGTGTTGGCTTTGCTTCTTCCAGAGCAGAAGCTAAACAGTTGGTAGGTCACGGTCATTTTGAAGTTAACGGCCACAGAGTTGACATTGCTTCTTATCTTCTTCGCGCAGGCGATGTAGTTACTGTTTGCGAAAAGAGCAGAGGCCTCGATAAGATTAAAGCTGTTGTTGAAGCTAATTCGGCTCATCCCGTTCCCCAGTGGATTGATGTGAACCGTGATGCTTTTGAGGCTAAGATTGTAAATCTTCCCAACCGCGATCAAATCGACGCTCCTGTTGAAGAGCAGCTTATCGTCGAATTCTATTCTAAGTAAGCTTGATTTGCTTTTGGTTGCTCTGCTGCTTACCGCACTCTACAGCAGAGCTGCTACAAATCCACCCAGTGCGGAGAAATGGAGCTTTTAATGATAGAAATTGAAAAGCCCACACTTGAGGCTGTTGACATTTCCAATGACGGTAATTACGGAAAGTTTACCTTCAAACCGCTTCAAAGCGGATATGGTACTACACTTGGTAACGGCCTTCGCAGGGTACTCCTGTCTTCTATTCCGGGTGTTGCTGTTACCTCGGTTAAGATAGACGGTGTTCTTCACGAGTTTTCAACTATTGAAGGCGTAAAAGAAGAGGTTACCGAAATTATTCTTAATATTAAGGGACTTACAGCAAAGCTTCACAGTAACGGTCCTAAAACCGTTTACATTGAGGCCGAAGGCCCCTGTGTTGTTACAGGTGCTTCTATTAAAACCGATTCAGAGGTTGAAATCTTAAACCCCGACCTTTATATTGCTACAGTTTGCGAGGGCGGTAAGCTCTTTATGGAAATTGTTCTTGATAAGGGTCACGGCTATGTTCCCGCTGAGGCAAACAAGCCTGCACAGATGATAGCTGGTCTTATTCCTGTAGACAGTATCTATCATCCTGTTAAGAGGGTTAAGGTTGATGTAGAAAATACCCGTAAAGAACAGGTTACCGATTATAATTGTCTTACTCTTGAAGTTTGGACAAATGGCGTTATAACTGCTAAAGAAGCAGTTTCGCTGTCTGCTAAGATTCTCACCGAGCACCTTAAGCTCTTTGTTGACCTTGCAGAGGAAAACAACGATGTAGAGATTATGGTTGAAAAGGGTGACAGCAGTAAGGAAAAGGTTCTTGAAATGACTATTGAGGAGTTGGATCTTTCTGTAAGAAGCTTCAACTGCTTAAAGCGTGCAGGAATTAATACTGTTGAAGATCTTATCAGTAAATCAGAGGAAGAAATGATGAAGGTTCGCAACCTTGGTCGCAAGTCTTTGGAGGAGGTTATTGCTAAGCTTCATTCGCTTGGTTTTACCCTCAGCCGTAACGAAGAATAATTATTTTTCATCACCAGTAAGGAGTGAATATTAATGGCCGGTACCAGAAAGCTCGGTAGAACTTCTGACCACAGAACAGCAATGCTCAGAGCAATGGTAACTTTCTTGCTTGAAAACGGTAAGATTGAAACCACAGTTACTCGCGCTCAGGAAGTTCGCGCAATGACCGAGAAATATATTACACTCGCAAAAGATAGTTCGCTTCACAGCAAACGTCAGGCGATGGCATTTATCACTAAGGAAGCAGTTGTAAACAAGCTTTACAACGAAATTGCTCCTAAGTATAGCGATAGAAACGGCGGATACTGCCGTATCGTTAAGATTGGCCCTCGTCGCGGAGATGCAGCTGAAATGGCTATCATCGAGTTGGTATAATTAATAGCAAATTATTAATCCGACATTCGAAAGAATGTCGGATTTTTTTAAATATCTTTGTTTTTACTATTCCAATTTTAGGTGGAATGTGTTAAAATTGCTTTGATAAATAAGACCTTAAAGGAGTTTTGTTATGGAAAACCAGAAAACAGTTAATTTATCGGTTAAATATTTTACTGAAACAATCAGACTTGAAGCAATTGATGAAGCAAATTCATTCAGTGAAGCAGTTATCGGTGAAGCACTGAACTTCGTGGCTGCTTGTGATAAAAAAGTCACACCGGTTGTTGTATATGATAATGAAGCAATTTTGCCTGTTAATGGCGTGTATACAATAACCGTTAGAGAGGGTGCAGAACTTTCTGTTAATGCTGATGGCATATCCCCCACGCTAACGCATCTTCCCGGCGTCGGTCTTAACGGGGAAGATTTAACCAAATATAACGAAGAAGTTTTTATGAAGAATATTTGGGAGGGCGACACAGTTTATCACGAGGCCGTTATGTTTGCTAACACTACCGATGGCACAGTGCAAACCACAAAGAAGCTCCTTTATCCTATAGACGATGTTATTTCGGTTCGCAACTGTGACCTTAATATTTGGTATGTTAAGGGTGTAGACTTCGATGTTAAAGATGGTAAACTAGTTTGGATTGAGGGTGGCAAATGCCCAATTTGGACAGGCCCGTTTATAGTTTCTCAAAAAGCGGAGGACGAGTATTTCGACCCTGCTTTGGCTAAATATGGAAAACTTTCTACTGCCGGATACTATACCACCGACGATAAAAATGGTCTTTATTTAATATTTGACCCTTACCATGAAAAACACACAGTTTATGTTACATATAAACATTCTAAAACCTGGAAGGATTTAGGCGAAGAGGGTTATCTGCCGCATATTCCGAAAAATCAGTCCCATAAGATGAAGAATTTCTATGACAAGCTTAATGCAAAAGAGGAAATTAATGTGTTGGTTTACGGCGATTCTGTCGCAACAGGCTGTTGCTCCACAGGTGCTAATGTTGTCTACGAAATATTTAGCAAATCCCCAGATGCAGAAACAGGAGATTATAAGGTTATCTTAAGAAAGGAAAGGGGATACGGCATATCTGCCCCTACCTTTTTTGAACAGGCAACCGCCAAGCTTGTTAAGGATTACGGCAATGGCAATAATATAAATTATTATAATATTGCCTGTGGTGGTACCGGTGCAGCTTGGGGTGCCAGAGAGCTTTTAAACCGCGTAGAAGCAATGAACAAATTTTATGGTAAAACCGTAACACCCGATATTATTTATGTTGAGTTTTCGGGCAACGACCCAAGAACTGCACCTGAAAGCTATCGCACTTCTCTTACAAGTATTACTAATGACTTCAGAAAACTCTATCCAAATGCGGTTATAGTTTTGATTGCAGGTAAGATTAACAACGAAAAAACCTACATTTACGGTGATTATCACGATAATATGTTAGTGTTAGAGCAGGTGCTTGAGGATATTGCAGTTGGCACAGAGAATACTATTGTTGCAAAAACCACAACCGAGTGGGATAACATTACGAACTCCAAAGATGCAGAGGATTATCTTTCCAACAATATTAATCATGCCAATGATTTCTGGGCTAAAACAGCGGCACAAATTATTGTTGCATCGGCGAAAAAATAAATTATTTAAAAATGTGAGGTGAGCAGTATGGTTTTGTACCCTGAATATTATAAAAAATTTAACTGTATTGCTCACCGCTGTAAGCACAATTGCTGTATAGGGTGGGAAATTGATATTGATGACCGCACCCTTGATTTCTACAACAGTGTTGACGGCGATTTTGGTGAAAGGTTACGACAAAGTATATACCAAGAGGGGGCACCTCATTTTAAGTTGAAATCAAATGATAGATGCCCTTTTTTAAATGATAATGGTCTTTGCGACATCATAACCACATTGGGCGAAGACGCTCTTTGCCAAATATGTAATGACCACCCAAGGTTTAGAAACGACTATTCCACCTTTTTTGAATTTGGGTTGGGGCTTTGCTGTGAAGAAGCGGCAAGAATTATACTTACCTTTGAAAAGCCTTTTTCTCTAATCTCAAAAGAGGGTGAGCCTTTAGTAACAAAGGAGGAGGCGGCGTTTTTTTCTTTTAGACAAAGCCTAATAGATTTAGCCCAAGAAGAAACTCTTTCCTTTGAAGAAAAGCTTAAAAAGTTTGAAGATACTTATGATTATAAATTTCTTCGAAGAGATATTTTAGGGTGGGTAGATTTTTTAAGCCAACTTGAGCGCCTTGACCCGGCTTGGGAGAAATATCTTACTCTGGCACAGGTGCAGTCAGAAAAGCTTAATGCGGTTGATTTGAGTAGTTATGAAAAATATTTTTCAAGACTATTGGTTTATTTTATTTACCGCCATACGGCGGACGGCCTTTATGACGGTAAATTTACACAAAGGGCAGCCCTTTCTTTTTATTGTACATATTTAATAAGGTTGCTTACTGCAGCACAGCTTACATATAATGATAATTTTGCCATTAAAAATTTTATAGAGCTTTGCAGAAGCTTTTCGGCCGAGATAGAGTATTCTGAGGAAAATACAGAAAGTATTTTAAGTTTGTAAAAAGAGCAAACGGTTATTAAGCCGTTTGCTCTTTTCTTAATCAAATAAATCTTTAATTTTATCTAAGAAAGACTTTCTGCCTTTGTAGTTATTATCTGAGGTAGACGCGTCAAATTCTTTAATAAGGTCTTTCTGCTTTGAAGAAAGATTTTTTGGAACTTCTAAAACAACCTTAACATATTGGTCGCCTTTGCCTGAATAATTAAGACGCTGAATACCTTTACCCCTAAGTTTAAACTCATCACCGGGTTGTGTTCCCTCGTGAATTGTAAATTTAACCTTGCCATCAAGGGTGGGAACGGTTATTTCAGCTCCAAGGGCCGCCTGAGCAAAGGTTATGGGAATTTCACAGAAAACATCAAATCCGTCACGCTCAAAAATTGGGTGAGGACGAACCGAAACACCAATTCTAAGATCACCGGCCGGGCCGCCGTTAATGCCGTGGTCACCGCCACCTCTTAGATTAATTACCTGTCCGTCATCAATTCCGGCGGGAATATCAAAGGATTGCTCAACGCTCTTTCTTATTCTGCCCTTGCCGTCACAAGCCTTACAGGGGTTAACAATTATTTTACCCTTGCCGCCGCAACGGTCACAGGTGCGCTGACTTTGCATTGCACCAAATGGGGTGCGTTGGGTTATGTTTATACGGCCTGTACCGTGACAGGCATTACAGGTTTTTGTTTCGCTTCCCTTTGCAGAACCACTTCCGTGACACTCATCACAGGTATGAATTCGGTTTACGCGAATTGTCTTTTTACAACCCTTGGCCGCCTCTTCAAATGAAAGCACAACATTTGCCGTAATATCGTTACCTTTTCTGGGTGCGTTGGGGTTGGCTGCTCTTCCGCCGCCACCAAAACCGCCGCCGAAAAACTGACCGAAAATATCACCAAGGTCACCAAAATCAAAGCCACCGGCTCCGTATCCGCCGCCACCGGCTCCAAAATTAGGGTCTACACCGGCATGGCCAAACTGGTCGTATCTGGCTTTCTTTTCACTGTCCGAAAGCACCTCATAAGCCTCGGCCGCTTCTTTAAAGCATTTTTCAGCCTCTGCATCACCGGGGTGTAGGTCGGGGTGATATTTTTTTGCCGCCTGGCGGTAGGCCTTTTTTATCTGGTCTTCGGTTGCAGATTTGTCTACACCAAGCACCTCATAATAATCTCTTTTTTCGCTCAAAGGAAAAACACTCCTAGTATTTAAACTGTGGCAACAATCAAATATTAAAATAAAATACAACCATTGCCGGGGAAATCTTTCTTAGAAATCCCCGGCAAGATGTTTTGGAAAATTGATTTAATTTTTATTTATTGTCGTCTGTTGCGTCTTTAAAATCAGCCTCATAAACATTATCGCCATTGGCAGAACCGTTTGCTGTGGGGTCAGCGCCTGCGGCACCCTGAGCAGCGGCGGCATCTTTATAAAGCTTTTCGCTTATAGCATAGAACTTTTGTTGTAAAGCTTCTTGCTTAGCCTTAATATCGTCAAGGTTGTCGCCTTTAAGTGCCTCACGAAGAGCATTAACAGCCTCGTTAATTTCTGTTTTCTCTGCTTCAGAAACCTTGTCACCAAGCTCACCCAAAGCCTTTTCGGTTTGATAAATCATTTGGTCAGCACCGTTGCGAAGGTCAATTTCTTCGCGGCGCTTTTTATCCTCGGCGGCATATTGCTCAGCTTCTTCAACAGCCTTGTCAATATCGTCCTTAGACATATTGGTGCTAGAAGTAATGGTTATCTTCTGCTCCTTACCGGTGCCAAGGTCTTTAGCAGAAACATTAACAATGCCGTTGGCATCAATATCAAAGGTAACCTCAATCTGGGGAATACCGCGAGGTGCGGGGGCGATACCGTCAAGGTGGAATACACCTAAGGTTTTATTGTCCTTTGCAAATTCGCGCTCACCCTGAAGAACGTGAACCTCTACAGAGGTCTGGCCGTCAGCGGCTGTAGAGAAAATTTGACTCTTTTTAGTAGGAATGGTGGTGTTACGGTCAATAACCTTTGTAGAAACACCGCCCATAGTTTCAATACCAAGTGAAAGGGGAGTAACGTCTAGGAGAAGAAGACCCTTAACATCTCCGCCAAGAACACCGCCCTGGATAGCGGCACCAAGAGCAACACACTCGTCGGGGTTAATGCCCTTGAAAGGCTCACTGCCAATAAAGTTTTTAACAGCCTCTTGAACGGCGGGAATACGGCTGGAGCCACCAACCATAAGAACCTTATTAATTTCGCTCTTATCAAGGCCAGAGTCAGAAAGTGCCTGACGAACCGGACCCATAGTAGCCTCTACAAGGTCGCCGGTAAGCTCGTTAAACTTTGCACGGGTAAGGGTTGTTTCAAAATGCTTAGGACCTGTTGCATCGGCAGTAATAAAGGGAAGATTAATGTCTGTGCTGGTCATTCCTGAAAGGTCAATTTTAGCCTTTTCTGCAGCCTCTTTAATTCTCTGCATAGCCATTTTGTCGTTAGAAAGGTCAATGCCCTGTTCGTTTTTAAAGGTAGCTATAATAAAGTCCATAATGCGCTTGTCAAAGTCGTCACCGCCAAGACGGTTGTTACCTGCAGTTGCAAGAACCTCTTGAACTCCGTCGCCCATTTCAATAATAGAAACGTCGAAGGTACCGCCGCCAAGGTCATAAACCATAACCTTTTGGTCATCTTCCTTGTCTACGCTATAAGCAAGAGCAGCGGCTGTAGGCTCGTTGATGATTCTCTTAACATCAAGACCGGCAATTTTACCGGCATCCTTAGTTGCCTGACGCTGAGCATCGGTAAAGTAAGCAGGAACAGTAATAACTGCTTCGCTAACTGTTGTACCAAGGTAGCTTTCTGCATCTGCCTTAAGCTTAGAAAGAATAATAGCAGAAATCTCTTGAGGGGTGTACTTTTTGTCGTCAATGCTAACGGTGTAGGCAGAGCCCATTTCTCTTTTAATAGAGCTAATTGTACGGTCGGGGTTTGTAATAGCCTGACGCTTTGCAACCTGACCTACCATACGCTCTCCTGTTTTAGAAAAAGCCACAACAGAAGGGGTTGTTCTTCCGCCCTCGGCATTTGCAATAACAACTGCTTCGCCGCCTTCCATAACGGCAACGCAAGAGTTTGTTGTACCAAGGTCAATACCAATAATTTTTCCCATAATATTTTTCCTCCAAATTAAATGTACTGTTTTATATTATTTCACAATTTACTAATTTTGATACCTAAATTGTGGAACCAACTGAGAGTATAATGTTTAGTTTGCAACCTGAACCATTGCAGGGCGGATAATAGTATCGCCCAGTTTATAGCCTTGTTGTAAAACCTGTGTTATTTCGTTTTCGCCTTTTTCTTGGTCTTCAATATGCATTACAGCTTCGTGAATTTGCGGGTCAAATGAATCTCCCACTTCGGCTAACTCTACAAGGCCAAGACTGTCAACCAAACCTCGCATTTGTTTAACTATCATTTCAATTCCCTTTGCATAATCGGGGGAGTTTGGGTCTACAGCCAATGCTCTTGCGGCATTATCTAAAACCGGAAGAAGCTCTTTAACAATTGATGCCTTTGCATATTCGGCGGTATGAAGCTTTTCTCTTTCGGTGCGCTTTTTAAAGTTATCAAACTCCGCTGCTGTTCTCATTAACAGCTCTTTTTGTGCTTCGAGTTCGCCTTTAAGCTTTTCAGCCTCTGCATTTACCTTCGGCTTTTTTGCCTTAGAAGTTTTTTCGCTTTTTTCTGTTTTTTGGTTAACCTCAGCCTCTGAAATATTTTCCTCATCTGTCTGCGTAGCTGTGTTTTTTACTTCGTCACTCATATAATTATATCCTTTCCGATTCTGTGAATTGCACAGAAAGCTTACTATTTATAACTAGTCATCCAGGTCGTGAAGAGATTGCTCTAAAACCTTGCCAAGCTGTTTGGCAAAATAGCTAATGCTTGGAATAAGCTCTTCATAGGCCATTCTTGTAGGGCCTATAACACCTATTCTTCCTACACGGTTTTCACCGCCCCCAAACTTTGCAACCACCATACTTGAGGGCTTAAGGGCATCTATACCGCTTTCGTCACCGAAAACAACGCTAACGGGGTCGGGTATTTCAGAAAGGATTGAAAGAATTGTGTCCCGCCTGGAAATAAATTCTACAATTCTTCTGGCATCGCTTTCTTTATTATAATGCGCATAAATGTTGCCTTCACCCTTTAAATCAAGCTGACTTTGGCAAACATTATCTATCATTTCAAAAAGAAGTGAAAAAAGCGGAAGAAGAGTTATAGCAAAGCTTCCTGCTTTTGCAACAATGTTTTGCAAAAAACCTCCCGTAAAATCGGAAAGGCTGGCACCTATAACATCGGTCGCAACAAGGCGGTCAAAAATGGCCAAGGCAGAGCGGTTTAAATCTTCTGCTGTGCGGCACATACGGCTTCTTGCAACACCGTCAGAGGTAAGCAAAACTAAAAGTGCGCTTCGCCTTCCCATTGGAAGAAGCTCAACCCTTTTAACATAGGCACCGGCTTCGGGAATGGTTAGGGAAACGGCCGGAAAGCCTGTAAGATCTGACAAAGCCTGGCCGGCAAGGGATGTTATGTTTTCAGGGTCTTTAGCAACCCTTTCAATAACATTGTCAATAGAAGTCTTCATAGGCTCTGAAAGATTTTCGTTACCTAAAAGACCGGTAACATAAAGGCGATAACCTGCTGCGGTGGGAACGCGCCCGGCAGAGGTATGGGGCTGCTCTAAAAAGCCCATTTCACATAAATCGCTCATCTCATTACGAAGTGTTGCTGAAGACAGCCCAAGGTTGGTGCTTTGGGCTAAAAGCTTAGAGCCAACCGGTTCGCCTAAAGCTATGTGAGCTTTAACAATTTCAGAAAGAATAATCTTTTTTCTGGGCGTTAGCTCCAACCTTATCATCTCCTTTTCGGTTTAGCACTCTAACTCTTTGAGTGCTAACTGTATTATAATTTACCACCTTTGACCCTCTTTGTCAATAGGTTAATTATAAATATTTTATGAATTTTTTTGACTTTCTCTGACCTTTGACAAAAAATTAATATATTTGCAGTATTTTCGGCAAAAAAATCACCCCGATTATATAATCGGGGCAATCTTTAATTAATATCTTCTGCGTCTTCTTCTACGCTTTTTGCGGCGACGATTAAGCCAGGCGCAATAAATTATAAAGGCAAAAATAAGTACGGCAATTATTATAATTATAGCAATAAATACATTGCTGGAAAAAAGGTCGGTAAAAAATTTAACAAAGGCAAGAGCATTACTTTTTTCAACATCGGTCATTGCCACCACCTTAACGGTGGCCAGTTCTTCTCCGCCGTATTTTACGGTTGCTACCCCAAGCTGCTGACCGCTTTTAATTGGCGCGGTAGCGGGGGTGGAGGAAAAATCCAATTCAATTTTAACAGTAGAATTATCAGCATCTTTGGGAAGAATGGCATTTACCGGCTTTTCTAAAACTACCGGAACATGGTCGGCATCCTTTCCAAGCTCTACGGGACATTCCCCAACAGGGGTACTGCTGTTATAAACCTCGCGATATTCAAATGTGTCATAGGCCCACATATAAAGAGCCTTTGAATCGGTAAACTGAAAACCGGCGGCGCCACCGGCAGAGTTGTATACGGGAGAGTTCATTAAAACACAAATATAGGTGGTGCCGTTTTTGGTTGCGGTAGAAATTAAACATTTACCGGCTTCGTCGGTATAACCTGTTTTAACACCACTGGCATATGGATAGTAATAATCCTGATTGGGGGCATTGGGGTCTTGAAGATATATTGTACTTACGGCAATACGGGATTTGCTTTTGTTGTTTTCGGGGACGGTATAACGAACAGTGCCAACAATTTCTTTAAACAGCTCATTTTTAAGCATATACTTTGTTAAAATATACATATCCTTAGGGGTTGTATAGTGGTTTTCGTTATGAAGCCCATGGGCATTAACAAAGTGGCTGTTGGCCATACCAAGGTCGGTAGCCTTTTGGTTCATTTTAGAAATAAAGTCCGAGATGCTTCCACCGCCAAAGTGTAGCGCCAAGGCATTGGCGGCATCATTTGCTGAGTGTACAAGTGTTATATAAAGAAGGTCGAGGGCACTAAGCTCTTCACCCTCTACCAAATTAAAAACAGAAGAACCGGTTCCAAGCAAGGGCAACAGGGCACCCTCATTTACTGTTACCTTGGTGTTTTTAGGGTCGGCACATTCATCTAACACTACTGCCGCAGTCATAATTTTGGTAAGAGAAGCTGGGTATAGCCGCTTATCAGAGTTCTTTTCATATATAATGGTATCGGTGTCAAAATTAGCAAAAAGAACACCCTCTGCCGCCACAGTAAAGTCAGATGGTGTATAGGCGCTTACAGTAAAGGCAGAAGAAAAAATTATAAAAAAACAAAATAATATGCAAAATAGCTTTTTTACCATAGCAATTTCTCCAAATATATTGTATACTAGTATTATACATTAAAACAACAAAATTTTAAAGTGTTATTTTAAATTTTTAAAAGGTGTGTTTAAATGATTTATGTAACAGGGGATATGCACGGAGAAGAATCCAGGCTTTACGATAAAGAGTGGCGAAAGCTAAAGGCTAATGATGTGCTTATTATTTGCGGCGACTTTGGTTTTGTGTGGGATAATTCTGAAAGAGAGAAAAGCACACTTAAATATTTAGGAAGCCGAAAATTTACGGTCTGTTTTTTAGACGGCTGCCACGAAAATTTTGAAATTATAAATAAGGCAAGAAAAACTGTTTGGAAGGGTGGCTATGTTCACCGTATAAGCGGCAACCTATTTCACCTTATGCGTGGTGAAATATATAACATTAACGGTACACGCATTTTTACCTTTGGCGGCGGCGAGAGTGAAGATAAGGATATTAGACAGGAGCAGCAGCGTTGGTGGCGAAACGAACTGCCCTCTCCCGAAGAGATGGCAAGAGGTGCCGAAACCTTAGATGAGTGTGAAGGCGAAATAGATTATATTATTACCCATGAACCGCCATCGTTGGTAAAAAGCTCAATGCTTCTTAGAAAAGGTAATGCCGACCACGTTAACAAGCTTAATGGTTATTTAGAAGAAATCGGGAGGTACTGTAATTATAAGCAATGGTATTTCGGTTCTCTCCACGAAGACAGAAGAATAACCCCTAAGCATACCTGCCTTTTTAATAAAATTATTCCTATTGACGGGTTTGAAAGCTTGTCTTTAGAAAAATAGTTTGCCCTGAACAATGCCGTCGGCTTTAAGTCTGCGGTTTATTTCGTTTAAAACCATTTTTTTGTTTCCACTGTAAAGAGGGGCTATAAGGTTTTTCTTGGCGCCATCGCCGGTTAGACGGTGTATGGCCATTTGGGGTGGTATTCGCTGAATACACCCCTCTAAAATGTCAATATATTCATTAAGGTCTAGTGTGTTAAATAACCCGTCCAGGTAGTCTTTTTCAAGGTCGGTGCCTTTGATAACGTGAAGTAGGTGGAATTTTATTCCTGAAACGCCACTTTTCCCTATGTAACTAGTTGTCTGCCACATCATTTCTTTTGTTTCACCCGGTAAGCCTAAAATCTGGTGAGTAATAACCCTAATGTCAAGGCTGTTTAAGTCTTTAACAGCTTTGTCATAAACCGAAAGTTCATAGCCTCTCCTTATATATTTTGCTGTTTGTGGGTGAATGGTCTGAAGTCCCAATTCAACAAAAACTGGCTTAATGCGATTGAGTTTATCTAATACTGTTAAAATATCTTTTGGTAAAAGGTCGGGTCTGGTAGCAATTGAAAGCCCTACAATTCGTGGGTCGTCTATAGCACTAAGATAAAGTTCTTCTAATTTTTTTGGTGTGTTATAGGTATTACAATAGTCTTGAAAATAAGAGATGAATTTATTAATTTTCGCTTTAGACTTAAGCTTTTCGCTATATTCTTCTAAAATCTCAGTTATATTTCCGTCAAAGGGCAAGGCAAAATCCCCCGAACCGGACGGACTGCAAAAAATACAGCCCCTGGTATCTAAAGTACCGTCACGGTTAGGACAGTTCATTCCGCCCTTTAGGGTTATTTTATAAACCTTAGACCCAAAAAGATTTTTAAAATAATCGTTAGCTGAATAATATCCCATAACGCACCTCCTTCTAAAGGTTAATTAATTCTATCATATATCAGTCATAATTTCTATACTTTAAAATAAAATCTTGACAAGGGGAATAAACATTATTATAATATAAATAATATGTTTTTACCTAAAGCAAACGGAAAAGTTCGTTTGTTTTCTTTTCGTTTGCATAAAAAGAAAGGAAATAGATTATTATGGCTAAAATTTATAAATTTACAGAAGAGGGCCTCAAAAAGCATCAGGAGGAACTTGAAGACTTAAAAACCAATGGCCGTAAGGATATTGCAGAGCGCATTAAGGTTGCTCGTGGCTATGGTGACCTTTCAGAAAACAGTGAATATGACGATGCTAAAAATGAACAAGCCAAAATAGAGGCTCGTATTGTAGAGCTTGAGGCTATGCTCAAAAACTATGAAATTATTTCTGAAGACGAAATTAATACCGACAAGGTTGTTATTGGTGTTAAGGTAACAATTAAAGATACTGCAACAAAAGAGGAATACACCTTTTCTATTGTTGGTTCTGCCGAGGCTGACCCCCTTGAGGATAAAATTTCTGATGAATCCCCTGTTGGAAAGGCTCTTATGGGTCATTCAGTGAAGCAGACAGTTGAGGTTGAACTGCCCGACGGCAAAGCCTCTTATAAAATTGTAGCTATAGAAAGACAGTAAAATCCCGTTTGGAAGGAAAATTAAAAATGGCTGAAAATAATCAAAACCAAGCTGTAGTACAAACAGAAGAAGATTTAAACGAAATTTTAAGGGTTCGCCGCGAAAAACTTGCCGATATGAAGGCAAACGGTAAAGACCCTTTTGAAATAACCAAGTTTGATTTTGACAGTTATACTACACAGGTAAAAGAGAATTTTGAAACCTTAGAGGGCAAAAAGGTTCGAATTGCAGGCCGTATGATGAGCCGCCGCATTATGGGTAAGGCCAGCTTCTGCAATATTCAGGACAGTAAGGGCAATATTCAGGTTTATGTTCGCCGTGACGATGTTGGCGAGGAAGAATATGCCGCCTTTAAAAAGTATGATATTGGTGATATTATTGGTTTTGAGGGCTTTGTTTTCAAAACCAAAACCGAGGAAATTTCAGTTCATGCAGAGGGGTTACAGCTGCTGAGCAAATCTCTACTGCCACTGCCCGAAAAGTTCCACGGCCTTAAAGATACCGATACAAGATACCGTCAGCGCTATGTTGACCTTATTGTTAACCCCGAGGTTCGAGATGTTTTCACAAAGCGTTCTCAAATTATAAAAGAGGTAAGAAATTATCTTGATAATAAGGGTTTTTTAGAGGTTGATACGCCAATTTTGGTGCCTATTGAAATTGGCGCCGCCGCCCGTCATTTTAAAACTCATCACAATACCTTAGATATGGATATGTATCTTCGTATTGAAACCGAGCTTTACTTAAAGCGCCTTATTGTTGGCGGAATGCACCGCGTTTATGAGGTTGGCCGCATTTTCCGTAACGAGGGTATGGATACTAAGCATAACCCTGAGTTTACAACAGTTGAGCTTTATCAGGCCTTTACCGATTATCAGGGTATGATGGACCTGGTTGAAGAGCTATATAAAGGTCTTGCAGAAAAAATCTGCGGAAGCAAGGTTATAACATATCAGGGAAAAGAAATTGATATGGGCCATTGGGAACGCCTTACAATGGTTGAGGCCGTTAAAAAGTATTCCGGCTGTGACTATTATGATTGGGATAGCGACGAAGCTGCTAGAGAATGTGCAAAGAAAATGCATGTTGAGGTTCCGACCAACGCTACCAAGGGTACCGTTTTGGTTGAGCTTTTTGATGCTTTTGTTGAAGAAAAACTTATTCAACCCACATTTATTTACGACTACCCTGTTGAAAATAGCCCTCTTGCTAAGCGTAAGCCGGAAGACCCTGCCTTTACTGAGCGTTTTGAATATTTTATTAACGCTACAGAATTTGGTAATGCCTTTAGTGAGCTTAATGACCCCATTGACCAGAAAGAGCGCTTTGAAAAACAGGTTGAAGCAAAGCTTGCCGAAGAGCCCGACTCTAAGGCCGAGGTTGATTACGACTATGTAACCGCTTTGGAATACGGTATGCCCCCAACAGGCGGCCTTGGTTTTGGTATCGACCGCCTTGTAATGCTTCTTACCGATAGTGCATCTATCAGGGATGTTTTGCTCTTCCCCACAATGAAGCCACTTTCAGAGTAAAATTAAGCCGCAAACGCTTATTTGACAGCGTTTGCGGCATTTTGTTAATCTAAAATGTTGCTCAAAAATGTGGTTTACGACAGATTTACGACAAATGAGCAGTTAACAGACCTTGGAAATTACGACAATCAGGTGTCGTAAACGCAATGTATCAACAGGATTACCGCTTACATAAGAAATAGAACCGAATAGATGAAAAACGAGATTTTTCATAATTGAAATGCTATAATTCAGTAAACGCATTCACGGAAAGGACAGATTGTATGTATGC
>JAFQQN010000018.1 GCA_017410605.1 Clostridia bacterium
ATCACCTCCTTTCTAAGGAGTATAAATAAACTTGGTTCATAAAAGTAGCTGTTCAATTTTGAGTGTACCAAAGTATACTCGAAAGCCAAAAGAACAATAAATAGTAAAAAAGCTAGGCTTTAAATAGTGCATTTAAAAAGGTTGATTGAAAATGAGTAACAACCGAAACAAAAAAATATTTATAGGCATTTTATATTTAGTTTTTGTTGTATTATGTTTTCGAACTTTTATAGCCCAATTAAATGCAGGTGATATAATTTATGCATATATTACGTTGTTTTCGTTATTAGTATATGGTTTATTTGCAGGTGCTGCACTATATTATTCTATAATTGAAAATCAGGTTTTAATGTATAAATGGGGTTCTTTAGCTTTCTTGTTTTATAATGTTCTATTGCGTCTTATTAGAGATATTTATCTTAAAAATATTATTTCTTATTTTGTATATAGTGTTTTAGTATTATTATCAGTTTCAATTATAAAAATATCGTTTTCTGTTAAAGAAAATGATGTCAAAGAAAATAAATATACAAATTTATTGAGGCGTTTATCTGTTATTGCGTTGCTGATAGGTATTTTATTAACTGGTTGGGAAAGAGCATCGTAATACTGGTTTGCAAATGAGTTAAGGGTGTGAGGGCTCATAGCTCAGGTGGTTAGAGCGCACGCCTGATAAGCGTGAGGTCGGTGGTTCGAGTCCACTTGGGCCCACCAAAAAGAGACTTGGGGATGTAGCTCAGCTGGGAGAGCACCTGCCTTGCACGCAGGGGGTCAGGAGTTCGATCCTCCTCATCTCCACCAAGTTCAGATATTAAGTTGTGAACTTTATAAATATAAAGTTTAGAATCTAATATCTGAAAAACTAAGATATTAGATTTAGTACATTGAAAATTGAATAACAAAAACTGCGAGAAGATAGAGAGTATGTTATTAGGAGTAATTTCCGAAAAGGGTAATATACAAACTACAAGATAGCAAGAGAGAACATAAGGTCAAGCTACAAAGAGCGCAGGGAGAATGCCTTGGCACCGGAAGCCGATGAAGGACGTGATAAGCAACGAAAGCCACGGGGAGCCGCAAGTAGGTTATAATCCGTGGGTATCCGAATGGAGCAATCCACACAGTAGAAGACTGTGTATCATATACTGAATAAATAGGTATATGAGGGGAACCACCTGAACTGAAACATCTAAGTAGGGTGAGGAAAAGAAATCAAAAGAGATTCCGAAAGTAGTGGCGAGCGAAATCGGAAGAGGCCAAACCAAGAGTAGAAATACTTTTGGGGTACGGGTAATTTATCAATGGTTTGTAGGTTAGTTGAATTAGCTGGGAAGTTAAGCCAAAGAAAGTGAGAGCCTTGTAAACGAAAACCAAAGAGCCTAAAATTATACCTGAGTACTGCGGAACACGAGGAATGCCGTAGGAATAAGGGGGGACCACCCTCCAAGCCTAAATACTAACCGGTGACCGATAGAGTATAGTACTGTGAAGGAAAGGTGAAAAGAACCCCGGAAGGGGAGTGAAAAGAACTTGAAACCCTGTGCTTACAAGCAGCTAGAGCACATCTATGTGTGATAGTGTACTTTTTGTAGAACGGTCCGGCGAGCGTATGTATGTAGCAAGGTTAATGGCTTAAGGTCAGGAGCCGAAGCGAGAGCGAGTCTGAATAGGGCGAAGGAGTTGCATGCATAGGGCCCG
>JAFQQN010000019.1 GCA_017410605.1 Clostridia bacterium
AGCCAGAGAAATAAGTCCGCCTTTTTTCTCGGGTTTAATAATACCCGAAAAGCTTATAACTTCACCGGCACTTTCGGCTTTACCGTTAAGCCTGTGCACAACTCTGGTTTCGGCAACCTGAGAAAGATTGGGGAAAAGATTTGCTATGGTGCTTCCACCGGGGTTAATAACCCTTAAATAGCCTAAAGCGCCGCTTGTTATTTTGTACTTAACGGTTATGCGGTAGGTTTTTGTGGCATCGACAGTGCAAAGATCAAAGCCACCTCTGTTACTATCACTGCCTCCGCCGTTAAAGGTTACCTTTAACGATTGATTACCGTTAATTGCTCCTACTGTTTCAAGGCTTAAAGTAGCAGTAGCGGGAAGCTTATTTGTGTAATTTGAAACATCATTGTCTGCTTCAAAATTAAACAAATGCTGTTCAGCCTTAGGCTCCTCCTTAAAAACTGCCTTAAGCGAGGTTGGGTTATGTGTAATAGTGTGATTATAATTAGCTTCGGTTGAAACCTGAACACCATCTACATCCTCCCAGTGAGAAAACATATAGTCTATTTGCGGTGTTGCGGTAAAGGTAGCAATTTCACCTGCAGCATAATCTATATATTCTGCATTAGTGCCGTTTATAACATTGGCCGAACCCTTTTCGCTATCCTCACTTGTTGCAGTAACATCTACAATTTCTGAAACCATAATATCATCAAACAATACGGTGACGCCTGTGGCAGAAGAAAGGGTTGGACGCATAGCTACAGAAATATTTCCGTTGTTTTCACTAGGTTTAATAACACCTGTAATGGTTCTTTCAGTTTGGTTACTGTCGGCCTTATTATAAAGGTGCTTAATATATCTTAAGGAATCAATTTTATCCAAATTGGGATAGAGGCTTTCGCCTGTTGCCCCAGAGGGGTTGAGAACATAAAGCATACCTAAAGTTCCGCTTGTTATTTTATATTTAATTGTAACACGATAGGTTTTATTAGTATCAAAGTTGCCAAGAGAAAAACCGCCGCGGCCGTTAGCATTATTGGCGCCCTTGCCTGTATAACGAACCTTTAAAGATTTATTGCCCGAAAGTGCACCGTCGGTTGTCTCTTCCATACCGGCTATTGAGGGCCAAAGACCGGTAAGGCTATTAATATCTTCTTGGTTTTCAAAGTTTAAAACCTTATTGTCAGCCTTTTTGGCGGCAGAGCCTTTTATAAAAACTGCCTTAAGCTTTGTTTCTGTTTCGGTTAAAAGGTGATTATATACAGCTTCATTAGAAACCTCTGTGCCCTCTTGATTTTCCCAATGAGAAAATTCATAACCGGTATTAGGTGTGGCAACAAACTTTGCTGTTTCTCCTGCAGCAAAATCTGTATATTCTGCGTTGGTGCCGTTTGTAACCGCCGTTGTACCCTTAGCGTTATCCTCGCTTGTTGCAGTAACGCTTACAAGCTCAGAAACGGTAATGTCATCAAACAAAACGGTTGTTTCGCCTGTTGTAGCCTTTGTAGGCTGCATAGCCAGAGAAATAAGTCCGCCTTTTTTCTCGGGTTTAATAATACCCGAAAAGCTTATAACTTCACCGGCACTTTCGGCTTTACCGTTAAGCCTGTGCACAACTCTGGTTTCGGCAACCTGAGAAAGATTGGGGAAA
>JAFQQN010000020.1 GCA_017410605.1 Clostridia bacterium
CCGGTTACTGCTTCGGCGATTTTTTCATTTGCCTTTACAATTTTTGATTTAGCCATATCTGTATATTTTCCTCCAATCAGATTGATTCCGAGAAGCAGTACAACAATCCAAACTGCTGTTCCCGTTAATATGTTTAGCAATAAGATTTCCGCCGCCTCCATACCCGGAAAAGACACGAGCATTGATCTTTGCATTGCGTAAATGGAAACACACGCATCAGCGAGCGATATATTACGGAGTGTTTTTAGCACCGGAGAAGCGGAACGCTTTGCTTTCACCATACCAATAATTGAAATAGTGATTTTAGTGAATGTGTATGTGGCAATGGTGATCATTACAATTTCATAAAAGGAGGTGCCTCTATCTTTAATAGCAGACATTATGTTTACGCCTACTATGCAGAACGAAAGCACAACCAATAAAGTTCCCGTAATGCGCCGTGCAAAAAGCTCGGTATCATAATTGCCGCTTGCTTTTCGTTTGACCTGCAACACAGAAAACCTTGTGATTGCAAGCACGGTATAATACGCACCTACTGTAATAAACCACCACGAATGTGCAAGGAAACCTATAATACAGTTGCCAAGCGCATAAGCAACATTAAACGCAAGACTTGTATAAGGGCTTTTTACAAGATTTAATACCTTCATTTGATACCTTTAATCATCGGAATGAGAGCAATCAGCATAATGATGCCGAGCAGCCCGACAAGTGTGCCCCAAATAATTTGCTCCCACACAAGACACATACACATACCTACACCAAGCACTAAAGCAGCAATGACGGCATAAATAATACGGAACAGATTTTTACCATTCATTTTTGGCAGTTTCTTGTTTTCCATCTTGCACCAGATAAGTGTCGTGATTATGCTAAGTACGATACCGACAGCACCGAAAATGATACCTTCTGTGAAGGCGTTCCATTCTGGAAGAAGTGCCATACACATACCGAGTGCGAAAAGCACCCCACTTACAGTTCCCATAATGAGTGCAACAAAACTACTCTTTTTCATTTTAAAATCTCCTTTCATTATTCCAACACTTGTGTTTTTATTGTATTTATAGTATAATATTTTTGCCAAAGCAAAACAATCAACAATTAAACAACAAGTGTTGGAATAATGGAGAAATATTATGAATGTAAAGAACAACAAGCGGCGCAGAGAGTCACAAGAGAAGATCGAAAAAACGTTTATAGAGCTACTGCAAACCCGTGAAATTAAGGATATTACTGTTTCAGATCTCATTAAAATGACAGAATTGAACCGCAGTACCTTCTATGCAAACTATCTTGATATATTCGATCTTGCCGATAAAACGAGAGAAAAACTCGAAAATGAGTTCAGCGATCTGTTTGCCGATTATGATTATTTTAATGAACATACCGGTGCATTAAAGATGTTTACTCATATTAAAGAAAACCAAATTTTCTATAAGACATATTTTAAGCTTTGTTATGACGACAAACACCTTGTTTCGATATATGATACAAGGCGAGCCGAAAAGGAACATATTGATAGCAATATCAAGTATCATATTGAATTTTTCAGAAATGGTCTTAATGCCATTATTAAATTGTGGCTTGCAGATGGTTGTCAGGAATCGCCGGAAGAAATGGCAGAGGTTTTGAAACAAGAATATAGAGGTCGATAGAAAATATTTTTGGGGATTAGAAAAACACCTGTTTTTTCAAAAAACAAAGTTGGCTCTAAATGGTTCGGAACAGCCAAAAAATTCGACTTGTTTCGACAAGTCGCAAACAGTGTTATGCTTCGCATAAACAGTGTTGCCTTCGGCAAACGATGTTGCACTTCTTGCAAAATAGTGGTATAGTTCAGTTGATGAGATAGAAATAAAGGAAGATAAACTCTCTGATTTATCAATGCAACTATCGGTTGATGTTCTAAATTTAGTAAAAAACTTCATAATAGAAAAGAAACTATCATTTCAAATCGAATTGACAGAAGTGCCATAAGTGTTTATACCAATATTGCCGAAAGCAAATATGTCCATGGTCGTGCTGATTTTATCGCAAAACTTGAAATAGCCTTAAAAGGAACGAGTGAAACGGGTAAATGGCTTGAAAAACTAAAAAGTTATTCATTTTATTAACCAACTAAAAAATGAGCGGTCTATTCCTTATATCCCAATAACCGGACTTTTTGACTTTTTTTCTAAATAACCCTTTTCAACGAAAAAATTATCCGAGATTCACTTGTTACCGTGAACCTCGGATTTTTTAGGCTGTTTTTTACAGCCCCCTTAATTTAAGCTATTATTTTATAATGGTGCCGATTATTTGATCATAAGCGTAAATTCTAAAGTCATATACATCCTTTTCTCTGGCAAGGTCGATAGCCTTTTTAGACTTTTCAATTTCGCCCATACCAAGATATGCATAGGCCAACAAAATACTACCGTCACGAACATTTTCTTTTTCAACATCATATTCGAAAGGCATAGGTGACGGAGAACCAACACCGTAGTAGCTTCTAAGGTCTTTGTTTTTAATTTTATCCTCACCTACCGTCAGCATTTCGTCTAGAACCTTTTGTGCTTCTGCCATTTGGCCAAGTTCTTTAAGGGCAAGTGCGCGGAACAGGGAAAGCTCTGAAACAGCAGCCTTATAAACAGCAGCCTCTTCATATGCCTTTCTTTCACTTTCTTTATCGCCAAGCTTAGCATAAAGCTTACCTAAGTAATAATGAATGTGAGACTCCTGGTTGAAGAAGGTTTTTGCTTCACCATAAGACTTGGGCATATTAATGCCGTCTTCGTAAATTTTCTTAGCCTCTGTGAGCTTGCCCTCGGCGGTAAGCTGATTTCCGTAAAGAACATGCATCCATGCGTGTTGTTTAGTAAGCTTTCCTTCGCCGCCCTCATAAATATGGAAGCGCTTAGCCTTAGCAGACTGTATAGCCCTTTCGTATTCACCCTTAAGGCACCAAAGAACAATTCTGTCTAAATAACAGTCATCACGTTCACTAAGAAGCTCGGGATATTTTTCATAAACAGCAAGACGCTCGTCGGGGGTACGGTCAATATTTTTAAGAAGCTGTTCATACTCAAGCAACAGTCTTGGGTCGTCTGACTTAAACTTAAGGGCATTTTCCATAGCTACTACTGCCTTTTTGGCATCACCACGCTTGTCAAAATAAGCAATAGAAAGATTACGCCAACTCTTTTTATGGGCAGGAGCCTTGCTAACAGAAAGTTCAAAAGCTTCAATCGCCTCTTCATAACGGAAGCGGTCATAATAAAGGCTTCCGAGGTAATATGCAGCATTACCGGCGGTGTTGTCTTCCTCTACAGCAAATTTAAGAATTTTTATATCTGCAGGGTTAGAGGGGAAGCAATAGCCTGTATCCATATGCTCGGCAACATAAAGTACGTCTTTATAATCAAGACCTAACATCTTATTGCAATATGCCATATAATATCCGCAAAGAGGATATTCGTTTTCGTTATGGCTGAGCACCTCATACGCATAGTCATACATACCGGCTTCCATATAATCTCTTGCAACGTCTAAATAATTTTCACCCTTACCGCCAAATACCTCATTAACCTTTGACCAATCTCCTGTTAAAAAAGCCTTTTCGGTGGCGGCCCACATATCTAAAAGGTCGTCCTTAATCATTAAATCGGCATTCTTTTTAGCGGCGGTTGTTCTGCCAAGCTTACGGTTAATTGCAGTAATAAGGTTACCGGCCTTTGTGTGACCCTTGTTAAGACCAAGAGATTCCTCAGCCTTTAAAATAGCAGCCTCAAAATCACCGTTAATGCAGTCGATAAGGGCTAACTGATAGAAAGCGGCTGAGCGATGAGTATAGTTCCAACCGGCTTTATAAAGGTCTTTATAAGCCTCTTCAAGTTTACCAAGATATTTTTCAGCAAGACCCTTAAGATAAAAGCTTTCGGTATCGGTGGGGTGCTGATTTCTCATAGTAAGGCGCTCAATAGCCTTTGAAGCATAGGTGATACACTCTTCAAACTTACCATTTTTTATAGCAAGACGAGCCATTGAAGTGTTACAACGAATATCACCAGGGTCACGCTTTAAGCCCTCTAAATAATAATCCTCTGCACGGTAATTGTGTTGTTTATACTGCTCTAAATGATAACCGTTAATGTAAAGTTCTTCGACCGTTTCAATTTCTGAGGGTCTTTTAACGGGAAGACGGGGTTCGATAGGCTGTTTTTGTCCTCTTACATAAGGTGTGTAAGAAACAAGAACCTTTCCGTCGTCCGAGGTAAGAGTTGCAGTAACATCCATAAAATCAGTGCCGTCTAAAGCGATGGTTTTAAGGTAGGGTGTTTTGGGGTCAATATCAATTTTTTCTGAAAGCATTACGCCGTTTTTGTTTTTAATTTCAACAGTTGCGTTCTTAAAAACTCCTGTAGCGTTGAATCCAACAAAAACTTCATCACCGCGCTGTTCAAGGTTCATAGCGGCATCAATAGTTGCATTAACTACATTGCCAATTTTATAAACCGGGTACCAATACTGTTCAAACTCTCTGGTTTCATAGGGCGCTATCCAGGTAAAATCAGGCTGGTTATCGGTATAAACACCGGTCATAAGTTCAATGTAAGGGCCGTTTTCGTCAGTAAGGTTAGAACACCACATATCACCAAAATCACCAATACCCCAATGCCACATTTTCTTGCCGGGAGAAATGTGGTGGTTAGCAACTGTGGCAATGCCCTTGTCAATACCTGTATCATAACCGGCAATGAAATCCATATCCGACTGGTCTTGGGAGATAAGGTAAGAAGAGGGCACCTTAACAGCAGAATACCAGGAAAGGTCTGTTCCCTCGCCAAAATCGTAAGGACGGGCAGTTTTATAAACACCCTTTGCAACAGGCCACTCTAACACAGCACGGCGGTCGTGGTCGTTAACCCATTCACAGTCGGGGGGAAAAACGGTTCTGTAATCGTCATTTACCGGAACGGCAAGGTTGGCCCACCACATAAAAATTTGAGGAACATCGGTACGGTTGTAAACACGAATCTTAGCCTTTATATAGCTTCGTCCGTTATCTACGGTTATACCTGCCATACCCTTCATTCGGTTCATAGGCTCTACCTCACCTGTCCAAACTGTTTTACCGGTTGAGGTTTCTTCAACAACTGCCTCTAATGGCATAAAGGTAGTAGGGCGGTGGTGCTGAGGCCAGTTAAACTCAATACCGCCGGAAATCCAAGAGCCGGCTATACCAACCAAAGCAGGTTTTACTACCTCATTATAATAAATAAAATCATAATCTGTAGTCTTATCATAGCCGCGAAGAATTTTACCGCCAAGCTCAGGCACAACCTGAGTTTTTATGTATTCGTTTTCTAGGGTATATACCTCATACTCTACATCCTTTTTCTCGTCGGTAATACCGTCAGAATAAGGAATAGGATAAAGTCTGCCCGAAGCGCCCTGATAGGGTTTGTTCTCAAAGAACATAGGCAAATCGTTAGCCTTTTTGGGAATATAGGTCGGAATTATTGTTTTTGCTTTTTTTAAATCTACTTTTTTCAAAATTGACCCTCCATTTAAATTTTCTAAGCCAATTATACTACCAAAGTTCAAAGCTTTAAAGTTAAATTTTTTTGTCAAATTTCGCAAAAAGTTATACTTTTTTTCAGAATTAAAAATACCGCAGACAAATAATCTGCGGTAAATAATTACATATATTTATTTAAAAATTCCACAAATTCGCCCTTTGAAGAAATACCGCAAATTTCCATCATACTTTTTATTCGGTATTTAACGGTATATTCAGAAATAAAGCATTTTTCTGCTATAAAGCTATATTTGTGGTTTTTTATAAGCAAACCAATAATTTGTCGGTCAATATCGTCACATTTTTTCAGCAACAGTTCAGATTTTGAGAGAGATTTTAAAAACTCGTCACTGAAAAACCTATTATTTTCTTCTAAATTACCGTCTTGCTCAGCTTTTGTATGGTAAGCCTTAGAAAGGCCTTTCGGCAGAATAAGACTATGCTTTACTGTTGCCCTCATTCCCGAAAGGTAAGAGTTTTGCTTTATAAACTTATAAATATTACTTGCCGCCTCTAAATGTTCTTCAAAATTATAGCAAACCGCAATAATGTTATTATATACCGAAAGAATTTCTGAATAATTTTGACTGGCAACAAGCAGGTCATCTTCCCTTTTCCCGGCAAGTTTCAGTTGCATTAAAAGGGTGGCGGCGGCAAAGCTGTTAACACAAATAACACTGTCGTATGAGTCCATTACTGCAATAAATTCCTTAGCGGCGGTTTCAAGGTCTTGCAGGTTAAAAAACATATCTTTCGCCGAGCAATTTTTGGTAAAGGCCTCTGCCCTGCCTATATCGGCCAAGGAGGAGGGGTTAACCCCAAAAAGAGCCGTTTTAGTTTTGTTACATTCTTTAAAAACAGTTAAAACATCTTCCACTGTTGCCCTTAAATCAACCGAAACATAGCTGTAATCTCCCTTAAAGGCGCCTGATGGCTGGTTGCTGACCAAAATCGGGTGACTTCCCAAGGCTCTAACCTTTTTCACCTGTTCCTTAAGCCAGGTATAGGTGGCGCCTATTATTATAACCGGCTCGTTTGGACCGTATTTCACCAACAAATCCCCATCGGAAAACCTTTCAGTAGTGTATCTTTTACGTGATGCAAAATATGAAAGGCGCCCGGTTATACCTTTAAACCAGGATATATCTTCAATATTAGGTTCAATAACAAAATTCATCTTTGCCACCCCGATTGTTCATATATATTTATTGTAACACACCGTTTATATAAATTAAAGTACCTAAAAATACAAAAAGTATAAAAAATCATCTATAAAATATTTAAAAGTTTGTCTTTTATTAGTTTCTTTACTGTGTTATAATCTATGAAAAAGGGGATAAATGCCTATGGATAATCAAATTGAAATCTCAAAATATGATGAAAACGGGTATAAAACTCTGGTAACCTTTGAGGGTTGGCGTGTTGCTTTTATGAACGATGGCCCTAAAACTACCATTGATGGGCTTTCATATTTTCAAAAACACGATGAAAGCGACGAGGTTTTCGTTCTTTTAAAAGGTAGATGCGTTCTTCTTTTGGCCGGATACGGCGATGTCCCCGGCGAAATAAAAGCCGTAGATATGAAACCACACACAATGTATAATATAAAAAAAGGTGTTTGGCATACTCATTACTTTGCACCCGACACACAGGTTTTAATAGTTGAAAATGCCGATACCGGCCTTGAAAATTCACCTATTATTGACCTTACAAAGGAACAAAAGAAAATTATTGCTGAGCTTTGCAAATAGGAGGTAAATTTATGTCTATTAAAACATTCATCAGCAAAACCATACCCACACCCGACCGTTTTAATGAGGTTAAGGTTTTTAAGATTGACACCGAAAACACGACATATGCTATTGAAATTTTAGACGGCTATGTAAACAATGCATATTGGGGCGAAAAGCTTAAAAATGATTTTGATATTCAGTTAGCTTTAAGCTTTAACACCAATCAGGCGAGCTATACTTGCTATGAGCGTCAAAGGGAGGAGTACCCTTTCTTTGGCGGAAGGTTTTATGATAACGAGTCTTTAAAGGTTAACTTCCCCGACGGCGTTCGTGATACTGTTTTAAAATATAAGGACTTTGAAATAAGCGAGGACAAAAACACCCTCACCCTTATTTTAAAGGACGAGGTTTATCCCCTTACAGTTAAGCTTATTTACAAAATTTATGACGGCTTAGATGTTATCGACCGCCACACCGAAATTATAAATGAGGGCAAGGACGAAATTCAGCTCGAAACCTTTTATTCTGCAAACTGGGTGTTAGACTATAACCAAAAGCAACGTCTTATATATATGGGAAGCGGATGGGGCCACGAATATGAGGTTAAAACTGCCGATATTGGCCTAGATACCATTACACTTCAAAGCAAGGCTGGTGTTTCGGGCGCACAGAATATTCCATATTTTGCTATTGACGACTACACCGCCACTGAGCATTCGGGCAGGGTTTATTTTGGAACCTTGCAGTGGAGCGGAAACTGGCAAATGAACATTGGAAGAACTGTTAACCGCATTGCTCAGGTTAACGGAGGTGTTTCTAATTTCGATTGCGATATTTGGCTTAAAGGCGGCGAAACCTTTGAAACCCCTGTTTTTACAGGTGGCTTTGTGACTGAGGGCTTTGGTGCCGCTAACCGTCAGCTTCACGATTATATTCGTGCCACTACCGAGAACCAATTTACCCATAAAGTGATGCCGGTTTTATATAATGCTTGGGCCACATTCCTTTTTGATGTTAGCGAAGAGCTTATAATGGCTCAGGCTAAAAAATGTGCCGACCTTGGTGTAGAGCTTCTTTTAATTGACGACGGTTGGATGAAGGGCCGAAAGAACGACAAGGCAGGTCTTGGTGACTGGGTACCCGACCCAGAAAAATTCCCCAACGGACTGGGGCCTGTTGTTGATTATGTTAACAGCCTTGGTATGAAGTTTGGGCTTTGGGTTGAACCAGAAATGGTTAACCCTGACAGTGACCTTTACCGCGCTCACCCCGACTGGGTTATGAATTACCCCACAAGGGAAAGAGAAATGAAGAGAAACCAACTAACCCTTAACCTTGCCCGTGATGATGTTTATGAGTTTACGGTAAATTGGCTCGACAAACTGCTTTCAAGCGCAAATATTGAATGCCTTAAGTGGGATATGAACCGTTATTTTTCCCAAGCCGGTTGGCCCGAGGCCGAAACTAAGGAACAAAAAAGTCTATATATTAAATATGTTCAAAACCTACATAAAATTTTCAAGCATATTAACGATAAATTCCCCCATGTTATGATAGAAAACTGTGCCTCTGGCGGTCTTCGTTCAGATTTGGCCATGTCACCCTGGTGCGGACGAATTAACCGAAGCGATAACCAAGATGCCATTGACGCTTTGCAGCTTCACGAAGGCTTTACAAAGTTTAACCTTGCCAAAACTGCAGGTGGCGGTTGCCATTTCCACCATATTCCCTACTTCCCTAACGGTAGGGCAGAAAGTATGAAATTTTTAGCCCACGTTGCCTATAACGCTTCTCTTGCCATTGGTTACGACCTTAGAAAACTTACCGATGAACAAATAGAAGAGCTTAAGGGTTATATTGAATATTACAAAAAAATCCGTGAAACTGTTCAGCTTGGGGATATGTATGTTTTGTCTTCGGCTTTTGACAAAACTGCCCCCTATGTTGCTTTCCAGTATGTAAGTAAGGACAAGAAAAAATCTGTTATTTTTGTTTACGGCAACAACAACGGCTTTATGAACCGACTTACCGCTATTAAGCCCATGGGCCTTGCCCCTGAAAAACTTTATAAAACCACACTTCCCACCTGCAAGGATTGGAAGTGGGAATATCCCACACTTAGCGGCGACGGACTTATGAAAATGGGTGTTAACACCGCAAAAATAGCAGCCCTCAAAGACCCTGTGTATGACTGCTTTGCTATTGAAATTGAAGAGGCTTAGCAAAACGTTTACCCCCGACCAATTGGCCGGGGGTTATTTTGTAATATGATAATTTATTTTACGATTTTTAAGAAGGGTTCTTCGGTTGTTTCTTCAACCGAATAGACCTGAGCGCGTTCTTCCCCAAAGGGGGTGTTGGGATAATGGAAGGTAAATTTAAGGTCACCGTCAAAAGTGTTAAATAACATACCGTGACCGGCATTATTGTCTAACAAAAGGTCTTTGCAATGAATCCACTCACCTTTGATAGAGCCATTTGAAGAATAAGAAACGGCTTCAATATAACATCCTGGGCCATAGTGACTGGACCATATCATAAGTAGTTTACCGTCCTTAGTGCGGTGAAAAAACGCACCCTCGGCTACACAACGGGGTTGTTCTTTAAGAGAAAACTTATATTCTGTCCAGGAAGGTTCAGAGCCTTTAAATAAAACCCAAGGCTGACCCACAGGCTCTTTAAGGTCATCAGACAGGCGTACACACCACATTTCTCCATCATTATCGGGAATATCTATAACCTCATGGCTGTAGACCATATAAGGAACCCCGTCTTCAACATAAAGGGTACCGTCTATACAGGACATATTTGAGGGTGTTATAGGACAGCTCCAAACCTCAAAGGGACCTTCGGGGCGGTCAGCTTTTAAAATTTGAGAAACACGCTTATGACCAACCTTTGCACCAAAGGAAGCAAAAATATAAAATGAGCCTTTATAGTAATGCATTTCGGGAGCCCAAAAATTATTGTTTGCCCAAAAGCCTTCAGGTGGGTCAAAGCATTTAATTGGCTCACTCCACTCCTCTAAATCTTCAGAAATAGTAACATAAAAAGCCTCACAGCCCTCCCAAGCAAATTTGCCGGGAGAAAACAGCAAATAATATTTGCCGTCAAATGGCAAAATATATGGGTCTCGAAGATGCAAATCGCAAAGTTTCATAAAAACACCTCTTTTTTTTACATTATAAAGCAAAAGCTTTCGATTTTCAACTATTATTCACAAAAAACGTAACCACCCTAAAAAGGGCGGTTATGTTTATATTTATAAGCGATAAAATTGGCACGAAAAATCTGGGAGGACAAAACGTGCGACTTTATCACATATAAAGCGCAGATTACTAAATATTATTCTGAAACTGTTGTATAAACTGCTACTGAGAAGCCTGGAATAACATCTAAAATATCGGTAGTAACGTTTATGATTTTTTTAGAAGCAGGAATAATATCGGCATTGGGGGTAGGTAAAACATCATTAACAGTATAGTTATGACGATAGAAGGTTTTATTTGCAAGAGCACCCTCAAACTTAATATTAATATTCATTTCTAAAACATTATAGTTTGTAACAATAACAGTAATATTGCCATCCTTACGTTCAATGGCCGACATATAAATGCTAATGCCAGTATCACAGCTATACACTGTTCCCTTGCCTATGTATTTGGTTAAAAGACTTGCCGAATACCATGGATTATAAGGAATAGCGCTTTCCTGTAAGGCGGGTTGTAAACCTGTAGTAATATGCATACCGTTTTCAAAATCTGTACTGGTTGAGGAAGAAGGCCACTGGTTATTAGAAAGAGCCCAAATAAACATATTAGAAACGCCCATATTCATAACACCACTAACCATTGCACCCATAGCCACACCGGCAGCAGGGTCGTTAAGGCGTATACGCTTATAATCAAGCCCATTTGCGCCGGAAACATCTGTTGTCACTACGTTATATTCGTCTATCCAAAAATCCTTGCCGCCCTTTTTAGCTATTTCATAGGTAGTTGCCATAGTGAGGCTAGGTAAATCATAATAAAGATCGTCAGTGTAATCTTTTGACCTTGCATAACCGGAGTGAGCACCGATAATATCAATTTTATCGCTTAAGTTTTTCACTGCATATTCACTAAGAAGAGAATATGATTCAGGCGAGGTTTGCTCAAAATCACCGCGGAAATTATCGCAAGGGCCTACAATTTTATAAGCATCGCGCCTACCAATATCTTTAAGTGCCTTATCAAGAGCAGTTATTGCCTTATCAAAAATTGGATAAAGCTCATCATATTTACGGGTTTCAAGGTCATAACCAAAGGTGTTATTGCATTCGGTAAAGGCCATAAGGTGGGTAACGTTTTTAATGCCGTTAGCTTCTAGATTTAAAATTGACTTTTCCATAAAGCTTTCATAATTTTTTATGGTAGCATCAAAATCACCCTTAACATAAATTCCGTGGGCATAGAAGGTAACTGGATTTTCACCAAAATCGTTGCTTTCGGCCTTTTGGTCTATCAAAGAAGGCAAATTCCAATGGGCGGCTAAGGCAACGTCGATGTTGCGTTGGTCAAGCTCTCTTAATGAGCGATAGAGCCCCTTAAGGTTTTGGTTGATTTTTTTGCTGTTATCGGTCACGTTCCAATTGAAGGAATCAGTTTCAAAATCCCAAGCAACAGCGCTTGCATAAAAGGTTCTTATTTGGTTAACACCCATTTTTTCAAAGCGGTCATAAAGGGTAGTAACCTCTTTTTCGTTAAGATTTCTGTCACCATAAGGGTCGGGCATATACTCAAACAACAAATGAACGCCGTTTATACCAAGAAAGTTTTTATTAACAGGCTCTGATTTATTATAAATTTTAAGCTCTTCGTAATAAATTTCTTCCTCTTCTTCATATTCCTCATCCTGGTATTGGTCTTCGTATTCACCATCTTCCCAATCCTCAAAATCGTCGTAATCGTCTTCATACTCATCATCATACTCATCATCTTCAAGGTCGGAAAAATCTTCTTCCGTATCATCTGATTCATCAGATGATGTAGTATTTGACTGGTTATTATTGCTAGAGGTATTACTTACCGAAGCTTTGGGTGCGCAACCTATAACGGCAAGCACCAGCATTAAAGTTAAAAATAAGCATAAAGCCTGTGTTAATTTTTTAGCCATTTTCTTTAACCCTACCCTTTCTGTAAGTAATTAATAAGACGCCAATAGCCGAAATTAAAATAGCAAACACAATTGCAATTGTGTTTTTCTCTCCAGTTAAGGGGCTGTCGCTTTCTTCTCCCTCAAAATTCTCGTTGATGTCGGTGCTAAGTTCGTTATCGGTATCGGTTGTCTCTTCGCTTGAAGTTCCCTCTTCACCCTTTACCGGGGTTTTGCCATACATTGAAGCATCTTCAACAATAAGCTCAGGTTTAGGCGTTTCAATGTTGGGGTCCTGTTCAAAGCCCATTGGGCGATTGCCTGACCTAGAGTTTGTAACAAATAAAAACGGATTTTCTACCCCTAAGGTTTTATCGGGATTTTCAAAAACCAAATAAACATATCCACTGCTATCCGGTAAGAATTCAAAGCTGTAACGGTTTGTATTTGGAACCATAATACCGTCTACAGAATCTGCAAAGCTCTTACCCATAGGTGTAACACCATCTAATGAGAAATAAAGCTTGGTTTTATTGCTTCCATTTACCTTCGCGCTAAAGGTATGAAGTGTTGAAGCCTTAACCTTAATTTTTATTTTGCCCGAAGTGTTTTGGGAGATTTGATTATTTATATCTTCGGCGGTTATAAGGTTATAAAGCTGAGCTGTATAAGCAAGGCTTGTGTTAGAAAGAGTGCCGGGCTGAACCTCAATAAGAGACACATCATCTATAAAAAGCTCTCTTGGGTTTTTACCAAAGTTATAAAAGAAAGAAACATATTCCTGTCCCGCTTTGGTGATAAACGATTGTTCAAGCTTAAACCACTGACCGCCCTCTGTAACCTCATCTATTCTGTAAAGGGCTGTAGAGGTATCACCAGCAATAGGATAAATAGCATGCCAGTTAAAGTTACTTTGCTCGGGAGTAATATATACCCAACAGCTAAACCTATAATAGGTGTTTTCTTTAACCGGAATAGAGAAAAGCTGGTCTGCATTTTTTACAATGGTTGAACTTTCGCCGGTTACAGGGTCTTTAACCTGGCCAAAAATATTACTATAATTAAGGGCTACAGCTGCATCATAGCTACCCTTTACAATGTGTATAGCGTTAGTAGATTTGCCATCTCTTTCAGGGGCTTTGGCAATTTCTTGTCCAACACCAGTTAAATTAACAATATAATCATCAAAAGTTATTAAGGTTTCTTTTTGAGGGCCGTTATAACCTGTAAAGCCCTTTCCAAGCTCTTCAATATTTATATCATCTAAATAAATATCTGGTGTTTTACTACCAAAGTTGGCAGAAATACTTGCTCTGCTTTGTCCGTCGGGAATTGTTACTACTGTTGAATATTCCTTCCACACACCGCGGTCGGTTGTATAAATATTAATACTACCCTTACCGTTTGTTATGGTTTGGCCTCCACTATAAATTGTAAGCGCCGCCCATGTCCAGCTTGAATCATAGGTGGGGTTACTTTCAACCTTAACGCGGAAAGAAAGCTTATAAGCATAGCCACCCCTTACATCAAACGAGAAGGTTTCATCTGTATCTGCCTTGCCGTATTGATTGTTATAGGTAGTATAAGGGTTAATTTGTGCCGGTGAACCGGTTGCAGTTTTATGGTCTCCTGCAAAAATGTGAAGCACATTAGTGGGCTTTCCGTTATAGCTTGTCTTACTTCTTATGCCCATTTCTGTGTCATGGTCAAAGGTGGCATTAACACCGGTGTTAGGTGTATCAAAATCAATCAGGTAAGAGCCACCCACAGCAGAGGGCTTAATAACAGTTGTATCAACAACAAAACAGGCAGTAAGGTTAATATCTGTATTTGCTGTAACGTTTATAACCTCTTCGGTAGAATAGGTTCCCGAAGCCGACTGCCAATGAGTAAACTTATAACCTCTCTTTGCCTTTGCAGTAAGCTCTGCAACCTCTCCGTAAGAGAAGTTTGTAAACTGAGGCTTTGTTTTGTTCACAACTGTAACGCTACCCATTGCCTCATCATTTGCTACTGCGTTAACATTAACAAGGGATACCTCAGATATTTCAATATCGTCAAACAAAACGGTAACGCCTGTATCAGAAGAAAGGGTTGGACGCATAGCTACAGAAATATTTCCGTTGTTTTCACTTGGTTTAATAACACCTGTAATGGTTCTTTCAGTGCGGTTGCTGTCGGCCTTATTGTAAAGGTGCTTAATATATCTTAAGGAATCAATTTTATCCAAATTGGGATAGAGGCTTTCACCTGTTGTTCCAGAAGAATTAATAACATAAAGCATACCTAAAGTGCCGCTTGTTATTTTATATTTAATTGTAACGCGATAGGTTTTATTGGGGTTAAAATTGCCAAGAGAAAAACCGCCGCGGCCGTTAGCATTATTGGCGCCTTTTTCTGTATAATAAACCTTTAAAGATTTATTGCCCGAAAGTGCACCGTCGGTTGTCTCTTCCATGCCGGCTATTGAGGGCCAAAGACCGGTAAGGCTGTTAATATCTGCCGAGTCTTCAAAATCAAAGAAGTAATTATCTGCCTTAGCCGACTGCTTAAAAACAGCCTTAAGAGAAAACTCAGTTTTCTTTAAGGTATAATTAAAAGTAGCTTCGGTTGAAACCTGAGTACCGTTAGAATCCTCCCAATGAGAAAATTCATAACCAGCATTGGGTGTAGCAACAAACTTTGCTGTTTCTCCTGCGGCAAAATTGGTATATTCTGCATTGGTACCGTTTGTAACCACCGTTGTACCCTTAGCGTTATCCTCGCTTGTTGCGGTAACGCTTACAAGCTCAGAAACAGTAATATCATCAAACAAAACGGTTGTTTCGCCTGTTGTAGCCTTTGTAGGTTGCATAGCCAGAGAAATAAGTCCGCCTTTTTTCTCGGGTTTAATAATACCCGAAAAGCTTATAACTTCACCGGCACTTTCGGCTTTACCGTTAAGCCTGTGCACAACTCTGGTTTCGGCAACCTGAGAAAGATTGGGGAAA
>JAFQQN010000021.1 GCA_017410605.1 Clostridia bacterium
TATGAGCAATGCTCGTGATATAGTTTTTGATTTTGTTATTTTCAGTATTATTTTTTATTTAACATTAATTTTGATTTTTAATTTAGTAAAAGATAGCGCGGAAATGAATAAAAAAACATATGAAAATGATGAACTGAAAAATGTTGCGTATATAGACGTTTTGACAAATATGCAAAATAGAGCAGCATACGAGAAATTTACCAGAAGACAAGTATTAAACCACAGAAAGAATCCCGGTGCACAGTTTATTTTTGTTATGCTTGATATCAATGGATTTAAAAATATCAATGATACAAAAGGACATGCCACAGGGGATGAAATTTTAAAACAAGTAGGTAAGGTTATTACTGAATATTTTGAGAGTTATAATTGTGAAAGTTTTAGATTTGGTGGCGATGAATTTGTATTGCTGATGAAAGATATACAATTATCTTATGTTGAGAATCTAATTGTAAAGCTGAATGAAGAATTATTTAATTTCAATAATATTACATTATCTTACGGTTGCTCAGAAGTAGACTTCAATAACGCAAAACCTTTTCACGTCGCTTTGAAAAAAGCTGATGCAATTATGTATTCTAATAAAGAGCAATATTATTTGAATTTGCGTAGTAGTGGAAAAGAGTTAAATGTTGAGAAGATTTAACCTGAATCAGATGGCATCTAAACCATTCGGCTCTTCCAAACGAAAATCCGTTCTCGCAAGAGGACGGATTTTTGTTTGTATTATTTACTATTCAATATTCAGCCTTCATTATTCATTAACAGGAAACGGATTTTCGAATGAATAATGAAAAATGAAGTCGCTCACTTTGTTCGCTGATGAATAATGAATAATTATTGCCCCTCCACCGCTTTTATGATATGGTTGTGCTACAATAGGGACAAATTGAATTTTTAAAAATATTTCTCGAAAACATCTTTATAATTTAGTTTATACCACATAAGTATCAAAGCATATTTAACAAAAAGTGCACCATGAGACTTAGGAAAAAGATATCTAATCTTTTCAATGGAATTTAAAAACCAATCATCTATTCCAAGGGATATAAATTGTTGTTTCATTTCATCTGAAACTCCACCCCTAGCATAAATCCCACGACGAGTATCTTCCATAATTTTGTACGCGTATCCCGTGTTTGATATGCCCGTGGTTTTTAATTTGTTTTGCAAATAATTAAACACATCATCTCGATATGCTATTATATTGCTCACAGATAAACCATTTTTAACCAATTCCTTGACCTCATCTAACCAAACATCCGTGCCGTGTGATAATCCTGATATTTGTATCAAATCATTAAAAGTTTTTACAGGTATTTCATTAATTAGTTCTTTAGAAAATTCTGACGAAAAATCAGGAATTCCGTCCGTGTTTATTCTTTTAAATGATTCCAATACATCTTTGCAGGCAAAATCAATGTCTTTAAATGATGTGTTTGTTTCTTGCTCTAATAATCTAAAACCATCCAACTCTTTATTTATCATTAATGTAAATGATGGATACTGTCTCAAACTATCATAATACTCCTCAAAAGCAAATTCGTCTCCATTAGCGATATTTGATGTTTTATCGTTTATAACTACAAGGGTCTTAATGTTTGGGTGGCCTTTTCGCACCAAAGTAACAACCTTGTTTCCTTCAAAATATTTTGCAAACATATCTCTAACCTTTTTATATAGTCGGTCTGAAACAGAAATATCAAAATGCGTATTTTTACAAACAGATACCCTCAATGTTTCAAAAGGCAAATTATGTCCGTCTCGCTGAAACTCTTCACCACACGAACAAAACTTTTTAGGAAGGTCCCAACCGCAAAGTGCCGTTTCGTCAAATTCAATTTTAAAACAGTGTGGACAGAAATAATGTGGTTTTAATGGATTGATTTCAGTAGCACCCAAAACATAAGCAATAAACGATGCACCTATTCCACCCTTAACGCGAATATGTTCCCCCATATCATTTGCTATAGATTTAATTTTACTTAGAAAGTCAAAATATACAATGATATCGGTCTCCTGAAATTCGGCAAATTCGCTTAAATAACGATTTAGAATTTCAACAGGCAACTGATTGCCATAATGAGTTCGTAATGCTTGGTGAGTGTCTTTCCATAACTTGTTTTTCATCGCAAATACTCCTTTTTCATTTCCGTTTTTTGCGGAATGGTATTTGCAAGCTAAAAGCTCATCAACGGTTATTCCTAAAACTTCGCTAAGTTTATAAAGAGTTTTTATTTGCGGTTTTGCAGAACCGTTCTCCCACTTTGAAACCGCTTTATCGGATACGCCGACGAGCATACCAAGTTGATACTGCGACAGGCCACGACGCTCTCTCAGCCCGTGTAGAAAATTACCAAAACTATAGTCTCTCATAACATCCTCCTTGCTTGCTAAATATATTATACTTATGTCATATCCACAGCACAAGAGGGTAAATATCTACCTGCGGTAGAATATATCTAAAAGTCAAGGCAGGAATAACTGTCATACCATACTTTAATATGACCTTGTAAAACAAGGAAAAGTATGGTATGATTTTTTATACAGAAGTATGATTTTTGTCATACTAGGTAAGTAGGTGAATTAAACTTGATAAACGAAGTTGTTAACTACCACTTTAATGCGAGTATAAAAGAAAAAATACGACTAGAAAACGGGTGGAAGGAGTCTTGGTTATTAGTTCTATCTGATAATCAAAAAATTGTATTTCGTGCTTGCGAAGATTATACCCACATATTTGAACGTGAAAAATTCTTTTATGATAGCGTAAACAAAAGTATAGGTAAACTATGTCCTGATGTTTATGCTGTGGACGGGAGCTGTCAACATTATGACAAAGCATATCAAATATCAGAATATATTGAAGGGAAAAGTTTAAGACATATCTTACAAACGAATCATAATGAGAGCAAAGAAGAAATCTATTATAAAATAGGCGAAACGGTAGCGTGTATAAATCAAATACAGATTGATGCTAATCATCCGTATGTAAAAGATGGGTATTCTTGGGAAACCTACTATGCATATAAATTGTTACAACCTCAATTATTAAGAATTGTAAAAAATTAATTTTTGACCAATAATGAAGCAGAAAAATTATGCAGTATGATTAGCGGATTGAAACCTGATATTACACACTCTTTTTTGCACCGTGATATTCGACCGGATAATATTTTATATAGAGATGGTAGGTTGTTTGTTATTGATGCAGAAACTTGCGAGTTTGGTGATCCTTTGAACGATTTAGCACGCATTAATTTAGAGTGGCACTATTGGGAAATGTATGACTGTTTATTAGATGGTTATAAAAGTGTAATGAGAATTGATACGGATAACGAATTGTTTTATTTTTATCAACTTGAATCATTGGCTGAAATTTTAGATATGCATTTTAATCACGGATGCGCTAATTCTACAACGCCCTTTTTTATGGATAAAGTTAAAAAAACTAAAAGGGTACTGTTATATTAAATACAAGAAAATGCTTGTTGTTATGCGGAAATTGGGGCTTGTGGAAATGACTTCCACAAGTTGTAAATGGGCGCCTCCACTTGTCAGGGGAGGTGGCACGGCGGTGCCGTGACGGAGGGGTAGTTATTCTCTCCCTCAGTCTTTTACTACGCAAAATCCAGCCGCTGACGGCGGCGGTCTCCCTTTGTCACTTCGTGACATTTCCCTCACACTGTGAGGGAATCTACCCTCGTCAGAGGGAGCCAAGGACTAAATTTGTTCCCAATTTGACACAAGCATATAATACGCTCAAGGCGGTGATGAAATGTTGCTTGATAGATATGATTTTTACGATTTATATGCTGTTATGATTGCTTTTCGTTCTAATCCTCAAGCTGAATACAATGTTGAAGTAACAAAAGCAATAATATCAGTTTTAGAAAAACAGCAAGAAACAAATGTTGTGGAACTTAATATAATTAGAAATGTATTAAAAACTATTGATAAAATCGATAAGGAGCGCTTTTATTGGGTATATATCAATAACGCCTATACTTACGGTTATAGAGTTGAAAAGAACGAGTTTTATTACGGTATATTACTAAATGCTTTTAGAAAATTATTGCAATCTCTTGAACAAGAGGATTTTGATAGAGTGTATGATTTAGCCGATGCATTTCATAATATTCCTGTTTTTATTGCTGATGACGGCAAGAATTTTAAAAAGTTTATTAAAATTCAGTTTTATTCGTACAATAAAAAGTATAAAACTAATTTGTTGAAAGAATTAACTTAATAATTAAGAAAATCAGGTTTTTCGACCGGTTCCATTTTGAGTGTCGGTCCCAAAAAATCCTCGTTCTTCGGAACGAGGATTTTTTTATCCAAGCCGACAGGCTTGGTATATAATCGCTGAAGGCGTATATCATCACACCTTTAGGTGTGTATTAAAATTCTATCGGCTTGATGATATACAAAACTTGGGTTTTGATGATATATAATTCCTTACGAAATTGATGATATACAATGCTTCTCATTGATTTTCCGATACTTTTATGCTATGCTACACTTAGAGGCGGTGATAATATGAAAAAGCTATTCGTTTTATTGTTTATATTTCTTTTAACTCTATCTGTATGCGGATGTGGTGTATCAATGATAAAGTCCGAAATGAGTTCTATAACATCAGATTACTCTTCATCATTTGATGAAAGCAATGCGGATATTTCGAGAATTACCGAGGAAAAGGCTATTGAAATTGCTTCACAGCATTGGGGTATTAAAAGCGGTGATAAGGATAAAGCAACGGGATTTTCGTTTCTTATTATGCCGGTCGAAAGTTTAAATGGTAATATTAAAATAGCACTTAAATGGCTTGTAGAAAATCACCACTACTCAACTGTTGACATAGTTGAAATTGACCCCTATACAGGCAAAATTATAAATGTCGATGCGGAAGAGTAAGATGTAACTGACAGGGTGGCCACCTCATAAATGTCTTGCATCTAACATAAATGATATATAAATGGTATACCTATAAAACATTGACATTAAACTTTTGATGTGATATACTGTCGAAATAGGCACAAGATATTGTCTTGTGCCATTTTAGATATGTGTTATCACATTTTATTTTTTTAAATGTTTTGGTTCCAAAGGAAGGATATAAAATGATTTGCGAAAATATAACCGTTAATGAAAAGGGTAATCTTTGTTTTGCCGGAATGGATGTTACAAAACTTGCGGCAAAATACGGCACACCCCTTTATTTAATGGATGAAAACAGAATAAGGCAAAGGATTCGCACCTATAAAAATGCTTTGACCAAGGCTTTGGGCGAGGAAGCCAAGGTTCTTTATGCAAGTAAGGCGGCTTCCTTTTGTCAGATGTACCGTATATGCAAGGAAGAGGGAATAGGGGTTGACGTTGTTTCTTTAGGTGAGCTTTATACAGCGATCAAGGCCGGTTTTAACCCTGCTGAAGCATATTTTCACAGCAATAATAAAACCGACGAGGATATTGATTTTGCTATAGAAAAAGGTATAGGCTATTTTGTTGTTGATAACGAAGAAGAGCTTTTTGTTATTGATAAAATTGCCGGCGAAAAGGGAAAAAGACAAAATATTTTGCTTCGCATTACCCCCGGAATAGACCCACACACCTATGAGGCCGTTGCTACAGGCAAGGTTGATTCTAAGTTTGGTTCGGCTATTGAAACAGGCCAAGCAGAGCAGATAACAAAAACTGCACTTGGTCTTAAAAACATTAATCTTTGCGGTTTTCACACACATATTGGCTCACAGATGTTTGATTCAGAGGTTTTCTTTGACGGCGCCAAAATTATGTTAGAGTTTATTTCCCATATAAAAAACAGTCTTGGTTATACTGCAAAGGAGCTTGATTTGGGTGGAGGTTATGGTGTTCGTTATACCGAAAACGACCCAACTATTGACATTGCGGCAAACATTGAGGCTGTTGGTAAATATATTAGAAATAAGTGTAATGAATTAGGCCTTGAAGTACCCTCAATTAGAATGGAACCAGGTAGAAGCATTGTGGCCGATGCAGGTATGACAATTTACACCGTAGGAACGGTTAAAAGAATACCCGGGTATAAAAATTATGTTTCTGTAGATGGCGGAATGAGTGATAACCCCCGTTTTGCCCTTTACGGTTCTGAATATACCATTTATATTGCAAATAAAATGAACGATAAGGGTCAAACCTTTAACTGCTCTGTTGTGGGAAGATGCTGTGAAAGCGGAGATATAATACAGGAAAACGTTACTCTGCCCAGTAGCGTTTGCCGTGGCGATATTGCCGCAGTGCTTACGACCGGTGCTTATAACTACTCAATGGCCTCTAATTATAACCGTATTGCAAGACCCCCGGTGGTAATGCTTAATAACGGCGAAGATTATGTGGCAGTTAAAAGAGAAAGCTTAGAAGATATTATAAGAAACGATATATAAAATTAAACTGTGCTTCAGGTTGGCCTGAAGCACAGTTTTTTAATTGAAATGTTTTGTGAGATTGGGAAATATTTCAATACTTCTTAGTAGTATTCCATTAACTCTTGCTATTGCAATACCGTAGTTTGTGATAGGGACACCTTGTTCCTTGGCTAAATGTTGGCGGTGCTTCATTTCTTTTTCGTTTAGCATACATCCGCCGCAATGAATTATAAGGGAGTAGGGCGAAAGGTCATAGGGGAAATCGCCCCCTGAGGTAAAGGCAAAGTTTAGCTTTTTGTTGGTGTATTTTTCAACCCAGGCCGGGAGCTTAACAGTGCCAATATCACCGCATTGGCGGTGGTGTGTGCACCCCTCAGAAATAAGCACAGTATCGCCGTCCTTAAGGTTATCCAAAGCGGCGACACCCTTTACAACTGTTTCTAGATCGCCCTTATACCTTGCAAAAAGAATTGAAAAAGAGGTTAGGGGAATATCTTTTGGAACAATCTTGTTTACCTTGCCAAAAGCTTGAGAGTCGGTTATAATAAGTGTCGGCTTTTGGTTTAAAGCTTCAAGAGTGGCCTTAAGCTCGGTTTCTTTTGTTACCATACAAACTGCGCCGCAGTCTAAAATGTCCCTAATGGTTTGTTGTTGGGGCAAAATAAGTCGGCCTTTTGGGGCGGCGGAATCAATAGGGGTTACAAGAACAATCACATCACCTTGTTTTATAAGGTCAGAAACCAAGGGGCGCTCGTCTAAAGTGGGTTTTGTTGTTTTAGCAATAAGCTCCTTAAGTTCGGTTATATTGGTACCGTTTTGGGCGCTGACATATATTTCGTTTGCCTTTGTTTGGGGTAAAGAGTTTAAGAGGTCTGCCTTGTTATAAGCTATAACAAAGGGAAGATTTTTTGCTTTTATTGCTTCAATAATGCTTTCATCTTCCTTTGACAAGCCTTTCAAAGAATCAATAACAACAACGGCTACATCAGTTTTGTTTAAAACTTGTTTCGCTCTTTCAACCCTCATTATACCAAGGTCACCTTCGTCATCTAAACCGGGGGTATCAATAATAACTACCGGGCCTAAGGGCAAAAGCTCCATAGTTTTAAAAACTGGGTCGGTTGTGGTTCCTTTTACATTAGAAACAAGGGAAACAGGTTGATTAGTAACTGCATTTACAAGGCTGGATTTTCCTGCATTTCTAAGTCCGAAAAAGGCAATATGAAGTCGTTCGGAAACGGGCTTGTCGTTTAGTCCCATATTTATCACCTAAAATCTAAAGTCCCTACGGTTAGAGGATTTAATATCGTCAATGTTCTGCTTTGCTATAGCCCTAACTTTATCTTTGGTTACCTTTTCAAGCTCTTTTTCAATAAGCTTAAAGCCGATTTCTTTGGTCTCTTCACTGGCGTAATCTACAAGATATTCGGTAAGGGTCATAAGTGCGTTAGGGTGACAGCAGTTTTGTATCTGACCGGTTTTGCAAAGAGCCATAAAACGGTCGCCCGTTCGGCCTTCGCGGTAACAGGCTGTGCAGAAAGAGGGTATAAAGCCTAGTTTCATAAGCCAGTTAACAACCTCGTCGAGGGTACGCTGGTCTGAAACATCAAACTGCTCTGAATCATGAGGGCGTTCCTCCTCGGTATATCCGCCAACAGAGGTTCTTGATGCACCGCTTATTTGAGAAATACCAATGCTAAGTGCCTTTGCTCTTACCTCTTGGCTTTCACGGGTAGAAATTATCATACCTGTATAGGGCACAGCAATTCTAATACAGGCAATTATCTTCTCAAAAATTTCGTCAGATATGCCATTGTCAAACTGCGTGGGGTCAATATCATCGGCTTTTTTAAGACGGGGAACACTAATGGTGTGGGGACCTACGCCGTGAACCGCCTCAAGGTGTTCGGCGTGCATTAAAAGTCCTGCAAATTCATATTTATAAAGCTCTAAGCCAAATAAAACGCCAAGACCAACATCGTCTATTCCACCCTCCATAGCGCGGTCCATAGCCTCGGTATGATAGTTGTAGTCGTGCTTGGGGCCTGTGGGGTGAAGCTGTTCATAGCTCTCCTTATGGTATGTTTCCTGGAAGAGAATATATGTGCCAATTCCCGCCTCTTTAAGCTTACGGTAGTTTTCAACGGTGGTTGCGGCAATATTTACATTAACACGCCTTATGTCTCCGTTTTTGTGGTGTATGCTGTAGATTGTATTAATACATTCAAGTATATATTCAATGGGGTTGTTAACAGGGTCTTCACCCGCTTCAATGGCTAAACGCTTATGACCCATATCTTGAAGGGCGATAACCTCTTTTCTAACCTCTTCTTGTGTAAGCTTTTTACGAGCAATGTGTTTGTTCTTATAATGATAAGGGCAATAAACACAACCGTTCACACAGTAGTTAGAAAGGTAAAGGGGGGCAAACATTACAATGCGGTTTCCGTAAAAGGCAAGTTTAATCTCCTCAGCAAGTTTAAACATTTGCTCTATCTTTTCGGGAATGTCGCAGGCAAGCAGCACAGAGGCTTCTCTGTGGGAAAGACCCTCGCAGTGTATTCCGTCGGCCGTTTTTTTAGGACGAGCCTTTTCTAAAATACTGTCAATAAGGGGAATATTGCGCTTGTTTTCTTCGGCATATTTTATGGTTTCTAAAATTTCGCCGTCGTTTATAAATTCTTCTGCTTTAAGTGATTTTGGGTTATAGATTGCCATATATTTTTCCTCTTTTCGAATTAATTATTTAATAATACAGTCGCCGCGGTGGGTCACTACTCTGTAGCCTATGCTTTTCATACGTTTTTCAAGCTCTTTTTTACACTCAGCTGCTTCGGCACCGTCTGAAAGCTTGTTGTTGTAAAGCTGATATTTTGCCCTTACACTGTAGGGTGAAAGGTTTGGCATTACAACATTGGCACCGGCAAGAATACCAAGCTCTCTGCCATTATTTTGCAGGGTTCCTAAAGCTGTTGTGGAGGGTAGCAAAATACCCGGTGAAATAAGCCGTATTACAGATAATAGGTAAAGGGTAAGCTGAACGTCCCCGGACGGCATATTTTTAAAAGGCGTATCGCGGTGGGGGATGAATGGCCCTATTCCGCACATATGGGGGGAAAACTCTTCGATAAATTTAAGGTCTTTAGCCAAAGTCCTTGTTGTTTGGTGGGGGGAGCCTACCATAAAACCACAACCCACCTGAAAACCAATTTCTTTTAAAGCTTTAAGGCAGTTCATTCGGCTTTCAAGGGTTAAATTTTGTGGGTGAAGAGAGCTGTAATGTTCTTCGTCAGCCGTTTCGTGACGAAGAAGATAGCGGTCGGCACCGGCATCATATAGCTTTTTATAGCTTTCATAGGTTCTTTCGCCTAAAGAAAGGGTGACAGCACAGTCGGGGTGAGCGGCTTTAATTTCTTTGATTATTTCACAAAGATAATCGTCGGTAAAATAAGCGTCCTCGCCACCCTGTAAAACAAAGGTTCGAAAACCGAGATTATACCCCTCTTTGCAACAAAGCAGAATTTCTTCCTTGCTTAGTCGGTAACGGTCACACAGTTTATTGGAGTTTCTTATTCCGCAATAAAGACAATCGTTTTTACAAAAGTTGCTTACTTCTATAAGCCCTCTTATATAAACGTCTTTTGAATAAACCGATTGGCGTAATTTTACTGCCTTTTCGGCGGCGTATTTTGCCGCCTCAGGTGAAAAACCTTTGATAAGCTCTTCATATTCATAAAGCTCAAGGCTATGGCTTTTCTCTAATTTGTCAATTAAACCAAATACTTTTTCCATACTATTTTGAATAAGCGGTTTTAACGCTTATACCCTCTAAATTTCCTATTTTTCCCGAAAGAGATGAAATAACATTCTGTGGGGCATCAATAGCGATTGATACAATGCTTATTTTCTTTTCCCTATAGGGAAGCCCCATTCTACCTATAATATATTCACTGTATTCGTGAAGTAGGTTGTTTAGTTTTTCTACCGACTGTGGGTTTTCAACAATAATACCCATAATGGCTACTCTGGTTTCCATAAAATCAACTCTTTTCCTAAAAAAATAACCGCACCGACAAAGGCGGTACGGTCAAAAATACATAATAACCCTATTTAGGGGGATTTTTAGTTTGACAGTACCTTTCAATCAGAATTATAAAAAACTTTATGTCAGGTTCTATGTTTAGTATATCATTTTGTTATATTTTTGTCAATGTGAAATTTTATATGTTTTGCGGTTTTGTTTAAATAAAAAGCTTTGGCATAAGTTTTTATTTCTTAGCATATCATTGTACAAAAGACCGGCAGATTTGGAGGAAGAATAATGGCAAATTCAGATATTTATAAGGATATTTCAACCCGTACCGACGGCTCAATCTTTTTAGGGGTGGTAGGCCCCGTAAGAACAGGAAAGTCTACCTTTATTAAACGCTTTATGGATACCTTAGTTTTACCAAATATGAGCAGTGATTATATAAAAGAAAGGGCAACAGACGAACTGCCACAAGCCTCTTCGGGCAGAACAATTATGACTACAGAGCCTAAGTTTATTCCCGAAACGGCCGCCGCTGTAAGGGTGGGTGATAACGCTAAGTTTAATGTTAGGCTTATAGACTGTGTAGGGTATATTGTTCCAAGCTCGTTAGGTTACATAGAGGGCGACCAGCCCCGAATGGTTAAAACACCTTGGTATGAAGAGGCTATACCCTTTAATATGGCGGCTGAAATGGGTACAAAAAAGGTTATTACAGAGCATTCTACCATTGGCCTTGTGGTTACCACAGACGGAAGCATAAGCGATATTCCAAGAGAAGAATATGCCGAGGCCGAGCAAAGGGTTATTGAAGAGCTTAAAGAGATAAATAAGCCTTTTGTGGTTTTACTTAACTGCATATATCCTGAGTCTGACAGTGCTAAAGAACTTGCCTTAGAGCTTAGCGAAAAATATTCGGTTCCGGTTATGCCTGTTAACTGTGTAGAGCTTGATGGCGGTGATATTGAAAACATACTTAAGTGTGTGCTTTTTGAGTTTCCCGTCAAACAAATTTCGGTAGATATGCCACCTTGGGTAGAATCCCTTCCAAACGACCATAGGGTAAAGGCCGAGGTTTTTTCTACCCTGAAAAAGGCCGCCGAAGGGGTAACACACATAAGACAGATAAAAGAGGTTGAAGCAGCTCTTAAAGGTTGTGAGCATATTGAGTCGGTAGTAATTAGAAAAATTGACCTTGGTACAGGCAAAGCCGAAATTAAATCGGAGTTTAAAAGAGAAATATTCTTCCGCGTTATTTCTGACACCTGCGGAATAGAGGTTAATAACGACAGAGAATTGTTAAGCTCGTTAGATGAGCTTTGCAAGATAAAGGCACAGTTTATGCGGCTTAAGGATGCCTTAGAACAAGTAGAGGCTACCGGCTATGGTATTGTTATGCCCTCAATTGAAGAGCTTACCTTAGAAGAGCCTGAGATAATGCGCCAAGGCGGAAGATATGGCGTAAGGCTTAAGGCTTCGGCACCGTCGTTACATATTATGAAGGCTAATATTAATACCGAGGTAACACCTATAGTAGGCTCTGAGCAACAGTCGGAAGACCTTATAATGTATCTGCTTAAGGAATTTGAAGAAAATCCTTTACAGATATGGCAGTCAAACATTTTCGGTAAAAGCCTACACGAATTGGTCAACGAGGGTCTGCATACAAAACTTGCACGAATGCCTCAGGATGCCAGAATGCGAATGCAAGAAACCATTGAAAGGGTTATTAACGAGGGATGTAGCGGACTTATTTGTATTATACTGTAAAGTTAATTTTTTAAAAAATATGTTCAAACGGGCTGAAAAACAGCCCGTTTTTTAATTAGCAATGCATAACATGAAAAACCAATAAACGGAAGAATATGTTCATAATAAAAAAATAGATATTTTTCAGTAAAATTTTCTAAAACTATTGAAAAATAAATTAATATCTTATATAATATTATTTTGTAAGAGAATGTTTTGACGGCAAGAGTTGCTTTTTGTCGTTCAATAATAAAAAGCAAGAGGTTTTAAAATGGCTAAGAATGAAAAAATGGTAAAAGATATTACCGCAATGGATGAAGATTTTGCCAAATGGTATACAGATGTTGTTATTAAGGCAGAGCTTATTGATTATTCCAGCGTGAGGGGATGTATGGTTATTCGCCCTTACGGTTATGCAATATGGGAAAATATTCAGTCTCTTATGGACGGTATGTTTAAGGCTACCGGGCATGAGAATGTTTATATGCCTATGTTTATTCCTGAGAGTCTTCTTCAAAAAGAGAAAGACCATGTTGAGGGCTTTGGCCCTGAGGTTACATGGGTTACCCACGGCGGAAGTGAAGAGCTTGAAGAAAAGCTTTGTGTTCGCCCCACTTCTGAAACCCTCTTCTGTGAGCATTATAAAAATATTATTCATTCCTATCGCGACCTGCCTAAGCTTTATAATCAGTGGTGCTCGGTTGTTCGTTGGGAAAAAACAACCCGTCCTTTCCTACGTTCGAGAGAATTTTTATGGCAGGAGGGTCATACAATTCATGCTACCGCTGAGGAGGCCGAACAGGAAACTGTTCGTATGCTGAATGTTTATGCAGAGTTCTGCGAAAAATATCTTGCTATGCCTGTTGTAAAGGGAGTTAAAACAGAAAAAGAACGCTTTGCCGGTGCTAAGGATACATACACCATTGAGGCGCTTATGCACGACGGAAAGGCCCTTCAAAGCGGAACCTCTCACTATTTTGGCGATGGCTTTGCAAAGGCATTTGGTATAGAATTTACAAATAAAGAAAATAAGGCTGAAACACCTCATCAAACCTCTTGGGGAACAACTACCCGCCTTATTGGCGCAATTATTATGACCCACGGCGATGATAACGGTCTTGTTTTGCCTCCCGCTATTGCACCTACTCAGCTTGTTATTGTTCCTATTGCTTCACACAAGCCGGGTGTTAAAGAAAAGGCGGCTGAAATTGAGGCAAGGCTTAAAGAAGTTTGCCGAGTTAAAACCGATAATAGCGAGCAATCTCCCGGTTGGAAATTTGCCGAGTATGAAATGAAGGGTGTACCGCTTCGTTTAGAAATTGGACCTAAGGATATTGAAAACAATCAGTGCGTTGTTGTAAGAAGAGATAATAGGGAAAAATATTTTATAAGCCTTGACGAGATTGAAACAAAAATTCCTGAACTTCTTAAGGCTGTTCACGACGGTTTATATGAAAAGGCACTTGCCCGTCGCGAGGAAATGACCTATAACGCTACAACTCTTGAAGAATTTTGCAATATTGCAGATAATAAGCCGGGCTTTATTAAGGCTATGTGGTGTGAGGACAGAGCCTGTGAGGACAAGCTTAAAGAGGTTGCCGGAGTAACCTCCCGTTGTATGCCCTTAGTACAGGAAAGTCTCAGTGATAAATGTGTTTGTTGCGGTAAACCGGCCAAAAAGCTAGTTTATTGGGGCAAGGCATATTAATGGAGAATTTTAATGCGAGTTATAACAGGTCTTGCAAAAGGGAAAAGGCTTATTACCGCTGAGGGAATGGAGGTTCGACCCACACCTGAAAAGGTTAAAGAGGGGATCTTCAGTTCTATTCAGTTTGATGTTGAGGGGAGAAGGGTTCTAGACCTTTTTTCCGGCTCCGGTCAACTAGGTATTGAAGCTCTTAGCCGCGGTGCAGAGTTTGGCTTTTTTGCAGATATAAGCCCGGTTTCAATTAAAAATATAACAAAAAACCTTGAGAATACCGGCCTTTTAGATAAGGCTAAGGTAATAAGAGGTGATTACTCAGCAGTTTTGGCAGGTTTAAATGAAAAATTTGATTATGTTTTTCTCGACCCGCCCTATGCTGCCGGTCTTCTATTGCCGGCTCTAAAAAAGGTTCAACGCGTTGTTAGCAATTATGGTGTTATAATTTGTGAACACCCTTCGGAACATGAATTGCCCGAAGTTGTTGATGAGTTTAGGGTAACCAAGGTTTTAAAATACGGAAAAATTTGTGTTTCCTTTTACAGAAGAGGTGATAATGATGAATAATATTATCGCTGTTTGTCCCGGTAGTTTTGACCCCGTAACGGTCGGTCATATTGATATTATCAGCCGTGCGGCTCAAATGTTTTCAAAGGTTGTTGTGGTTGTAATGCATAATAGCGCTAAAAATCCTTGCTTTTCGGTCGAAGAAAAAGTTGAAATGCTTAGAAAAGCAACCGCAGAGCTTGAAAATGTTGAGGTTGATGCCTATAGTGGGTTACTTGCCGAGTACACTAAAAAAATCGGCGCAGGAGCCATAGTTAAGGGTCTTAGAGCTATGTCTGATTTTGAGTATGAATTTCAAATGGCTCTTACCAATAAAAAGCTTAACCCTGCTACTGAAACGGTGTTTCTTACTACCAGAGCAGAAAATATGTATCTTAGCTCCAGTATGGTGAAGCAGATAGGTAGTATGGGTGGCGATATTTCGGAGTTTGTTCCGAAAATGATTCACGACAAAATTGTAGAAAGATTAACAGAAAGGAAGTAGCGATTATGAATATGGAAGAAATGTTAGAACAATTAGACGAGGTGCTTGAAACCGGAATGAAGCTTCCCGGTAAAAAAACTGTTGTTGATGTAGAAAAGCTTCGCGCAATGATTGATGATCTTCGACTTAATATGCCCAGCGAAATTAAACAGGCAAGAGGCATTGTTGCAGACAGAGCCGACATTATAACCAATGCCAAAAAGGAAGCCGATGCAATAATCCGTAATGCAGAGGAACGCGCAAAGGCCCTTATTGCACAGCAAGAGATTACCCGCCTTGCGCAAGAAAAGGCAGGGGAGATTATTTCTGCCGCACAAACTAAGAGCCGTGAAATGCGCAAAGCCGCACAGGATTTTGTTGACGACCTTATGCGCCGTGCAGACGATGGTCTTACCGCAAACCTAGCTGAGATTCGCAAGACCCGTGCCGCTTTAAAACAGCAGGCACCCTCTGCAAAATAAGTTAATACAGCCTTTGTAAGCAGTGGCGTAAGGCCGCTGCTTGTTTTTTGTCCATATACACCTGTTTAAAATGTAGTTTTTGGTTGCAAATTTTAAAGGAATATGTTATTATATTAGGAGATATATTTATATAGACTTTAATACATATTTAAGTGAGGGTGTAGCTTGTGAAAATTCTTATTGTTTCACAACATTTTTATCCCGACAGTTTCAGGATAAACGAGGTTGCTTCGTCCTTGGTACAAAGGGGACACGATGTTACCGTGTTAACATCTTTGCCGGATTATAAAAACGGTACTGTTCCCGAAAATTGCAAGGGTCGTAAAAACCGTAGGTTCAAATATAACGGTGTTAAGGTAGTGCGCTGTTTTTCTGTTTCCAGAAGAACCGGTGTGCTTTTTCGTGCCCTTAACTATGTTTCTTTTCTTATAAGTTCTACATTTAAGGCCTATTTCATGAAAGAGCATTTTGATATTGTTATGTGCTATCAAACCTCTCCGGTTCTTATGGCAAATGCCGCAAGGGCAGTTTCTAAAAAACAAAATATACCCTTTTTGCTTTACTGCTTAGATTTATGGCCAGAATGTCTTAAGGCTTGGAATGTTGGCGAAAAATCCCCACTTTATAAGTTAATTCACAGCTATAGCAGAAAAATGTATAATTCACCCGAAATACTTGCAGTTTCCTCAAAACCTTTTATGGATTACCACGAGCAGGTTAACGGAGTTTCAAGGGATATAATGCTTCATTTACCCCAACATTCAGAGGATATGAATTTGCCACCCAAGGTGCGCTCATCAAATGAAGAGCCGGTTGTTTTTGCCTTTGGCGGAAATATAGGAAGTGTGCAGAACATAGAATGTATTATTCGTGCTACCGCGAAAATTTCAGTAAATGAAAGCTTTTCGGTGGAAATTTATGGTGATGGAAGTAACCTTGAAAACTGCAAAAAACTTGCAAAAGAGCTTGGTGTGGAGGATAAGATAAACTTCCACGGCTGGGTCGCAAAAGAAACCCTTTGGCAGGAATATAAAAAGGCCGATGCTTTTTTGCTTACCCTTAAGCCTGAGGGCTTTATAGGTCAGACTGTTCCGGCAAAGCTTCAAGAATATATGTCAGGCAACCGTCCTGTTTTTGCTTCTATAGATTACGCCTCTGAAATAATTGAAGAGGCCGGCTGCGGTGTTTGTGTTCCGTCCGATGATAGTGATGCTTTGGCAGAACAAATGACTATATTTGTTAAAAACCATGGTGAAATGCCGGGTGCTGCCCAGGGCGGAAGAAAATATTTTGAAGCCCACTATACAAAAGACTGCTTTATGGACAGTTTAGAAAAAGTGTTTATGAAGTTATTTAAAAAGAGGAATAGCAACAAATGAGGGTGCTACAGATAAATTCAACTTGTGGTGCGGGTAGCACCGGTAAAATTACTGTGGATATTTATAAAGCCTTGGAAGACCAAGGCGATGAATGTCTTATTGCCTTTGGCAGAGGTAAGTCACCAAGCACAGTAAATTTCTACAAAATAGGTAGTGAGTTGTCTGTTAAGCTACACGGATTTTTGTCTAGAATAACCGACAGGCAGGGTTTTTATTCTTTGCTTCCAACCAAAAGGCTTATTAAACAGATTGAAAAATTCGACCCCGATATTATCCATTTGCATAATACCCATGGGTATTATTTAAACCTTTCTGTGTTGTTTGAATATTTATCAAAAGCAAACAAGCCTGTGGTTTGGACCTTGCACGATTGTTGGGCGTTTACCGGGCATTGTGCTTATTTTAGCTTTGCGGGTTGCGACCGTTGGAAAAACGGCTGTCATAATTGTCCTCAGAAAAAAGCCTACCCTACAAGCCTTTTGGCAGATAACTCAAGGCTTAATTATAAAAGTAAAAAGTCGCTTTTTAAAAGCGTTAAAAAACTCAACTTGGTTACACCCTCTTATTGGCTTGAGGGAATGGTAAAGCAGTCTTTTTTAGCTGATTATCCTGTAAACACCATATATAATGGTATTGACCTTAATGTTTTCAAACCCACTTATGGCAATTTTAAAAAAGAGTATGGTTTAGAAGATAAAAAAATTATTCTAGGTGTTGCTAATGTTTGGGAAGAGCGTAAGGGTCTTAAAGATTTTTACCGTTTAGACCAAATTATTTCTAAAGATTATAAAATTGTTTTAGTTGGTCTTTCCGAAAAGCAAAAGTCAGCTTTGCCTGAAAGCATTGTTGGAATTACGCGTACTGAAAGTGTAAAGCAACTAGCAGAAATATATACTGCGGCAGATGTTTATTTTAATGCCAGTGTTGAAGAGACAATGGGTCTTACAACAGTTGAGGCCATGGCCTGTGGAACACCGGTGGTGGTTTACAATGCAACCGCTGTTGGTGAGGTTGTAGACCAAAAAAGCGGAATAGTTGTAGAAGCGGGTAATGTTTCTGCGGTTTATGATGCTATTTTAGATATGTCCCTTTCTTCTGAGGATTGCATAAAACGGGCAGAAGACTTTGAAAAAAACAAACAGTATAAACTTTATTTAGCTTTATATGACAGCCTTGTTTAATTTTGTTTACATAAAGGAGGTTCTTTTATGGAGGTTAGTAAGTTTTTACCCCAACTTCATAGCTGTCAGCTGAAAATTGCTGAAGAGATTAAAAGAGTGTGCGATAAAAACAATATTAAATATTTTATCATCGCCGGAACCCTCCTTGGTGCGGTAAGGCATAATGGTTTTATCCCTTGGGATGACGATATGGATATTGGTATGCTAAGGGAAGATTATAACAGGTTTTTAAAGGCATGTGAAACCGATTTAGGTGAAGATTTTATTCTTCAAACAACATATACCGACCCGGCTTATGGGCTTAATTTTGCAAAAATATTGCTCAAGGGTACTAGATTGGTTGAAAGTGTTACTGCAAAAAACAATTGCTTTAAGGGCATTTATGTTGATGTATTTCCCTTCGATAATACTCCTGACGACCAAGCTCTTGCTAAAAAGCATGATAAAAAAATTTATTTTCTTCGCCGTTTGCTTCTTGCAAAGCAAAATTACAGCGTTTCAAAAAAAGGCGAGCTTTTAAAATCGGCGGTATATTTTGCGCTAAAAACTATTTGTTTGTTTTTTACCCACGATAAGCTTTGTAATGCTTTAGAAAGAGAAATAACTAAATATAACGGACAAAATACCCGCAAAATAGTTAATGTTGGCGGAGCTTACGGTTACAAAAAAGAGACCCTGGAAAGGTCTTGGTTTGAAGAGACGGTTTCTTTACAGTTTGAAAGTGACTTATTTTCGGCGCCCTCAGGCTATAAAGAATATTTAGAATATTTTTACGGCGATTATATGACTCCTCCGCCTGAGGATAAACGTTATAACAGACACGATTTAGTAGAATTAGACTTTGGTGAATATTAAATGTTTGGTTTACACCCCTTAAAGGTGTAAAAGGTGAAGGTTTATGAAAAAAATTCTTATTTTTGCTCCAACTGCGCCCACTAGCGGAATTACTCAATATATTTTGAATATATTAAACACCGCTGCTCTTGACGGTCTTGAGATTGATATTTTATCATTTAAAAATGACCGTCTTAAAAAATGGGCTGAGGAAAAGGGCAGAAAATATTATGAATTTAACATTTCAATGTACAAGCACCCCATTAAGTACAGACGATTTTTGAACGAAGTTTTTTCCTCAGGTTACAATGTAGTCCATTATCATTTATCTTCTCTTTCAACCCTCAATATCTTTAAAATTGCAAGAAAAAGCGGTGTTAAAAAAATAATACTTCATTCTCACAGTACCTTTACCGATTTGCCTTCAAAAATGAGAACGGTCGTATTTAGTACAATTCATAAACTTTTAAGAAAAAGAGCTACCGGGTTTGCCGATGTTCTTTGTGCTTGTTCTAAACCTGCGGCAGAGTGGATGTTTGGAAGCCATAAAGCCCAAGAAGCATTTATTTTAAATAACGCTGTAGATACAGATAAATTTGCTTATAATAAAGATGTTGGCTGTGATATAAAAGCACAGCTGGGCATTAAAGAAAAATATGTTATAGGCCACATAGGTAGGTTTTCTAAGCAAAAAAATCAGCACTTCCTTATAGAAATTATGGAAGAGGTTTTGAAGCTTCGTGACGACTGTGCTTTGGTTTTGGTTGGCGACGGTGCTGACAGAGAGTATGTGCAAGAGTTTTCCAAGGAAAAACGTCTTGATAACAAAATTTGGTTTGTTGATTTTAAAGAGGATATTTATAAATATTATTCGTCTTTTGATTTGTTTGTTCTGTCCTCGCTTTTTGAGGGTTTACCCATAACCCTTGTAGAGGCTCAGGCGAATGGCCTACATTCTTTAGTAAGTGATAATATTACTAAAGAAAGCAACCTTACCGGGTTGGTTGAGTTTTTGCCTTTGGAAGAGGGAAGTGCTTTTTGGGCACAAAAGCTTTGCAAGGCTTTGGATAGCAGTAAGCGAATTGAAACCAAAATGCTTTTAAAAGAAAAGGGTTTTGACTTAGCTGAGCAAAGTGAAAAGCTTTTAAGGCTTTACAGAGGCTGAAATAATTTAAGTTTAAGAGGAATTTAAAATGGTTTTTTTATCTAAGTTTAAAAAGGCATTTTTCAGTGTTTATTTATATAAGATTGTTCTTATGTGCTTTCTTATTCCCACAATTTTAGTGCCCTGTGTAACCTTTAATTTCAAACTGCTTTTTATTATGATGGGTTGGGGCGGAATAATTTGCCTACACGACCTGTTTTTTAGAAGAACCTTTTTGAAAGCAAGGGGTATGCTGTGGCTTTTGCTATTCCTTGTTGTTTTTGGAGTTACGGTGCTTTTAAACTATAAAACAGGCTTTAATCTTAATGTTTCCAGCTTTGGATATACGGTTATTGCTATGCTGTTATTATACCCCGATACCTGTAATAACAATAAAGAAAAAGCAATGAAAGAGCTTTTTATTATTAATAATATTTTTCTGGGTATGACAACAGTTTTATCTACCCTTTCTTTGGGAATGTTTGTGACTCTTTATTGTAAGAGAGTAACTTTTGGTGACCAGCTTTACGCTATCGGGTGGAGTCAGAACAGACTTTTCGGCCTTTATAGTAATACAGGATATATGATAACTTCTATTGCACTTGCTATTGCAGTTATGCAGGTGGTTATTTTAAAAACGCAGGGTAAGAAATTCAAAGGCTGGTATAAAACCTTTATAATTTATACCTCGGTTGTAAATTTTATTTCTGCGGCTTTGGAAAATGCTAAGGGTGCATTCATTTCTTTGGCGTTTTTTATAATAGTTTTTGTTTATTTTGTTGTTTCTAAAAAATTGCTTGAAAAAGGTTTTGTGCCTTTTAAAAGATTTGTTGTTTCGGCAATTTGTGCCGTATCAGCCGCGGTGGTTGTTATTGGCACCATTTATGCAATAAGGCCTGTGCTTTCATATGTTCCCTCTGCTTACCAATCGGTAAGAATGGCTTTAGATGAAAACTACAATCCCAATGATACAAGTGATGAGGATCAAGAACTTGAGGGGATTGATATGAACCGCGATATTCCCGAGGGTTATGGCTTTTTAACCGGCAGACAGGTTATTTGGAAGTTTGGATTAGAGCAGTTTGCCGAAAAACCGCTTTTGGGATATGGGCCTCAGTCCCACAGGCAGTATAAGCCCTTAGAAACCAATCTTCGTCATTTTCATAATTTAATTGTTCAGACCATTGTAAGTGTTGGAACGGTTGGTTCTTTGTTTATATTTGCTTTTTTTGCAACTGTGCTTATTTTTGCAACAAAGGCGCTTCTTAAAATGCGAAAGAGCAATAACAAATATTTTTCAGTTACCCTTGCTTTATATTCAATTTTGGCTATGTTTTTAATGAATGGTATGGCTGAGGTAACGGTACTTTTCCTTGTTAGGTTTTCAATGTTCCTTTTCTGGATGTATATGGGATATATACAGATTTTTTGCGGTGAAGAAAATAATACAAAGGGAACGAAGATTCTTTTAAAGGTCGATTCATTTTTAGATAAAATTTTTGCAAAGAAGCTTGAAAATGAGAAGTAAAAAGGTTCTTGTTAATTCTATTTTCGGAATGGTCGGGTATCTTATCTTTATGGTAAGTAACTTCATAACTCGTTCGGTATTTGTAGAAACTCTTGGCCTTAGCATGGCCGGTGTTGATACAACCTTTAAAAACTTTTTACAGGTTTTGTCGTTGGCCGAGCTTGGCCTTAGCACAGGGCTTATTTATAAGCTTTATGAACCTATAGAGAAAAAAGACAATAAGAAAATTAAAATGGTGCTCAATTTTTATAAAAGAGCATACCAAATTATTGCCGTTATATTTATGGGTGGGGCTTTAGTGTTGGCTGCTGTTGTGCCACTTTTTGTTCACGATACAAATAAGCCACCACTTTATTTGGGCTTTCTTTTTGTGCTTTACGCCTCAGATACCGTTGCGTCTTATTTGTTTGCTAACCGTAAGGCTCTTATAGTGGCCGACCAAAACAATTATCTTGTTAACAGAAACGACGCTTTTATTTCTATTGCTACTACAATAACTCAGGTGATTTTACTATACCTAACCAAAAGCTTTATTGTTTATGCTTTGGTTAAAATAGTTTGCAGACTTGTTGGCGCTGCTCTAATAGGCAGAAAATTTAATAAAATGTATCCGCATATTGCCGCTGATAAGGACAAATCTATAATATCGGGTGAAGAGCGTCACTCTTTAATGAAAAATATGAGTGCAATGCTTTGCCATAAAATAGGCGGAGTAAGTGTAACGGCCTCGGGCTCGGCGGTAATTTCGGCCATGATAAGCACGGTACAGGCGGGCATTTACGGTAACTATGTTCTTATAACCAATACCCTTTTAATGCTTATAACTCAGGTTTTCGGTGGAATAACCGCAAGCTTCGGCAATATACTGACAGTCGAAAATAGAGAAACGGTTTATAAAAAGTTTAATATGCTTTACTTTTTTAATTACCTTATTATTTCTTTTTGTACTGTTTCTGTTTCGGTGCTTATTCAACCCTTTATGCGCCTGTGGATAGGGGATAAGGCACAAAACCTTTTCGATTATAAAACGGTGGCCTTGCTTGTTTGCTATTTCTTTGTTTTTGGAATGAGGCGGGTTATTTTAATGACAAAGGACAGTGCGGGTCTTTACCGCCCTGACCGATATTTTGCAATAGCCGAGGCGGTAGTTAATATTCTGCTTTCTGTAGTTCTGGTTGGTGTTACGAAAAGTGTTGCCGGGCTTATTGCGGCTAATCTTATAAGTATACTTATTATACCTTTCTGGACACAGCCAATATTAGTTTATAAAAAGGTTCTAAACCAAAGCCCATTGGTTTATTATTTGAAATATCTTTTGTATGCAGCCATAACTCTTTGCCTTACTATCTTCACTTTATGGCTGACAAACATTTTAGTTAATACGCATAATCTTCTGCTGGAAATATTATTTAAAGGAATTATTTGTCTTGTTGTTCCTAACCTTTTAAATCTTTTGATCTTTGCAAAAACAGAAGAAATGAAGGCAATAACAGTAATGATTAAGGGAATAATAAGACATTAGTTTGAAAGGATATGTTAAAATGAGCGAAAATTGTACACATGATTGCAGCACCTGTTCTCAAAACTGCTCTGACAGAAGTGAGCCACAAAGCTTTTTAGAAAAGCCCCACGAGCTTAGCCATATTAAAAAGGTTATTGGCGTTGTAAGCGGTAAGGGTGGCGTAGGTAAATCTCTCGTTACCTCTTTATTGTCAGTCACAATGAACAGAAGAGAAAACAAAACAGCTATTTTAGATGCCGATATTACCGGCCCGTCTATTCCAAAGGCTTTTGGCCTTAAAGAAAAGGCTACCGGCAACGAGCTTGGTCTGTTTCCCGTAAAGAGTAAAACCGGTATTAATGTAATGTCGGTTAATCTTCTTTTAGAAAACGAAACCGACCCTGTTGTTTGGCGCGGCCCTGTTATTGCAGGAACAGTAAAGCAATTTTGGACAGATGTTATTTGGGGCGATGTTGATTATATGTTTGTAGATATGCCCCCCGGAACGGGTGATGTTCCATTAACCGTTTTTCAGTCGCTTCCTGTTGATGGAATAATTGTTGTAACCTCACCGCAGGAGCTTGTTGAAATGATAGTAGATAAGGCAGTAAAAATGGCAAACCTTATGAATATTCCGGTTTTAGGTCTTGTTCAGAATATGTCTTATTTTGAATGTCCTGACTGTGGCGGTAAGCATAGAATTTTCGGCGATAGCGATATTAAAGAGGTTGCAAAGCGTCACGGTATTAAAAATGTTGCCGAGCTTCCTATTGACCCTGCTCTTACAAAGGCTTGTGATAACGGTGTTATTGAGCTTTTTGAGGGTGATTGGCTTGAAGCCATGGCAGACGCTATTGAGGGCAAATAACAATAATAACTTTAAATCTTTTGAGGGCATCGGTAAGATGCCCTTTTTTATAAATTTACATTTGGAAAAACAGTTAAAACTCTTTACTCTTTTCGCTAAAAAGAGGAGCCAAGTTTATTGACAAAAAAATATATGTATGATATAATTCTTGAGTAATAAATCTTTAAGTCGATACAGAGATATCGTCAAGATGAAAATACTTAAAAACAAAAAAACACTGTCGGTTTAAGACGGTTGTGGTTTTTGCGGTTTAGTGTGTTTGTCTTGTCGGTTTTCGGCAAGGCTTTTTCTTTTTAAGAAGTGAGGAGAAACATTTATGAAATCGGAAATGATGAAAATTTTTGATCCGGCAAATACCGGTATTTCAGACCGTGTGACAGAGTTTTTGTCTAATAATGGCATAAGTGCCCCTGTTTCTGATAATATTGTTGTGTTGCCCGGTTTTTGCGATGTGCATGTGCATTTTCGTGAGCCGGGTTTTTCTTATAAAGAAACCATAAAAACAGGATCACAGTCGGCGGCCGCCGGTGGATATACAGCGGTTTGTACAATGCCAAATTTAAACCCGGTTCCCGATAGTGTAGAAAATCTTAAACTACAAACAGAAATTATTGAAAAAGATGCCGTCATTAATGTTTATCCTTACGGTTCAATAACTGTGCGCCAAATGGGTGAAGCCCTTTCAGATATGGAGGGCATTAGTAAGAATGCAATTGCCTTTTCTGATGATGGCAGGGGAGTGCAAAGTGAAGAGCTTATGCGACAGGCAATGCTTAAGGCAAAAGCTCTTAATAAAATAATAGTTGCCCATTGCGAAGAAAACTCTCTTCTAAAGGGCGGTTATATTCACGATGGGGAATATGCAAGACTTTACGGTCATAGAGGTATTTGCTCGGCTAGTGAATATGTTCCAATTGAAAGAGATATAAAACTAGCTAAAGAAACAGGCTGTGCTTATCACGTTTGCCATATTTCAACCAAAGAAAGCGTAGAGCTTATAAGAAAGGCTAAGGCTGAGGGGGTTAATATTACCTGTGAAACGGCACCCCATTACCTTGTTATGGATGACAGCTTTTTAAAAGAAGAAGGCCGTTTTAAAATGAATCCGCCTCTTCGTTCAGCAGAAGATAGAGAAGCATTAGTAGAGGGCCTTGTTGATGGAACTATTGATATGATAGCTACCGACCATGCGCCTCATTCGGCTGAGGAAAAGGCAAAGGGTCTTGAAAAAAGCGCATTTGGTGTTGTGGGTCTTGAAACCGCCTTTAGCGTTATGTATACAAAGCTTGTTAAAACCGGGGTAATAACTCTGGAAAAGCTAGTAGAGCTTATGGCTGTAAACCCCAGAAAGCGGTTTAATATTCCTTTTGATGATTCTTTTACGGTTTGGGACCTTTCTAAAGAATTTACAGTAGAACCAAGTGAATTTTTGTCTAAAGGCAGAGCGACCCCGTTTGAGGGGCAGAAGCTTTTTGGAAAATGCCTTATGACAGTTTATAATAATAAAAAAGTTTTTGTGATTTAACATTTCAGGAGGAAGTAAAAATGGCAAAAAGAACAGATATTAAAAAGATTTTGATTATTGGCTCAGGCCCTATTGTTATCGGCCAGGCCGCAGAGTTTGACTATGCAGGTACACAGGCTTGTCTGGCTTTAAAGGAAGAGGGTTATGAGGTTATTCTTTGCAATTCTAACCCTGCAACTATTATGACCGACACCATTATTGCAGATAAGGTTTATATGGAACCCCTTACCTTAGAGTATATTGCTAAAATTTTAAGATATGAGCGCCCCGATGCTATTATTCCCGGAATCGGCGGTCAGACCGGTCTTAACCTTGCTATGCAATTGGAAGAAAAAGGCATTCTCAAAGAATGTGGTGTTGAGCTTCTTGGTACAAGCAGTGCAAGTATTGAACGCGCTGAGGACCGTGAAATGTTTAAGGAGCTTTGCCAGTCTATAGGTGAGCCCACCATTCCTTCTGAGATTACTTATAGCATTGAAGAGGCTAAAGTGGCTGCTAAGAAAATCGGCTACCCTGTTGTTCTTCGTCCTGCCTTTACACTTGGAGGTACCGGTGGTGGTTTTGCCTATAATGAAGAGCAGCTTGTAGAGGTTGGCCTTAATGCATTTAAGCTTTCTCCTGTACATCAGGTTCTTATTGAAAAGAGCGTAAGAGGATATAAGGAAATTGAGTTTGAGGTTATGCGTGATACCAATGACCACGCAATAACCATCTGCGGTATGGAAAATATTGACCCTGTTGGTGTTCATACCGGCGACTCTATTGTTGTTGCCCCCATTATGACCCTGAGCGACCACGACCTTAAAATGCTTAACGATTCGGCCATTAAGCTTATTCGTGAGCTGAAAATAGAGGGTGGCTGTAATGTTCAGTTTGCTCTTAACCCCAACTCTAGTGAATATTACCTTATTGAGGTTAATCCCAGAGTTTCCCGTTCTTCGGCTCTCGCTTCAAAGGCTAGTGGTTATCCCATTGCTAAGGTTACTGCTAAAATTGCTGTTGGTATGGCCCTTGAGGATATTGCTATTGCTAACACCACTGCCGCTTTTGAACCTAAACTTGATTATGTTATAGCCAAGCTTCCTCGCTTTCCATTTGATAAATTTGCTACTGCTAACAACATTCTTGGTACTCAAATGAAGGCTACCGGTGAGGTTATGGGAATTGGCTCTAATTTAGAGGAATGTTTGCTTAAATCTGTTCGTTCTCTTGAAATCGGTGCTTGTCATTTCCATCTTTCCAAGTTCGATAATATGTCTGTTGAAGAGATGCTTGATTACATAGCAGAATTTAAGGACGACAACATTTTCTGTATTGCTGAGCTTTTCCGCCGTGGAGAAAAGGTTGAAAAAGTACACGATATTACAAAGATTACCGCTTTCTTCCTTGAAGCAGTTAAAAGAATTGTTGATATGGAAAATAAGCTTAAGGGTGATAAGAGCATAGAAACCCTGATAGAGGCCAAGAAAATGGGCTTCGGTGATGAGTTTATTGCAAAGCTTTGGGGCATTTCTGAGCTAGAGGTGTTTAATCTTAGAAAAGCCAACAATATTTTTCCGGTTTACAAAATGGTTGACACCTGCCATACCAATGCTTATATTCCGTATTTCTATTCTTCCTATACAGGCGAAAATGCTTCTGTGCTTACCGACAAGAAGAAACTTGTAGTTCTTGGTGCAGGACCTATTCGTATAGGACAGGGTGTTGAATTTGACTATTCAACCGTTCACGCTGTTACAACTATTAAAAAATCGGGCTATGAGGCTATTATTATAAATAATAACCCCGAAACCGTTTCAACCGACTATACTACTGCTGACAAGCTTTATTTTGAACCCCTCACACCCGAAGATGTTATGAACATAATAGAGTTTGAAAAGCCCGACGGTGTTATTGCCTCTCTTGGCGGACAGACCGCCATTAACCTTGCAGAGCCTCTTCGTCAGCGCGGCGTAAAAATAATAGGAACCGATTGTGATGCTATTGAACGCGCCGAAAACAGAGATAGCTTTGAAAAGATTCTCTCAGACCTTAATATTCCTCAGCCAAAGGGACAGGCTGTTACTAATATTGAGGCCGGCGTAAAAACTGCGGCAGAAATAGGCTATCCTGTTTTGGTTCGTCCAAGCTTTGTTTTGGGTGGCCGTGCTATGCAGATAGTTGCTACCGAAGAACAGCTTCGCTCTTATCTTAAAACTGCGGTTGAAATTGATGAGGACAAGCCCGTTTTGGTTGATAAATATATTCAGGGTAAAGAAGTAGAAATTGATGCTATTTGTGACGGCAGAGATGTTTTTGTGCCCGGTATTATGGAGCTTGTTGAACGTACCGGTGTTCACAGTGGTGACTCTATAAGCGTTTATCCTACCTTTAGTATTTCTGATAAGGTAAAGGGTAAAATTTTACAATACGCCAAAAAATTAGGCCTTGGAATAGGTATCATCGGTCTTTACAATATTCAGTTTATTGTTGACGATAAAGACGAAGTGTTTATTATTGAGGTTAACCCCCGTTCTTCAAGAACCGTTCCTTTCCTTTCAAAGGCAACTGGATATAGCCTTGCAGATATTGCAACTGAGGTTATAATGGGCAAGAGCCTTAAAGAGCAGGGAATTTTCGATATTTATCCCGAAGAGAAAAAGCGTTGGTATGTTAAGGTGCCTGTTTTCTCCTTTAACAAGCTTCGCGGACTTGATGCATACCTCTCACCTGAAATGAAGTCTACCGGTGAGGCAATAGGCTATGACGATAAGCTTAACAGAGCTCTTTATAAGGCTTTACAGGCCGGCGGAACCCATTTGCAAAATTACGGCACAGTTCTTGCGACCATTGCCGATAAGGATAAGGAAGAGGCGTTACCCCTTATTCGCCGCTTCTATAACCTTGGCTTTAATATTGAGGCAACCGCCGGAACAGCAGCTTTCCTTAAGAAAAACGGAATACGCACACACGTTCGTAAGAAGATAAGCGATGACAGAGATGATATTCCCGATGCAATTCGCCAAGGTCATATTGCTTATGTTATCAATACTAGAGATGTTGGCTCGGTTGGTACTGAAAATGACGGTCAGCAGATAAGACAGTGTGCTACCGAAAACAATGTAACCATATTTACCGCACTTGACACTGTTAAGGTTCTTCTTGATGTTTTAGAGGAAACAACCCTTACAATTTCTACTATTGATGCTTAATGATAATAGGCAAGAGGTTTAAATATGAAACAAGGTTTTTATAAAATAACAGAAAACACAGCCTTAACAGATACTGTTTTTAAAATGGTGCTTGAGGGTGATGTTAGTGATATTAAAAATTCCGGTGAATTTATTAATATTAAGCTTGACGGCAAATATCTTCGCAGACCCATTTCGGTTTGTGATGTAAGTGATAATACTGTTACAATAATTTATAAGGTTGTGGGCGTTGGCACAGAGCAGATGAGTAAAATGCCGTTAGGCACAATGCTCGATGTTCTTGTAGGCCTTGGAAACGGCTATGACACTTCTAAAAGCGGTGACAAACCATTGCTTTTAGGTGGCGGTGTTGGTGTTCCGCCCCTTTATAACCTTGCTAAACGATTAATTTCACAAGGCAAAAAGGTTTCGGTGATTCTTGGCTTTAATGAAAAGGATGAAATCTTTTACGAAAAGGAATTTAAAGACCTTGGTGCTGAGGTTTTTGTTACTACGGTTGACGGTTCTTATGGCACAAAGGGCTTTGTTACAGATGTAATGCAGAATATAGATTATACTTATTTTTACACCTGTGGCCCTGAGCCTATGCTAAAGGCTATTTATAAGGCATCAACCACCTCAGGGCAAATGAGCTTTGAAGAAAGAATGGGTTGTGGCTTTGGTGCTTGTATGGGTTGCTCTTGCAAAACCCTTACAGGGTATAAGCGTATTTGTAAAGACGGCCCCGTAATGGAAAAGGAGGAGATTTTGTGGGAAGATTAAATGTTAATCTTTGTGGAATAAAACTGGATAACCCCATAATCCCCGCAAGTGGAACATTCGGTTACGGTTATGAATTTGCCGAGCTTTACGATATTAATGTTCTTGGAACCTTTTCTTTTAAGGGTACCACAAAGGACCCTCGTTTTGGTAATCCAACCCCTAGAATTGCAGAATGTTCGGCGGGTATGATAAATGCGGTTGGACTTCAAAACCCCGGTGTTGAAAAGGTTGTTTCAGAGGAGCTTCCAAAACTTGCAAAGTGCTTTAACAAAAAGGTTATGGCAAATGTAAGCGGTTTTGCGGTTGAAGATTATGCCTATACCTGTGAAAAGCTAGATAAATGCGACCAGGTTGGTTGGTTAGAGGTAAATGTTAGTTGCCCCAATGTTCACGGCGGGGGAATGAGCTTTGGAACAAACCCTGAGGCTGCCGCTGAGGTTACAAGGGCGGTTAAAAAGGTTACTACCAAGCCTGTAATTATTAAGCTTTCCCCAAATGTTACAGATATTGTGTCAATCGCAAAGGCCTGTGAAGAGGCTGGTGCAGACGGAATAAGCCTTATAAATACGCTACTGGGTATGCGAATAGATCTTCGTACCAAAAAGCCGGTAATAGCTAATAAAATGGGCGGTTTTTCGGGAAGCGCAATTTTTCCTGTAGCTGTTAGAATGGTTTATCAGGTTGCAAACGCCGTTAAAATTCCCGTTGTTGGAATGGGTGGTGTTTCTTCGGCAGAAGATGTTATTGAGATTATGTTGGCCGGTGCTACAGCAGTACAGGTTGGCGCCGCCAACCTTGTAGACCCATATATTTGCCGTGATATTATAAATAATCTTCCGGCGGTTATGGATAAGTATGGTATTAATAACCTTAGCGAAATTATAGGAGGAGTAAAATAATGGGTAAGGATGTTATTGTTGCTTGTGATTTTTCAAGCGCCGAAGATGTTTATGCATTTTTAGATAAGTTTAAGGGTAGAAAGCCTTTCGTTAAAATAGGCATGGAGCTTTTTTATGCTGAAGGCCCTCAGATTGTTAAAAGCATTAAGGAAAGAGGTCATAAAATATTTTTAGACCTTAAGCTACACGATATTCCCAATACAGTTAAAAAGTCTATGTCTGTTTTATCAAGACTTGATGTAGATATGACTAATCTTCACGCCGCCGGTACAATTTCTATGATGGAGGCCGCCATTGAGGGCCTTACCCGTCCTGACGGTAGCCGCCCTTTGCTTATTGCGGTTACTCAGCTTACCTCTACCGACCAGGAAAGAATGGAAAACGACTTACTTATCAAAGAGCCTATTGACAAGGTTGTTATGCATTATGCTGCCAATGCCGCAAAGGCAGGGCTGGACGGTGTTGTTTGTTCACCCCTAGAGGCCGGCAAGGTTCACGATACTTGTGGCAAGGAGTTTTTAACAGTTACTCCCGGTGTTCGTTTTGCCGATGGAGATATTGGCGACCAAAAGAGGGTTATGACCCCTGCTGAAGCCAAGAAAATCGGTTCTGATTATATTGTTGTAGGCAGACCTATTACTGCCGCCGAAGACCCGGTTGCTGCTTATGAGCGTTGCGTTAAAGAGTTTGTAGATTAAGTTCAAGGAGAATTAATATGGAAAGCTATAAAAGAGAATTTATTCAGTTTTTAGAGTCTGCCGGTGTTTTAAAGTTTGGTGACTTTACCGCGAAGAGCGGAAGAAAAATTCCTTATTTTATAAATGCGGGTGATATTAAAACCGGTGACCAGATTTCAAAATTAGGCGAGTTTTATGCAAAGGCATATTTTGAAAAGGTAGGAAATAAAAAGACTGTGCTTTATGGCCCTGCTTATAAGGGTATTCCCATTGCTGTATCTGTTGCCTGCGCTCTCTCTAAAGAGGGTCTTGACGTGCCCTTCTTCTTTAACCGCAAAGAGGAAAAGGACCATGGCGAGGGTGGTGTTTTTGTTGGATATAAACCCACCGAGGGTGAAGAGATTGTTATTGTAGAGGATGTTATTACTGCCGGTACTGCTATTAGAGAAAGTATGGAAATTTTGTCCTCACTTAAGGGAACAAAGGTTGCCGCAACCTTTGTTATGGTTGACCGTAAGGAAAAGGGAAAAACAGAAAAATCTGCTATGGCGGAGGTTGGCGAGGAGTTTGGCTTCCCGGTATACTCGGTTGTAGATGTATATGATATTATTGAATATTTAGAAGAAAACCCCGAAAACACTGAAAATGTTGAGCGCATAAAAAATTACCTCGCTGTAAACGGCGCTAAAGCATAGTGGGGGATAAGGAGAAGAAAATGAGAAGTCTAATAGATATTCTGGATTTTACCACAGAGGAATTAGACCAGCTTATTAGTGTTGCAAACGATATTATTGCCAACCCACAAAAATATTCTGAAAAATGCAAGGGAAAAAAACTTGCAACCTTGTTTTTTGAGCCATCAACAAGAACAAGGCTTAGCTTTGAGGCCGCTATGTATGAGCTTGGGGGAAATGTGCTTGGCTTTTCAGAGGCAAACAGCTCTTCTGCCGCCAAGGGCGAAAGTGTTGCAGATACTGCAAAAACTGTAAGCTGTTATGCAGATATTATTGCAATGCGCCACCCAAAAGAGGGCGCGCCCTATGTTGCTTCTCTTAATGCTTCAATTCCGGTTATAAATGCCGGTGATGGGGGACATAATCACCCAACTCAAACCTTGGCCGATCTGCTTACTATTTATAGAGAAAAGGGCGGTTTTAATAACCTTACCATAGGCTTTTGCGGCGATTTGAAGTTTGGCAGAACAGTTCATTCTTTAATAAATGCTTTGGCAAGATATAGCGGAATAAAGGTTGTTCTTATATCACCCAAAGAGCTTATGCTTCCGGGTTATGTTAAAACCGACGTATTGGAAAAGAACAATATTTCATACACAGAAACCACCGACCTTGAAGAAGTAATGCCCCAGCTTGACATTCTTTATATGACCAGGGTTCAAAGAGAACGCTTTTTTAACGAGGAAGATTATTTAAGGCTTAAGGATAGCTATGTTTTAACCCCTGATAAATTAAATGAAGCTAAAAGTGACCTTTCAATAATGCATCCGCTACCCAGGGTAAACGAAATAAGTGTTGCTATTGACGATGACCCAAGGGCTTGTTACTTTAAACAGGTGCTTAACGGTAAATATATGAGAATGGCCCTTATTTTAAAATTGTTGGAGGTATAAAAATGAATATTGACTCTATTACCAACGGTATTGTTATTGACCACATAACTGCCGGCAGAGGTATGCTTCTTTATGACCTTTTAGGCCTTAACAATAAAGATTGCTCGGTTGCTCTTATTATGAGGGTTAACAGTCGAAAGTGCGGCAAAAAGGATATTATTAAAATAGATAGTAATATTTCGGTGGATTTTGATGTTATAGGTTATGTTGACCCTAACGCTACGGTTAATATTATTCGCGATGGAAAGCTTATAGAAAAACGGAACATTGAACTTCCCGAAAAACTTACAAATGTTATTAAATGTAAAAACCCCAGATGTATTACCTCGGTTGAGCAAGAGCTTGATAATATTTTCAAGCTTACCGATAAAGAAAATATGGTTTATCGTTGTATTTATTGCGAAACCAAAGCAAAAATTGGAAAGTAGTACAGTTTATTGTGCTTTTTCGTAAAACTGTATGCAGATTAACACAATATGTTGAAATAATTTGTCTAAAGTGTGCCTTGACACAAAATTTCTTTAATGATATACTTTTATAGTAATCATTATAGTAAAATTAAAGGCAGTTTTGTAACTGACGGAAAATCGTAATATATTTGCGGTTAAGGTGAAAAATCACCGTGAAGCAAAATTGTTATATGCGCTTTTTAGCAGCCGACCGTCTGGGCACACTTACTTAAAACAAAGGAGTAGGTGTGCTTTTTTGTTTTTGAAAGGAGCGACTTTATGAAAAAAGTAGGAATAGTTATGGGAAGCGATAGCGACCTTCCTATTGTAAAAAAGGCGACCGATATTTTAAAGGATTTTGGTGTGGATTTTGAGGTTCATATTTATTCGGCCCACAGAACACCTGAACAGGCTAAGGATTTTTCTCAAAATGCAAGAGCAAATGGCTTCGGTGTTATTATTGCGGCGGCCGGCATGGCTGCCCATTTAGCAGGGGCTATTGCGGCTAACACAACACTTCCGGTTATTGGTATTCCTTGTAAATCCTCTAATCTTGATGGTATGGATGCATTGCTTTCTACAGTTCAAATGCCTACCGGTATTCCGGTTGCTACCGTTGCTATTAACGGCGCAGGAAACGCAGCTTTGCTTGCAATTCAAATGTTGGCTATTGAAGATACTGAACTTGCTAAAAAGCTTGACGAAAAAAGAATGAAAGATGCTTTAGCAGTTCTAGAAAAAGATAAGGACGTTATGTCTAAGCTTTAATTAGTTTTAAATTTTTTTAAATATAAAGGAGAATGAATTATGGAAAAGAAGCTTGTTTACAAAGGAAAAACTAAGGATGTTTTTGCACTTGACAATGGCAATTATTTGCTTAAGTTTAAGGATGATTGCACCGGTAAAGACGGTGTTTTTGACCCGGGTGAGAATTCTGTAGGTCTTACTATTGATGGTGTTGGCGATGTTAACCTTCGTATGTCTATTTATTTCTTCGAAAAGGTTAATGCAGCAGGCATTAAAACACATTATGTAAATGCAAGTCTTGAAGATACCACTATGGAGGTTCTTCCCGCAAAGGTATTTGGTAAGGGTCTTGAGGTTATCTGTCGTTATAAGGCTGTTGGTAGCTTCCTTCGTCGTTATAGCGATTATATTGAAGAGGGAGCAGACCTTCCTGCCTATGTTGAAACCACCTTTAAAAACGATGAAAAAGGCGACCCCCTTGTTACCAAAGACGGCCTTGTAGATTTAGGTGTTATGACCGCAAGTCAGTATGATGATGTTAAGGAAATGACCCAGAAGATTACTAAAATTGTTGCCGATGACCTTAAAGAAAAGGGTCTTGAGCTTTATGATATTAAATTTGAATTCGGTTACGATGCTGACGGTAAGGTTATGCTTATTGACGAAATTGCTTCCGGCAATATGCGTGTTTACAAAAACGGCGAGTATATTGACCCAATGACTCTTTCAAAGCTTTTCTTTGCTTAATTTAGTCTAGTTAAAAGTATTCGAAAGGGGTAAACCATGGGAGGTTTTTTTGGAGCTGTAACAAAAACAGACGCCATTTCCGATGTTTTTTTCGGAACCGACTATCATTCACATTTGGGTACCAGACGCGCCGGTATGGCCGCTTATGATAAAACCATAGGCCTTCAAAGAGAGATTCATAATATTCAAAACTCTCCCTTTAGAACAAAATTTGAAGATGTTTTTGTAGAAATGCAAGGCACTTCGGCTATTGGCTGCATAAGCGATTTCGAGCCTCAGCCTTTGCTGGTTCGCTCAAATTTGGGTGTATATGCTATCAGTGTTATTGGTGTTGTTAATAATGCAAATGTGCTTATTGAAAAATTTTTAAGTAACAACAACGGTCATTTTACGGTTATGACCGGCGGTCACGTTAATATGATTGAGCTTGTTGCCGCCCTTATTAACCAAAAAAATACCTTTGAAGAGGGCATTGCATTTGCTCAAAGTGTTATTGATGGCACTACCTCTATACTTATTCTTAAAAATGACGGCTCTATTATAGCCGCCAGGGATAAGGTTGGCCGACTGCCGGTTATTTTGGGCAAGAGTGAGGAAGGTTTTTGTGTAACCTCTGAATCCTTTGCGGCCGAAAAACTAGGCTATGAATATTATAAAGAGCTTGGCCCCGGCGAGGTTGTAGAGATTACAGCTAATGAGGTTAAACAACTTGCAAAGCCGGGTAAGAATAAAAAAATTTGCGCCTTTATGTGGAGCTACTACGGTTTTCCTACCTCTACCTATGAGGGTATAAATGTTGAAACTATGCGCTACCGCAACGGCGAGATTATGGCCAGAAACGATTTAGAAGCCAACACTATTTCAGATGTAGATTATGTTGGCGGTGTTCCCGATTCCGGAACACCACACGCAATCGGTTATGCTAATGAAAGCAAAAAGCGTTTTGCAAGAGCATTTATAAAATATACACCAACCTGGGCGAGAAGCTTTACACCAACCCACCAGACCGAAAGATGCAAGGTGGCCAAAATGAAGCAAATTCCTGTTCATGAGCTTATAAAAGACCAGAATCTTCTTTTTGTAGATGATTCGATAGTTCGAGGAACCCAGCTTAAAGAAACGGTAGATTTTCTTTATTCCAACGGTGCTAAGGCTGTTCATATGCGCTCGGCTTGTCCGCCTATTATGTATGGTTGCAAATTCCTTAATTTTTCCCGTAACACAAGTGATATGGACCTTATAACCAGACGTACCATATTAGAACTTGAGGGAGAAGAGGGCTTTAGGCATTTAGATGAATATTCCGATTCCTCTACTGAAAGAGGGCAGAAGATGCGTAAGGCTATAAGTGAAAAATTTAACTTTGCTTCATTGGAATTTCAGTCACTTAAGGGCTTGGTTGAGGCTATTGGTCTTGATGAAGACCAGCTATGCACATATTGTTGGAACGGAAAAGAATAAATAAAATAGTTTTAGGAGAAGAAATATGAAAAACTCTAGGTCTGAAAGTTATGCAGCAGCAGGTGTTGATATTACTGCGGGGTACCGTTCGGTAGAGCTTATGAAAAAGCATATTGCCAGAACTAAGAATGCCGGTTGTCTTGACGATGTAGGCGGTTTTGGCGGTTGTTTTGGGTTAGATTTAACCGGTATAAGTGAACCGGTTTTGGTTTCAGGCACAGACGGTGTAGGAACAAAAATTAAGTTGGCTATGCTTATGGATAAGCACGATACTATAGGTATTGACTGTGTTGCTATGTGTGCTAACGATATTATTTGCTGTGGCGCAAAGCCCCTTTTCTTCCTTGACTATATTGCTTGTGGCAAAAACTATCCCGAAAAGATAGCAGATATTGTAGGCGGTGTTGCAGAGGGCTGTGTTCAGGCCGGTTGCGCCCTTATAGGCGGCGAAACTGCAGAGCACCCCGGTCTTATGCCTGAGGAGGATTATGACCTTGCAGGTTATTGCACCGGTGTTGTAGACAAATCTAAAATACTTGATAAAAATACTGTTGCAGATGGTGATACAGTTATTGCCCTTGCTTCTACAGGCGTTCATTCTAACGGCTTCTCACTTGTTCGTAAGGTGTTTGATATTGAAAATGCCGACCTTAAGGCTCCGGTAGAAGAGTTGGGCGGAAAATCATTAGGTGAAACTTTGCTTACCCCAACAAAAATGTATGTAAAATCTATGTTGGCTCTTTTTGAAGAGGTTAAGGTTAAGGCAGTTTCTCACATTACCGGCGGCGGATTCTATGAAAACATTCCCCGAGCATTACCCGATGGTAAAAGCGTTAAGGTTGATAAAAACGCCCTTAAAATTTTGCCTATATTCAACTATATTGCAAAGGTTGGCAATATCCCTGAGCGTGATATGTTCAATACCTTCAATATGGGTGTAGGTATGAGCGTTGTCGTTGCTAAGGAAGATGCCGAAAAGGCTCTTGAAATTTTAAAGGCAAACGGCGAAGATGCCTATATAATCGGTGAGATTATATCCTCTGATGAGGGCGTAATTTTATGATAAATGAAAAAAGAATAGTTGTTTTGGTTTCGGGCGGCGGCACAAATCTTCAGGCTCTTATTGATGCCCAGAAAAAGGGTGAACTAGGCAGTGGCAAAATAACCTGTGTTGTTTCATCAAAAGCAGATGCATACGCCTTAACCCGTGCCGAGCAAAACGGAATAAAAACCAGAACCTTAATAAGAAAAGACTATTCAGATATAGCCTCTTACAGTAAGGCTATGAGGGACATTCTGTTAGAAGAAAAGGCAGACCTTATAGTTTATGCAGGTTTTATGACTATTTTAGACGAGAATGTATGTGATGCATTTGAGCATAAAATGATTAATGTTCACCCCGCCCTTATACCGTCTTTTTGCGGAAAGGGTTTTTACGGCCTTAATGTTCATAAGGCCGCTTTGGAAAAAGGGGTTAAAGTTTCGGGTGCTACTGTTCACTTTGTTACTGCCGAATGTGATGCAGGGCCCATTATTCTGCAAAAGGCAGTTGAGGTTTTAGAGGGTGATACCCCCGAAACACTTCAAAAAAGAATTATGGAACAGGCCGAGTGGAAAATTCTCCCTCAGGCGGTTAGGCTGTTTTGCGACGGCAAAATAACCGTTAATGGCTCTGTAACCGTTATTAATCAATAAATCAACCGAAAGGAATGTATAGTATGGAAATTAAAACTATTGCTACCGAGCTTAATTCTCTTGCTTATCACGGCCGTGGAATTATAATTGGCAAAAGTGCCGACGGCAAAAAAGCTGTTACTGCTTATTTTATAATGGGTAGAAGCGAAAACAGCCGTAACCGTGTTTTTATAGAAGATGGAGAGGGAATAAGAACTAAGGCATTTGATGAAACAAAAATGACCGATCCCCACCTTATTATTTATGCTCCGGTAAGAGTTTTGGGCAACAAAACAATAGTTACTAACGGCGACCAGACCGATACTATTTATGAGCTTATGGATAAGCAGATGACCTTTGAACAGTCACTTCGCACCCGTGAGTTTGAAGACGATGCCCCCAACTATACACCTAGAATTTCGGGCATTATCCGTTTAGAAAACGGTGATATGAACTATGCAATGTCTATTTTAAAATCTGCAGATGGTGACGGGGCCTCTTGTCAGAGATACACCTTTGCATATTCTAATCCTATCCCAGGTAAGGCTAAATTTATTCATACATATAAGTGTGACGGAAATCCTCTGCCCAGCTTTGAGGGTGAGCCCAAAACCTTAGAGCTTCCCGATATGGATATTGATGAGTTTACACAGCTTGTATGGAATAACCTTAATAAGGACAACAAGGTTTCGCTTTTCGTAAGATATATTGACCTTGAAACAGGAAAGCACGAATCCCGTATAGTTAATAAAAATAAATAGGTTGCGGTTCTGACCCTATTTTAGATTAGGAAGGAAAATTATAATGAAAGAATTTGAACTTAAATATGGTTGTAACCCCAACCAGAAACCTGCAAAAATATTTATGCAAAACGGCAAAGAGCTTCCTATTGAAATTCTTTGCGGACGACCCGGTTTTATAAACTTTTTAGACGCATTTAATTCTTGGCAGCTGGTAAAGGAGCTTAAAGAGGCTTTAGGTTTACCCGCCGTTACTTCTTTTAAACACGTTAGCCCTACCTCTGCGGCAGTGGGAATCCCCCTTTCAGATAAGCTTAAAAAGGCTTGTTTTGTAGACGATATTGAAGGCCTTGACGATTCTTTACTTGCCTCGGCCTATGCAAGAGCAAGAGGCACCGACCGTATGTGCTCTTTCGGTGACTGGGTTGCCCTTTCAGATGTATGTGATGTTACCACCGCTTTAATGATAAAGCGTGAGGTTTCTGACGGTATTATTGCCCCCGGCTATGAGCCTGAAGCTCTTGAAATTTTAAAGAGTAAAAGGAACGGCAATTATAATATTGTTAAAATTGACCCTAACTATGTTCCCGAACCTATAGAGCATAAGGACGTTTTTGGTATAACCTTTGAACAGGGAAGAAACAACTTTGAAATCAATAAAGAACTTCTTTCAAATATGGTTACTGCTAATAAAGACCTCCCCGAATCGGCGGTCCGTGACCTTATAATTTCTTTAATTACCCTTAAATATACCCAGTCTAACTCTGTTTGCTTTGCCGTTGACGGACAGGCTATTGGCGTTGGTGCAGGTCAGCAGTCCAGAATTCACTGTACACGCCTTGCCGGAACTAAGGCAGATACCTGGTTCCTTCGTCAACACGACAAGGTATTAAACCTTCCCTTTAAGGCAGATATAGCCAGACCCACCCGTGATAATGTTATTGACGGTTATATTAACCGTAACGAAGAAGACGTTTGCGCAGAGGGTAACTGGCAGAAATATTTCACCGCTCAGCCCGAGCCGCTTACTGACCAAGAGATTAAGGCTTACCTTTCTACTATTGACGGTGTTGCTCTTGGCTCTGATGCTTTCTTCCCCTTTGATGACAATATTGAAAGAGCAAAGCGCAGCGGTGTTAAATATATTGCTGAGCCGGGTGGTTCTATACGTGATGACGCAGTTATTGAGTGCTGTGATAAATACGGTATAGCAATGGCATTTACCGGTATGCGACTTTTCCACCACTAAGAAAGGAAATTTTTAAATGAAAATTTTAGTTGTAGGTGGCGGCGGAAGAGAACACGCCATTATTAAAAAAATAAAAGAAAATAAATCGGTAGAGCAGGTTTTTGCCCTCCCCGGAAACGGTGGTATAGCAAAAGACGCAACCTGTGTTGCTATTTCTGCAACCGATATTCCTGCAATAGTAAACTTTGCCACTCAAAATAAAATTGATTATGCCATTGTTGCTCCCGATGACCCTCTGGTACTTGGGGCTGTGGACGCATTGGAAGAAAAGGGAATACCTTGTTTTGGTCCTAATGCAAATGCGGCAATAATTGAGGGTAGTAAGGTTTTCTCTAAAAATCTTATGAAAAAATATAATATTCCTACCGCAGAGTATGAGGTTTTTGACAATATGGAAAAAGCCTTGGAATATTTAGAGACTGCACCTATTCCTACCGTTGTTAAGGCAGACGGCCTTGCTCTTGGTAAGGGTGTTATAATTGCTCAAACAAGGAATGAAGCCAAGGCCGCCGTTGTTTCAATTATGAAGGATAAAATGTTTGGTAAGAGCGGTGACCACATTGTTATTGAAGAGTTTTTAACCGGCCCTGAGGTTTCGGTTCTTTCCTTTACCGACGGTAAAACTGTTGTTCCTATGATTTCTTCAATGGACCACAAAAGGGCAGGGGACAATGATACCGGCCTTAATACAGGCGGTATGGGAACAGTGGCTCCTAACCCTTATTATACAGAGGATATTGCAAAGCAGTGTATGGAAACTATTTTCATTCCAACAATGAATGCAATGAATAGTGAGGGCAGAAGTTTTAAGGGCTGTCTTTACTTTGGCCTTATGCTTACCCCAAATGGTCCCAAGGTTATTGAATATAACTGCCGTTTCGGTGACCCCGAAACTCAGGTTGTTCTGCCCTTGCTTGAAAGCGATTTGCTAACAGTTATGCAGGCAGTTACCAACGGTGAGCTTTCAAAAACTGAGGTTAAGTTCAGTAATAAAAATGCTTGTTGTGTTATTATGGCTTCTAAGGGTTATCCCGCTTCTTATGAAAAGGGGTTTGAAATGACAATTCCCGAAAGCATAAATAATAGCGTTTATGTTGCAGGAGCCACCCTTAAAGATGAAAAGCTGCTTACAAACGGCGGTCGTGTGCTTGGTGCTACAGCAGTTGCTAATACGCTTGAACAGGCTATTGATGAGGCCTATAAATTAGTTGGTCAGATTAGCTTTGATAATGCCTATTACCGTAAAGACATAGGCGCCAAGGCTTTAAAGGCTGTTAAAAACTAAGGAGAATAAACTATGGTATATAGAGTTTATGTAGAAAAGAAAAAAGAACTTGCTAATGAAGCTAGGGCCCTTCTTAGTGAACTTAGGAATCTTGTTGGAATTAACCAACTTGAGAGCCTTCGAATTTTAAACCGTTATGACACAGAAAAAATTGATGAGGAACTTTTTAACCGTGCAGTTAATACAATTTTTTCCGAGCCTCAGTTGGATAATGTTTCAAGTGATTTTGATGCAGAGGGTGGAATAGTTTTCGCTGTAGAACCGCTTCCGGGTCAGTTTGACCAAAGGGCCGACTCCGCGGCACAGTGCATTCAGCTTCAAAGCCAAGGGGAACGTCCTATAGTTCGTTCTGCTAAAGTGTATGTTTTAGGTGGAGAATTAAGTGACGCCGATGTTGAAAAGATTAAAAAATATGTTATAAATGCAGTTGAAAGCCGCGAGGCCTCTCTTGAAAAACCTGAAACCTTGGCAATAGAATATTCTATTCCCGAAAAGGTTGAAACAGTTGACGGATTTATTTCTCTTGACAAATCCGGTCTTGCAGAGTTGTTAGACAAATTAGGTCTCGCAATGGACCTTGACGACCTTTGCTTTTTGCAAAATTATTTCAAAAATGAGGAACATAGAGACCCAACAATCACCGAAATACGTGTAGTTGATACATATTGGTCTGACCACTGTCGTCATACTACATTCTCAACCCATATTGATAATGTGAAAATTGATGATGCCGCAGTTAAAGAGGCTTATGACCGCTATCTAGCTTCCAGAATTGAAGTTTATGGTGAAGATAAGGCGTCAAAACGTCCTCAAACCTTAATGGATATTGCAACTATTGCAGTTAAGGTGTTAAAGAAAAGGGGAGAACTTCCCGAATTAGACGAGAGCGAAGAAATTAATGCTTGCTCTATTCATGTTACTGCCGATATTAACGGCGAGGAACAAGATTGGTTATTAATGTTTAAAAATGAAACACATAACCATCCTACCGAAATTGAGCCTTTTGGCGGTGCCGCCACCTGTATAGGAGGTTGTATCAGAGATCCCCTTTCAGGTCGTGCTTACGTTCATCAGGCAATGAGAGTTACCGGTGCCGCTGACCCAAGAAAGCCGCTTTCCCAAACCCTTTCGGGTAAATTGCCTCAAAGAAAGCTTTGTCAAACAGCTGCTGCAGGTTATTCGTCCTATGGTAACCAAATTGGTCTTGCAACAGGCCATGTTGCCGAGATTTATCATGACGGTTATGTTGCGAAACGTTTGGAATGTGGTGCGGTTGTGGCCGCTGCCCCTGCATATAATGTGCGCCGTGAACGCCCCGAAGCGGGAGATGTTGTTATTCTTTTAGGCGGTAGAACAGGTCGTGACGGTATTGGTGGTGCTACAGGTTCTTCAAAAAGCCATAATATGAAATCACTGACTACTATGGCATCTGAGGTACAAAAAGGTAACGCTCCTGAGGAAAGAAAAATTCAACGTCTTTTCCGCAACCCCGAAGTAACACGACTTATTAAGCGTTGTAATGATTTTGGCGCTGGCGGTGTTTCTGTGGCAATCGGTGAGCTAGCAGATGGGCTTAAAATTGACCTTGATGCAGTTCGTAAAAAATATGATGGACTCGATGGAACCGAACTGGCCATTTCTGAATCTCAAGAAAGAATGGCGGTTGTTGTTGAAGCCAAGGATGCTCAAAGGTTCATTGCCTTCGCCGAAGAAGAAAATCTTGAAGCATATTTGGTAGCCGAAGTTACCAAAGAAGCAAGAATGGTTATGAACTGGAAGGGTCAAACCATTGCAAATCTTAGCCGTGAATTTTTAAATACCAACGGTGCTGATAAACATACAACAGTTGAGGTAAGCGAAAAAGATTTAAGTGTTTTCAGCAAGGCTCTCTATTCCAATATTAGAGAAATGGCATCATCACTTAAAACGGCAAGTAGAAGAGGACTTGTTGAACGCTTTGACGGTTCTATTGGCGCAGGTTCACTGCTTATGCCTTTTGGCGGCAAAACTCAAAAAACACCTGCTCAGGCCATGGCGGCGCTTCTGCCTACGCTTCCAGGTCAAAAAACAAACAGCGCAAGTGTTATGGCTTGGGGACTTGACCCCGATATTATGAGCGTTGACCCATATACCGGCGCTCACGCCGCAGTTTACAGCTCTGTTGCTAAAATTGTTGCCGCAGGTGCCGATTATAAAGATGCATATTTAACCTTACAAGAATTTTTTGAAAGACTTAAAGATGAGCCTAACCGTTGGGGAAAACCTTTTGCCGCCCTTCTCGGCGCTATGGATGCCCAGCTTGAGCTGAATGCTGCCGCAATAGGCGGTAAGGATTCAATGTCGGGCACATTCCTTGATAAAGACGTTCCCCCCACACTAATTTCCTTTGCTATTGCGCCTATTAAGGCAGAAAATGTTATATCTCCCGAATTTAAAGAGGCAGGGCATTCTGTTTATCTTTTTGCTCCTACCGATAATTCTCCAAAGGAGGTTATGGCTTCTTGGGAGAGATTTCATAACCTATGTAAAGAGGGTAAGGTTAAAGCCGCTTGGGCAGTGGAAAACGGTATTGGCGAAGCAGTTATGAAAATGTCTTTCGGTAATGAAATTGGTTTTAAGGCTTCAGTAGAATTAGATAACTGGCATAACACTATGATGTATGATTTTATAGTTGCCGAGCTTGAACAGGAAGTTGAGCTTAAGGGTGTTATGAAAATCGGTGAAACTACTAAAGAGGCTGAAATTGACCTTGGCGGTGACAAGGCAACTATTGCTGAACTGTTATCTCTTAACGAGGCAGTACTTGAGGGTGTTTTTGCTACTGATGCTCCCTGTAAAGAGAGTGAAGTACCTACCTTTAATTATGATAAAAGAGAAAATCTTGCACCGGCTGTTAAGGTTGCCCGTCCTAAAGTGCTTATTCCGGTTTTCCCCGGCACAAACTGTGAATATGATTCTGCAAAAGCAGTAGAAAATGCAGGCGGCGAGGCAGACATAGTAGTTATTCGAAATTTGACTTCTGAAGATGTTTCCCGCTCAATTGAGGTTGTAACTAAGAAAATTTCAGACTCTCAGATGATATTTATTCCCGGCGGATTTTCCGGTGGCGATGAACCTGATGGCTCTGCAAAGTTTATTACCTCCTTCTTCCGTAACCCTTCTATTAAAGAGCAGGTTGCAAATCTTTTAGACAACCGTGACGGCTTAATGTGTGGTATTTGTAACGGCTTCCAAGCCCTTATTAAATTAGGTCTTGTGCCTTACGGTAAAATTATTGATACTGATGATAATTGCCCCACACTTACCTATAATATTATTGGTCGCCACCAATCTAAAATTGTTCGTACAAGAATTTGTACAAACAAATCTCCTTGGCTTGCCAACACTAATGTAGGCGATATTTATAACGTGCCTATTTCTCACGGTGAGGGTCGCTTCCTTGCAAGTGAAGAATTAATTAAAAAACTTGCAGAAAACGGTCAAATTGCAACACAGTATGTTGATTTAAAGGGTGTTCCTTCAATGGATACTGACTTTAATCCAAACGGCTCTGTTTGTGCTATTGAGGGTATTACTTCACCTGATGGTCGTGTATTTGGTAAAATGGGTCACAGTGAAAGAATTGGTACAGGTCTTTATAAAAATGTTCCCGGCGAATATGATATTCGTATGTTTGAAGCAGCAGTTCGTTATTTCAAATAATTGGAGGTCTTATAAATGGCATATAAAACCGATATTGAAATTGCACAGGAATGTCAGATGAAGCCAATTACAGAAATTGCTCGTTTGGCTAATGTTGATGAGGAATATATTGAGCAATACGGCAAATACAAAGCTAAAATCGACCTCGCCCTTTTGGACGAGGCTGATAGAAAAGACGGTAAGTTAATTCTTGTTACCGCTATAACCCCTACACCTGCAGGTGAGGGAAAGACCACAACCACTATTGGTCTTGCAGACGGTCTTAAGAGAATAGGTAAGAATGTTACCGTTGCTCTTCGTGAGCCCTCCTTAGGCCCTGTTTTTGGTGTTAAGGGCGGTGCGGCCGGCGGTGGTTATGCTCAGGTTGTTCCTATGGAGGATATTAACCTTCATTTCACAGGCGACTTTCACGCTATTGGTGCGGCAAACAATCTTCTTGCCGCAATGCTCGACAACCATATTCAGCAAGGTAATGAGCTTGGTATTGATGTTAAAAAAATTACCTGGAAGCGCTGTGTAGATATGAACGACCGTCAGCTTAGAAATGTTGTTGACGGCTTGGGCGGAAGAATGCAGGGTGTTCCTCGTGAAGACGGCTTTGATATAACCGTAGCCAGTGAAATTATGGCTGTGCTTTGCCTTGCTTCTTCAATTACAGATTTAAAAGAGCGTCTTTCTCGCATTATTGTCGGCTACACATATGATGATAAGCCTGTTACTTGTGGTGAGCTTAAGGCCGCCGGTGCTATGACCGCTCTTTTAAAGGATGCCATTAAACCTAATCTTGTTCAAACATTAGAGGGCACTCCCGCCTTTGTTCATGGTGGTCCCTTTGCTAACATTGCCCACGGCTGTAATTCTGTTATGGCTACCCGTCTTGCACTTAAAATGGGTGATTATGCAATAACAGAGGCCGGTTTCGGTGCCGACCTTGGCGCAGAAAAGTTTTTAGATATTAAGTGCCGTATGGCAGGTCTTACCCCTGATGCAGTTGTTATGGTTGCTACTGTTCGTGCCCTTAAAATGCACGGTGGTCTTGCCAAGAACGAGCTTAACAGTGAAGACCTTAATGCTCTTGAAAAGGGTATTCCCAACCTTCTTCGTCACGTTTCTAATATCAAAAATGTTTATAAACTGCCTTGTGTTGTTGCGGTAAACCGTTTCCCAACCGATACCGATAAAGAGATTGAATTTATTATTGATAAATGTCGTGAGCTCGGTGTGAATACCGTTCTTTCAACCGTTTGGGCTGAGGGCGGTAAAGGTGGCGAGACCTTGGCTAAAGAGGTTGTTCGCCTTTGCGAAGAAGAAAAGGGCGACTTCACCTTTGCTTATGAGCTTGAGGGTACAATTGAAGAAAAAATTGAGGCTGTTGTTAAAAAGGTTTACGGCGGTAATGGTATTAATGTTCTTCCCGCCGCAAAGAAGCAAATAGCACAGCTAACTGAGCTTGGCTTTGAAAACTGTCCTGTTTGTATGGCTAAAACTCAGTATAGCTTTTCAGACGACCCCACGAAGCTTGGCGCCCCAGAAAACTTTACCGTTACTATTAAAAATGTTAAGGTTTCTGCCGGTGCAGGTTTTATAGTTGTTCTTACCGGTGACATTATGACAATGCCCGGTCTTCCTAAGGTTCCGGCTGCAGAAAAAATTGATGTAGATGCAAGTGGTAAAATAACCGGACTTTTCTAAACGATAAACAAAATGCCGAGGAGAGATAATCTCCTCGGCTTTTTTTATATTTATAGTATTTTTAAAATCTTTTCAAGCTCTATTAAATCCTTTACTATAAAGGCGGCACCGCTTTCTTCAAGTTCTTTGCGGTCACCATAGCCGCAAAGAACACCGATGGGGGTCACACCGCATTTTACGGCCCCTACCATATCGTGCAATCGGTCGCCAACCATAGCAACGTTTTTTGTGTCTGTAATATTTAAAAGTGTTAAGGCTTTTGCAATAACCTCGGCCTTGTCGGTAAGGGTACCGTCAAGATTGCTTCCTACAACAACATCAAAAAATTTGTCAATGTTAAAGTGCTCTAAAATTCTTCTTGCAAATACCTCGGGTTTAGAGGTAGCAAGAGCCACAGTATAACCTTTTAATTTTAAATTTTCAAGAAGTGTGACCGTGTTTTCAATAAGCTTATTTTCGAAAACACCTTTGTCGGCGAAATATTCTCTATAAGTTTCTACCATTTTATGGGCAGTTTGTTTATCAATATTGCAGTATTTGGCAAAGGATTCCCAAAGGGGAGGACCAATGAAAAAATATAACTCCTCTCTTTCGGGAAGAGGGTAACCGTGTTTCTTTAAAGCATATAAAACAGAATTGGTAATACCAATCGCCGGGTCAGTCAATGTGCCGTCCAGGTCAAATAGAATTGTTTTAAACATTACAGAAAAATCCTTTGTTACTATTATTTGAATGAATTATATCATACATAAATTTAAAAATCTACAATAAACAATTTTTTTTAAAAAAATATCGCTAAATTTATTGAAATATTGTAAGTAAAGTTATATAATAGATGTATAATATTTTAGGACATTAATGTATTAACTTGTTACATTGTGTTCTTAATGATTTTGGAGGATTATTATATGAAGTTCAAGTTATTTTCGTTATTTATGGCGTTGGTTATGGTTTTTGTTATGTCGGGGTGCGGCGATAAAGAAATTGCTGTTTCAACATCGTCAGAGGCTAATAATGTAACAAGTACCGATCCTCTTCTTTCAGAAGACGGGAGCTTAATTAATCCTCTTACCGGTGTTAAAAATTTAGATAGCGCTGCTAACGGTCAAAGGCCTGTGGCTATTATGGTTAATAACATTTCCTTAGCACAGAGTGTTCAGTCGGGTCTTTCCAAGGCCGACATCGTTTATGAAGCCTATGCAGAGGGCGGAATTACCCGTTTGATGGCTGTATTTAAAGATGCGAATAAAATACCCCGCGTTGGTAGTGTTCGTTCAGCACGTTATTCATATGTTGATCTTGCTATGGGTCACGATGCAATATATGTTCATGCCGGAATTAATGAAAGCCACTGCACACCCCACGTTAAAGAAACTGGTATTGATAATATTAACCTTAACTCAGGCGCACCGGCTAAGTATGGTATGAGAATTAGCAACGGTCTTGCAAGTGAACATACTCTCTACACAAACGGTGAAAACCTTGTTAAATGTTTTAACAATCTTAATTGGCGCACAAAGCTCAACTCAAGCGAAAAAATGTGGCAAAGCTTTGTAGACGAAAACAGCCCTATTACCTTAACAGGCGGCGCTTCAAAAGAAATTAACATTAAAATGTCAGCCGCTTCTACCACTAAGTTTGTTTATGACAGTACAGCAGGTAAGTTTGTAAGATATAAGGGTTCTTCTGCTATGAAGGATTTTACAAGCGGTGAGCAGTTTGCTTTCACTAACGTTCTTGTGTTAGAAACCGAGCTTATAGCTTTAACTACCGACGGAATAGTTAAGACAAACTTAGAAGGCGGCACCGGTTACTACTTTACAAAGGGTACATACCAAAAAATTAAATGGAGCAAGGGTGCTGTTACCAACGGTTTTAAAATCACTTTAGAAGATGGTTCTGAGTGTAAATTTAATGCAGGAAATACTTGGGTTAGCCTTATGGATAAAACTCAGGGAGTTAATATAGTTAGCGAATAATTTAGGTGGTCGGCAGCTTGGTTTTTGCCAATCTGCCGACTGTAATTTTAATTTTAGGTGATTTTATGAAATATTTAGTATTACTTTTAGATGGTATGGCCGATTACCCGGTTGACAAGCTTGGGGGTAAAACTCCAATGGAGGTTGCATTTAAGCCAAATATTGATTCTCTTGCTCTAAAGGGTGAGGTTGGCCTTTGCAAAACTGTTGCAGATGGCCTTAAACCCGGTAGCGATGTTGCTAATTTGTCTGTTCTTGGTTACGACCCTAAGGTGTGTTATACAGGTCGTTCACCGCTAGAGGCTGCAAGTATTGGCATTGAGCTTGAACCTACAGATGTTGCAATGCGCTGTAATCTCGTGACCTTATCTGACGAAAAAAACTTTGAAGATAAAACAATGGTAGATTACTGTGCAGACGATATTTCTACTGGAGAGGCAGCAAAGCTTATTGAATATATTGAAGAAAAAATGGGCAATGATATTTATAGGTTTTATTCGGGTGTTAGTTACCGCCATTGTCTTGTTATTAAAAACGGTACCACAGAGCTTGGCACTATGACCCCACCTCATGATATAAGCTCTAGGGTTATAGGAGAATATTTAAGCCAAAATGAAAATGCAATGCCACTGTTAGAGCTTATGAAAAAAAGCTATGATTTATTAAAAGACCATCCGGTTAATTTAGAGCGCATTAAAAAAGGCAAAAGACCTGCAAATTCTATTTGGCTGTGGGGGGAAGGCAGAAAGCCCTCTCTTGAAGATTTTAAGGCTAAAAATGGCATTTCAGGTGCTGTTGTTTCAGCGGTAGATTTGCTTAGGGGTATTGCTAAATGTGCAAACATGAAGTCCCCCGAAATTCCCGGCGTTACCGGGTATATTGATACCGATTTTACCGCTAAAAAAGATGCCGCCATAAAGCTTTTTGAAGAGGGAAGTGACCTTGTTTATATACATATGGAAGCTCCTGACGAGTGCGGTCATAGAGGCGAGGTTCAAAACAAGGTTAAATCTATCGAAATTATTGATGAACTTGTTGCAGGACCAATGATAGAATATCTCAAGGGTACACCCCACAAAATTTTAATTATGCCCGACCACCCAACACCACTTAGCGTTAAAACCCACGTTAGCGACCCGGTGCCCTATGTGCTTTATTCCAGTGAGGAAGAAATGAAAGGCGTTTTAACCGTTAATGAAAAAACTGCCAAAGAAACCGGAAACTTTGTGGAAAATGGTCCAAATATTATGAATAAACTAATTGGAAAAATGTAACGAAAGTTTTAAAGCATAGCAGATTTTTAAAGGGACACAATAATTATGACACAAATTTGTGTTAAAATACAAGGGGGAATTATTGTGAATAAATCTGCTTCAAGCTTTATTAAGGGAATTGGTACCGGTATGTTGGCCGGTGCGGCAATGTATACGGCAGGAAAAATGGTTATGAGTAATAGACAGACCAAAAAAACTCTTTCTAAGGGAACATCAAAGGCCATTCGTGCAGTAGGTGATTTTGTTGAAGGGGTTCAAACCTTAATGAAGTAAAAAACGGTTGCTCTACTTATTAGTAGGGCAACCGTTTAATCATTTAATTCTTTCGATTATTCAACAGGTGTTTTTTGAATAAATAAAACACCAAGGGTGTTCCTTCCACAATGACCCGAAACGGTAGTTCCGGCGCGGGTAACAAACAACTCATCACATTTTAAGTTTTCTTTTACCATATCAACAGCACTTTGAACAATGGCGTCGTCGCAACCGGCGTGTGTGACAAAAACGTGAGAGGTTTCAATGTTTTCGGGGTTGGAAAGACGCTCCTTAACATATTCGGGAATAACCTTGGAAAACAATCCGCGATATTTTTTGCCAACGCTCATAGCACCGCCCTTAACCTCAATACAAGGCTTAAGCTTTAAAAGATTTGCGCCTAAGGCGGCAAGTGCAGAGCAACGACCACCCTTGTGAAGATATTCAAGGCTGTCAATAACAAAGGAAGCATTAACCCTGGTTTTAAGAACCTCAATCTCTTCACAAATTTCTTTGGCGGTTTTCCCGGCCTCAATCATTTCTGCGGCGGCAATAACCAAAAGACCAACACCCGTAGAAAGGTTACCGCTGTCAATAACATACACATTGTCAAATTCTTCTGCGGCAAGGGTTGCGGCGTGGTTGTTGGCAGAAAGGGAAGAACTAATTGTAAAGAAAATAAGGTCGTTACCGTCTTTAGTATGTTCCTTAAAAAAATCCTCATGCTCGGCAATATTTGTAGCAGAGGTTTTTGCTAAATTGCCTGTACGGGCATGATAGTCATAAATATCCTCAGGTGTTATATTAACACCGTCGATGAAGGATTCGTCACCTAAATTAATACAAAATGGGTGAAGAATAACATTATATCTTTCGCAAAGCTGGGGACCAAGGTCGCAGCTACTGTCACAGGAAAGGACAATCTTTTTGTCAGCCATAATATAAATTCCTCCTTAAAATTACCCTTTTATTATACCATTTTTAAAATTTATTTCAATAGAAATATTAGGTTTATTTGTTAAATTAACTATATTGATGAAAAAAATTACCATTATTTTTGGTTTTACATCTGTCTTATGTTGTGATAAAATGATATTAGTCAGAGAAAAAGGGTGATTTTTGTTGAAAAAGGTTGGTTTTCTTAATAAAAAAATACCTTTATCGGTAGTTTTAGCTTTCGGATTAGTTATAATTTTAGCCATTGGAATTTTTGGTATTTTAAATAATAAAATATATAAAGAGAAAAATGTTTTAGAACAAAATTTAAAGCAAGCTCAAATTAATAATAGCAGTTTAACAGAGGCTGTCGCCTCAAAGGAAAAGCTTTTAAGTGAGCTTGATACAAAGGTTTCAGAATATTCTAATACCTTAAACGGTTTAAACCAAACAGTAAATGACCTGCAAAGTCAGGTTAATTCTTTAAAGAAACAGAACGAAGCTTTAAGCTCCGCTATAAAGGTTAAAGAAAAGGCACTGAAAAATCCTACTTCGGTTAAAGTCGGTGAGGTTTTAAAGAACATTTCTCTTACCAACCTTACCGCACCTAATGATGGTTATAAGGTTTGTTATTTAACCTTTGATGACGGCCCCTCAGATAACACCCTTAAAATTTTAAACATTTTAAAAACCGCAAATGCTAAAGCAACCTTTTTCGTAGTGGGAACGTCAAAAACCGAGTATTTAACTCAAATTGATAATTCAGGTCATACAGTTGCCCTTCATACCAATACCCACGATTGGGGCATTTACAAAAGCGAAGATGCATTTTATAGCGACCTTAATGCAATAAGAGAAACAGTAAATTCTGCCATTGGGAAAGAGGTCAACCTTATTCGTTTTCCCGGCGGAAGCAGCAACAAAAAAAGCGCAACATTCAATAAGGGGATAATGACCCGTCTAGTAACTGATGTTTCAAATAAAGGCTTTACATATTTTGATTGGAATGTGGATTCGGGCGATGCGGCGGCGCAGAATGTTCCTGCCCAAAATATTGTGGCAAACATTATGAACGAAAGCCAAAATAAGGAGGAACTTTGTATTCTTATGCACGATACTTCCTCTAAAAACACGACAGTAGAGGCACTTCCTTATGTTATTTGTTATCTTAGGGCACAGGGCTACCGCTTTGAGGCGTTAAGCGAAAAAAGCAATACCTTTCATCATGAAAATCTACATAACTAAAAATTGCTCTCGCTTTTGGCGAGAGCAATTTTTTATAGCATAATTTCTTCTGCATAGCGAACCGCTTCCATAGCGTCCTTAGCGTATTTATCTGCCCCAATTTTTTCGGCATATTCTTTATTTAATACGGCGCCGCCAACAATCACCTTGCAATTGGGTAAGTTTTCTCTTATAAGAGAAATTGTTTTTTCCATAGCCGGTACAGTTGTGGTCATAAGGGCACTAAGACCTACCAAGGTGGCATTAAGCTTGGTGGCGGTCTCTAAAACTTTTTCGGGTGGTATATCTTTACCAAGGTCAGTAACGGCAAAGCCGTAGTTTTCTAAAAGCAGCTTTACAATGTTTTTGCCAATATCGTGAATATCACCCTCAACCGTTGCAATAACAATAGGGCGGTTGGTTCTCGAAGTGTCGGTCATAACAGTTGAAGTTTGTTTAATTACTTCAAAAGCATATTTGGCTGACTCGGCGCTCATTAAAAGCTGAGGCAAATAAACAGTTTTTTCTTCAAAGCCTTTACCCACTATATTTAAGGCAGGAATGATATCGTCATTTATAATGTCAAGCCCTTTCTTTTTAGTTAGCAGGTCTTTTGTTATCTCTGCGGCTTGTTCTTTAAGCCCTTTTGCTATTGCCTGTATAAGGTTGGATTTAAAATTTTTATCGTTTTTTGAATTAGCTGAGATATTTTGAGATGTAGTAACAAAATTTTCGGCTTGTTCAATATAGTTCTCACAGTTTTTGTCCAAACCTTTGAGGGCACGGAAGGCATAGTATGTTTTCATCATATCGGCGGAATAGGGGTTCATTATAGCTGCGCTAAGCCCGTTTTCAAGAGCTAAGGCAAAGAAAACTCCGTTAATTGCATCGCGATTGGGAAGCCCGAAGGAAATGTTCGAAACCCCTAATGAGGTATGGCAACCAAGAACCTCTTTAATATATTTTAAAGCCTTTAAGGTTGTGTTGGCGGCAGTTTGTTCGGCGCTTACCGTCATTGCCAAGGTGTCAAAAATAATATCTTTTTTGCTTATTCCGTATTCTTCGGCGGTTTTTAAAATCTTTTCGGCAATAACTATTCTTCCCTCTGCAGAGTCGGGAATACCGTTGTCGTCTAAGGTTAGTGCAACAACAACCCCACCGTATTTTTTAACCAGAGGAAAAATTGTCCTCATACTTTCCTCTTTACCGTTTACAGAATTTATTAGCGCTTTTCCGTTATAAATTCTAAGGGCCGCCTCCATAGCGCAGTGGTTTGATGTGTCTATTTGAAGAGGTAGGTCGATAATGGCTTGAAGCTCGAAAACGGTTTTTTTAAGCATTGAAGCTTCATCAATATCGGGAAGACCAACATTAACATCTAAAATGTGAACACCTTTTTCTTGTTGGCGCACACCTTCGTTTAAAACATAATCAATATCATTTTCTATAAGAGCCTGTTTAAAACGCTTTTTTCCGGTGGGATTAATTCTTTCGCCTATAAGCACCGGCTCTTGGCCAAAGACAACCGCGTTAGTATATGAAGATACGAGGGTGAAATTTTTGCTTGTTATAGGCAGTGGAGAAAGGCCACTGGTTTTATTTTTAAGAGCTTTAATATAATCGGGGGTGGTACCGCAGCAACCTCCAATAACCGATACGCCTTTTTTAGTAAGCTCTGCAACAAGTATGCTGAATTCTTCGGCGTCAACATCGAAAACCGTTTCCCCGTTAACGCTTTTGGGAAGACCCGCATTAGGCTTTAAAATTATTGGGGTAGAGGAATACTTCAAAAGCTTATTAATAACATTTTCTAGCTGTTTTGGACCTAAAGAACAGTTTGCACCAATAGCGTCTGCTCCCATACCCTCTAAAAGGGCTACCATTGCTTCAGGAGAGGCACCGGTCATAAGCTTACCATCTTCGCCGTATGCATTAGAAACGAAAACCGGCAAGTCGCTGTTTTCTTTAGCGGCAAGAAGAGCGGCTTTTGTTTCTAAGGAATCGTTCATTGTTTCAATAAAAATAAGGTCCACACCGTATTTTACACCTAATTTTACGGTTTGGGCAAAAAGCTCTACTGCCTTTTCAAACTCAAAATCGCCATATGGTTTTAAAAGCTTTCCTGAAGGACCAATATCAAGGGCAATAAACTTTTCGCCTTTAGAAGTACTAGTTTCTTTTGCTGTTATAGCATTGTTAACTGCCGCTTTTATAATTTCTTCAAGCTCGGTTTTAGAAAATTTAAGGAGGTTTGCACCAAAGGTGTTAGTGTTTACAACATTACTTCCGGCATCAAAATAGGCCTTGTGAATATCTGCTATAATTTCCGGGTGCGTGATATTCCACCGTTCGGGCTCTTCACCGGGAAGAAGACCTCTTTTCTGTAGAATGGTACCCATTCCGCCATCAAGGTAAAGTATATTATTTTTCAAGTATTCCTTAATCTTCATTGTTTTCTCCTTGGGAAATTCACAGTAATATTTATTGCAAAGCGCCTATATCTGCTTTTTGGTTATAGTCTTTTCTAATATACCTATAATTGCCGTAACCGATTTTGAGGGTGACATAATAAGGCTGTCATTTAGGCTAAGGCCAATTTGTTTATAACAGCCTAAAAATGAAAAAATTTCCTTTTGAAAGCTTAATGGTAAGTCGCCATAACCCGGACTGAAACGAGGCTTAAGAGATATATCCACAGAGCTTTGTTTTGTAATATATTCTTCGAATTTATTACAAAGAGCCTCAATTCTTTCTGCGCCTAAGGCTTGAAGCATTACTGCAAGGGCAGGGGAGGTTTTTGTAGCCTTTGCGATAAGTCGGTCCATGTTTAAGCCTATAGTAGCGGCAAAAATGTAGGCGTAACCGCAGCCCACAAGGCATTTTGTAAGATGCAGTGAATGCGTTTTAGCAAAGCTTAAATCAACATATTCATCATTTATTTTTATGGGTACCTTACAAAAACAAACCGAATAGGTTAGCTTACCCTCGGTTTGCTTAAGAGCTTCATTAAAAAGCAGTTCAACCTCCTCACGGGTTTCTTTGCAACCTGCATAGCGCAAAACTTCTTGCTTATTAATACTGGGTGGTGAAAAGCTTTTTTTATAAACTGTAAATTCCATTTATTTGCCTACAATCTTTGAAAGATTTTGGGTGATTTTCTCCGCAATGTCTGGTTTGTTCATAGAATAAACGTGAACAACTGGAATGTTGTTTGCAAAGAGGTCGATTATTTGGTCGGTAGCGTATGCAATACCGGCCTGTTTCATAGCCTCAGGGTTGCTGCCAAACTTGTCTACAATGCTTTTAAACCTTTGCGGCATAAAAGAGCCGGAAAGCTTTATGGCCCTTTCAATTTGGTTGGCATTGGTGATTGGCATAATGCCGGGAATAACAGGAACAGTAATACCGGCCTCCCGAATTTTGTAAAGAAAGTTGTAAAGTAGGTTGTTATCAAAGAACATTTGAGTGGTAAGAAAATCACACCCTGCATCAACCTTTTCTTTAAGGTATTTTATATCTTCCTTTTGGTTTTTACTTTCGGGGTGAATTTCTGGGTAACAGGCACCGCCTATGCAGAAATCACCGTCGCTTTCTCTAAGCTCTTTTATAAGGTCGGTTGCATAGCGGTAATCCCATTTTGCACGGTCACCTTCTTTAAGTGCTTCGGGTATATCGCCTCTAAGAGCCATTATGTTTGTTATACCGGCATCAACAATGTCTTTTATTTGATTTTTAACCGTGCTTTTGCTTGAGGAAACACATGTTAAATGGGCAATGGTGGGAACATCGTAATTCAGCTTAATATTTTTTGCAATGTCTAGGGTGTATTTACTTGTTCCGCCACCGGCACCGTATGTAACGCTCATAAAAGCGGGTTTGAGTTTAGCAATCTCTTGGGTTGCATTTTTAACACTTTCAAAGGCGGTGTCGGTTTTAGGCGGAAAAACCTCAAAAGATAATGAGGGGGTTTCCTTAAAAAATAAGTCTGTAATTTTCATTTTTCAGTCCTACGGTTGAATTTCAAATTTTTCCATTTTGTTTAAATCGTATGGGGTTGCCTGATAAACAAAGTAGTTAAGCCAGTTAGAATATAAAAGGTTTGCACCCGAACGCCAAGAGCAAACAGGGGGCTTAGTGTCGTCGTCGTTGGGAAAATAGTTTTTTGGAGGCTTAATAGGAAGCCCGGCGTCTTTATCTCGGCGGTATTCCTTGTCTAAGGTTTCGGCATCATACTCTGAATGGCCTGTTATAAAAATTTGACGGCCTCCGTGGGTAGAAAAGGCATAAACTCCGGCCTCGTCACTTTCTGCCAAAATTTTAAGTGAATCTATTTTAGCAATATCTTCTTTTCTTATTGTGGTATGGCGAGAGTGGGGAACCTTAAAAACATCATCAAATCCGCGGAAAAGAATAGAACCCTTGTGGGTAACCTTGTGGTCAAATACACCAAATAGCTTTTCTTTAAGGGGGACTTTGTCAACACCATAATGGTAATAAAGGGCTGCTTGGGCGGCCCAACAAATGTGGAAGGTGCTGTAGACGTGGGTTTTTGTCCATTCCATAATGTCGCAAAGCTCTTTCCAATATTCAACTTCTTCAAATGGCATTTGTTCTACCGGTGCGCCTGTAATTATCATACCGTCAAAAAATTCGTTTTTAACATCATTAAAGCTTTTATAAAAGGCCAACATATGCTCCATAGCGGTGTTTTTAGGAACACGGCCAACCGCTAAAAGCTCGGTCTCAATTTGAAGTGGGGTGTTTCCCAACATTCTTGCAAGTTGAGTTTCGGTAGTTATTTTAGTCGGCATAAGATTCAAAATTAAAATTCTTAAAGGTCGAATATCCTGAGTGTTGGCCCTTTCGTTGGTAATAACAAAAATATTTTCGTTTTGAAGCACCTGGGTTGCAGGTAAATTCGCCGGTATTTTAATTGGCATAAATAATCACTCTTTTCAAATAAGCATTATTAATAATTAATCAAAAAGTGGGGTTGAAAGATAGCGGTCGCCGGTATCGGGCAGTAAAACAACAATTGTTTTGCCTTTGTTTTCTTCCAGTTTAGCAAGTTCACAGGCTGCCCAAAGCGCAGCACCCGAAGAAATGCCAACAAGAATGCCTTCTTTTTTACCCATCAGCCTTGCAAGATGAAAGCTATCTTCTAATGTGGCTGTCATAATGCTGTCATAAACAGAGGTATCAAGAATTTCCGGCACAAACCCGGCGCCAATACCTTGAATACCGTGCGCCCCGGAAACGCCCTTTGACAAAACAGGTGAGTCGGATGGTTCAACAGCAATAACCTTAATTTTTTTATTTTTTGATTTTAAATATCTGCCGGTGCCGGTAATTGTTCCTCCGGTTCCAACACCTGCTACAAAATAATCAATTTCACCGTTAGTATCCTCAAAAATTTCGGGACCCGTGGTTTTAAAATGAGCTTTAGCATTATCCGGGTTTATAAACTGACCGGGTACAAAGCTGTTTGGGGTTTCTTTTGCAAGGCTTTCAGCCTTTTCAATGGCGCCGGTCATACCCTTTTTGCCATCGGTTAAAACAACCTGAGCGCCATAGGCCTCCATTATTTTAATTCGTTCAACCGACATTGTGTCAGGCATAACTATAATAATTTTATACCCCTTTGAGGCGGCAATGGCGGCAAGACCAATACCGGTATTTCCGGAGGTAGGTTCAATAATAACACCGCCCGGTTTTAAGGCTCCGCTTTTTTCAGCCTGTTCTATCATTTCTTTGCCAACACGGTCCTTAACAGAACCGGCTGGATTAAGATATTCAAGCTTAGCGATAAGCTTTGCTTTAAGTTTAAGTTCTTTCTCTATATTTTTAAGCTCTAAAAGAGGGGTTTTACCCACAAGTTGAGAAACATCTGAAAAAATATTCTTCATAAAATTACCTCATAAAAAATTCTTCATTTAATTATACCTTTAATAAAAAACCTTGTCAATAATAAAGGCTAATTTTGTAGTTATACTTTTGATAGAAATTTTTTCAAAAAAATTAAATCAGAAAAAATTCTAAAAAGTGCTTGACTTTTAATAAAAAAGTGTTATACTAATATTTGTTCTGATTTTGCGGAATTGTGTAAGGGTAGCACGACAGACTCTGACTCTGTTTGTCTGGGTTCGAATCCTAGTTCCGCAGCCAAAAAAAGAGAAGCTTGAAAAAGCTTCTCTTTTTTTATCCAATCCGAAGGATTGGCATGTAATCTCGCGTAAGCGAGGATGTAATCCGTTTGCAATGCAAACGGTATGTCATCAAAGCGTAAGCTTTGTATGTTTCTTCCCTTCGGATTGATTATATGCATTTCTTCGAAATGATTACATACCGCAACAAGTTGCGGATTACATACATGGCTCCGCCTTGATTTGTTTATGGTTTTTTGCTATACTTGTTATATGAGGTGAGAATATGAAAGATAATCCGTTGCTTAAAAATGCTGAACAGTTGGCGATTGATATTGAATCTCTTTGCAAAACTTTAGAACACAAAGGCAATTCTAATATTATTTTTCAAATCAGGAAATCCTCATCAAGTGTTTTTGCCAATATTACCGAAGCGCAATATCCTCAAAGCTTACCCGATATGCTTTCTAAATTAAAAATCGCTCGCAAAGAATGTGTCGAAACAGAGAGTTGGTTGAAACTTATATGTTCTAACAATTCCATTGATGAAGAAACTTTTAAAAAACATAGAAATCTTTGCGGTAGAATACAAAGAATGTTAACATCTTCTTGTATTACAATTGAAAAGAAAATTGGTGGGTGATTTTATGAAAGCGATACTATTTGATTTTGATGGTGTTTTAACTATTGATAAATACGGGTCAGATTCGATTTTAAGATATCTTGATGAAAATACGGACGTATCAATTGAAGTATTAAAAAAAGAATATTATAGACTAAATAAAGGATTGCTCTACGGTGAATATACACATAAAGATGTTTGGAATGAATATTGTGCTAATGTAAATGCTGAAATAGATTTTCAAATATTGGTTGATTCTTTTATAAATACTCCTCTTGATAATGAAATGATTTCCATAGTTAAAGAGTTGAAGGAAAAGCACTTAATAGGTATGATTACAGATAATAAGGTTGACAGAATTGATACAATACTAAAACATCATTGTTTAACTGATTTATTTGATACAGTAACTGTTTCAGCACAGTGCAAGTGTGGAAAAAATGATAGAAAAATTTTTGATATTACATTAGAGGCTTTAAATATTGAGCCTAGCGAGTGTGTGTTTATTGATAATTCCGAAAAGAATTTAATCGTTCCTAATGAAATGGGTATTCATACTATTTTGTTTGATGACAAAAAAAGAGATTTTAATGAATTTAACAAAAAACTTTCCGAATTGCTGAAATATTAATGAAAATCAGGCTTTTAGACCGGTTCTGTTTTGAGTGTCGGTCCAAAAAAACACTCGTTCTTTTGAACGGGTGTTTTTTTATTTATTTGGTCTTTTATGATATTTTTACTTGAATATTATGCTTTTTTGGAGTATAATATATGTTGATTATATATGCAGTTTAAATATGAAGGAGTTTTAGGGTGAACGAGGTAGTATTTAACCGTTATCCCAAAGAACAGAATGAATATTCTGCTCTTGTTAAAGAAATTAATAAACAAAAATTCAAAACAGAACCGCTTGCAATGGTGGTTACATATGGTTGCCAACAAAATGTTAGTGACAGCGAAAGAATTAAGGGTATGCTGTTACAAATGGGCTTTGATTTTACCGAAGATGCAGAAGCCGCCGACCTTATTATTTTTAATACATGTGCCGTTCGTGAACATGCTGAGGATAGGGTTTTCGGTAATGTTGGCGCCCTTAAGCATTATAAACGCCGTAATCCTAATAAAATTATTGGTATTTGCGGTTGTATGGCTCAGCAGGAAATTGTTAAGGAAAGAATTAGAAAAAGCTATCCTTATGTTGACTTGCTGTTTGGCACCCATGTGCAATACCGTCTGCCTGAATTTTTGTACAGGCTTTATACCGGCAATGAACGAATTTTTGAAACCTCTATGGAACAGAGCGTGGTTGTTGAAGATGTTCCAATAAAAAGGGACGGAACCTTTAAGGGCTGGTTGCCTATAATGTATGGATGTAATAATTTTTGTACCTATTGCATTGTACCATATGTAAGGGGCAGAGAGAGGTCCAGAGATTATACCGAAATTTTAAAAGAAGCAAGGCAAATGGTAAAGGATGGATTTAAGGATATTACCTTGCTTGGTCAAAATGTTAATTCTTATAGATCGCCTGTTTTGTCTGACTCGGGTGAGGAAATAGATTTTCCAAGGCTTCTTCGAATGATAAACGATATTCCCGGTGATTTTCGAATACGCTTTATGACATCACACCCTAAGGACTGTTCTGAGCAATTGCTTTTGGCAATGAGGGACTGTGAAAAAGTTGCTAAGCATTTGCATTTGCCTTTTCAGTGTGGTTCTACCAGAGTTTTAGAAAAAATGAACAGAAGATATACAAGAGAGGGATATTTAAAGCTCATAAAAACCGCTAAAGAGTTAATGCCGAATTTATCTATTACCAGCGATATTATAGTTGGCTTTCCCGGGGAGACTTATGAAGACTTCCTACAAACTCTCAGCCTTGTGAAAGAGGTTAAATTTTCGGCCCTGTTTACCTTCATTTTTTCAAGCCGACCGGGAACACCGGCGGCACAAATGGAGGACCCGATAAGCAGGGAAGAAAAGGGAAAATGGTTCAGAGAGCTTTTAAAGGTTCAAGAAGATATTTCTAAAGAAAACGAAACAAAGTTGGTAGGTAAAACCTTCCGTCTTCTTTGCGATGATTATGGTCGTAAAGAAGGCTATATGGCCGGTCATACCGATACAAACATTTGTCTCGAATTTGAGGGCGACTCTTCTTTACTTGGAACATTTGTTGTGGTTGAAACAGAATATGTTGATAATTGCTTAACCGCAAAACTTATATAAGGAGAATTAATAATGGATATTATTGAAATGACAAGAAAATTAGGTGTAGAAATTCAAAACAGCGATGAATATAAAAAATTTGCCGCCGCTAAACTCGCTAATGATGAGGACAAGCAGCTTCAAGAAAACATTGGCAATTTTAACCTTATTCGTATGCAGATAGACCAGTGCCTTACTGATGAAAACAATAAGGAAGAAGATAAAGAGGCTCTTCGCTCAAAAATAAATGACCTTAATGTTAAACTTAAGGACCTGTATTCAAAGATTATGGCTAGTGAGTCTATGGTTAATTATAACGTTGCCAAAACAGAGCTAGATACTTTAGTAAACCAGATTAACGCCATTATTACCCTTACCGTTAACGGTGAAGACCCAATGACCTGCCAGATAAGCGAGGGCTGTAGCGGTTCTTGTTCAACCTGCTCAGGCTGTCATTAAGCTTTAAGTCTAAGATTAGTTTTTTAGGAGTGATAAGTGTTGGGTAAGCTATCACCTGGTATGCAACAATATGTTGATGTTAAGGCAGAGTATCCCGATTCAATTCTTTTCTTTCGTCTGGGCGATTTTTATGAAATGTTTTTCGAGGACGCCAAAATTTGTTCAGAGGAGTTAGAGCTTGTTCTTACTGCAAAAAGCTGTGGTTTAGATGAAAAGGCGCCTATGTGCGGTGTGCCTTACCATAGCTGTGAATCTTATATTGCCCGTCTTGTTGAAAAGGGTTACAAGGTTGCTATTTGTGAGCAAACCGAAGACCCCGCAACTGCCAAGGGGTTAGTGCGCCGTGAGGTTGTTAGGGTTATTACTCCGGGTACTGTTATTGAAGACTCAATGCTTGAAGAGGGTAAGAATAACTACCTTGCCTCTGTTTACATTGAAGGTAACGACTGTGGCCTTTGTTTTATTGATGCATCAACAGGTGATGTTTATTTGACTCTGCTTAGCGGTGATAATTTAGAAAGCGGCCTTATAAGTGAACTGGGACGTTTTACCCCAAGTGAGGTGTTAATAAGTGATTCCTACGGTATTTTCCCGTCGCTTATAAACTTTTTAAAAGAGATTCTTTCCTGCCGTGTTGCCAATTTTGCCGATATTCGCTTTAAAAATTCGGGCAAGGGTGAAAATATTGTTTCAAAATTTGGTAAGCTTAGTGTTGAAGAATTGGGTCTTGTTGCTAATAAACCCGATACCTGTGCTTTAGATTTTGCCATGCAATATCTTAAGGATAATGGAATGGATAAGCTAAGCACTTTTAGGGATATTAATTATTATTCAAGCAATAAGTTTATGAATCTTGATATTTCTGCCGTAAGAAACCTTGAACTTATTGAAACAATGCGTGGTAAGTCTAAACGAGGCTCACTTCTTTGGGTTTTAGATAAAACCCGTACACCTATGGGTAAAAGGCTTCTTAGAAGTTGGCTTGTTCAACCTCTTTTAAGTCCTACCGATATTTTGCTTAGGCAGAATGCCGTTGATGAAATATATTCTGATGCCTTTTTAAGGGGTGAAATGAGCGAATATATGACCGGCATTCACGATGTTGAAAGGCTTTTAACAAGAACCGTTTATGGAACGGCAACACCTAAAGAACTTCAAATTCTTTCTCACACAATTAGTCGCTTTGCCCCGATAAAACAGCTAATTTCAACCGTAAACAGCCGCCTTTTAAGGGAGCTTGAGGGAAATATTGACACTTTAGAGGATGTTGCGAACCGCATAGACCAAACCCTTTGTGATGACCCGCCCAACAGTATGAAGGACGGAAAAATTATTCGCGACGGCTTCAACGCTGATGTTGATATGCTAAGAAGCGACCTTACAGGTGGTAAGGGTTATTTAATAGAAATTGAAAACGCCGAAAAGGAACGAACCGGCATTAAAGCGCTCAAGGTTCGCTATAATAAGGTTTTCGGTTATTATATAGAGGTTCCGTCACAGTACGGCGACAAGGTTCCCGAAGACTACATAAGAAAGCAAACCTTAACAAATGCCGAGAGATATATTACCGACGAGCTTAAGGCACTTGAAGCGAGGGTGCTGGGTGCTAGTGAGCGCGTTGTTAAATTAGAGTTTGAGCTGTTCTGTCAGCTCAGAGAATTTGTTGCAGAAAATTTAGACAGAATTAAAAGAACTGCTACAGCTATTTCAAAGCTAGATGTACTTTGTTCTTTTGCAAAGGTTGCTGTTGAGCATAATTATTGCCGACCGGTTGTAAATAATGATGGTGCTTTAAGAATAACAAACGGCCGCCACCCTGTGGTTGAGACGGTTAGCAAGGTGCCATTTGTGGCTAATGATACTCTGTTAGATATGGAAGAAAACCGTTGTGCAATCATTACAGGCCCTAACATGGCCGGTAAATCAACCTTTATGCGCCAAGTGGCTCTTATAACAATTATGGCTCAAATGGGCTCTTTTGTTCCTGCCGAGTCGGCTACGGTTGGTATAACCGATGCGGTTTTTACCAGGGTTGGCGCTTCTGACGATTTGGCAACCGGCCAATCAACCTTTATGGTTGAAATGAGTGAGGTAGCATATATTTTAAAAAATGCTACCAAAAACAGCCTACTTATTTTAGATGAAATTGGCAGAGGCACTTCAACCTTTGACGGAATGTCTATTGCCCGTGCGGTATTAGAGTTTGCCGCCGATAAGAAAAAACTAGGCGCAAAAACCCTGTTTGCTACACATTATCATGAGCTGACAAGTTTAGAACAAACCCTAAAAGGGGTTAAAAATTATAATATTGCAGTTAAAAAGCATGGGGATGACATTACCTTCCTTAGAAGAATAGTAAGGGGAGGGGCAGATGACAGCTATGGAATTGAGGTTGCAAAGCTTGCAGGGCTTCCAAACTCGGTTATTCAAAGGGCTAAAGCCGTTTTAAAAGAAATTGAAGCCGAGGGCATTGTTAAAAATATTACAGTAAGCAGTAACGAAGCTCTTCAGCTTCCCATAGGGGCTATGGAATATGACGGAATTATAAACGAGCTTAAAACCTTAGATGTTAATGTTCTTACCCCCATTGAGGCCATGAGTTTTCTTTTTGATTTATCAAAGCGTGTTAAAGAGATTTAATTAATTTTCAGGAGGTGTGAAAAGTGGTCGAAATTAAGGTACTACCAAAAGAAATTGCAGAGCTTATTGCGGCAGGTGAGGTGGTTGAAAGACCGGCATCTGTTATTAAAGAGCTTGTTGAAAACTCTGTTGACGCTGGGGCCACCCAGGTAACGGTTGAAATTTCTAACGGCGGTATAACATATATGCGTGTTACAGATAACGGCTGTGGAATTTCTAAAGACCAGGTTTCAACCGCTTTTTTACGCCACGCAACAAGTAAAATTAAAAAGGCGGAGGACTTAGATTCTATTTTCACTCTGGGCTTTAGGGGTGAAGCTTTGGCATCTGTTGCCGCTGTTTCAAGGGTAGAGCTTATGACCTCTACCGGAAGTGAAGAGTTTGGTGTTGGTTATACCATCGAGGGCGGTGTTCCGGGCAAAATAGAAGAAATTGGTTGCCCAAAGGGCACAACAATAATTATAAGGGATCTTTTTTATAATGTCCCCGCTCGAATGAAATTCCTAAAAAAGGATATAACCGAGGCCAATACAGTTGCCGCTGTTATGGATAGAATTGCACTTTCTCACCCCGAAATTGCTTTTAAGTTTATTCGTGATGGTAAAAATGTTATGTCCTCTCCCGGCGACGGAAAGCTTAAATCTGCTATTTATTCTGTGCTGGGAAGAGAGTTTTCTTCAGGTCTTGTTCCCTTAGAATATTCTGAAGAGAATGTGACTGCTGAAGGGTTTGTTTGTCAGCCCTCCAGGTGCCGTCCTAACAGAAACGGTCAGTTCTTCTTCCTTAACGGAAGATATATAAAATCGGGTACGGTTTCGGCCGCGTTAGACCAGGCTTATAAAAATTCAAGTATGGTAGGAAAGTTTCCTGCGGCGGTTATTAACCTTATTGTGCCGCCCGGTACGGTAGATGTTAATGTTCACCCCACAAAGACCGAGGTTCGTTTTTCACAAGAACGAAAAATATTCGATGTTGTTTACCGCGGTGCAAAACAGGCAATTTTACTAGGTGATAAAAGGCCTGAATTAAAGCTACCTAAAAAAGAAGCTATTAATCCATTTTTTAGTGATGAAAGGTTTGTTCAAATAAAGCAGAACCTTTTAGATAATACAGAAGAAAAAAACAACTCAAATACCGTTACAGAAAAAAAGAACAATGAGAAAAGTAATATATTCTATTCTGCCGGTTTTGATGATAATACCCAAGGCTCTTCGGTTTTAAAAAGCAGTGATATCAGCGTGTTTGAAAAGCCTGCGTTTAATAAGGCCGAGGAAAGCGCTGCTTTTAAAAACAATACCGAGAATAATAAAGTTAAGGCTAATGTAGATATTGAATTTGAGGTTATCGAGCCTGAAAAACCGATTAATAATACCTTTGAGAAAAAGACACAAGATGTTAAGAAAGAAACTGTTACCAAAGCACCCAAGGTAGATTATTCCACAGGTTTAGACCTTTCAGCTCTTTCCTATGTTGGTGAGGTTTTCGGTACATATATTTTAGTGAGTTTAGAAAACACACTTTATTTTATAGATAAACACGCTGCTCACGAGCGTATTAATTTTGAACGCTTGAAGTCGAAGCTTGATATTCAAAGTCAGGTGCTTTTATCTCCTATTAGTGTAAGTCTTATGAGAGAAGAGTACTCAGCTGTTGTAACAAATCTTACCCTTTTAGAGCAGTGTGGCTTTATTGTAGAGGATTTTGGCGACGGCGCGGTAATTGTAAGGGCTGTCCCTTCAATTTTAGATAATGTTGATATTTCCTCACTTATAAGGGAAATTGCCGAAAATCTTATTGTAAAAGGCTCGGCCATAAGTGACAGAATAGATGATATTCTTCACAGTATAGCCTGTAAATCGGCAATTAAGGCAGGGTATATTACTTCTAAAGAAGAGCAAATTAACCTTGCTGTTAAGGTTCTTTCCGATAAACGGTTAATGTATTGTCCCCACGGTCGGCCCATAGCCTTCCAAATGAAAAAATCCCAAATTGAAAAGCAGTTCGGGAGGATAGTTTAATTGAATACCAGTGACAAAAAAACTGTGATTTATGTTGTGGGGCCTACTGCTTCGGGCAAAACGGGGCTTTCGATTGCTCTTGCCAAAGAGCTTTCGGCTACGGTTATTTGCGGAGATTCTATGCAGATTTATAAAGATATGCCCATTGCTACTGCCGCCCCAACTAATGAAGAAAAACAAGATGTACCGCATCTTATGTTTGAATTTTTATCACCTGAGGAAAGCTTTTCGGTATCTCAGTATGTTAATTTAGCTAAGAAAAATATTTCACAGCTTCATAGCGATGGGGTGCTTCCAATGGTGGTTGGGGGAACGGGGCTATATATAAGCTCCCTTTCTGAGAATATTCTTTTTGGCGAAGAAACATACGACCAAGGCTTTAGAATAAAACTTGAAGAAAGAATGAACCAATCAGGTTTAGCCTCACTTTACACTGAACTTGAAAAAATTGACCCGGAAAGCGCTGCTAAAATTTCTGAAAATGATGCAAAAAGAATTTTAAGGGCCTTAGAGGTTTATTACCTGACCGGTGAAACAATGACTCAAAGAATAATAAACTCCCGCCTTGAGGGGGAAATTTATAATAATGTTTTTATAGGCGTAACTTATAAAGATAGGGAAAAGCTTTACGAGAGAATTAATAAAAGGGTAGACCTTATGGTAGAAAATGGGTTGGTTTTAGAGGCTGAAAAATATTTTGGCCAAGGCTATAAAACCTCTGCTCAGGCTATAGGTCATAAAGAACTGTTTCCCTTTTTTGATGGAACGGCTTCTTTAGAAGAGTGCATTGAACACCTTAAAATGCAAACCAGAAGATACGCTAAAAGACAGCTAACCTGGTTTAATAAGAATAAAAATATTCATTGGATTTATATGGACGAAGAAGAGGACCCGCTATATAGGGCCTTAGAATTTATTAAAGCTAGAGTGAGGTAAAATATGAATAAGGGAGCAACCTTTATTAAAATTTTTATTTCTGTTTTGGTACTTGCCTTTTTAGGCTATCAAACCTACTCTGTTATTTATAAACCTATAACCACCGCTACGGCAGTTTATTACGACGCTTTTAAGGGTATAGATATTAACGGTTATTTTGTCAGAGAGGAAAAACTAATAGATTATACCGCAACAGGCAACGAGCGTTATGTAGCCAAAGAGGGCGAAAAGGTTTCAAAGGACGGGGTTGTTGCAGAGGTTTATTCTGACAGCACTACTGCCGCCGCTTATTCAAGAGCGGAAGAACTAGAGCAACAAATTGCCACCTTGAAAACAATGAACTCTGTCAGCGACCCTTCTTCGGTAGATTTGGCTACCATTGGTGGTAAAATTAAAAAGCAATATACTCAGTATTTGTTTTCGGCCGATAATGGGGGTTTTTTAAGTTCCGATACCGTTGCAAATGAGCTTTTAATTCAAATGAACAGAAAACAGGTTCTTACAGGTGAGGTTCAGGGCTTTGATTCAATGATAACCTCTCTTGAAGCAGAACTAACAAAGGTGAAAAACGGGCTGGGCGCACCAATAAACACAATTAAGGCAGAGGCATCGGGCTTCTTTGTGTCTAATATTGACGGCTTTGAAGCTATTTTAAATATTAACAATATTGACAATTTTGATACTACCATATTTGATAAACTCAGTTCCGCTAAGCCGGGCAACGGTTTTGGAAAAATTGTAACCAGTTATGATTGGTTTATTGTGTCAAAAATGACAGGCGACGATTATCTTCGTTTTTCTCAAGGAGATTCGGTGATTTTAAAAACCACCATTGAAGGCTCAGAGGAGCTCAGTGCTACCGTTTATAAAATTAATGTAGATGAAAATAAAAACGAAGCAGCTGTGATTTTTTCTTGTAATATTATGAACGGCAATATTGCCGTAACCCGAAACGCTAAAATGACCGTTGTTACAGAAAGCTATTCGGGTATTCGTATAAGCAATAAGGCTATAAGAGTGGTTAACGGGCAGACAGGTGTTTATATAATTCAAGGTTCTATTGTTAAATTCAGGCCTGTAGAAATTATTTATACTACAGAAACATTTTCCCTTTGCAAGAGGGATGAAAATAATCTTTCAGAAGCAATACGCCTTTATGATGAGGTTATTGAGAAAGGAAAAAATCTTTATGACGGAAAATATATTAACTAGCTCACCTTTTTCTATAGAAGAAAGAAAGAAAATTTTTGACCAAAATTATTCTGATATTAAAAGAAGAGTAGAGGCGGCGGCTTTAAAAAGCGGTCGAACCTTTAAAGATATAAATATTCTTGCCGCCACAAAAACAATTGATGTCCAGGTTATAAATTATGCCATAAATAGTGGCATTATGCTTATAGGCGAAAACAGAGTTCAAGAGTTTCTTTCTAAAGAGGATTCATTAGAAACGAATGCTGAAAGGCATTTTATAGGTCATCTTCAAAGTAATAAGGCAAAGGATATTGTTGGAAAGGTTTCGCTTATTCATTCCGTTCATTCTGTAAAGTTGGCAAAGGTAATAAGCGATATTAGCCTTAAAAAGGGTATAGTTACAGAAATTTTGTTAGAAGTTAATATAGGCAATGAAGATAGTAAAAGTGGTTTTTCAAAATATGAAGTGGTTAATGCCGTCACCGAAATTTCAAAATTAGAGGGAGTTTTTGTTAAAGGTTTAATGGCAATACCGCCTATTTGTGAAAATAGTGAAAAAAATAGGCCATATTTTAAAGAAATGTGCAATCTATTCCTTGACATTAGAGGTAAAAAAATAGATAATAGTAGTATGGATATTTTGTCGATGGGAATGTCCGATGATTTTGATGTAGCCATCGAAGAGGGTGCAAATATGGTTCGTATAGGCACCTCACTTTTTGGAAAAAGATTTTATAATATCTAGGAGGTATTATTATGGCTTTAAAAGATGTTTTTGGTAAAATGTTCAGTGTCCCAAGTGAGGACGATTATGAGGATGAGTATTATGAGGAAAGCGGTTCTGTTTTTGATGATGACGAGGTAGCCGAAGAAGAGGTAAAACCTGCTTCTACGCCAAAGGCAACCAAGAAGTCAGATTTTGGCGGTTTATTTTCTAAAGCTTCTACTAAGGCAGAGGCAGCAGAGGGTTCTCAAATTCAGGTGGTTCTTGTTAAGCCAACAAGCTTTGAAGAAGCTACCGAGGTTGCAAAGCACCTTTGTCAGCGCAAGACGGTTGTTCTTAACCTTGAAACTGCCAATCGCGAAACCTCGCGCCGTTTGTTAGACTTTTTGGCCGGCACAGCCTTTGCAGTGGGTGGAAACATTAAGCGTGTTGCAAACAGCACATATATTATTGCTCCCGGTAATGTTAACCTTTTAGGTGAGCTTATTGGCTCTGATATTGCTGAGGCAGGGGAAAGCTATTTTGGTTAATTAAGTGGAAGACAATAAAAAGCTAATTGTTGCCAAGGCTGAAGATGCTTTACGAATATGCAACCAAAAAAACATTCCTAAATTTGTTGGTTTCTTAAGTCCGTCTGAGGCGGCTGTAATTTCTTCATCTATAAAAAACGATGTTTTTTACGGTGGCTATCCTACGGCAGAAAGAACGGTGTTCGGCGCCTTGCCCGATTATTTAGAGGGACAGTTTTCTGCCTTCCCAATAATTGCTATTGAGGTTTGCTACAACAAAAAATACAGTTTATCTCATAGAGATGTTTTAGGGGCGCTAATGTCGGCGGGGGTCGAGCGTAGCACTGTTGGCGATATTATTATTGCGCCGGGGTGTGCAGTGGTTTTTGTGCTTGAAGATATTGCCGGATATTTTATAGAACAGGTTACAAAAATTAAAAATGTTGGTGTGGTCTTAAAAAGGCTAGAGAGTATTGAGGACTTAGATATAATCAATAACCCCAAAACCGAAGAAATAACGTTTACGGTTTCCTCGCTAAGGTTAGATGCAATTATAAGCGCCCTTACAGGTATAGGCAGAAACAAGGCAGAGCAAACGGTTGAGGAAGGCCAGGTGTTTGTTAATTCTTTTGAGGTTAATAAGCCAACAAAAAAGATAAACATAGGCGATGTTATTACAGTAAGAAAGTTTGGTAAGTTTAAAATTACCCAAACAGGTAATGTGTCAAAAAAAGGCCGGGAAATTGTTTCGGCAGAAAAATATATTTAATTGGAGGAGACTTATTATGCATAATGGCGAATACATAAGAACAGTCAAATTTGATAAAGCTATGAGGGGTTACAACGTAGAAGATGTTGATACCTTTTTAGACGAAGTTGCCGAAGATGTTGATAAGCTTATTGAACAAAATAGAGCCTTAAGTGAGCGCTTGGCACAGGCTACAAAACAGCTTCAGTCTAATTCTGAGGCTACAACTGTTGCCGCCCCTGTTATTGATAATTCGGGAAGCATTGAACAGGTGCAGTCAATTTTGGTTAGCGCACAGCGTTTTTCTGACCAGATAATTAATGAGGCTAATGAAAAGGCCGCAAGTATTCTTAACGAGGCTAATACAAAGGCCAAAGAAATTGATGAAAAGGTTGGTGCTGTTTTAACAGCCTTCGAAAAAGACATTGCAGAGCGCAAGGCTAATGCAGATGCTCAGGTAAATAAAATGCTCAGCGATGCCGCAATAAAATCTGAGGGTATTATTACAGCCGCACACGATAGCGTAGCACGTCAACAGCTTCTTTTTGATAAGCTTAAGGTTGAGGTTTCAGAATTTAAGAAGAAGCTTTTTGATAACCATAAACAACAGCTGGAGGTTCTTCAAAAATTCCCCGACAGTGTACCTTACGACCCGGAACGCGCTGCTAAGGCAGTGGAGTTTGTTGCAGACAGCGAACCGGAATTCCGCGATTTTCTTCCCGATGTTCCGTCAGATATAAGCAGTACCAGCAAGGAAGAGGAAAACCTTGAACAGACAGAGCAACCGGTAGAACAAGTGGAAGCCGCTGAAGAGGTTCAGGCCGAGCTTACCTTCGTTGGTGAAGAGGAAGGCGCAGAGGTTTAATATTAATAATCCGATCGGATTTTGCCCGGTCGGATTATTCGTGGTTTTTAATGAAGTAATTTTTTCGGTATTCAACCGTTTTTATATTTAAATGAAAGGGACTTTTCAATGGAACAGCAGGATTATAACAAAACATTAAATTTGCCGCAGACAGAATTTCCTATGCGTGCAGGTCTTCCTACCAGAGAGCCTGAGGCTCTTAAAGCCTGGCAGGAGAAAAAACTTTATCATAAACTTATGGAGCATAATGAGGGTAAGCCTCTTTATGTTGTGCACGATGGCCCTCCATATGCAAACGGCATAATTCATTTGGGTACTGCCCTTAATAAAAGCCTTAAGGATTTTATTCTTCGCTATAAGAATATGTCCGGCTTTAAAGCACCCTATGTGCCCGGTTATGATACACACGGTCTTCCTACCGAGCTTAAGGCAAGAAAAAAAGCAGGTATGCAGTCCAGTGAGCAAATTTCAAGCCACGAGCTTCGTAAAATCTGCCGTGATTTTGCACTTGGTTTTGTTGATAGCCAACGGGAACAGTTTGAGCGCCTTGGTGTATTAGGCGAGTGGGAAAACCCTTATCTTACACTTAGCAATGAGTATGTTGCAAAGCAGATTGAGGTTTTTGGCACTATGGCTAACAAAGGCTATATTTATAAAGGCTTAAAGCCTGTTTATTGGTGCCCTGAATGTCAGACCGCCCTTGCAGAGGCCGAAATTGAATATGCCGAGGATCCTTGCCATTCTATTTATGTTAAGTTCCGGGTTGCTGATGATTTTGGTAAGCTGCAAAATTTAGGTGCTGATATTTCTAAAACCTATTTCGTTATTTGGACAACCACCACTTGGACTCTTCCCGGCAACGTTGCTATTTGTGTTGGCCCCGAATATGAATACAGCCTTGTTTCGGCCAACGGTGAATATTATGTTATGGCCACCGAGCTTGTTAGTTCAGCTATGAAGGCGGCAAAAATTGAAAGCTTTGAAATTAAGGGAAAAATTAAGGGTAGCGAGCTTGAACTTATGACTACCAAACACCCCTTTATTGACCGCGAGTCTTTGGTTATTGTGGGCGACCATGTTACTTTAGAAAGTGGTACCGGTTGTGTTCATACTGCTCCCGGTCACGGTGTAGAAGATTTTGAGGTTTGCAGAAAGTATCCTCAAATTCCTATGCTTGTTCCTGTTGACCATAAAGGAATTTTAACTGAAGAAGCAGGTGAGTTTGCAGGTCTTACTACTGATAAGGCAAATAAGGCTATTGCAATTAAGCTAGATGAAACAAACCATCTTTTTGCTTTAGAAAAAATCATTCACCAATATCCTCATTGTTGGCGTTGTAAGTCACCTATACTTTTCCGCGCTACAGAACAGTGGTTCTGCTCAATTTCTGATTTTGCAGACAAGGCTATTGAGGCTATTAAGTCGGTTAATTGGGTTCCCGGTTGGGGTGAAGACCGCATTGCCGGAATGGTTAAAGACAGAAGCGACTGGTGTATTTCAAGACAACGCACCTGGGGTGTTCCTATTCCCATTTTCTATTGTAATGACTGTGGTAAAGAGGTAATTAACCCCGAAACCATCAGCCATGTTGCAAACCTTTTTAGAAAGCACGGTGCCGATATTTGGTATGAGGCAGAGGCTAAAGATTTAATGCCTTCCGGCGTTAAGTGTGAATGTGGCTGCGAAGAGTTTAAAAAAGAAACCGACATTATGGATGTTTGGTTCGATTCAGGTTCTTCCCATGCGGCTGTTTTAGATACAAGGGATTATCTTAAGTTCCCGGCAGACCTTTATCTTGAGGGTGCCGACCAGTACAGAGGTTGGTTCCAGTCTTCACTGCTGACCTCTGTTGCTACTAAGGGTGTTGCCCCTTATAAAGAGGTTGTTACCCACGGTTGGGTTGTTGACGGTGAGGGCAAAAAGATGTCTAAATCATTAGGAAACACCATTATTCCCGATGAGGTTGTTAACCAATACGGTGCAGATATTCTTCGTTTGTGGGTTGCTTCTTCAGACTATCATGCCGATATTCGTGTTTCTAAAGAAATTTTAAAACAGATGTCTGAAATTTATCGTAAAATTCGTAATACTGCTAGGTTTATTCTTGGTTGCATTCCGGATTTTGACCCTAATAATGATATGGTTGAAGATTCTGCTTTACAAGAAATTGACCGTTATGCTTTAATGAGAATGCAAGAGGTTGTTAATGCTTGTATTGATGGTTATGAAAATTATGAATTCCATATGATTTTCCACGCTATTCATAATTTCTGCGTTATTGATATGTCTAACTTCTATTTAGACGTTATTAAAGACCGTCTTTATACCGAAAAAACCGATAGCCTTACCAGACGTGCTGCTCAGACAACCATCTACCGTATTTTAGATACACTCACAAGACTTGTTGCTCCTATTCTTGCTTTCACTTCTGAGGAAATTTGGCAGTTTATGCCTCATAGCTCACAGCATAATAGTGAGAGCGTTCTCTTTAACGATATGCCTAAGGCCAATAAAAATATTGACGCTGATTTAATGGAAAGATGGAACAAAATTCACCTTATTCGCGATGATGTTAAAAAGGCTCTTGAAGAGGCACGTGCCGCAAAGGTTATTGGTGCTTCATTAGACGCCGAGATTACTGTTACCGCCGAGGGCGAGATGTATAGCTTCCTTGAAAGTGTTAAAAACCTCGCAGAGATTTTCATTGTTTCTAAGGCCAACCTTGTTCAGTCTTCTGAAGGTGAGTTTAAGGGTGAACAGCCAATAGCAGTAACTGTACGCCACGCTTCGGGAGAAAAATGTAGCCGTTGTTGGATTTATTCTGACACAGTAGGCAGTGATGCAGACCATCCTACAATTTGTGCCCGTTGCGCATCGGTTTTAAAATAAATTATTTAGCTTTGTGGGTAACCACAGCGGAGGTTTAGTTATGTTATATTTAATTGCAGGAATTATTTCGGCATTAATCATTTTGGCTGACCAGCTTTCAAAGGCTTACGTTGTTGCAAACATTCCTTTGGCTAATTCTGCTTCTGACACAGCTCCTCTTATTAAAGGCCTTATAGATATTACCCATGTTCATAACAACGGTGGTGCCTGGGGTATGCTAGGCGGTCATACCTGGATACTTTTGGCACTCACTTTGTTAATTATGATAGTTTGCGTTGCTATGCTTGTTAAGAACGGTTTTAAAAGTAAGACCCTCTTTGTTTCTATTTGTTTTATATTAGCCGGTGGAATAGGCAATATGATTGACCGTGTTTTCAATGGCGGAATTGTGGTAGATTTTCTACAGTTTCACTTCTGGCCTGAGTTTCCGGTGTTTAATATAGCCGATATTTTTGTTTGCATTGGAGCAGGTTTACTTTTGCTTTATTATATTTTAGATATATTAAAGGAAAGAAAACTTCGTAAAGCAAGGTTAATAGAAGCTAATATAATAGCAGAGGAACAGAAATAATCACTATGGAAGAAATTATCCTGTCGGTTGAGGATTTTTCCGGCAGAATTGATGCTTTTCTCTCGGTTAAATTAGAGATGACCCGTTCTGCAGTATCTAAGCTCATAGAAAATAAAATGGTAGTTTTAAACGGTAAAGCTGTTTCCAAAAGTGCAAAGCTTAAATTAGGGGACAGCATTACCGTCACTCTGCCAGACCCTGTTTCTCCCGACATTTTGGCTGAAGATATTCCGTTAGAAATTGTTTATGAAGATGACGACCTTTTAGTCGTTAATAAGCCAAAGGGTATGGTGGTGCATCCGGCACCCGGTAACTATAACGGAACCTTGGTTAACGCTTTAATGCACCACTGTAAGGATAGCCTTTCGGGTATTAACGGTGTTTTGCGTCCGGGCATTGTTCACCGCATAGACAAAGATACCAGCGGTCTTTTAATAGTTGCCAAAAACGACCGTGCGCATAATCATCTTGCCGCTCAAATTAAAGAACATTCCTTTACGAGAGAATATGAGGCCGTTGCCATTGGGCGTTTTAAAGAGCTTGAGGGTGATGTAAATTTACCAATCGGCCGCCACCCGGTTAAACGTAAACAAATGGCCGTAACCTATGAGAACAGCAAACCGGCAAAAACACATTATAAAGTTTTATCGCAAACAGATAAGCTTTCTCACCTAAGGCTTACACTTTTTACCGGTCGTACGCACCAAATTAGGGTGCATATGTCTTATTTAGGTCACCCAATAGCGGGGGATGTTGTTTATAGTAAAGCAGGTGCTCAATATAAAAAATTAAACGGACAGTGTTTACATGCTAAGAAGATTGGGTTTATTCACCCATCTTCAGAAAAATATATTGAGTTTGAAAGTGAACTGCCGGAGTATTTTAAGATGTTTTTAAAGGAGCAAGGCTTTTAATGGGGTTTTTTGATGGCTGTATTTTGGCTTCGGATATTGACGGCACTTTATTGCTTGATGGCCGTATTCCAAAGAATAATTTAGAAAAAATTGAATGGTTTAAATCTGAGGGGGGAATTTTCACCCTTTCAACTGGTCGTACCGTAAATGCTACAAAATATAGCTATGAGCTTTCTCATGCTAATGCACCGGTAATTACTTACCACGGCGGTGCAATTTATGATTACGAGCAAGAGAAATTTATTTACCATAAAACATTGCCTTTAATAAGTAGAAGCTTTATGAAAGAAATTATGGAAGAATTTCCAAGTATCGGTGTAGAGGTTCACAGCGGCTTAAAGCTTTACGATATAAGGCCTAATAAAATTACCTATCACCATGTTGAATATGAAGCTCTTTCCTTTGATAATATACCTGAAAATTATGAGCAACAAGACTGGACAAAGGTTTTGTTTGGTGTTGAAGACGAGAATGATTTAAGGCTTCTGAGTGAATTTTCAAAGAAATTTGAAGGTCAAGGCTGTAGGTTTATGGTTACCCAAAACAAAGAAAATGCCCGTTATTTTGAAATGGTTCCAGAAGAGGTAAATAAAGGCGATGCGCTTTTATTTTTGAAGGATTATTTTAATTGCCATACCGCTTATGGTATAGGTGATTATTTTAATGATACCGAGCTTATTTTAAAGGCGGACCTCAGTGCTGTCACAAAGGATGCGCCAAGTGAACTTAAAAATATGGCAGATTATGTAACATGTTCCTGTGAAGAGGGTGCAGTTGCTGATTTTATTGTTTATTTGAAAGGAAGTAAATAATGGACAACTTAACACAAAAACAATTGAAGATTACTGCTTGTAAGGTGCGCCAAGGTATTATTGAAGCAGTGCATGGTGCAAAATCCGGTCATCCGGGTGGTTCACTTTCTATTGCAGATGTTTTAACATATTTGTATTTTGAGAAGATGAATATTGACCCTACAGATACCAAAAAGGCCGACCGTGACCGTTTTGTTCTTTCTAAAGGACACGCGGCGCCGGCGTTATATTCTGTTCTTGCTAACCGCGGTTACTTTGCGGTTGAAGAACTTAAAAATCTTCGCCATATTGGAAGCTTTCTTCAAGGACACCCCGATATGAAGAATATTCCTGGTGTTGATATGTCCTCCGGTTCTTTAGGTCAAGGCATTTCTGCCGCTTGTGGAATGGCTTTGTCTGCAAAGCATTTTGGTGATACTTTTAAGGTTTATACTATTGTTGGTGACGGTGAAAGTGAAGAGGGTCAGGTTTGGGAAGCTGCTATGTTTGCTGCCGCCAAAAAGCTTAATAATCTTATTGCATTTATTGATATTAACGGTCTTCAAATTGACGGTACCGTTGAAGAGGTTAACTCACCTCTGCCTTTAGATAAAAAGTTTGAGGCCTTTGGCTGGAGGGTTATTGTTATAGACGGACACAATTTTGAGCAAATTGAGTCGGCCGTTAAATCTGCTTATGAGGAAACCGAGCGTCCAACTGCAATTTTAATGAACACCATAAAGGGTAAGGGTGTTTCTTTTATGGAAAATCAGGTTGGTTGGCACGGTTCTGCCCCCAATGACGAACAATATGAAGTTGCTATGGAAGAGCTTAAAAACGCTCTTGCAGAACTAGAAGCAGAATAATAGGAGGTTGGTTAAGATGGCAGATGTTAAAAAAATTGCAACCAGAGATAGCTATGGCAACGCTTTGGTAGAGCTTGGTAATTTGCATGATGATTTTGTTGTTTTAGACGCCGACCTTGCCGCCGCCACTAAAACAGGAATCTTTAAAAAGGCTTTTCCTGAGCGTTTTTACGATTGTGGTATTGCTGAGCAAAATATGATGAGCATTGCAGCAGGCATTGCCGCTACAGGCAAAAAGGTGTTTGCAAGTTCCTTTGCAATGTTTGCGTCCGGCAGAGCATTTGAGCAGGTTAGAAACTCTATTGGATATCCTCACCTTAATGTAGTTATAGGAGCAACCCATGCCGGAATTTCTGTTGGTGAAGACGGTGCAACTCACCAGTGTTGCGAAGATATTGCTTTAATGCGAACCATTCCCGGTATGACAGTTATTAATCCCGCAGATGATACCGAAGCCAGACTGGCAGTTTTTGCTGCATATGAACATAACGGCCCTGTTTATATTCGTTTTGGTCGCCTCGCGGTACCTGTTGTTTTTGGTGATGATTATAAGTTTGAAATTGGCAAGGGCGTAACACTTAAAGATGGCGATGACATTACAGTTATTGCAAGTGGTCTTATGGTAGGTGAATCCCTTAAGGCTTATGATATGTTACAAGAAAAGGGCGTTAGTGCCAGAATTATTAATATGCCTACAATTAAGCCTATTGATGAAGAAATTATAATTAAGGCAGCTAAAGAAACCGGCAAAATTGTTACTGTTGAGGAACATTCTGTTATTGGCGGTTTAGGCTCTGCAGTGTGCGATGTTGTTTGTGCTAACTGCCCCGTTCCGGTAATTAAAATAGGTGTGAATGACACCTTTGGTCATTCCGGTCCTGCAGTTGAACTGCTCAAGAACTTTGGTCTTTCAGCTGAAAATATTGTTGATACCGTTTTAAAGGCTCTTAATAAATAGGTTTGTTTCATTAAAAAAACCGGCAACCAAAATTTTTGGTTGCCGGTTTTTTGCATAAAATAAACACCCCGTATAATCGGGGTGTAAATTAAAATAATTTAGTTAGTGGTTTATGCTGCGTTTTTTGCTTTAGAATTTTTGTTGAATTTACTTTGCCACTTATACCACAGGGGGCAAGAGAGGGCAACGGAAGAAACACAACCGGAAACAATACCAACAGCCATAGGAATAGCAAAGCTACGAAGACTAACTAAACCAAAAATTTCTGCTACTATGATAACAGTAACAATTGCGGCCAAGGTTGCAACAGATGTTTTAATGGTTCTGCCAAGTGACTGATTGATGCTTGCGTTAACTCTCTCATAGAAGTTCATAGAGGGATACATTTTAGTATTTTCTCTTAGGCGGTCGTAAATAACGATTGTATCATTAAGAGAATAGCCGAGAATGGTAAGAATAACAGACATAAAGTTCGAATCAATCTCAAGCCTAAAGAATACACAGGTACAAAAAGCAATTAAACAATCTAACAAAAGTGAAAGAAGAGAAAATAAACCAGCCGAAACACCGCCAATTTTTCTAAAGCGAATGCCAACATAAATTACAACAAGAATACTTGCTAATAAAACAGCAACCAAACACTTTAAGAAGAATGTACCTGCAACAGTGGGGCTAACAGAGTTAGAATCTCCAATAGCTACATTATTATCCTTAAATTTGGTGGTAAGAGCGTTTAGCATTTTGCTTTGTAAATCTGCGGAAACAGATTCGTCTGAAACTAAGGTAACAACAAGTTTTTTAGAAGAATCGTTATAACCGGCGCTTTCGGTAACGGTAACATCGGTTTTTAGCGTGTCTTTAATAACAGTGGTTGCTTCCTCAAGCTTTAACTCACCCGAATAGGTGTAGGTGAACATTGTTCCGCCCTTAAAATCAATACTTAAATTTGCACCAAAAATTGAGAATATTACAACACCAATGAGTATAATAGCTGCATATCCAATAATAAAATATTTGCAGTTTTTAATAAAATCAAATTTCTTACTTTGCATTTTTGGCACCTCCATATAACCAGGGTTTGCGCAAGAACTTAAAGCGAGAAACACTTCTTAGCATTGCACGAGAAGCATAAACACCCATAATCATATTGAAGATAACACCAATAAGAAGGGTGTAACCGAATGAATAAATAGAACCGGTAACTGAAGAACCAAAGAACTGCATAATGGGTGAGAAAAGTTTGCCCATTAATGTGTCAGAGGTACCGAACGCACCCATTAACACAGCGGCAACAATGAAAACAGTTACGTTTCCGTCTAAAACTGCATTAAAGCTGTTTTCAAAACCTGCTTCAATAGCACCGTCAATGGTCTTGCCTTTAGCAAATTCTTCTTTAATGCGTTCAGATGCAATAACGTTAGCGTCAACACCCATACCGATTGAAAGAATAATACCGGCTATACCGGGTATGGTCATTGTAACACCGTTAATGCCCGAAATAAAGCCTGAAGCCGCGGCAATCATACCGGCAACCTGTCCGCAAAGGGCAATAGAGGTAATAATACCCGGTAGACGGAACATAAATATCATAATTATACAAACTATACCAAATGCGATAATACCGGCAAGGGTCATAACATTAAGAGCCTGAGAACCAAGGGTGGGGCTGATAATTTGAAGCTTAGAGTTATCAACGGTAAGCGCAAAGGGAAGAGAACCTGCGTTTATTTTGGCTGCAAGGTCTTGTGCTGAATCGGCATCAAAATCACCCGAAATAATTGCTTCGCCGTTGGTAATAACATCGTTAACGGTAGGAGCTGAAAGCATTGTTTCATCCATCCAAATAGAAATAACACTGCCCTTTAAACGCTCAGTTGCCGAAGCAAACTTAGCAGAACCGTCTTTGGTAAGCTTAAGTTGAACGCAATATCCGTTTTCTTCGGTGTAGCCTGCAGTAGCCGATTCAATATCTGCGGCACCTTGAAGAAGAACCTTAGCACTGTCTTCGCCCTCGCAGAATTTTAATACAGCTGTTTCGCCGAGCTCGGCAATAGCGGTTGTTGGGTCAAAATCGGTCTCGCCGGATTTCCAGGGGAAACGAACGATAACCTGTTTGTTTTTAGAATCGGTACGAACCTCACTTTCGGTAATACCCTGGTTTACCAAGCGGGTTTCTATAATTTCCTTAGCCGAGTCCATATCCTGTTGGGTAATGTTACCTGTTTTAGTATCAGGCATAAAAATTGCTTCAACACCGCCGCTGATATCAATACCCCAACGTATATCGTCAGCGCCTTTAAAGTAAACAGTTCTTTTGTCGCCGTAGTAGTTGTCAATTCCAAAAAATGAAATATATGTAACCGCAAAAATCAGAATTGCAACAACAAAGAAAACTAATTTTTTGGCGCCTTTGTTTCTTCTTTTCATTGGCTTGTCCTCCTTTGAAATTAAGGTTAAATAACTAACCTATAATAAAGTTATTATATATTTTTTTGTGTAAAAAGTCAATAAAATATTATGGTAATTTCTATTGATTTATTAATTTTTCCAATATTGCATATTTAACCGAAATACAAAGAAGCTTTGAAGCCATATCAAGTTCTTGTACCGAGGGGTATGAGGGGGCGATTCTAAGGTTTTTATCCTCGGGGTCCTTGCTATATGGGTAGGTTGCACCGGCGCCAGTCATAACCAAACCGGCCTCTTTGCAAAGGGCGTGAGTGCGCTTTGCAAAACCGGGTAATAAATCAAGGCTTATAAAATAACCGCCGTTTGGCTTTGTCCAATGGGCAATACCTAACCCACCCAAATTTGCCTCAAGGTTTTTAAGAACAATTTCAAATTTGGGGCGAAGAATTTGAGCATGTTTTTTCATATGGGCCACAACATCATCAACGGTTTTAAACACTCTGGCATGGCGAAGCTGATTTAACTTATCGGGGCCAATAGTTTGAACAGTCATTCGCTTTTTAAGGCGAACAATGTCTTCAGGTCCTGCGGCTTGTGCGGCAACACCTGCACCGGGGAAGGTAATTTTAGAGGTAGATGTAAACTGAATTACTAAATTACTATTACCGTTTTCTTCACAAAGCTTTTGAATAGAAAGAAGCTTTGCATCGGGTTCGGTGAGATTATGAATTGCATAGGCATTATCCCAAAAAACCCTAAAATCAGAGGCGGCAGGTTTTAATGCGGCAATGCGCTTTACAGTTTCGTCAGAATAAACAATACCCTGAGGGTTTGAATATTTAGGAACACACCACATACCTTTAACTGTGGGGTCCTTAACTAGCTCTTCAACGTGGGCCATATCGGGGCCGTTTTCGTTACAGGCAACGTTTATCATTTTAATGCCAAAGTGCTCACAAATAGCAAAGTGACGGTCGTAACCGGGGCAGGGACAAATAAATTTAATTTCGCCCTGTGCGGCCCAGGGTTTTTCGCCCATACCGTGTGTCATAGCCTGAGCAATGGTGTCAAACATCATATTAAGAGAAGAGTTTCCGCCAACAATAACAAGGCTTTTATCAACGCCTAAAATCTCAGCAAAAATTGGTTTTAGTTCTTCAATACCGTCAAGACCGCCGTAGTTTCGGCAATCAACACCGGAAGCGCTTTTTATATCCTCGGCGGTAACAGCACCAAAAATATCGTTACTTATGTCTAACTGCTCAGGACCGGGTTTGCCGCGTGACATATCTAATGAAATTCCTTTAGATTTAAAGGCTTCATACTGCTTTTTAACCTCTTCAAACTCTCTGGCCAGTTCGTTTTGGCTTAGGGTTTCGTAATACATTTAAAATAATCCTCCAAATGTTGTAACAACAACATAAAATATTTATTTATTATATAATATTATGCCATTTTTTTCAAGTGTTTTTTCTTAAAAAACAACGGTTTATGTAAATTAAATATAAAATTCCTAATACCAACAGAGATAGCGTAGAAATTGACGGTGTAGCATTGGCAATAATAAGGTTTTTATGTGTCGCATAGGTTGGCATTAAAACAGGGAAGAGTTTGAAAAGTATGTATGTATAAAACGAAGAAAAAAGTCCCTGAAATACCCGTGTTAAAAATAAATATGCAAAGCTAATTGAACATTCACTTAAACAGGTTAAAATTTGAAAAATTGTAGAAAGGCCCCCGAAAGAAATAATAAAAGAGTAAAAATAAACAGCCAAATTGTCTTTAGAGGCCATATTACAGGCAGTAGTCACCTCGAACATAATGCCTAAAACAAGTTTTAGCAAACGGGAAGTAATAATTTCGCCGACAAGCGAGTTGAGTGTTGAAAAAAGAACAATAAAACCGCTAATATTTAAAAATATTTCAGATGTTTCTTTAACGCTTAAAACCAGGCTGTCACCAAAACAAAAGCTAGTATTATGGTTACTCTTTAAACGCAAATCTTTTCCGCTAAATTTGTAAAAAATATATATGCAGGTAATTGAAGAGAGAATATTCGCTATAAAAAGTATCAGCCCGATGGTTTTAGAAGAAAAAATCCCCACACCAATCGCCGAAATAAAAAAGGTTGGACTGGCGTTAACACAAAAAGTAAGAAGAAATTGTGCGCGTCTTGTTGTTATTTCACCCTGTCTTTTCATCTCGCCAATGAGCTTTGCTCCCATTGGATATCCGCCTATAAGCGAAAGTAAAAAAATGGCGAATTCTTTTCCGCTTAATTTTAAAATCGGTCGTGAAAACCTGTCGAAAATTTGGCTTAAACGAAAAATTCCCCCGCTTTTGTAAAGAAAAATCCCTCCAACAGTAAATGGAAAAAGGCAGGGAATAACAGTTTCACCAGTAAAAACAAGACCATTACGCGCACCCGAAATTGCGGCACCGGGGTTATTAATTATAGCCAGTGAAAAGAGAATAAAAATTATTATTGGAAAAGCTTTGTGAAACCTAATAAAAACAGTTTTTTTCATATGACACCTATATGTATTTTTGTTAATAATGTTTCATATTTTATTATATCTGAGGCCTGGTTTTCGGCTTTGGAATTGGCATAATGTTTATGATATTTATATTAATTAAGCGGTGATAAAATGTCTGAAAAAATACATATTAAAAAGCGAAAAGGTGAAAAAATAAATTTATTCGGCACAGGCGAGGGGACACTAAGTGCTCTGAAAAAAGGTACAAATATTACCATTTATGATAATTGCGAGGCAGTGGTGGACGGTTGCTATGGCATTATAGAATATGGTGAACATACCGTTAAATTAAGCCTCGGTAAAACGGTTGTAAAAATTGAAGGCTGTGACCTTAGTATATCGAACTATACAGAAAAGTTTATAACCGTTAAGGGGATAATTAAAAGCATTGAATATTGTTAGGAGGAAATTTTGTGTTGCTTTGGATATATAAGTTTGTAAACGGTTATTTATATGTTAAATTTGTTTCCCCCTTTCCCGAAAAAATGCTTAATATATGCGCCGCTAACGGAATTAACTTTTGGCGCGTTTCACTTAAGAAAAATGTGTTGTATTTTAAAATAAGTATTAGCGATTTTAAAAGATTAAGACGCTTAAAAAGAAACTTAAAGGGAAAAGTTCATATTACAAAAAAGGTTGGCTTCCCATTTATCATTGAACGAAATAAATATCGTTACGGTATGCTTGTTGGTGCAGTTTTGTTTTTAATTATGATAAACTTTCTTTCGGGATTTGTTTGGAATATTAATATAAGCGGGAATGAAACTATTCCTTCTCAAAGCCTTTTACAAAGCTTGGAGGAACTGAAAATTACGGAGGGAACTAAGATATCGTCTATTGACCCACAAATTGCGAGAAATCAGCTTTTGATGAACAGAAAAGATATTTCGTGGGCGGCGTTTAATATTGAAGGCTGCCGCCTTACGATTGATATAACCGAAACAAAACAAAAGGATAATAAATCAAAAGAGCCATCAAACCTTGTGGCCGCAGAAGACGGCGTAATAAAGGCGGTTGAGGTTATAAGCGGCACCACAAATGTGAGGGTTGGCGATGCTGTAACTAAGGGCGATTTACTGGTGTCAGGTGTTGTGGAATATAAAGACCTGCATACAGAGTTTATACGTTCAAGAGCTAAAATTATAGCCGAAACAGAAACCACTTTAAGGGTTGAAGTTCCCTTTAAACAGATTAAAACAAAACAAACCGGTAAAAATAAAAACAGAAAAACACTTTGCTTTTTCGGCTTTAAAATTCCACTTTACCTTGGCGCTGTTGGCGAAAACTACAGGCTTCAACCTAAAAAACAATCGCAAAATACCGCAAAGCCGTATTTACCTATTAAAATTGTTGAAAATAATTATTATGAAATATATGAATCTGAAATTCGTATTACCCAGGATAAGGCAAAACAACAGGCCAAAAATGAGCTTGAAGAAATGGTGAAAAACTATGTGTCCGGAGGAAAAATAATAAGCCAAAGGGTTGTTGTAGAGTCGAATGATAACACGCTTACAATGTTGGCTTATGTAAAATGTGAAAAAGACATAATTTTAGAAGAAAAATTATTAGTAAATACTAGAAATTAGGGGTATTATGTGGTATAATGTCATAAATTAAAAGTTGTAGATTTTCAAGACTTAAAATATTATGATTAGGGTTAAATTATTTGGGGGAATTCAATGTTTGAACAGACGGTAAATATTGACCGTATAGAGCATATTGTTAATCTGTTCGGTAATTTTGATGAAAATATAATTAAAATTGAAAAAGAGTTTAATGTTTCGGTATCAACCCATTCAAGTGAAATTAAAATTAAGGGCGAAACTGAAAATGTTTTGGCGGCAGTAAGGGTAGTTCAAGGTTTACTTCATTTAATAGATAAGGGTGAAGTAATAACCGACCAAAACTTACATTATGTTTTTACCCTCGTTAAAGAAAACAAGGAAGAAAAACTTAATTTAATTACCGATTCTGAATGTGTTTGCATAACCTCTAAGGGAAGACCGGTTAAACCTAAAACCCTTGGTCAGAAAAAATATTTAGAGGCAATAACAAATAACACAATAACAGTTGGTGTTGGCCCCGCCGGAACGGGTAAGACATATCTTGCGGTTGCAATGGCAGTTCAGGCCTTTCGCCAAAAACAGGTTAGCCGAATAATTTTAACCCGCCCGGCTGTTGAAGCCGGTGAAAAACTTGGTTTTTTACCCGGCGACCTGCAACAAAAGGTTGACCCATATCTTCGCCCACTTTATGATGCGCTATTTGATATGCTTGGGGCCGAGGCCTTTGCCCGTTATCAGGAAAGGGGAGATATTGAGGTTGCGCCACTTGCCTATATGCGCGGCCGAACCTTAGATGATAGCTTTATTATTTTAGATGAGGCTCAAAACACAAGCTGTGAACAAATGAAAATGTTTTTAACCCGATTGGGCTTTAACTCAAAGGCGGTTGTTACAGGTGATGTAACTCAAATTGACCTGCCTGACGGCAAAAAATCGGGTCTTAAAGATATTATGACGGTTTTAAAAGGCGTTGACGATATTTCTATTGTTAAGCTAACCGGCAAGGACGTTGTACGCCATAAGCTTGTAATGGAGATTATTAAAGCTTATGAACGGCACGAAAATTCAAGGAGGAAATAAAATTGAACAAAACAAAGGTCATCATTACTGATAAGCAAAGTAATTTAAAGCTTCCGTCGGGGCTGAGGTTACTTATTCGTCGTGCTTGTAACGCAGTATTGGTTACCGAAGAGTTTGGCGATGCGGCCGAAGTTAATGTAACCCTGGTAGATGATGAACAAATTAAATTTCTTAATACTCAGCATCGTAACATTGAAGCTGCTACAGATGTTTTGTCTTTCCCCCTTGGTGAAGACGGCATTTATGATACAAACCCCGAAAACGGCCTTAAAATGCTTGGAGATATTGTGATTTCGGTTGAAAGGGCAGTAAAACAGGCCGAAAGCTATGGCCACTCAGTTCAAAGAGAAATTGCCTTTTTAACGGTACATTCAATGCTTCATTTGCTTGGTTATGACCACGTAAATGGTGGTATTGAGCAAATGCGAATGCGCGAAAAGGAAGAGCTTGTTCTTACAAGACTTGGTGTTCTACGCGATACTGAAGATAATACATACGATGAGTAATTTTGGAGGAACGCTTTGAAAAACGAAACTAAATCGGCTTTTATAGCCATTGTGGGCCGCCCAAATGTTGGAAAATCTTCTTTTGTTAACGCGGCCGTCGGTCAAAAGGTTGCCATTGTGTCAGACAAGCCTCAGACCACCCGAACAAAAATAATGGGTGTTTGCACTAAAGAGAAAACACAACTTGTTTTCGTAGATACACCCGGTTTTCATAAACCCAAAAATAAGCTGGACCAGTTTATGACAAAGGCGGCACAAACCGGTCTTTCAGATGTTGAAGCGGCCGTCTTGGTTGTTGAGGCCTCACCTAAGTTCAAATTCGACCCTGAGAATCTTCCCCCGGCCGAGCTTGAGCTTATAGCTGAATTTAAAAAGAGAAAGCTTCCTGCTGTTTTGGCAGTTAATAAAATAGATTTGCTAGAAAAGAAAGAGGAGCTTTTAGAGCTTATTTCGGCTTATATGAAGGCTTATGATTTTGCGGCGGTTGTACCAATGTCGGCAAAAAAGCAAGATGGGGTAGAGCTGCTTGTTTCAGAGCTTTTAAAGTTTTCGGTACCGGCACCCCACTTTTTCGATGCCGATACCGTTACCGACCAGCCCGATAGAATTATGATAGCCGAAATGGTAAGAGAAAAAATTCTCACCCTTTGCAGTGCCGAGGTTCCGCATGGTACAGCGGTAGATATTGAGCAGTTTTATGAGCGCGATAATAAAGAGGGCGAACCTGTTTTAGAGGTTGGCGCTACAATTTATTGCGAAAAAGATAGCCATAAGGGTATTATTATTGGCCGCGGCGGTGGTATGCTTAAAAAAATTGGATCCCTTGCAAGGCGCGATATTGAAGAATTTTATGGCTGTAAGGTTTCGCTTAAGCTTTGGGTAAAGGTTAAAGAAGATTGGCGTAATCGTGGTGGCATAATTCATAGCCTGGGGCTTGATTTGTAATAAGATATAAACCAATAGCTTCTTTTGACTACATTAATTTACCACTTATAATGATGTCACAAAAACAAAAAATAAAACTGTTCTTAAAGACAGTTTGGAGGAGAGTTTTTGTGACACTTAATGATAAATGGAATAACTTTTTAAAAAACGGTTCGGTACTTGCCTATCTTTCCTATGCGTCGGCAAAGAAAAACGCTTTGGAGTGTGAAAAGAAAAATGAAACTTCAAACGCAGGGGTTAATAATAAAAGAAACCAATGTGGGAGAGAACGATAAGCTTCTTGTAATTTTAACCCGCGACCATGGTATTTTACGGGCATTTGCAGATGGTGCGCGCCGAATGAAAGGAAAAAACTCCGCAGCAACCTCGCTTTTTTGCTATGGAGATTTTTCTCTTTATAAGGGTAAAGATACATATAAGGTTACCGACGTTACCCCAATTGAACTTTTTTTCGATTTAAGATATAATTTAGAGGCACTTTCTCTGGCGCAGTATTTTTGCGAAATTGTTTTAAAAGTTACCCCTGAAGATTTTGAACCCGCCGATTATTTAAGGGTAATTTTAAACTCATTACATCTACTTTTAAAGGGTAATAAACCAATTGCACAAATTAAGGCTGTTACCGAGCTAAGGCTTATTTCTCTAGCAGGGTTTATGCCCAACCTTGTAAACTGCGCCGATTGTAATAATATGCAAAATAAAAAAATATTGTTTTCTCTTGCTGATGGTTCGCTTTATTGTGCCGACTGCGTTAACGGTAAGGAAGAAACAGTGGTTATTAATAATACAGTTTTAGCCGCAATGAGGCATATTGTTTATTCCCCGTTTAAACAAATCTTCAGCTTTCAAATACCCGATAAAGACCTGAAATATCTCTCAAAAATAACTGAGCAATATGTAGAACGCCAAAGCGAATTTCACTTCAAAACATTAGATTTTTATAAATCCTTGACTAAAAATTTATAAAATGTATTTGTAAATAATTGTAAGGCAAAAAATTTACATTTAAATTATTGACTTTAGTGGATAATATGTTAAGATAAATATAAAGAATAACATATACTAATGGTGGTATGTTTTTATGATAATCCGATACTCAAAGGATGCTTTATAATTTTTAGCTAAGCTCGATAAGAAATCCGTCACAAGAATACGAGGGGCAATTAATGACTTAACCTTTGATCCTCCTGTTGGTGACATTAAACTTATGCAGGGGTTTACTGATAATAGAAAAAGGCTTTGAGTTGGTTCGTGGCGTATCATTTATAAGTATGGGGCAGAAGAAGAGGTTGAAATTCTTTTTATAATTGATATTGGCAATCGTGGAGATATTTATAAATAAAAAGGGAGGGCAAGTAAATGTCTAATGTTGTGTTAGATGCTGCAAGGCTGATGGAAATGTTGCCGGAGGATGACAAAAACTTTGCTTATGAATTTATCAAGAAGCTAGTACTTGCGTGGGACCCTGATTTTACAAAGGTCACCTCTGAAGAAGCAAAGCATATCGCTGCGGCAGAAAAAAGTGGGTTTGTTAATGAAACAGATATTGATTGGGATAATCTTGCCGCATTTGAGTAAATTCTAAGATAGCGCAGGAGAAAAATCTCTTGCGCTATTTTTATTAAAATTTTCTGTATTTTGCTACATACCTAAAACACTAGAATAAAGGTAAATTAAATGGAATATAATATTTTAAAACATTCAAAAGCATTAGAACTCGATAAGGTTCTTTCACTTTTGGCCGAAAAGGCCTCAATGGAGGAAACCAAAGCTTTATGTAAAGAAATTGTGCCAAGCTTTGAAATTGGCGAGGTAAAGCGTCTTCTAAAACAAACAGATGACGCTTATTTGCTTATTGCCAAGTTTGGAACCCCGTCATTTGGCTTTGCTAAAAATGTTAATCATTCCTTTAAGGCGGCCGCCGCCGGCGGAATGCTTACAATGAAAAGCCTACTAGAGATTGGTGAGCTTTTTAGGGTAATTCGCTCTCTTAAAGAGTGGCGCGAAAGCTCTGCGGGAATATCTACCTCCTTAGATGAATATTTTGAGGTGCTTACCCCTAATAAATATTTTGAAGATAAAATATTTTTCTCAATAAAAAATGAAGACGAAATGAGCGATAGCGCATCTCAAACCCTGTCAGATATTCGCCGTAAGCTTAAAAATGCGGCTATGAATATTAAGGATAGGCTTGATAAAATTTTAAGGGACCCTAAGCATATTACCCATCTTCAAGAGTCTATTGTGACCCAAAGGCAGGGAAGATTCGTTGTGCCTGTTAAGGCAGAGCATAAAGCACAAATTCCCGGACTTGTTCACGATACCTCTTCTTCGGGTGCAACCCTTTTTGTAGAGCCCATATCTGTTGTTGAAATTAATAACGAAATTAAGGTGCTGCAGTCAAAGGAAAGGGAAGAGATTGAGCGCATTTTATCAGAGTTGTCGGCTGAGGCGGCAACCTTTTCGGCTTCGGCTATTGTTTCTTATGAGGCAATGGTTTCTCTTGATATTTGCTTTGCTAAGGCAAATTTAGGCTACTCTCAAAAGGCTTCAATGCCTAGCGTTAACAGTGACGGTAATATTAAATTTAAAAACGCCCGTCACCCGCTTATTTCTGCTAAAAGTGTTGTGCCTGTTACAATTGAACTTGGCAAAGACTATAATCAGCTTATAATAACCGGCCCTAATACAGGCGGTAAAACTGTTTCCCTTAAGACTGTTGGTCTTTTAACACTAATGGGTTGCTGTGGCCTTATGCTTCCTGTTGATGACGGCAGTAGCCTTGCCGTGTTCGATGGTGTTTTTGCAGATATTGGTGACGAGCAAAGTATAGAGCAATCTCTTTCTACCTTTTCGTCGCATATGAATAATATTATAAATATTTTAAATCTTGCAAGGCAAAATACCCTTGTTTTGTTCGACGAGCTTTGCTCGGGAACCGACCCTGTTGAGGGCGCGGCTCTCAGCACTGCAATTTTAAAAGAATTAATGGAAAGAAAAACAACCGTTGTTGCTACAACCCACTATGCCGAGCTTAAGGCCTATGCTCTGGACACACCCGGCGCACAGAACGGTTGCTTCGAATTTGATGTGGAAACTCTGCGCCCAACCTACCGCCTTTTAATTGGTATACCCGGCCGTTCAAACGCTCTTGCAATTTCTAAACGCCTTGGGCTTGATGAAAGGCTTGTAGAATCGGCTAAAAGCCTTGTTTCTGCCGAAAACAGCCGCTTTGAAGAGCTTGTGGGTAAACTTGAAGCGGCGCATACTGCTGCAAAGAGAGAACTTGCACAGGCAAGGGCAATTAAATCTCAGCTTGAACAAAGTAAAAAAAGCACAAGCCAAAGACTGGCTGAGCTTGGTGCCGAAAAAGATAAAATTATTGAAAAGGCCAGGGCAGAGGCAAATGCCATTATTGAGGCTACAAGAGAAAAATCTAACAGGCTTTTAAACGAGCTTGAAGACCTTAAAAAACAGCTTAATAAACAAAATAATGCAGATGTGGCTTTAAAGGCCCGAACCCTTGCTAAACAGTCAATAACCGGTCTAGAAAAAGAGGTAGACTCTGTTTCATCTGCTACCGCTAAACCAAAGTCTGAAAAACCCAATAGACCCCTCGTTGCAGGTGATATAATTGAAATTGACGGCTTTTCACGTGAGGGCGTTGTTGAAAGCGTCAGCGACGACGGAAAATTTATTTTTGCCGCTATAGGCTCTATAAGAACAAAGGTTAGTATAAATAATGTTTCTTTAATTGCTCAAAATAAGCCACAGGCGGTGAAAAAACCCTCCACAAAAAAGGTTAAGGGCATTACTCCAAAAAGTCAAAGAGAGGTTAAAAGAGAGCTTGATATTCGCGGTTTTGCCTGTGATGAGGGCATTATGGAGGTTGACAGGTTTTTAGACGAGGCTGTGCTGTCAGGTGTCACAACTGTTACAATTATTCACGGAAAGGGTACAGGAGTTCTTAAAAAGGCGGTACGCACTCACCTTAGAAATCATCCGTCGGTTAAAACAAGCCGCCCCGGTGTTTATGGCGAGGGCGAAGACGGTGTAACAGTGGCAGAGATAAAGTAAAACGCGTGGCGTTTTATCCAATTTCGTATAGGTTTTTTAGTTTAGTAATTCCAATACCCCGCAACCACAACGCAAGTGCATACCAAACACTTTAACGCATGGCGTTTTATCCAATTTCGTATAGGTTTTTTCAGTTTAGTAAACCCAACACTTTGCAACCTTGAGTAAGAGCAACAGCTTAAAAAAGCCTTCCCCTTGAGGGGAAGGTGGGTTTTGCGAAACAAAAGTCGAATGAGGTGGAGAACTGAGTGGGAGTAGTGATAAAGCTGCTGTCTTATAACGGTTACTTCGTAACCTACACCTCATCAGTCTCGCGATGCTAGACAGCTTCCCCTCAAGGGGAAGCCCTAGTTAGGGAAAACCTTTAATTTAAGAAAAATATAGTTAATAAAGGATATTTTAATTTATATGAACAAAAAGGCGAATAGAAAACTAACTAATCTGTCAAGAATGCTTCGAAGAAATATGACTGATGAAGAAAGACATCTGTGGTATGATTTTCTCAAAGATTTGCCTGTTACTGTGAATAGACAAAAGGTTATAGGAAAATATATTGCAGATTTTTATTGTGCAACGGCGCAACTAGTTATAGAGGTTGATGGAGAGCATCATTATAATTATATAGGCCGAAAAAAGGATAAAACTAGAGATATGTATTTCAATTCATTAGGGATAAGGGTTTTAAGATATACAAATTTTGAAATAAATAAGAATTTTAAGAATGTTTGTGAAGATATTTGGTTATATATTTTTGGTGGCAAAAATTAAAAACGAAAACACATTAAAAAGACTTACAGTGAAAGTAAGTCTTTTTTGTTTGTGAATTTACAGGTTTCCCTTTGAAGTTATTAAGTTGTTATATAAAAAAGCCTTCCCCTTGAGGGGAAGGTGGGTTTTGCGAAGCAAAAGTCGAATGAGGTGGAGAACTGAGTGGGAGTTAGTGAAAAAGCTGCTGTCTTATAACGGTTACTTCGTAACCTACACCTCATCAGTCTCGCGATGCTCGACAGCTTCCCCTCAAGGGGAAGCCTAGAAAAGTTAATGCATTGAAAACCCCCCGATTGCTTTTGCAATCGGGGGGTTAATTTGTTATTCAAGCTAACTTTTCAAGCTAAGCTTTATTAAGTTTTAACCTTTATTTAGCTTAGGGTAAATTATGCGTCAAGAGCAGCAAAAAGGGCGCCGGTTGTCTTGCCTTTATCTTCGCACCACTGTGCATAGTCAGCTGCAACATCTTTAACGAAGTAAGCAAAGGTGTCAATGTCAAGCTGAGTAGGCTCAGAGCCGTCAGGAGTATTACCATGATCCATAGCATAAAGAACATCATATACACAAAGCTTGAAGGCACCGTTATCATAATAAACATTGCCAGCGCGGTCAATTGCATAGGTTCTTATAACAATGTTTTCTTCAAAATATTCAGGGTTAATGTTAATAAGATAAGAGGTATGAATCTTACCGTTAGTGGTATTTTCAAAAGTAATATGATCTATTGCTCCTTCTTTGTAAGCAATACCTTGAGCATACTTTGCAGAATCAAGGGTAAGTTCACCCTCGAGAAGCCTTTCGTAGGTAACGATAGAACCGTATTCTACAATGTCGGCATCCTCAAACCAAGCAGTATTAACTTCGTTGTAAACACGAAGACCGTTTTGGCCGGTTGTGCTGTTTTCGGCAGCGCAGATAGCAGCGAGTTTTTCCCAGCCGGCATCAAGGCTGTTAGTATTGCCGGTGGCTTCAAAGTTAACATTACTAATGTAAAGCTCTAAGTCATCAGTGCTCTTGGTATCTCCGCCCTTACTGAAGTGGATACTAACATATCCGAGAAAATCTTCTACGGTAATGGGTGTTGTAAGAGCTTCATCGCTAAATTGACCGTCAATGTTGGTGGCCGCACGAACGGAATGAGTTGCAGAATAGTTCTGCCAAGCACTTGAGCCTTCGTTTACATCTTCACTGTTATAAGTAAAGCCGTTAATAGCAGTCTTGCTCGTTGCTGTGCCGTTATTATCATAATACCATTTTGCTTGATTAAAAGTTGTATTACTGTTAGAGGTGATGGGGTAGAAAGCAGCATCACCGGAAACTAAACGGTAATCGAATGAAAGATTAACAATGTCGCCGTAACTTGCCCACTGGTGAAGAGGAGTATCTGCAAATTCCTTTATAAGCACACCGCTGGTTTTGGTAATCTTATAATCGGCCCAATCGGCATAAAGGGTGAAGTCGGAATCAAGTGCGGTACCGTCAAATGCGGTGGTAAGTGTATCATCGGTGTACCAACCAGCAAATACCTTGTCGGTCTTGGTGGCATCGGGTACTGTTACTGTTTCGCCGGCTTTTGCAACTAGAGGAGCAATGGGGTCTCCGTCGTTAGTGTCAAAGGTGATAGTAACAGGGGTATAGGTTTCGCCTGCAACTAGTTGGAAATCGTCTACATAGAAGTTGCTGTCATTAGCAGCAGTCACACGGAAAACTAAAACCATTGTGGTGTTGCTACCGCTAACAAAAGAGTGATTAACTTGATGCCAAACATTGCCTCCAACCCATTGTTTTACATTACCACGGGTAGCGGTTGTTGAAACAGCATCATTATTGGTAGCCCAAAGACCGCTGTCACAACGTGCAGAACCAGATGTATTATAAATATCATAACAACCGTCTTTAGCCCATTCAGCAGTACCACCGACTGATGTAATTGCTGAAACTGAAAGTAATTTAGTTGTGTCAGTGGGAGTGCCGTTATACATCATACGGTAAGATAAGGTGTAATTTGTATTAGGTTGAACTGTAAACTGAACAGCTGACCATTGAGCATAGCCTCGAATATTTATAGAACTTGCATCACCGCCGTAGGTATATGCGGTGTTAGTGTTAAGGGTTGTGCTACCCCAACCAGCCTTTGTCATGGCAGCATCACTATATTGTTCCCAATTGGCTAACTGCATAAACGGGTCAACCTTATCCCACTTAGCATAAAGGGTGATGTCTTCAGCGGTGAAGGTAGTAGCAGTAAATTCGGTTGTGCATTCAGCATCGGTATACCAACCCAAGAAATCATAACCGTCTTTAGTGGGGTTGGCAGGCAATGTGATTGTATCGCCCTCATAACCCTCGATAGCAGCAACATCAGAACCGCCGTCGGTATTAAAGTTTACCTTGTATTTTTTAGGAGCAGCGTATTCTTCAAGCTTAATGCTATCGTAAAAAGCATGAGCATTATTACCATAGAAGGTTAACCAAAGCTTTTCATAGTTTGTATCGTCGGTTGTAAATTCACAGGTAAATTGATTAAAAGTTCCAGCAGTAACACCAAAATACTGAGAATATAAAGCAGCAGGACTAAAGGTAGTTGCATCTGTTAAGGTTGAACCGTCAGCTACAACAGAATAACGGACACCATTATCTGCTCTAAAACTGAAAGACAGTTTATACTTTGTATTGGGCTTAAGGGTGGGGAAAGAAACAGAATAATGTCTGTAAGTACCATAGTTTTTTATAGAATAACCATTATCAGTTTCTGTATCGTTAAAATAACCTGCTGCGGTACAATAGCCAATAGCACCACCAGGATAAGAACCGTTAACTTTAGCGGAAACCTGAGAAGAACCAAGGCCACCTAAACCATAATATGTGGTTTCACCGCCAACTACATTACCAAAGGGGGATTGATTGGTATGATATGCTCTCCAGAAAATAATATCTTCGGGGTTGTAATAATCTTTAAGAAGCTTAAAGCCATCAAGATAATATGTGGCCTGTGTAGAACCACGGAAGAAATAATAAAAATCTTCATTATCCTGGCTGTTGAAGGTGTAGCTGATTTCTACCCAATTGTCAGTAGAAAGCTGATAGTTACCTGCTTTACGAGGGGTTATAGTATAACTACTTGCAAGACCGGTAGGCGATGTAGAAGAGCTGCTATTAAGAAGAAGCTCATGTATGCCCGCTACACCAGTAAGGTTAGAACCGGGGGTACCGGTAGCAGTGAAGGTAGAATTTGCAATACCCGAACCGGATGAAAAAAGTCCGGCCGCGCTACCCTTAATGTAAAAAGAAAAACGGTAGCTAGTGTTTTTCTCTACTTTAAAGGGGATATAAACCTGAGCAGCAATGGGGTTAGCAATTGCAATTGCTTTGCCGTCACCATCATAATCTACAGAACCGTCTGTGATTTCCGATGCTTTGCCGGTTTTTTGAATCGTTGCATCGAACATATTTTTGGATGAGTCGTTAGACCAGTACCAATTATCAGCGTCATAAAAAGTGCTGACATCCTCTACCGGAGTTCCCAAAATTGTGTTTTCGTCAAAAACAACTTCGGTAGTTGCATCTGCAGCAGAAACACTTTGGGTAAGTACTGCAGAAATGCTTGTAACGATTAAGCATATACTGAGTACAATTGATAAAACTTTTTTCATTAAAATATCCTCCTCTTTAAATTTTGTTTTCTGAAAAAAGATTTGCCATATATATTAAGTAAGGTGTAAACGGTGAAAAAATTCCGCCAACCTTAAACTTACTGGGTTATGGGCCTTTTAACTAAGGTTTTTGAGATAACGCAGACCCTAACACTATTACAAAATATTATGTAAACCGATATAACCGACCAAACAATAAAAATAGATAAAAAACAAAATGACATTTAATGAATTCTATAAATAATGATAGTATTATACAATAATATATTACATTATTGACAATGATTTGTCAATATGTTATTTTATAAAATAGTGCAGAAAATTATAATTTTTTTATTTTAGGCGGGCATATTTAATGATTATAAGAAGTAAAGTTTTAAATTCCAGAAATCTTAATTTAATTAAAAGAAATTACAGCCAAAATATTGAATACAGCACAAGGGCCTTATGGTGCTACCGAATTATAGTTCCCATTGAGGGCGAACACGAAATTAAGGTGGGGGAGAAGGTTTTTAAGGTTGTACCCGGTCAGGCAATTTTCTTACCCGGAGGTATAAAAAACATTACATACAGGCATTTTGGTGAGAACAAAAAAATACATTACAACATGGCTTTTCGTTATTTTCCAAACTTCAATTCTTATGATTTTCCCCCACAGGTTGTAAACATAAGTGAAGACATTTTGCAGCTGCTTGAGGAAATTCCTATAAGCTGTAACGAAATCACCAAAGATTCTTGCCAACTTAATTGGACCTTTTACCGTTTTTTACACCATTTTCAAAATCTTATATCACCAACCACCGATAAAAAATATTTAAAAATTAAACCTGCTTTGGAGTATATGAGAGAACACAATAACTATTCTGCTGAACAGTTGGCAGACCTTTGTGGCTTAAGCCGTTCGCGGTTTCATATTGTTTTTAAAGAGGTAATCGGTTCAACCTTTATAGAGGAAAAGCACCGTATTCAAGCTTTAAAGGCAGAATATTTATTAAGCTCTACTAACATTTCTATTGCGGATATTGCAAAAATAGTTGGATTTGATTCTGTTCGGTATTTTCGTCAGGTGTTTAAAAAGAGGTATGGCTCTAAGCTGCCCGGCAAAATAAGGCGGCTGAACAATAAAGTGTAAAGAAAATTATAACGACCCGGTCGGAAACAGACCGGGTCGTTTAGGTTTAATATATAAGCTAAAGCTTAGTTAAGCTCTGCAAAGTATTTAATGGTGCGAACCATCTGGCTGGTGTAGGAGTTCTCGTTATCATACCAAGAAACAACCTGTACCTGATAGGTGTCATCATCAATCTTAGCAACCATTGTCTGGGTAGCATCGAAGAGAGAACCATAAGTGATACCGATAATATCGGAAGAAACGAGTTGCTCTTCAGTATAACCGAAGGAAGCAGAAGAAGCAGCCTTCATAGCAGCGTTGATGCCTTCAACGGTAACATCTTTACCCTTAACAACTGCAACAAGAAGGGTAGTAGAACCGGTAGGAACGGGAACACGCTGAGCAGAACCGATAAGCTTACCGTTAAGCTCAGGAATAACAAGGCCGATAGCCTTAGCAGCGCCGGTAGAGTTAGGAACAATGTTAACAGCAGCTGCACGTGCACGACGAAGGTCACCCTTTCTGTGAGGACCGTCGAGAACCATCTGGTCGCCGGTGAAAGCGTGAACGGTGGTCATAATACCGCTCTGGATGGGTGCATAGTCATTAAGAGCCTTTGCCATAGGAGCAAGGCAGTTAGTGGTGCAGGAAGCAGCAGAAATAATGTTGTCTTCCTTAGTAAGGGTATTTTCGTTTACGCTGTAAACGATTGTGGGAAGGTCTTTACCTGCGGGAGCAGAAATAACAACCTTTTTAGCACCGGCATCAATATGAGCCTGAGCCTTGTCCTTAGAGCAGTAGAAGCCTGTGCACTCAAGAACAACGTCTACACCGATTTCACCCCAAGGAAGGTCGGCAGCGTTCTTTTCAGCGTAGATTTTAATTTCTTTGCCGTCAACAACGATAGCGCCGTCTTTAGCTTCTACAGTATCTGCCTTAGCGTAGCGACCCTGAGCAGAATCGTACTTAAGAAGATGAGCAAGCATTTTTGCATCGGTAAGGTCGTTAATAGCAACAACCTCATAACCCTCTGCACCGAACATCTGACGGAAAGCCAGACGACCGATACGGCCAAAACCATTAATAGCAACTTTTACCATAGTGATAAACCTCCTAAAAATTTACTGTATATATTTTAACCGCTTTTAACCAAATTTGCAAGAACTTTGTTTATTTTTTAACTATGTTTTTTAAATTTTTTTTAAATTTCATTTTATTGGGCAAAATAAAGTTAATATCGAGGTGGTTATATGTGCGATTTTAACAAAAAAATTATTGTTAAAAACAAGTACCGAGAAAAGCTATTTGACGAATTTTTGCATTTTGGCTACACAAGAGCCAGAATTAAAGATTATATTTTGCTCAGAGAAAACGAAATTGAACGATTCGGGTCACTAAGGCTTAAAACGGTTAATATTTTTGCTGAGCTTTCTCAGTTTTTTACAGCCCTTATTTTAATGGCGGGTGCCAAGGGTATAATTTTAGATGTATCGCTTTCGGGCGAAGGAGAGGGTACATTATCTATTGAAGAGTTTGAATACATTATTTGCCGAATTATAAACAAAATATGTTTCGATGCAGGTGTGAAGCATATTAATATTAATGTAAGAATTACGGGCAAAAAAATTTCCTTAAGGGTGTTTTACACAGGTCGGCCAATTAAAGGTTTTAAAAGGGTTAATACATTTAATATAAAGAACAGGGTTTTATTAAGCTACTGTTTGCCTTATGAAAGGGCGAACAGCCAAAGGTACAAACCGGCTTGGGAATGGATGGCTGACCGCCTTTCAGACATAAACCTTGCGCTTATTGATATGTGAAAACGTCACACGTTTTAATAATTGCCTCGGCGGTTTTAATGCCGTCTACGGCAGAGGAGGTTATTCCACCGGCATATCCTGCGCCCTCGCCACAGGGGTAAATACCCTTTATGTTAGTTTCAAACTGTTCATTCCTTAAGATTCTAACAGGGGAGGAACTTCGGGTTTCGGGGGCGGTGAGAACAGCATCATCTACAGCGAAGCCATTAATTTTTTTATCAAACAAAGGCAGTGCTTCTTTTAAAGAAGTGGTTACAAAGTTGGGTAAAACGGTGGTTAAATCACATTTTACGACAGAGGGTAAGGCTGTGGGAACAACACCAAAAGAGTGTTTTTTATACCCTAAAAATTCGCCGACCGTTATATATGGCAGACCCTTTCCCCCTGTGGCTTTAAAGGCCGCCTTTTCAATTTTTTCCTGAAAGGTTACACCGTCTAAGGGGTGAGAGCCAAAATCCTTTTCGCTAACACCCACCAAAAGAGCAGAGTTTGCATTTTGGCCGTTACGGGCAAGGTAGCTCATTCCGTTAGTTACATAGGCGTTTTTTTCACTTGCGCTATTTACCACAACACCGCCGGGGCACATACAAAAGGTGTAAACACCTCGACCGTTTTCAAGGTGAGCCGCAAGTTTATATTCAAGAGGGGGAAGATTTTTGCTGTAATTTTCACCATACTGTGCAAGGTTAAGGTTTTTTTGCAAATGTTCAATTCTTACCCCAACGGCAAAGGGCTTAGAGGAAAGGTTAACACCGCAGTTTAAAAGGCTTTTATAGGTATCTCTTGCTGCGTTACCAACAGCCAAAACAAGCTGTTCGCAGGGCAGTGTTATTAAATTTTTATCTTTTACACATTCTACAGCAAAAATTTTGCCGTTTTTTATAAGCGGTTTTTCAAACCTTGTTTCAAAAAGATATTCACCGCCGAGAGCTGTAATTTCATTTCTTATATTTTTAACAACAGTTCTGAGCCTGTCGGTGCCAATGTGAGGCTTAGCGTTAATCAAAATATCTTCATCAGCACCAAATTTTTTAAAAAGTTCTAAAACCGTTCGAGTGCGGGGGTCTTTAATGCCTGTATTCAGCTTACCGTCTGAAAAGGTACCGGCACCGCCTTCGCCAAACTGAACGTTAGAGCTTTCATTAAGCTCTCCGCCGCTCCAAAAATTCTCAACATCTTTCACGCGTTCTTCTACAGGTTTACCCCTTTCAATTATAACAGGGGGAATTCCTGCCTTACAAAGGGTATAAGCGGCAAAAAGCCCGGCAGGGCCGCTGCCAACCACCACAGGCCTATGCTGTGGCTTTTTTTCGGCCTGTAAAAAAACATAAGGTGTTTTATTATAGGGAGAGGCGTTTTTATGTTTTTTAAGCACAGCCTTTTCGGTATGAGGGTCTGAAAGCTCTACTAAAAAAGTATAGCAGAAGTAGGGTGTGCTTTTTTTACGAACGTCTACAGAGCGGCGAAATATTTCAGCTTTTTTGACCTTTACAATAGGAATATTAAGTGCTTCGCTTACAGTAAGCGACGGGTTTGAAACAGGTGTATCTACAGAAATTAAAACATTTTGAAGCTTTATCATATTATTTACCCTGGTTTAAATATTTTATAATACCATCAGCAACGGCAGCCGCACTACTCCAGGCCCATTGAAGATTATATCCGCCGCAATCGCCGTCAACATCTAAAACCTCACCGGCGGCAAAAAGGCCGGGTTTGATTTTAGACATAAGCGTGTTTGAAAACTGTTCTAAATCGGCACCGCCGCTAGTGGCCTGAGCATTTATAAATCCGGTATGCCCCTCAACCTTAAAGTCAAAATTTTTTAATCTATAGGCAACCAAATCCAGTTGCTTTTCTGTAAGGCTTTTTACATTAATATTAAGGGGAATATCACAGCTTTTAATAACAGTCTGTCCCAACTTTTTATGGATAAGGCCTGCAAAAAATTCGTTTGTAGAAACATTACCCATTATGGTTTTTCTATTAATTAATAATGCTTTCAGTTCTTTTAAAGAATATTCGGGCAGAATATCTAAAGAAAGAGTAGTACCAGCCCTACAGTAGCGAGAAAGCTGAAGCACAGGGGGGCCAGAAAGACCGTAATCGCAAAACAAAACCTCGCCGTTATCTATTGCAACAGTTTCTACCTTATTTTTAACCCTTACAAGGCAGTTGATTTTTACACCTTTTAATTGTTTAGTCAAAGTATTCTCGGTCTTAACCTGAACAATTACGGGGGTACGCTCAAAAATTTTGTGGCCGAAACTCTTTAAAAAGGAATATCCGTCGCCGTTACTGCCAAGCTTACTGCCACCTGCCATTCCGCCGGTTGCAACAACTACACATTTTGCGGTGATGTTTTGGTCGCCGTCACACAATACTGTAAAGCCTTGGGAGTTTGAATTGATTTTTAAAACCTTACAGTCGGTGAGTGTGTTGACATTAAATTTACCACAGGCAAAGCGAAGCGCATCTACAACCGAGGAAGCCTGTAACGAACGGGGATAAACCTTTGAGCCTTCGTTTATAAATTCAACACCTATTGAAGAGAAAAAGGCCTTTGTTTTTTCATAATCAAACAAGGAAACAACCCGGTGCGCCTTATCGGGGCAACGGGTGTGAAAATTTTTTTGTTTTATTTCAAGGTTAGTAATATTACAGCGGCCGTTACCGGTGGTGCTGAGCTTTTTACCAACCCTTTCAAGCTGTTCTGCAACGGTAACAGAAATTTTAGAATTTTGTTGTTTTAAAAGACAGGCCAAGGTAAGACCACAGGCACCGCCGCCAATAATTAAAACATCCTGCATTATATCACCTTTCAGACAAAATTTTTGTCGATTGTAATAACCGTTTCAAAGCGTGAATCAATTTTTTTGCAAATTTGGTTAATGCTTAGCCTCAAGGCCTTATCGCTAAGCTTTAAGCCAAATGGTACAACAACATCGAAAATTAAATTAATTCTCTTATTACCGTCAACCATTCTAAAATCGTGTATAGAAAGGTCGGGGTAAATTTCTTTTATGGAATCTTCAACCGTTTGCCGCATTTTTACTGTAACACCGTCTGAGGTTACAATGGGGTCCATATGAATAACAACCTCCATTTTAAGCTCATCAAAAAGGCGTTTTTCACAGGCGTCAATTTTTTCGTGGCAATCTATTATATCTATCTCAGCAGGAACCTCAACATGAAGCGAAGCAAAGCTTCTGCCGGGGCCGTAATTGTGAACAATAAGGTCGTGTATACCTGAAAAATCGTCATAGGACAAAACAGTTTGTTCTATTTTTTCTATAGTTTCTTTTTCGGGTGGCATACCAAGAAGAGGGTCAAGTGTTTCTTTAAAGGCCTTAAAGGCTGAATAAACAATAAAAAGTGCAACAGCCATTCCGATATATGGGTCAATATTAACTTTAAATATAAGGCAAATTAATATTGAAAGCAAAACGGCTGAGGTTGCAAAACAATCGTTAATGCTGTCTTGCGCTGTTGCCAAAAGGGGGGCAGAGTTTACCTTTTTACCAATAAATTTATTGAAAAGGTAAAGCCAAAGCTTACCAAACACCGAAAGAGCCAAAAGTATAACAGTTATGGCATCAATTTTAAGGGGAGAGGGGTTAAAGGCTTTTTGCACCGAAGATTTAAAAAGCTCTACCCCAACCAAAAGAATAAGTGCCGCAACCACAAGGCCGGACATATATTCAATTCTTCCATGCCCAAAGGGGTGCTCACGGTCTGCCGGTTTTTCAGAAAGCTTAAGGCCGATTGCCGTTACAGCCGAGGAGCCTATATCGGAAAGGTTATTAAAAGCATCTGCCGTTATTGATACAGCGCCTGAGATAATACCAATAGTAAACTTTATGGCGAAAAGCACAATATTAACTAAAATACCAACATAGCTTCCAAGGGTTATATATTTACTTCTTACAAGGGGCTCATTTATATTTTCCTTATCTTTAATAAATAGCTTTATCAGAAGTTTAGTCAAAAAATCACCCCGAATAAATTAAAGCTTTGAGCCCTTTGAACCCTTAGCTCCTAAAGCGCCGCACTGGGAAAGAATATTAGTATCAATTTCAAACTTTAGATTTTCTCTTTGTCTTTGACGCTTAAAGGCAAGGGAAACAAGTTTATCTAACAGGTCTTTATATTTTACTCCGGTTGCCTCCCACAAATAGAAGGAAAGTGAACCGGGAATGGTGTTAATTTCGTTAACAAAAACTTCTTTGCTAACATCATCCATAAGAAAATCTATTCTGGCAACACCGTGGCCGTTAATGGCCTTAAAGCTTCTGCAGGCATACTCTTTTATGGTTTCGGTCATATCAGAGGGCAGGTCTGCCGGGAGCTTTCTTTTAAGAGAACTCATACCCTTAGAGCTTTCACTGCTTAAATATTTGTCGCCGTAGGACAAAATTTCGTCGGTCATTACAGGCTCTTCACAGGCGGAGGCCTCACATTCCATTCCGTCACCTAAAACAGAGCAGTTAATTTCTCTCAAATTCTGTACGGCGCGTTCAACCAAAACATATTCAGCAAAAGAAAAAGCAAGGTCAAGAGCGGCTTTAAGTTCATTTTTGGAATTAACCTTGGAAATTCCAACGCTAGAGCCAAGGTTAACGGGTTTTACAATAAGGGGGAAGCCAATATTTGAATCAATTTTATTTAATATGTTTGCTTCATACTCTACAAACTCTCTTGAAGAAAAGCGAAGACCATCTAGCACCGGAACACCGGCGGTTTTCAAAACGCTTTTAAAAACTGCCTTATCCATACCCACGGCAGAGGCTAAAACATCGCAACCTGCATAGGGAATTTTAAGCATTTCTAAATAGCCCTGGAGAGTTCCGTCCTCGCAGTTAGTACCGTGAACTACCGGCAAGGCAACATCAAGCTTTAGTGGTTTTTTGCCTGAAAAATCATTTTTCTTTTCAGATTTTAAAAATGCACCTGTGCCGTCGTTATAAAGGCGAATTTCACGGGAGGTCTTTAAAAGGCCGGCAATATCCTTAAAGCTTTCAATATTAAGCATTTTAGCAGAGGTGTACATAATATTATTCTTTGCAATATAAACGGGAATAACATTATATTTTTCTGTGTCAAAATGGTTCATAGCCTGAACAGCCGAGATTATTGAAACCTCGTGCTCAACAGAATCACCGCCGAAAAGCACTGCTACATTCATTAGTCCTTCTTTAATCATAGTTTTTTCTCCTTATCAACCGGCATAATTGTCGGGTAAATCGTTTTCAAAAAGAACAACCGTATTTTCGTCTGTAATTGTTCTTAAAATGTTCATTGCATTGGCAAAAGAATCGGCAATATGAAGATTTTCTTTGTTAAAATCACTTTTATTAATGGCGTCTGCCATTGGCTTAGCACGGTTTTGACCAACTAAAATTATAATATCACAGCCCTTTGCGGCAGCTTCGCCCAGGCTATAATTGAATTCATATTCTTTATTGCCAAGCTCAACCAGTCCGGGGGTAACAATAATTCTTTTTTTACCATTAAAGGCCGAAAGAACATTAACTGCCTCAAGACAGCCAACAGGGTTAGAGTTATAAGCATCGTCAATAAGAAGTGAGCCGTTTATAAAGGGCTTAAGCTCTAAGCGGTGGGGAGGTGCTTTAAGCGAGGAAGCTGCAAAACGAATTTGTTTTTCGCTGACACCTAAATCAAGAGCAATAGCTACAGCTCCTAACAGGTTTGTAATGCTGTGTTTTCCTAACAGTTTGCAGGAAAGGGGGAAAGAATAACTTTTATAGTTAAGAGTAAACTCGGTGCCGTTTTCTGTTAAAACAATGTTGGTTGCGGTGGCGGAGGCATTATTTTCTCCAAAGGAAATAACTTTATCTTGCTTTTCAAGGGTAAGAGCCTTGGTTTTTGCTACCTCACTGTCAAAATTAACATAAATTTTGCCATCTTCTTTTTTTAGGCAACAGTCGGCAAGTTCAAACTTTGTATTTGCAACATTTTCTACCGTTTTAAAGGTTTCAAGGTGCTGCGGGCCAACTGCAGTAATTATTCCAATATCGGGGTTGCAAATATCACATAGCTCTTTTATATCGCCTATGTTTTTGGCACCCATTTCTGCAATAAAAATTTCGGTGGCGGGGGTAAGGGAGGAACGCACTGTTCTAACAATACCCATAGGCGTATTAAAACTTTCGGGGGTGGCAAGTGTATTGAATTTTTCGCTTAAAATTCGATTTAACATAAATTTTACACTTGTTTTTCCGTAGCTTCCCGTTACACCTATACATATTAGGTTCTTGTTGGAGGCTAATATTTTTTTAGCATCCTTTACATACCATTTTGCAATGCCACTCTCAATAGGCTTATTAATGTAAAATGCTATAAACATTATTATTTGAGGGAAGTGACCTAAAGCTACAGACAAGGCCAAAATGTAGAGTGTTGCAGAAGGAAAGCTTATAAAAGCAACAATTATAAGAGCATAAAGTAAACACATTGCTGAAATAAGCCTTTTAACACGTCCGGTGTAAACTAATTTTTTAATTGATGTTTTGTGGTTTTTTTGTTGTTTTTGAATACGGTAAATAAGCTCAATTGCACTGTAAACGGGAAGAAAAAAGGGAAGAAAATCTACACTTATTATTAAGGGCAATAACATAAATATCAACGAATATTTTAAAGTACCGAATTTTGTAGACCTAACCCACCCCAAATATCTTGATAGGTAATAAGAATTTTGCTGAAGCATTTGAAGCTGTCTTTGAGCTGAGAACATTCCGCCAATACAAAACAAAATTACTGAAACAAGAAACAAATATTTCAAAAAAACACCTCCGTTATTTTAGAAAGCTGTTTAAAATAATGTTGGTATCAACAGGTCTTTCAAGAAAAGCAAAGTGGCCACAGCCTTCAAACACACAAAGACCTGCATCGGGAATTTCTATTTCCATAATTTTAGCAAGATATAAAGGAACAGCTGTGTCGTTACTGCCCCAAATTAAAAGAGTGGGGCATTTAATATTCTTTAATACGTGTCGAATATCTGAATTAACAAGGGTAACAAGGGTTTTCCTCATAACCTCAGGCGCATTGTTATAGTCTGAAGAGCCAAAGTGGGCCCTGGCCTTGTTTAAGGTGTCGACGGTAAAGTTTTTAACACCTGGAAGAGAAAGAAAAAACTTAACCGTCTTAAAACTTGCTATTTTTACCCTCTTTTTCAATGAGCTTTTGGGTTTAAGCCCCGCACCGCCAAAAATAACGGCCTTTTTTATATTTAAAAGACCCATTCCTGCCAAAGCAAGTGTAACCCTTCCACCGTGTGAATGGCCAAAAACAATAGGGTTTTCAATGTTAAGCTCTTTGCAAAATTTTACTACAAGGTCGGTATAATCGGAAAGCTCTAAGGGGTGTTCAGGCAATGAAGAGCCGCCGCAACCGGGAAAATCTAAGGCAATAACGCGAAAGCCACCTTGCTCTTTCAAGTTTGCAATAATATGAACCCAAGGGTCTATTGAGGAAGCCCAACCGTGAAGCAAAACAACCGGTTGACCGCTTCCTTCGTCTATATAATTTATTGAGTAACCGTTTATATTAACAGTCATTATCTCATCACCTTAAAAAGAAAAATATTTCATCAAATTATTATACCAAATTATTGTAAAAAAGAGAAGAGTTTTTTAATATTTTATATACTTTATTTTTTAAATAAAATGTGTTAAAATTAATTTTAGTACAAAAATTCAACAGATAATTTACAAACTTGTCATAAAGTGCGGTATTTCTTGTGTTAAATTATATTATAGTTTAATCTCAATTATTTTTCAACTATATATTTCCATAGTATAGGAGTGGTTTTTTCATGAGTAAAATCAAGGTGCTTATTGTAGATGATGATCAAAACATATGTGAATTGCTCAGACTTTATATTGAAAAAGAGGGATACGAGGCACTGGTTGTAAACGACGGACTGGCCGCAGTCAACGCAGTAAATGAGCAAAGCCCTCAGCTTGTTTTACTTGATGTTATGCTTCCTAAATTAGATGGTTGGCAGGTTTGCCGAGAGGTTAGAAAGGTTTCAGAGGTTCCTATTATTATGTTAACCGCCAAAGGCGAAACCTTTGATAAAATTTTAGGCTTAGAGCTTGGTGCAGATGATTATATTTCCAAGCCGTTTGATACTAAAGAGGTTATGGCTAGAATACGCGCCGTTCTTAGAAGAACGTATAATGACGAGGAAACAGCTAAAATTGTTAAATTTGATAAATTAGAAATTAATTTAACAAACTATGAGCTTATTGTTGACGGAAAGCAAATTGACACTCCCCCAAAGGAGCTAGAGCTTGTTTTTCACCTTGCCAAAAATCCAAATCGCGTTTTCACGCGCAATCAGCTGTTAGATGAGGTTTGGGGTTTTGAATATTATGGCGATTCCCGTACCGTTGATGTTCATATTAAACGTCTGCGTGAAAAGCTTGAGGGTATTTCTGAGCAATGGTCCCTTAAAACCGTTTGGGGTGTGGGATATAAATTTGAAGTAAAGTGATTTGAATGAAGCAAAAATTTTTTAAAAAGTTTTTTCTTACAACAATTCTTATAGTTCTGCTTAGTATTACATTTATTACTGTTATTCTTTCCTTTTTTGTAAGTACTTATCTTACTAACGAAAAGCTAAAAATTTTAGAGGATAACTGTACTGCTATATTTGAATTATGCAATGAGGTAGACAGTAATAAACTAAAAGATGTTATGCGCTCGGAGGTTTTCTTTGCGGTTTCCAGGGCGACTGAGGCAGATGTTTTTATCTGTGATACTAAGGGTAATGTTGCAATATGTAGCTGTGAAGATTGGAAAATAGACGGCCTTTGCACGCATAATTCCAAACGGGTGTCTTCTAATATTTTACAGCGACTTAAAACTCAGGATTATAAAGAAAACGGCAACCTTGAAGGCCTTTACGATAAAACGCTGTTTACCTATGCAAAGCTTCTTAAAAACAGCGACGGTTTGGCTGTCGGTGCAGTTTTCTCCACACTTTCGCCAACTAATATTCAGCTTTTTTACCGTAAAATTTTGCAAATGTTTTTCTTTTCGGCTTTAGTGCCAATCGCCATAATGTTTTGTGCCGAATATATTATATCTTATCGTTTCACAAGGCCGCTTAACCTTATGGCGGAGGCCTCGCGCAGTATGGCTAAGGGCGATTTTTCAAAAAGAATACCTGTTTCGGGTAATGATGAAATAAGCGAGCTTGCTGTGGCCTTTAATCAAATGACTAGCTCTTTAGTGCAAATAGAGGGCACTCGCCGAAGCTTTATTGCCAACATTTCTCATGAGCTTAAAACACCTATGACCACTATTGGCGGTTTTATTGACGGCATTATTGACGGTACAATTCCCAAAGAAAGGCATAACTATTATCTTGGTGTTGTTTCAAACGAGATTAAACGCCTTTCAAGACTTGTTCAATCTATGCTCAGCCTTGCAAAGCTTGAATCGGGCGAACTAAAGGTTAATAAAAGTAACTTCGATTTAACAGATTTGCTGTTTAATATTCTTATTTCTCAAGAACAGCGTATTAATGAAAACAGCCTTGAAATTTCCGGTCTTGAAGAAATGGGTCAGGTGTTTTTAAATGCCGATTATGATTTAATTTATCAGGTTGCATATAATCTTATTGACAATGCCATTAAGTTTACTAATAAGGGCGGTAAGATAACCTTTAAGGTTAATAGGTTGGAAAATAAAATAACCTTTAAAATACGTAATACCGGTGAGGGTATTGACGAAAAGGATTTGCCCTTTATTTTTGACCGTTTTTATAAAACGGACCGTTCACGCTCACGGGTTAAAGACAGTACAGGACTAGGTCTTTATATTGCAAATACTATTGTTTCAATTCATGGTGGTGAAATGGCGGTACAAAGCGTGAAAAACAGCTTTACCGAGTTTTCTTTCACTTTACCGAATAATCAATAACAGGAGGAAATTATGAGCGATAATAATTTTAATTTTGATAATGAGAATTTGGAATTTTCATTGGATAAAAAAGAGGATAATACCGAAGAAAATACAAGTGAACCTTGCGTTGCTAGGGAAGAGCCTATTTTTGAAAAGGATAATGAGTTAGAAATAGACCCTGCAATAGAAAGCATTACTATGGAAGAGGTGAACCCTACAAAAACACCTTTTTCTTCACCCGCAGAGGAGCCGCTTACACCTGTTATGCCATTTATTGAAACCGCCGATTATATTCCCTTAGAGCCTAAACAAAAAAAGCACGGTATTAAGGTTTTTGCGGTTTTATTGGCACTCCTTGTTATAATAAGCGGCTGTCTTACAGGGGGATATTTACTTGGTAATTATGATAAAACAGCCGCCAAGCAAGACAAAGTAGATTTGGCCTCTAAGCCTGAACCTGATGAAGCAAAATCTGTTTCACAAATTTATAAAGATGTTAATCCCAGTATTGTGGGCATTTATGTATATAATTCAAAGGGTATTGTCAGCTCTGCTACAGGTGTTATTTATTCTGAAGATGGTTTTGTTGTTACCAATGACCACATTTATTCTTCTGCCGCATCGCCAAAATTCAAGGTATATACCAGCGAAGGAAAAATGTATGATGCGGCTTTTGTTGCCGGTGATACAAGAAGTGACTTAGCTGTTTTAAAAATGGCCAATGCCTCTGGGTTAAAACCCGCCGTTTTTGGCGATTCAAACCAACTTGCTATAGGTGAAACTGTTGTTGCAGTTGGCAGACCTAACGGTGCTAATGAAAAGGCGATTGCTTCGCAGGGCGTTATTTCAGATACTGCTATACGCACATCAATAACCTCGTCTTACACAAGCCTTTATATTCAAACCGATACTGCCATTAACCCTGGAAGCTCAGGCGGTGCCCTTTGTAATCTTTACGGTCAGGTTATTGGAATTACTTCGGCAAAAATTGTCGGAGAGCAGTATGAGGGTGTTGGCTTTGCTATTCCCACTACCATTATGAAAAAGAATGTTGAACTGCTTATAAAACACAAATATGTTAAAGGCAGAGCCAAGCTAGGAATATCTTATCAAGAAATTGATGCGCTTTCCGCCGAAATTAATAATAGCCCTACGGGCCTTATGATTGCTTCGATTGACCAAAGTAGTGATTTGTACGACAAGTCTGTTGAAATTAATGACATTATTACTAAGGTGAATGGACAGAACATTGGAACTAGCGAAGATATTTTAGACGTTATTGACCAAAAAAACGCAGGAGATATTCTTAACCTTACTATTTATTCTACGAAGAAAAAAATAAGCTTTGAAGTTTCGGTAAGGTTGCTTGAAGATGAGGGTGGTTCCAGCTATAATAAGACTGATTCTAACTCAACCTCTTCAGATGATACTTCTTCTAATGCAGATGAATACAATAAATCAGAATTTGACTTTCCAATAGGTGAATAAAGTTAAACTTTTTAAGTTTTGCCGCTAAGGTTGTTGAGCCTTGGCGGTATTTTTTTAAAATTAAGTGTTTTAATGTGATTTTTTTGCATAAATATGCATTTAATACTTGAAAAAGTGAACTAAATAGTATAAAATTAAATAGATAATATAAGTTAGGCGGTGCCTTTTAAATGAAAAGAAACGAAGAACGAAAAACAGTCTTTTATTTAGTGTTTGAAAAATGCTTTAGAGATGAATCTTGTGAAGAAATTTTATCAATTGCCCAAGAGGTGAGTGAGTTTAAAATTACAGATTATATATCCTCAACCTTTTGCGGTGTTATTAATAACCTTTCAGAGATTGACGGAATTATTTCTCCCTGTCTTTCGAATTGGAGTATCAACCGTCTTCCAAAAACCACCCTTTCTATTTTAAGACTTGCCGTTTTTGAAATGAAGTTTAATGATGAAATCCCGGTTAGTGTTGCCATTGACCAGGCGGTTGAAATTGCCAAGGAATATTCTGACGAAAAAGATGCGGTATATATTAACGGTGTTTTGGGAACAATCGCCCGTGAATGTGACAAATGATTTTTTTCGGAATAGATAGCAGTAATTACCGAAGCTCTGCGGCGGCCTTATTTGGTGATAATTCGTTTATAAATAAACGAAAACTGCTTTTTGTTGAAAATGGTAAACGTGGGTTAAGGCAGAGTGACGCGGTATTTCTTCATACTAAGCAGTTGCCATTAATGGTGACCGAAGTAATGAAAGAGATTGAACCTTTAAAAATTAAATGTATAGGCGTTTCTTCAAAGCCGCGTAATGCGTTAGATAGCTATATGCCTTGTTTTTTAAGCGGAGTTTCTTTAGCTTCTGTTTTAGGTGCGGCATTAAAAATTCCCGTTTTCGAGTTTTCTCATCAAGAGGGGCATATTGCGGCGGCTTTGCTTTCGGCAGATAGGTTAGATTTGTTTGATAAGCCGTTTATAGCATTTCACCTTTCGGGTGGCACTACAGAGGCTATTTTAGTTTCACCGTCAAATGACGGTGGCTTTAAAACAGCTATTGTTGGTAAAACCTTAGATATAAATGCAGGTCAGGTTATAGATCGTGTAGGTGTTATGCTTGGGTTAGATTTTCCAAGCGGTCCTGCCCTAGAGCAGTTAGCAGAAAAGGGAAGCGCTAAAGTTGGAATTAGGCCTTGCATTAAGGGGTGCGACTGTGCCCTTTCGGGGGCAGAAAATATCTGCCAGAAAATGCTTGATGACGGTGATAAATATGAAGACATTGCCGCCACAGCAATAGAATATGTTATTTCAACTGTTTGTAAAATGGCTTTGGCTGTATCGGAAAAATATAATAACCTTCCCTTTGTGTTTTCGGGCGGTGTTGTAGCTAACACTAACCTAAAAAAACGGTTAAGTGAAATTATTAGCGCCAACTTTGCCTCACCAGAGCTTTCTGGGGATAATGCTGTAGGAACTGCATTACTGGCAAAAATTAAAATGGAGAAAAGATAAAATGGAACAGCTCCGTCTTACGGTTAAACAGCTTAATATGTATGTTAAATCTCTTCTTGAGGGCGATATTAACCTTTCGGCTGTAACCCTTGTGGGGGAGCTTTCTAACTTTAAAAATCACTATGCAAGTGGCCACCTTTATTTTGTGCTTAAAGATAATGATGCATCTATAAAAGCGGTTATGTTTAAGGGTAATGCCCTTAGAGTAAATTTTGTGCCAAGTGACGGAATGCAGGTTGTTTGCCGCGGTTATGTGTCATTGTATGAGCGAGATGGCTCGTACCAATTTTACGCCGAAAGTATGATCCCCTTTGGTCAGGGCGATATTGCATTAGAATTTGAAAGAGTTAAGGCAAAGCTTGAGGCAGAAGGCCTGTTTAATAAGGAATTTAAAAAACCGCTCCCATTGTTTCCTCAAAAAATTGGTGTAATTACTTCTGAATCGGGTGCGGCCTTGCAAGACATATTAAACATTTCTGCAAGGCGCTTTCCAATGACCGAAATTGTTGTTTTCCCTGCATTGGTTCAAGGCTTAGGGGCACCTCAAAGTCTTATATCTGCCTTAAATAAAGCCTTTTTAAGGGAAGATATTTCTCTCATTATTATTGGCCGTGGGGGAGGTAGTGCAGAAGACCTTTCCTGTTTTAACGATGAATCCTTGGCAAGAAAAATTTTTGCTTCGCCTGTTCCTATAATTTCGGCAGTGGGGCATGAAACAGATTTTACAATTTGTGATTATGTGTCCGATTTAAGGGCACCAACCCCTTCGGCTGCGGCAGAAATTGCACTGCCAAGCTCATATGAGGTTTTAAATAAAATATATATTTTAAAAAAGCAGGTTGAAAATCAAGCTTTGTCAATAATTTCTGATAATTACACAAAACTGCAAATGCTCTATAACAGAAGATGCTTTCAAAAACCAGAACAGCTTTTTGTACCTTTTCAGTTAAGGCTTGATAAAGCCTTGCTTGAATTTGAAGTAAACATCAAAGCTGTCTTAAAAGGGTATGAAATGCGCCTTAATAACGCCAAAACAAAATTAGAGGCCTTTTCTTACAGCAGTACCTTGGCAAGAGGTTTTTCGGTAACCTATAAAGATAATAATATTTTAAAAACTACAGATGGGGTAGAAGTCGGTGAAAAGCTCAATGTAAAGCTTTTTAAAGGACGGCTTCGCTGTGTTGTTGAACAGATAGAGGAGTAAATTATGGCTGAGAAAAAATTTTTAGATAAATTACAACGCCTTGAAGAAATTGGAAAGCTTCTTGAAAACGGTGAGTGCTCTTTAGAAGATGCTATGAAGCTTTATGAAGAGGGCAAAACCTTGGCCGAAGAATGTACCAAAGCCCTTGAAGAGGCTAAACAAAAAATTGAGGTGGAAAAATAATGATTAAAGCATTACTTCAAGATTTTTTACCCATTATTGAACAGCGACTCGAAGCCTCTTTAAAACACGCCGATACCAAGTTTGATAGCGTATATAAGGCTATGGAATACAGCCTTCTTTCGGGGGGCAAAAGGCTTAGACCTTTTATTTTAAATGAGTTTTATAAAGCCTGTGGAAAAAATGACGATGGTGCGCTTAATTTTGCCGCCGCATTAGAAATGATACACACATATTCGCTAATACACGACGACCTACCCGCAATGGATAATGATGACTTTAGAAGAGGCCGCCCATCTTGTCACAAGGCATTTGGCGAAGATATTGCATTACTTGCGGGTGATGGGCTTCTTACCCTTGCTTTTGAAACTGCCGCTAAGACTGAGGGGATATCGGCAGATAAAGTGTTAAAAGCAATTATAGTTCTTTCTACCTGTGCGGGGAACGACGGTATGATTGGCGGGCAGGTAATCGACCTTGTAAGCGAGGGCACCAACCCAGAGCTTTCTACGGTTAAAGAAATGTATATTAAGAAAACAGGCGCTTTAATTGCCGCCGCCGCGGAAATAGGAACAATTTTGGCCGGTGGAACAGAAAAACAGGTTTTAGCCGCTAAAGACTATGCGCTTAATTTAGGAATAGCTTTTCAAATTCAAGACGATATTTTAGATAAAATTGGTGACAGTGCGCTATTGGGTAAACCGGTTGGCAGTGACGCTAAAAATGAAAAATCAACATATGTTTCTATTACCGGCCTTGAAAAGGCTAAAAGCGATGTTGAAGAATATACAAAAAAGGCTGTTTTGGCTTTAGAAACTTTTGGCAAAGCCGGAAAAAATCTTAAAGATTTAGCAGAATATTTAATTAACAGAAGCTTTTAAATGTGAACTGAAAGGTTGTTTTGTTTGGACTACAAGTTTTTAAACAAAATATCTTCCCCGGAAGATGTAAAAAAACTTAATACTGACCAGCTCGAAGAGCTTTGTGTTGAAATTAGAGATTGTTTAATTTCTACCGTATCTCAAAATGGTGGGCATTTGGCCTCTAATTTAGGTGTTGTAGAACTTACTGTTGCTTTGCACCGCGCATTTGATTTTTTAAGTGACAGGCTTATTTTTGATGTAGGGCACCAATGCTATACACACAAGCTGTTAACTGGTAGGTTTGAAAAATTTCATACTATAAGAAAAGAAAATGGCATTTCGGGTTTTATGCGCCCCGACGAAAGCCCATATGACCCATTTATTACAGGCCACAGCAGTAATTCTGTTTCGGCTGCATTGGGTATATATAAAGCCGCTTCTGTCAGCGGCTCAGAGCAACCCTATGTTATTTCGGTTGTTGGTGACGGTGCAATGACTGGTGGAATGATTTTTGAAGGCCTTAACAATGCAGGAGTAGGAAAAAATTCCTCAATGATTGTTATTCTTAACGACAATAAAATTTCTATTTCTCGTAATGTTGGTGCCTTTGCCCGTTATTTAAACATCATTCGTTCGCGCCCAGGTTATCACAGGTTTAAACATTCGGTGGAAAAAATTATTTCAAGAATACCTTTTTGCGGCAAATGGATAAACAGCAACCTTTTGCGTTCTAAAACTATGCTGAAGAATGCGATTTATCATAGCAATATATTTGAAGATATGGGCTTTCATTATCTTGGCCCGGTAGATGGGCACGACCTTAAAAAGCTTGAACAGATTTTAAATATTGCCAAAGAGCAAAAACGTCCGGTTTTGATACATGCCTTAACCGTAAAGGGGAAGGGCTATCACTTTGCAGAAAACTCTCCAAAAAATTATCACGGCGTTTCAGCCTTTGATATTGAAAACGGAATTACGCAAACCAGTAAGGCAGATTTTTCTGCCTGTGTGGGTGACGAGCTTTGCCGTCTTGCAAAAAATGATAATAAGCTTTGTGTTATAACTGCCGCAATGACTGAGGGTACAGGGCTTAAAGGCTTTGCCGAGAAATATAAAAACCGGTTTTTCGACGTTGGTATTGCAGAAGAACATGCAGTTACTTTTACTTCCGGTCTTGCCGCTGGTGGAATGCACCCGGTGTTTGCGGTGTACTCAACCTTTTTGCAAAGAGGCTATGACCAAATAATTCACGATGCCGCCATAGCCGGTCTTCCAATTACCCTTTGTGTTGACCGTGCCGGTTTTGTGGGTGATGACGGTGAAACCCACCAGGGTATTTTTGATGTTGCTTTTTTAAAAACAATACCCGGTATGCAAATTTTTGCGCCTTCTTGCTATTTAGAGCTTAAAATTATGCTTTCAAAATCTATTTATGAAATTAACGGTCCTAGTGCCGTTCGCTACCCTAGAGGTGTACAACCTTCTCTTCCTGAAGATTTTGTTCCTACTGATGAAGATTTTTCATGTTACGGTGACTGTACTGCTGATACCGTTATTGTAACCTTTGGTAGGGTGTTTGCAAGTGCGGCTGAGGTTTATAAACGCTTAAAGGAACAGGGGAAAGCTGTCGCCGTTATTAAGTTGAATAAGGTTTATCCCTTAACCGAAGATTTTTATAAATCATTAATGCTCTATAAAAATGTTTTAATTTTTGAAGAGGGAATAGCCACAGGCGGCATAAACGAAACAATTCTTGCAGGGCTTTCGTTAAATGGTTTTAAGGGTTATGCTAAGGTTTTTGCTGTAAATGACGAGTTTGTATCACAGGCTTCGGTCGAAAATCAACTTAAAAAATACCGTCTTGATGCAGATAGTATGTATGATATTATTATGAATTTGTAGGAAATAAGATTATGGCTAAGGACAACAACAGATTAGACAGTGTTATTTTTTCGAAAGGCTATAGCGAAAGCCGCGAAAAAGCTAAAGCACTTATTATGGCCGGTGTGGTTTATGTTAATAACCAAAAGGCAGACAAACCAGGAATGACTGTTAAGGAAACCGATAAAATAGAGGTTAGAGAAAATCCTTTAAAATATGTTAGTCGTGGTGGTTTAAAGCTCGAAAAGGCTATGAAAAACTTTCCAATAACACTTGAGGGAAAGATTTGTGCAGATATTGGTGCTTCTACCGGGGGCTTTACCGATTGTATGTTGCAAAACGGTGCTAAAAAGGTTTATGCAGTTGATGTAGGTTACGGACAACTTGCTTGGAAGCTTAGAAATGATGAAAGGGTTGTAAATTTAGAAAGAACCAATTTCAGATATGTAACAAAGGAGCAAATTCCCGAAGAGCTTTCTTTTGCTTCGGTAGACGTTTCTTTTATATCTCTTTCAATAATTATTCCGGCTTTAAGGCCGCTTATGTGTTATAACGGTCAGGCTGTTTGTTTAATTAAGCCACAGTTTGAGGCCGGTCGAGAAAAGGTTGGAAAAAAGGGTGTGGTAAGAGACCCAGCCGTTCATAAAGAGGTTATTTTAAAAATTTTAGATGTTATGTTAAGTGGCGGTTTTTCGGTTTTAGGGCTTGAGTTTTCACCTATAAAAGGGCCTGAGGGTAATATTGAATATTTAATTTTTATTCAAAAAACTGATTCCCCGGTTTTATCAGAGTCTATTGATGTTGATAAATTAATTGAAGAATCACATTTGGCTCTTTCTAAAGAATAGTTTTAATTGAGGTTAGTTTATGAAGGTTACAGTAGTTACAAACCATATTAAAAACAATGCTGTAGAATTGTCTGATGCTGCCATAAAAATTTTGCTTCGAAATAATGCAGAGGTTTTTGTACCCGATGATAGTGCAAACACATTTTGCAATGGTGTGAACTGTTTGGCCTATAAGGAAGCAATAGAAAAAGCAGATGTTGTTGTTGCAATTGGCGGTGACGGAACCCTGATACATACCGCCAAAAGGGCGGCAATGTTAGATAAACCGGTTTTGGGAATTAATGCAGGTAGGGTAGGCTATCTTGCAGGTTTAGAACCTAGTGAGCTTGAAAAGCTTAATTTGCTTGTTAAGGGTGAGTTTACGGTTGAAAACCGAATGCTATTAGAGGTAAATTTAAGGGATAATAAGTTTTATGCTCTTAATGACGCGGTTATTTCAAAGGGTAAAATTTCCCGTATGATTGATATTAACGCTTCAGTGGAACAGGGTAAAATCTCTTATAGAGCAGATGGGCTTATTGTAGCTACCCCCACAGGCTCAACCGCTTATTCGCTTTCTGCCGGTGGACCAATCATCGACCCTGTGCTGGACTGTATTGTTCTAACCCCTATCTGCCCGCAGTCACTTTTTGCAAGAACGGTTTTGGTTGGTGACCAAAAACAAATTTCCGTGTCTGCTGAGGCACCCTATGACAGTGGTGTTTACCTTACAGTTGACGGCGAAGAATCCTGCCCTATAGGTGAACACGATACAGTTTTAATAAAAAAATCTACCCATAGGTTTGTGCAGCTTATTAAGTTAAATGAGGGTACATTTTTGAATGCTCTTTCAGATAAATTTAATCTTTCAAGATAGGAGGGTGTGCCTTGAAAAACGAACGACGTTTAAAATTACTTGAAATTATTAATTCTAGGTCTTTAGAAACGCAAGAAGATCTTATTAATGCTTTGCGAGAATGTGGTTTTGAAGTTACACAGTCTACTGTTTCACGTGACATTAAACAACTTGGTCTTGTTAAGGTTTTAGACCGAAACGGAAGGTATAAATATGCGCAGAGGTTTTCACCAAAAGAGCACACAGCAACCGATACGGCGGTTGATAATGACCACTTGCTAACAATTTTCAGCAGAAGTGTTATTAGCGTTGATTATGCAATGAATGATGTTGTTATAAAATGCTTTTCCGGAATGGCGCAAAGTGCCTGTGTCGCTTTGGATAAGCTATATCACGATATGTTTTTGGGTACCCTTGCCGGTGACGATACTGTTTTTGTAATAACCAAGGACGAGGCTTCGGCCGAAGAATTTGCTGAAAAGCTTAAAAAGATAATGGAGTAATATATATGCTGGAGTATCTGCATATTGAAAATATTGCCGTAATTGAAGAGGCTAATATAGATTTTTCAAAGGGCTTTAATGTAATGACCGGCGAAACCGGTGCCGGTAAATCTATTGTTATAGATTCATTGTTTGCAATAATGGGTGAGCGCACTTCAAGAGAGCTTATTAGACACGGCAGCAACAAGGCAGTTGTAAGCGCTTCGTTCTCTTGCCTTAATAGTTCTGTTTACCATAAGCTTGAAGAGATTGGTTACCCTGCTGACAGCGATGGTAGAATTATTTTGCAAAGAACACTTTTTTCAGACGGAAGAGGTCAGGTTAAAATTAATTCAAGGCCGGCTAATGTATCAGCACTCAAAGAAATTGGTAAACTCCTTATCAATATTCACGGTCAGCACGACAACCAAACCCTTTTAGACCCACAGCAGCATATAACCTTTATTGATGCCTATGCTGAAAATAAGTGCGAAAAGAATGAATATTTAAAGGCATTTTCAAGCTTTAGAGATATTACTAAAGAGCTTAATAAGCTAACTGCTGAGCAAGAAGAAAATGAAAAAAAATTAAGCCTTTTAAAATATCAAATTGAAGAGTTAGAAAAGGCCGATGTTAAACTTGGTGAAATAGAAGAACTAAAGGTATACCTTGATTCTTATAATCAAAGTGAAAAAATTTCCCGAAGTATTGATGCAGTTGTTGGTGCTATTTCGGGTGAAAACGAAGACGATATTTATTCAGTTTTAGATAAGCTTAGGCAGGCTAAAGCTTCTTTTGCGGCTGTTGTGGGCTATTTACCCGGAGCAGAACAGCTTATGGAAAAATTAGAAACAATAGTATTAGATTGCGAGGCTATTGGTCTGGAGGCAGTAACGCTTAAGGATAAGCTTGAATTCAACCCGGAAAAGGCAGAAAATTCCAGAAATAGGCTTGATTTTCTGCATAGCCTCATGTTAAAATATGGTGGCTCTGAAGAAAAAGCTTTAGAGTTCTTAGAAAATGCCAAAAATCAGCTTGCAGAGATTAATTTAAATAATGAACGTATTACCGAGCTTGAAAATATGCTTGAACCGGCCGAACAGAACCTTATTGAGGCAGGGAAAAAGCTCACCGAATCACGAAAAAGGGCTTCGGCAGAAATTTGTAAACGCATTACTGAAGAGCTTAGCTTTTTAGATTTTAATTCGGCCTGTTTTAAAGCTGAAATTGAAAGCGGCCGTTATACCAAAAACGGTTGCGATACAACCGAATTTTTAATTTCTGCCAACGCGGGAGAGGAACCAAAACCTTTGGCAAAAATTGCCTCTGGCGGCGAGCTTTCAAGAATTATGCTTGCTATTCGTAGTGTGCTCTCCCTGAAAGACGATGTTGATACCCTTATTTTTGACGAAATAGATAGCGGTATTAGTGGCCACGCGGCTCAAAAGGTTGCCACCAAGCTTATTGATGTTGCGGATTTAAGACAGGTTATTTGTGTAACTCATTTGGCGCAAATAGCGAGTGGTGCCCACATACATTTGTTTATTTCTAAGGAAGTACGCGAGGGCAGAACCTATACAAAAATCATACCGCTTGATAAAGAGGGGCAGATAAAAGAAATTGCCCGAATAATGTCTGGTGGTGAATATACTGAAAATCTTCTGAAAACGGCAGAGGAAATGATAAATTTCAGAAAAAGTAATTAATTTTAAGGAGAAATATAAATGACACTTTATGATGAACTTGTTGCCCGTGGCCTTATTGCCCAGGTGACCAATGAAGCCGAAATTAAAGAAATGATAAATAACGGTAAAGCCACCTTTTATATTGGTTTTGACTGTACTGCGGACAGCCTTACTGCAGGTCATTTTATGGCCCTTGTGCTTATGAAAAGGCTTCAGCTTGGGGGTAATAAACCCATTGCTCTTATTGGCGGTGGTACCACAATGATTGGTGACCCTTCAGGCAGAACAGATATGCGCAAAATGCTAACAAAAGAAGATATTGACCATAATGCCGCCTGTTTTAAGCGCCAAATGGAAAACTTTATTGATTTTTCTGAGGGCAAGGCCCAAATGATTAATAACGCTGAATGGCTGTTGAACCTCAATTATGTTGAACTTTTAAGAGAGGTTGGTGCCTGTTTCTCGGTTAATAATATGCTTCGCGCTGAATGTTATAAGCAAAGAATGGAAAAAGGTCTTTCCTTCCTTGAGTTTAACTATATGATAATGCAGTCTTACGACTTTTATTATCTGTTTAAAAACTATAACTGTAATATGCAGTTTGGCGGTGATGACCAGTGGAGTAATATGCTTGGCGGCACAGAGCTTATTCGTAAAAAGCTTGGTAAAGACGCTCACGCAATGACAATTACTCTTCTGACCGATTCTCAGGGCAAGAAAATGGGTAAAACAGCCGGTAATGCTGTTTGGCTTGACCCAAACAAAACCTCGCCCTATGATTTCTTCCAATATTGGAGAAATGTTGATGACGCAGACGTTATTAAGTGCCTTAAAATGTTAACTTTCCTATCACTTGAAGAAATCGCCGAGTATGAAAAGCTTGAGGGTAGCGCGCTTAACACTGCAAAGGAACGTTTAGGTTTTGAGCTTACCAAAATGATTCATGGCGAAGAAGAGGCAAATAAAGCCCTTAATGCTGCGAAGGCACTTTTCGGTGGAGGAAACGATATTAGCAATATGCCAACTACCGAAATTAATAATGAAGATTTTACCGAAGGTAAGCTTGGAATTTTGGACCTTATGCTTAAGTGTGAACTTATTCCGTCAAAGGGTGAGGGGCGCAGACTTATTACCCAGGGCGGTGTTTCTTTAGATGATGTTAAGGTTACCGACCCGGCTACAACCCTCACTGCTTCTGATTTTGAAAAGGGCTATGTTATTATAAAAAAGGGTAAAAAGGTATTTCATAAAATTAAATTGTAATTAATTTTTGAGGTGATTATATGAAATTTTCGCTAAATTGGCAGGTAGGATACTGTAATAGCGTAAACTCTCGTCCCGAGGAATATTTTTCTGCAACTGTTCCAAGTGCGGTTCAGTTAGATTACGCTAAGGAATACAATCTTCCCGATTATAGAGAGGGCGTAAATTTTAAAGACTACCAGTGGATGCAAGAAAAATTTTGGGTTTACACCACAGAGTTTTTTAATAGCTCTATTAGTGAAAAAGCCAAGCTTTTTTTGGTGGCAAAGGGTATTGATTATGAGTATGATATTTATGCCAATGGTGAAAAAGTGTTTTCCTATGAAGGCATTTATAAAACCGCAAAGGTTGATTTAACACACCTTAAAAACACCAAAATAAAGCTTGAGATTGTAATTCACCCGGCCCCTAAGTGTGATTTTGACGATGTTTTTCCCGGAACCAGAAGTGAAGCAAAGCAAAGCTGTAAACCTGCTGTGAATTATGGTTGGGATTTTCATCCCCGTCTTATTGCTCTTGGAATTTGTGATGAAATTTATTTGGAAGCTACAGAGCATACACCCCTTAACCCTTTGGTTACATATACCTTAAACAATGAGCGCACTCGTGCCACCGTTTTTATGGAGGCGGGTTGCAAAAAGGTTAAAAGTTGGACACTTACCGACCCCGATGGTAATATTGTTTTCATAGGAAGTGGGGAAAGTCAGTGCTTTAGTGTTGATAATCCTCGACTTTGGTGGTGCAACGGTTATGGAAAACCCGAGCTTTATACCTGGCAATTAGAGATTGAAAACCTTGGTGCAAGTGAATTTTATTACGGAAAAATTGGCTTCCGTACAGTCGAGCTTACCACCAATGATGGGGCTGTACAAGATCTTTATGGTATTTACCCCAAAACCCGAACTGCACCGCCTATTACAGTTACCCTAAATGGTGTTAAAATATTTGCAAAAGGCTCCAACTGGGTTGCCCCAGAGGTTTTTTACGGTATAATTAACCGCAACCGTAGCGAAGAAATGCTACAGCTTGTTAAAAACTGTAATATGAATATTCTTCGTTTTTGGGGCGGTGCTGTTGTTAATAAAGATTTCTTTTATGATGTTTGCGATGAGCTTGGAATTCTTGTTTGGCAAGAGTTTCCCTTGGCATGTAATAATTATGTTGCTACAAAAAAATATCTGGAAGTTTTAGAAAGCGAAGCCACTGCAATTATCAATAGACTTCGCGTTCACCCTTCACTTTGTATGTGGTGTGGCGGTAATGAATTGTTTAATGAATGGTCGGGAATGAATGACCAATCCCTTGCTCTTCGTCTTTTAAACAAGCTTACCCTTGAGTTAACCCCCGAAATACCGTTTATCCCTACATCTCCGCTTATGGGTATGGCTCATGGACATTACCGTTTTCTTTACGAGGACGGCAGGGAAGTTATTGAGGTTATGCAAAAAGTTAAACATACTGCGTATACCGAGTTTGGGGTATCTTCTATTTCAAATTTAGACTGTCTTCTTAAAATTGCTAATAAAGAACATTTTTTCCCCTTAGAGCCTGATGATATTACTATAGCTCATCACGCCTTTAAAGCGTGGGGTGATGGTGCTCATGCATGGGTTAAAACCATTGAAAAATATTTTCCAAATATTGAAAGCATAGAAGAGCTTATTGAAAAAAGTCAGTTAATACAGTCGGTTGGCTTACAGTTTATCTATGAGGAAGCCCGCCGGCAAAAGCCTTATTGCTCAATGGCTTTGGCTTGGTGCTTTGATGAACCTTGGCCTTGCGTTGCAAATAATAGTATTATTTGCTATCCAAATAGCGTAAAACCAGGTTATTATGCAGTAAAATCCGCCTGTCGCGATGTTTTGGCAAGTGGAAGAATAAGAAAATTTTCTTATAAAGCAGGGGAGGAGTTTGACTTTGATTTATTCCTCCTTAATGACAGTAATAAGCAAGTCTTAGACGGTGTTGTAAGTGCTTACATTCAAATTGGAAATGGTGAAAAGGTTCACCTTATTGATTGGCAGTATAAAAATGTTCAGGTTAACAAGAATGTTGCCGGTCCTACTGTTAGATGTATTTTGCCTAATGTTAGCAATGCCCAAGAGATGAAGCTTATTTTAGAAAGTGGCGCTTACTCTTCTGAATATACTATGTTATATGAGCCTGAGCAAGTTAAGGTGAAACAAATAAAAAAGCTTAACGAGTAATTATTATTTACTTAAAACGAACAGCCCGGTAGTTTTACCGGGCTGTTCGTTTTAATATTCATATCATTTTCAAAGGTTTGAACTATATTAAAACCTTTGAAAGAAAGGTTTTTAGCCTTTCGTTTTTGGGATTATCAAAAAATTCTTTTGGAGAAGCCTCTTCCATTATAATACCTTCATCAATAAATACAACACGGTTGGCAACCTCTTTTGCAAAACCCATTTCGTGGGTTACAACAACCATTGTCATACCGTCGTTTGCAAGTTCTTTCATAACGTCAAGAACCTCGCCAACCATTTCAGGATCCAAGGCAGAGGTGGGCTCGTCAAACAACATAACCTCAGGGTCCATACAAAGTGCTCTAACAATGGCAACACGCTGTTTTTGTCCACCTGAAAGCTGTGAGGGGTATGCATTTGCCCTCTCTGCAAGACCAACCTTGGCTAGTAGCTCCATTGCCCTTTGTTCGGCCTGTTCTTTAGTTTTGCCTAAAAGCTTCATAGGAGCAAGAGTCATATTTTTAAGTACAGTCATATGAGGAAAGAGGTTGAACTGCTGAAAAACCATTCCCATTTTTTGACGGTGAATATTAATATTAACATTGGGGTCGGTAATATCGGTTCCCTCAAAGAAAATAGAACCATTAGTAGGTTGCTCTAAAAGGTTAAGGGTACGCAAAAAGGTAGATTTTCCCGAACCTGAAGGGCCAACAACAACAACAACGTCTCCTTTGTTGATTTCAATATCAATTCCCTTAAGAACGTGAATATCACCAAAAGATTTTTTTAAACCTTTAACCTTAATGATTATATTTTTATCGTTCACTTTTACGAAGCCTCCTTTCAAGTTTTCCAACCAGCCAGGTAAATAGCATAACAACAACAAGATAAATTATAGCTACAGCAATAAGGGGCATAAAAGCCGAAAAGGTTCTGCCTCTGATAAGATCACCGGCCTTTGTTAGGTCGGCAATGCCAACATAACCGGCAATAGAGGTTTCTTTCAAAAGGACAATAAACTCATTACACAGGGTGGGAAGAACAACCTTAAACATCTGCGGAATGATAATATGAATCATTGTTTGAATATAATTAAGACCCAAAGAACGACCGGCCTCGAACTGGCCTTGATCTATAGACATAATGCCACCGCGGAAAATTTCGGCAACATAAGCACCGGAGTTGATACCAAAGGCAATAATTGCAACCATTGTTCCATTGGTTGAAGACGCAAAAATCACGAAATACATTATCATAAGTTGAACAACAACCGGAGTTCCTCTGATAATTGTTAGATAGACATTACAAATTGAATTAAAAAAGGCTAAAAGCCCCGCACCAAACCCACTGCGTTTTTTCATATCAACGTAATTTTTGTCATATGTAGAACGCACAATTGCAATCACTACACCAATAACAATACCAATTAAAACCGAGAAAAAGGTGATAATTAAGGTGTTTTTTAAACCGTCTAACAACCAGCGCCAACGTTCGCCCTCAATAAAATTAAGTTGAAATTCTTTTGCAAGATCTGAAAACATAAGTTTAATTGAGTTAATAAGGTTTTCAAACCAACTAGCCATAATACTTTCCTTTCACATTGAAAACGGGCGGCGTTTCCGCCACCCGTTTGGGTGTAATAAATATAAATTAATTACTCAATATATTTGTCAACAATTTTTTTAATTGTGCCATCAGCCTTAAGCTCTGCAAGTGCGTTGTTAATTTTTTCAAGAAGTTCGTTGTTTTCTTTGGAAACACAAATTGCATATTCTTCCTCGGCATAAGCACCGTCAAGAATTTTAAGACCCTCATTGGCAGCTACAAAAGCCTTTGCAGGTTCGTTATCAATAATAACAGCGGTAACCTTGTTGGTTTTAAGAGCCTGAACAGCATCGGCACCAACCTTATAACGGGTAACGTTTTCTTCACCAAAGCCCCATTTTTCGGGTTTGTCTGAAGAATAAATATCGCCTGTAGTATCCTGCTGAACACCAATTTTTATACCCTCTTTAACACCTGAGGGGTTGCCTTCAGCATCGAAACCGGTATAAAACTCTTCAAAGGTTTTATAAGTGCTGTCTGCCGGAACAATAACTGACTGAACAGCAGTAGCATAAGTGTTTGAGAAGTTTACACTTTCTTTACGCTCGTCGGTAACTGTCATACCGGCCATACCAAAATCATATTTGCCAGACTGAACACCGCCAATAATAGAACCAAATTCTACATCGGCAATCTCAAGCTCCATACCAAGCTTCTTTGCAATTTCGGTTGCAATTTCAACGTCGATACCTACAAAGTTATCGCCGTCCTTATATTCATAGGGAGGGAAAGCGGCATTAGTGGCCATTGTAAGTTTGTTATCTTTTGCGCCACAGCCGGCAAAACAACCGATAACCATAATAAGTGCTAAAATAAGTGAAGTAAGTTTTTTCATTATAAAAACCTCCAATAATACTTTGTTTATGGTATTTTATCATACTACGCATAAAAATGCAAGTATTTTTTTAAAAAAAGATTAAATTTATTAATTTTTATATAAATTTGGCAGAATTATTTTATTTATATAATTGTAATTTTATGAATATTTTGCATATTTTATGAATAAAAATTCGATAATTAATTAAATTCAATGTTCTTTTCTTTTTTGAAAAGAGTGTTTACAGCAATTTTTAGAGGAAGATGCCGAGGGTCGCTTAAGAATTTATCTTTACTTAAAAGGTCGTTGGCGGCACTGCTTGCCATATTCAAAATTTCACCGTCACTTAGCAAATCTGCAATTTTAAGGCGAGGCAGACCATGCTGTTCTTTTCCTAAAAAGTTGCCGGGGCCTCTAAGCTTTAAATCGGCTTCGGCAATTTTAAAGCCATCATTAGTTGAGGTGATAATTTTTAATCTTTCGGCGGTTGTTTTGCTGTTTGAATCTGTTACAAAAATACAACACGAATCGGCACTGCCGCGGCCCACACGACCCCTTAACTGATGTAGCTGTGACAGGCCAAAACGTTCGGCATTTTCTATCATCATAATAACCGCATTGGGAACATCAACACCAACCTCTATTACCGTTGTTGATACCAAAAGCTGCAGTTCGCCTGAGGCAAAAGCTTTCATAACAGCCTCTTTTTCTTTAGGCCTCATTTTTCCGTGAAGAAGACCTATTGAATAATTCGCAAGGGGGCCCTTTTTAAGATCGTTTATATAGTTAGTTGCGGCCTTTAATGAGCTGTTATTATTTTCATCTTCTTCAATTAGGGGGCAAACAATGTAGCCTTGGTAACCTTGGTCAAGATGTTTTTTAACATAGCCTAATGCACGGTCTCTTTTTGAAGAATCAATGCTATAACTTTTTACAGGCTTTCGTCCTTTAGGAATTTCATCAATGATTGAAATATCTAAATCACCGTAAATTATAAGCCCCATGGTTCTGGGAATGGGGGTTGCAGACATAACAAGGGTATGTGGGTGCACTGCCTTTTGGCCTAAAACCGAGCGTTGTGCAACACCAAAGCGGTGTTGCTCGTCGGTAATTATTAGCGCGGTGTTATTAAGTACAACATCTTCGGTTAGCACTGCGTGTGTGGCTATCAAAATATCAACCTGGCCATTTTTAAGCTTTTCTTTAATTTCTCTTTTAGGCTTGGTAGCAAGTGAGCCTGTCAGCAAAGAAATATTAAAGCCCTCTTTTTCAAAAAAGGCGCAAAAGGTTTTATAATGCTGGGTGGCCAAAATTTCTGTAGGGGCTAAAACAACAGCAGAATATCCACTTTTTACTGTGCTGTAACATAGCGCTGCTGCAACAGCGGTTTTGCCAGAACCAACATCACCCTGCACAAGCCTGTTCATTGGTATATTTGTCGACATATCCTTTTGGCATTGGCTTATAACGTTTTTTTGTGCCCCTGTAAGAGGAAAGGGAAATATGTTTAAGATTTGTTCATCACTAACAGGCTTAACGGTTTTAGATGTATATCCGCGGTTTCGGTTTTTAAGACCGCAAAAACCAAGCCTTAGTAAAAACAACTCTTCAAAGGAAAGGCGTTGAATGGCTTTTTGAAGCAATTCACTATTCTCAGGGAAATGAATGTTTTTTATAGCCTCAGTGTGAGGGAGTAGGTTATATTTATTTATCAAATATTCAGGAATAAACTCTTCATTGCCTAAAAGCTCCAACGCGTTTGACATAAGCCTTTCAATAGCTCGTGAGGAAAGACCCTCTGTTGAACGGTATATGGGCCTGAGCTTAAGGTAGCCTTCTTCTTCAAATCCGGGGAATCCATTTGTCTATAAATTCCGTTCCATTTTACCTTACCGTAGAATAAATAGGTTTTATTGGTTTCAAGGCTTTCTGCAAGATATTTATTACCGAAAATTACAACCTTAACCTGCCCTGTACGGTCGTAAATATAAAAAGAATAGGTGGTAATTTTTTTGTTATATGTAACCTTTGTTTCAATCTCACTTGCAATTTTTGCTTTAATGCAAACATTTTCGTTTAGTGGAATGTCACAAATTTTAAGCGGCATAGTCCAATCTTCATATGCTCTGGGATAAAAGGTTACCAAATCTTCCAAAGTGAAAAGGCCCAACCTTTTTTTGAAAAGCTGAGCCCTTTTTTCACCAATACCTTTAATATATTTTATATCTCTTTCAAGTTCAGACATAAAGTTTACCTACTATTCGGCGGAAATAATAAAGTAGTAAACAGGCTGACCGCCGTTAATCAGAGTAATTTCAACTCTGCCCTCAAGTTTTTCCTCAAGCTGAGCCACTACGCGTTCTGCAGTGGCCTCATCTATGCCCTCGCCGTAAATAAGGGTGAGGAACTGCACATCTTTTTTGGCCATTTTGGTAGCAAGTTTAACAGCACAGCCTTCAATGTCAGAATCAGTAAACACAATCTTGCCGTTTTCCATTGCCATAAGGTCATCTTTTTTGATTTTGAAACCGTCAAAATCAGAATCTCTGGCAGCGAAGGTTATTTGACCGGTAGAAACATTAGAAAAAGCATTTTGCATTTCAATTGCATTTTGCTCGTCGCTAATATCGGGGTTAAAGGCAAGAATAGCCGAAATTCCCATAGGAATTGTTCTGGTAGGAAGAACAATAACCTTTCTAGAGCTTAGGGGAACAGCCTGTTCGGCAGCCATAATAATGTTTTTGTTGTTTGGAAGAACAAAAACTGTTTTAGCAGGTGTTTGTTCAATGGCTTTTAAAATATCGTCAGTGCTTGGGTTCATTGTTTGACCGCCGCTAACCAATGTATCAACACCAAGGTCTTTAAAAAGGGCTTCTAAGCCTTCACCAACACAAACAGATACAAAGCCCATTTCATTAACCGGCTCAACAGAGGTAATTTGCTCGGTATTAGAGCTGTTGGGAACGGGTTTTTTCTTTGCGTTAGCCGAATCGTGCTTAGCGCGTTCGTTCTGGTCAAGCATATTTTCAATTTTTAAATTAACAAGCATACCAAATTCAATAGCTTTTTCTAAAGCCTTGCCGGGGTGGTCGGTATGAACATGTACCTTAATAATTTCCTCGTCCTCTACAACTACAACACAGTCGCCAATGCTTTCAAGATATTCACGAAGTAAAGCAGGGTCTTCCGGTGTTTTATCTTCCTTGCGGTTTACAATAAACTCAGTGCAATAGGGGAAGTTAATATCAAAGTCTTCAAGCTCGGCAACGGCACTGCGCTCACTGGCACCTTGACCATTATCAACCTGAGGTGCATTTTCTAAGGGAATAATTTCACCATTTTCAAACACCGAAAGCATACCTTCGAATATAACAACAATACCGCGGCCACCGGCATCAACAACACCGGCCTTTTTCAAAACGGGAAGAAGATTGGGTGTGTCATCTAAGGCTTCATTTGCGCCTTTAAGTGCAGTTTTGAAAATCTCAAGAGCACTTGTTTCGCCGCTGTTAAAGGCAGCTCTTGCCTGTTCAGAAGCCACTCTTGCTACAGTAAGAATGGTGCCTTCTGTGGGTTTCATAACAGCCTTATAAGCTGCTTCAACACCTTTTTCTAAAGCAAGAACAAGGTTCTCGGCTGTTACTGTTTCACAGTCAGCGAAGCCTTTTGAAAAGCCTCGAAATAGCAACGAAGTAATAACACCCGAATTACCTCTGGCACCTCTAAGCAGGGCAGAAGCGGCAATAGAAGCAATCTCACCGGCAGACTTACCGGCGTGCTTTGAAAGCTCTCTTGCGGCATTGCCAATACTCATAGACATATTAGTACCGGTATCACCGTCAGGAACAGGGAAAACGTTAAGATCGTCCACGCGTTGACGCTGATTAAAAATGTTGTTCGAGCCAGAGATAATAGCATCTCTTAAAATATCACCTGAAAACAAATAAAACACTCCTTTTATAAGTGGGCAACAATAGTATTAAAGGCCATTAAAGCCAATATTTGGCCCTAAAACTAGTCTTTAATACCGTCAACACGAATAGTAACCTTTGTCACTTTAATTCCTGTTGCCTCATAAACGGTATATTTAACCTTGTGGGTAATGCTTTTTGCAATTGCGTTAATATTCATACCGTAGCTTACAACAATGTGTAAATCAACTGTTACAGAAGAGGCGTCGCCCTTAACTACAACACCTGTATCGAGGCGATCCTTTTTTGAAATAAGACCTAAAACCTTTTGCTTACCGCCGTGGGGTACCATGCCAACAACACCAAAGCAAGAGGTAACTGCTCGGCCAATTAGTTTTGAAAAATATTCATTTGAAAGACCAATTGTACCAAATCTGGTTTCGTATGCTATCATAATAATCCTCCTATAGGTTTATTTGAGATTTTCTATGCCATGAAAAACGTCGGAAACGATAGGGAAAAGACCGCTTCCTAATTTTTCACTGTAAATCACAAGGCCGCTGCGAAAGCAAATTGGAATTGTAGGCAGCTCGGCAGTATAGGCTGTGATTAAATCCTGAATATTATATACCCCGTCACAATAACCTTTATAGGCCTGTTCGGTTGTGAGAGTTATTGTTTGAACAGGCACATTAGAAGAAACTGTGGAAGAGGCGACATTGCCCTCGGTGGATGTAGTAGAAGACACCGGTTTAGAAGAAGTAGCCGGGGCAGACGAAGAAGCAGAAGTTGAAGAGGTAGCCGCCTGTGCAAGGGCAGTACCTGATTTGAGTTTAACAAGACCGCCCAGGTCCATATTGTTTTCTATTCGAACCTCACTAAGATAAAGGTCATAAGCATTTCCGGTAACCAAGGTTTTAAACTGCTCATTGGTAACGGCCTTAATTTCAACATAAATGCCTAATGTGTTTAAATTTTTCTTAATAAGCTCTGCAGCGTTAATTCTGCTAGAGTTTTCTGAAGATACCAAAAGGGTCAACACTAGGCGTTTATTGTTATTTAAAAGGTAGTAACCCTGCTCGTCTTTTTTTGTTATCCCGGCATTATTTAAATTTTCTACCGCTGTGTTAAGGTTAGGCTTGGCTTCAATGGTTTGATAGCTTTCAACCTCTTTCCAAAAAGGTGAAAAGGGGCCTTTAGCCGCCTCTGCCTTTGAAAAGAATGCCGAGTTACAAATATCTTCGCGGTTTATTGCTGAGGAAACAGCCTGTCTGAAATACATATTAGACATAATAGAGTTGTTAGGGTTGACACCTAAAAAAACAACTCTGCTTTGAGGAATATCAGCGCTTTTACCGTTCATTTTTGGAATAATATTATCTGAAAGGTCGGTAAAATAATAGTCAATTGCACCGGCCGATACAGTCTGGTTAACCGACTCACTATCCGGTGAATCTATAAGTCTTATAGAAGAAACATTGTAGCTACCGGCGTGATAATTGTTTTTAATTAAAGTTTTTTCATCGTTATTAAGAACATACCTGCCGCAACCAATTGGCGGTAGCTCTCGGTTATCTGAGTCCCTAAGTGTATCAGAACCGTATTTGATAATGGGAAAGGTTAATAAATTCAAAGAATATGGATCGTGCCTGTTAAGTGTAAACTGTATGGTAACATTATCAATAGCTTTAGCCGAGGAAAAACTTTTTAATGAAGCGGCATAGCTTGAAGAACTTTTTTTTGCGGTTTCAAAGGAAAAAACAACATCCTGCGCTGTTAAAGAAGCACCGTCTGAAAACTGCAACGAACGAAGCTTAACAGTTATTTGCTTGTTTTCATAAGCGGCAGACTCTGCAACAGAAAACTGAGCCTCATAGTTATTATTAATAACAACAAGAGTATCATACATAAGCTGTGTTAAAAGACGGTTTTGTGCTGTTTTACAGGTAAAGGGATTGAAAGAATCTTTACTGTTATAAAGCATACTGATGACGGCCGCTGCGGTGGAGCCGGAAGAAACAGAGGATGTTGTATTATCTAAGGTATTTGGCTTTGCTTGTGTTTCTTTACAAGAGGTTAAGAATAAAACTAATATAGCAAGAAAAACAGCCAAAAGTTTTTTTCTGCGCAAAACCATACCCCCTAATATTGAAGTTTCAACATCTCATTAAATTATACTATACTTTCCTAATTTATTCAATAGAAAAATGTGTTTTTGAAAAATTTATTATATTTTGCCTAAAATTTAACTGGTAATACACCGCTGACTAGTCCTGATTTAACATCAACATCAAAAATACAACCGTTTAGTTCACACTCACCCTCAGCACCAATAAATCGGTTTGGAAGCTTATCCTTCATTTTGGAAATAACAATGTCTTTTTCGGTGCCTAAAACCGATTGCTTTACACCGGTCATACCAATATCTGTAATATAAGCGGTGCCTTTTGGCAAAATCTGTGCATCGTTGGTTTGAACGTGAGTGTGTGTACCAAAAATAGCCGAAACTCTTCCATCAACATAAAAACCAAGTGCCCTTTTTTCAGAGGTGGCCTCAGCGTGAAAATCAATAAAAATGATTTTCGCTCCTAAATTTTTAGCCTCTTCAATCATTTTATCGGCCGTTTCAAAGGGACAGGCCATATTTTCCATATATACAACACCAAGTATATTTATAACTGCAATATTGGTGTAGCCTAAATCTATTATTATTATGCCTTTTCCCGGTGCAGAGCGGGGAAAATTGGCCGGTCTAAGAAGAAACTGGCTTTCATCTAGCATAGGGTAAACTTCTCTTCTTCGTAGAGTGTGATTGCCGCCGGTAATAACATCTACACCGCTTTTAAACAAAATATCTGCGCTTCCAGGAAGAATACCATTGCCTTCAGCCGAGTTTTCTCCGTTAGCTATAACCATATCAATTTTGTTTTCTTTTTTGAAGGTAGAAAGCTTGTTTAAAACATATTCACAGCCATATTTTCCACATATATCGCCAATGGCAAGAATTTTCATAGTTTATATACTCCTTGCAAGAGAAAAATTTACAATGATACATTTTTATTTTACACTGTTATTCAATTTTTTTCAATATTTTTTGTGTTATATATTAAGAAAAATTTGTCTTTTTGCTATTGATATGAAAAGGCTTTTGTGGTAAAATAAATTAAATTATTGTATCTTTTCGGGGGCCAAAATGGATTATTTTTTTTCAGACAATATAAATGGTTTAAAGCCGTCTGCTATACGCGAAATTTTAAAGCTTTCATCAAAGCCGGGAATAATACCTTTTTCGGCAGGGAACCCGGCTTCTGAGGCTTTTCCAACAAAGGCTATTGCCGAAATTTCAAATAACATTTTAATTAATGACCCAGGCTCTGTTTTGCAGTACTCTGTTACTGAGGGTTATGCCCCTTTAAGAGAGCATTTGAAAAACACCTTAATAGGTGACGGCCTTTTTTTTAATGATGACGGTATTTTAATTACCTCTGGCGCCCAGCAGGTTATGAATTTAACTGCAAAGGCTATGGCTAACAGGGGCGATGTTGTTATTTGTGAAGAGCCAAGCTTTATTGGTTCTTTAAATGCTTTTCGTTCTTTTGGCTTAAGGCTTGTTGGTGTTCCTGTTGAAAGCGACGGAATGAATATTGAAGCTCTTGAAAAAGCCCTTGAAGAAAATAATAACATAAGGTTTATTTACACAATACCAAATTTTCAAAACCCAAGCGGCGTTACAATGTCGCTTGAAAAAAGAAAAGCTGTTTATAATTTGGCAGTTAAATATAATGTACTTATTTTAGAGGATAATCCGTATGGTGCTCTTCGTTTTAAGGGTGAAGAGGTTCAGTCAATAAAAAGCCTTGACACCGAGGGTATTGTAATTTATGCAGGTTCTTTTTCTAAGGTTTTAGCTCCCGGTATTCGTGTTGGATATGCGTTAGCAAATAAAAATATTATTTCAAAAATGACCGTTTGCAAACAAACCGATGATGTTCATACAAATTTATGGGCACAAATGGTTGCCTATGAGTTTTTAACAAAATATGATTTTAAAAATCATCTTATAAAAATACGTGAGGTTTATCGCCGTAAGGCAGAACTTTGTATGGGCCTTGTTGAAAAGCACCTTGCACCCAAGGGGGTTGAGTATTACAAGGTTGAAGGCGGCCTTTTTGTATGGTGTAGGTTGCCGGAAGATGTTGATATGCTTGACTTTACTATGAAAGCCTTGGAAAACAAGGTTGCTGTTGTTCCGGGAACGGCCTTTTTAGTTGACGAAGAAAAGAAAACAAATTGGTTTAGAATTAATTTTTCTACCCCCTCTGATGAACAGATTGAACGTGGTATAGAAATTTTAGGAAGCTTATTATAAGTTATGGAGTGATTTTAATGGAAGAAAGAATGAAAAAAAGAGTTTTTAGTGCCATTCAGCCCAGTGGTATGTTAACCTTGGGTAATTATTTGGGCGCCCTTAAAAACTGGAAGAATATGACTGAGGATTTTGAATGTATTTACGCAGTTGCCGATCTACATACCATAACTGTAAGGCAAGACCCTGCCGCATTCAGAAAACAAATTTATAACACCTGTGCAATACTTCTGGCTATTGGTATCGACCCCGAGAATGTTACGCTTTTTAAGCAATCCAGTGTTGCAGGTCATTCACAGCTTTCCTGGCTACTTAGCTGTTATACACAATTTGGTGAGCTTTCAAGAATGACCCAGTTTAAAGATAAATCCTTAAAACATGCCGATAATGTTAACTTGGGTCTTTTTGCTTACCCAACCCTTATGGCAGCCGATATTTTGCTGTATAATGCCGATTTGGTTCCGGTAGGTGCTGACCAAAAACAACATTTGGAAATTACCCGTGATATTGCAACAAGGTTTAACCACATTTATGGTGATGTATTTACAATTCCTGAGCCGTACATTCCTAAAACAGGCGCCAGAGTAATGTCATTGCAGGACCCTACTTCTAAAATGTCGAAATCAGATGAAAATGTTAATGCTTGGGTTGCTATTTTAGATAAGCCTGAGGATATTATGCGTAAGTTTAAACGCGCCGTTACTGATAGCGATAATAAAATTTGTGTTGCAGAGGGTAAAGATGGAATAAATAACCTTATTGGTATTTATTCTGCCATAACAGGAAAAACTACCGAGCAGGTTGTTAACGAATTTGAGGGTAAGGGCTATGGCGATTTTAAAACTGCAGTAGGCGAAGCAGTTGTAGAAGAGCTTCGCCCCATTAGAGAAAAGTTTGATTTATATATATCCGACAAAAAACAACTTGAGGATATTTATTTTAAGGGCGCTGAAAAGGCAGATTACATTGCCCGTAGAACGGTTTCTAAGGTTATGAAAAAAATAGGTTTTGTCAGATAGGGTAGGTGTTTTTTGAGTGAAGTTGCCGCTTATTGGTAATGAAAGAATACTTCGCAATGTTACCTCAATGATAAAAAATAACCGTTTGTCCCATGCAATTTTGCTTGAGGGTGAAAAAGGTCTGGGCAAAAAAACCTTGGCTTTTTATATTGCAAAAGCCTTTTTGTGCCGCGAGGAAGAAAAGCCGTGTCTTGCTTGTAAAAGCTGTCATTTAATTGAAGTTGGCTCACACCCCGACTGTATGCTAATTTCACCCGACGGGGCCGGTATCAAGGTTGACCAGATTAGAAATTTAAGAAACGAAGCATACCTTACCCCTATGATGAGTGAGGGCAGGGTATTTATAATTGACTTGGCCGAAACAATGAACGAAAATTCCCAGAATGCTCTTTTAAAGGTTTTAGAAGAACCGCCGACAAATGTCTGCTTTTTACTCCTTTGCAGTAATTCTAATGCCTTATTGCCTACAATTCGTTCGCGCTGTGTTTGTATGTCTTTGGCCCCGGTGCCTTTAGAACAAGAGGGTGCTGATAGGGTTGCCGAGCTTTTAAAAGATACAGATAAAGATGCTGTAATGCTTTTAACAGCTGCAGATGGCAATATTGGCAAAGCGGTTGCCTTGGCAGATGACAATAGCATAATTTTATCTCGATTGGCTTCAGATATATTAATGTTTGCGGCCGAAAATGATAGGTTCAGTATTTTGATTTCTTTGCAGCAATTTGCCAAATCGCGAGAAAAAGTTCCAAGTATTATTTATGAGCTTAAAAATGCTTTAGGAAAGGAAATGCAAAAAAAAGCGGTGAAGGAATTTTCTTCCTTCACCAACGAGCGTTTAATTACGTGCTATGAGAATCTTAAAAAAATTGAAGCTACACTAGATTATAACCCTTCTTTGGCACTTGTTTTCTGCCGCATTGCCGACTGTCTTACTACCGCTTTTTAGCAGTAACAATTGCGGTTATTGCACCGGGAATACTATAATCATATACAAGCTCAATATCTTTATTTATAGCTTTAAGCTTATTATAATCGCCCTCAAAAGAAAGGGCATTAATCCCTCCCGAAAGGCCTTGCCCTGTATATTTCAAATAAGCCTCCTTGGCTGTCCAAATTTCGTAAAAGGCTTTTTCCATTTCACTTTTTTTGCGGTCGGCAGTGTTACCGGCAACATAGTTTCGCTCGCAGGTATTAAAGGTTTTATGGGCTACAATTGCAGAAAAATCTCTAACAACCTCGCAATCTATTCCAATTGGCTCGTTGCTAATGGCAACAACGGTGAAGTTACCGCTATGTGAAATACTAAAATGGGTGGGAATATTAAGCACATAGGGTTTACCGTGCTCACCCCTAGCAAAAATTATCTTTTCTTCGTGTACATTATATAACCTGCCTATATATTTTTTGGCAATAATATCTCCGGCAAGACTAAGCTTACGGTCATTAATATCTTTTTTTCTCTCAATTTCTTCGCGGCGAAGCCTGGGTAGTTTTTTAAGCTCACTATAATATATTTCGTCGCTCATTTTTTCTATATTATAATAAAAGAGATTATACATAAATTTATCCTCACTTTTCTTATGTTATTTTAACATATAGGTGTTTAAAAGGCAAGTTTAAATTGGAGGGCTGTTTTTGAAACAAGGCTATCAAACAATATCGTCACTTAAAAATGAATGTATTTCTTTCGCCGAAGAGGTGTTGAGACTTGATTTTTCTGAGCCGGGTGATGATTTTTTAAAAGAAGAATTTAAAGGCGAAAAAACAGAAACCGAACTTGCCGCAATGGTTAGTGAGGTTATTTTCCGTTTAAAGGGAATTCGCCTTTTTAAAAGTCAGCTTATAACCGCCGCTGCACTTTATAAGGGTAATATAGCAGAGCTTCCTACCGGCGAGGGTAAAACTCTTGCCGCTGTTGTTGCTGCAGTTTTGTTTGCAAAAGCAGGACGTTCTGTTCATATTCTTGTTTTTAATGATTATTTGGCACAAAGAGATGGCATAGATAATAAAGAAATTTTTGATTTTTGCGGCGTTTCAAGTGGTTTTGTTACAGAAGATATGAAGGTTGAAATGCGAAAAGAGGCTTATAACAAACAGGTGCTTTATATTTGCGCCCGTGAAGCAGGATATGACTGTATTAGAAATTTTACTGCAGATAGCTCTCAAAAATTAATTGGTGGCGACTTTGATGTTGCCATTGTTGACGAGGCAGATTCTATTTTAATAGACGAGGCATCTATCCCTTTAGTACTTGCAGGTAAGGCTGAAAAGGGCGAAGCAAACGAGCCTCAAATGATTAAAATTGTATCTTCTCTTACAACCGAAGATTATGAAATCAGCGAACAGGACAGGCAAGTTTGGCTTAATGATACAGGTATTGAAAAGGTTGAAAATGCCCTTTTAATTAACGATTTATATAGTGATGAAAATTTTGACCTGTTATCTGATATTAATACAGCACTTGAGGCTTGTTATATTCTTAAAAAGGATAAGGATTATATTGTAAGGGACGGTAAAATTGCTGTTATTGATGAATCTACCGGTAGAATTGCGGCTAGTAGAAAATTTCCTAATGCCCTTCACAGGTTTGTTGAAGCTAAAGAGGGAATAACAGACAATATTTATACAAAAATATATTGTACTATGACTATCGGGGCCTTTATGGGTCAATATAAAACCTTAGCAGGTATGACAGGTACTGCCGCCACTTCGGCAGACGAGTTTGAGTCATCTTATGAGCTTAGAACCGTTGTCGTAGAACCTCATACTCCTTGTATCCGCCGCGATTTAGAGGATGAATTTTTCGAAACAAACACTCAGCGAGATGAGGCGGTTATAAATGAAATAATAAAGGCTAATTCTAAGGGTCAACCGGTACTCATTGGAACTTCAAGTGTTGAAGAATCTGAAAAGCTTTCGGCTCTTATAAGAGAAAAAAATATCCCCCATAACGTTCTTAACGCAAGGAATGACCGTTTGGAGGCAGAAATTATTGCTCAGGCCGGTAAGCCCTATAGCGTTACAGTTTCAACTAATATGGCCGGTCGCGGTGTGGATATTAAGCTTGGCGGCTCTGATGAAAATGAAAAAGAATTTGTTTGCGGAGTTGGTGGACTTTACGTTATCAGTTCTTCTATAAACAGCAGCAGAAGAATTGACAATCAGCTTAAAGGCCGCGCCGGGCGCCAGGGCGACCCGGGTGTGAGCAAATTTTTCATTAGCCTTGAAGACGAAACAATTGCACCGTTTTTTGATGACGAACTAAGTTCTCGTAAAAAAATGACAATTAAGGACAAGTTTGCTTTGGTTAGAAGTGCCCAAAAAACTTTAGAGGGTAATGAGGCAGAGGCAAGATATACACTAAAAAAATATTCTTATATTATAGAGCATCAGCGAAAGGTAATTAGTGATTATCGCCTTAAAATTTTAAATGACGAGGAAGCCCCTAACATTCTTCAGTCGGAGGATTTGGATAAATATTTAGAGCTTGAACAGACGGTTGGAAAAGAAGGAATTAATCTGGCCGAAAAACAGCTTATACTTTATTATATTAATCAGCATTTTGCAACCTATTTAGAGGCCATGGAGGATTATAAAAGCGGAGTGCATTTAACAATTGTGGCCGGAAAAAATCCCTTCGACGAATTTAACAGAACCGCGATTTCTGCTTTTGAAGAAATGAATCAGGATATTCGATTTGATGTATTGAATAAAATGAGAGAAGCAGATATAACCAAAAGCGGTATTGATATGTCGAAGCACGGCCTAGACGGTGCTACCGGAACCTGGACCTATATGGTTGACGATTCGGCCGGTCAGTTTAACCACCTTCCTGCCATTATGAATATGGTTAGCAAAAAAATTAAAGAAGCTATTCCTTTAGGTCAAAAGCTTGAAAACTTTTTTAATAAATTCAAAAAGAATTAGGGAGTGTTTTTATGCATTTGCAGGAATCGGGAGAGATGTATTTAGAGGCGATTTATGTTCTTGCGAAAGAAAAGGGTAGTGTGAGAAGCATAGATGTAAGCGAATATATGGGATTTAAAAAACCAAGCGTCAGTCGTGCAGTTGGGCTTTTAAAAGAAGGTGGTTATATTACGGTTGAAAGCGGTAACCTTGTTCTCACTCAAGAGGGTATGAGTGTTGCTGAAAAAATTTATGAAAGACATATTCTTATTACAGATTTTTTGGTTAGGCTAGGTGTTGAAAAAAGCACAGCTACCGAAGACGCTTGTAAGTTAGAGCATGTTTTAAGTGATGAATCATTTAAGGCAATTAAAAACTTTGCCGCCAAGTTTAAGGGGTAAAATATGCTAATTGGTACAACCTATCACAGCATTTATGGAAATGTTTCAGAAAAAGTAAGGTTTGTATTTGTTTCAGACCTACACAATTTTGATAATTCACCTATATTAGAGCTGATTGATAAGTCTAATGCAGATGCCGTTTTGGTTGCCGGAGATTTTATTCACAACAACAACCTTTTCGAAAACGGGTTGGAGCTTTTAAAGGACTCGGCCTTGCGACTTCCAACCTTTTGTTCCCTGGGCAACCATGAAATTTATCTTGAAAATACTATTAGAACTTCGGTAATGAAGAGTGGGGCTGTTCTTCTTGATAATAGTTTTTGCACCTTTAAGGGTATAAAAATAGGGGGTCTTACCTCCGGTAAGTTTTATTTGAAGAACAATAAACAGCCAGACTTAAATTGGCTTTGTAGGTTTTCTCTTGAAGATGGGTATAAACTGCTTTTATGCCATCACCCCGAATATTTTAATAAATATATTTGTGACTTGCCTATTGATATTACACTTTCCGGTCATGCCCACGGCGGACAATGGCGTTTTTTCGATAAAGGTATATACGCACCAGGTCAAGGACTTCTTCCAAAATACACCTGTGGACTTTATGACAATAGATTGTTGGTAAACAGGGGAATAGGCAATCAATTTATAATCCCTAGAATTAATAATAAACCGGAAATAGTCATACTTGATATAAATAAAACTGCCTGTGGTTGATGATACCACGGCAGTTTTATTTCATTTATATGTTTTTTGTACAAACCTCTTTAAGACAGCACTTATCACACTTCGGGTTGCGGGCAGTACAAACTGCTCGGCCGTGCATTACTGTTCTGTGGCAGAAGTCATTGGATTTTTCGGGTGGGAGTAGTAGCCTCATAGCATCTTCAACCTTTTTTGGTTCCTTAAAATCAACAAAGCCCATTCTGTTGCAAAGGCGAATGAAGTGTGTGTCGGTTACAACCGCACCGGGCTTACTAAAAACATCGCCTAATATTAAATTTGCAGTTTTTCGCCCAATACCGGGAAGAGAGGTTAGTTCTTCCATTGTTGAGGGTACCTTGCTGTCAAAATTTTCTACCAGAGTTTTGCCTAAGGCTACTAAATCCTTGGCTTTTGTATGATAAAGGCCACAGGTTTTAATATATTCCTCAACCTGCTCTACAGAGGAAAGGGAAAAAGCTTTAGGGTCGGGTAGTGCCTTAAATAGCTCAGGTGCTACAAGGTTTACTCGGGCATCGGTGCACTGTGCGGCTAGCCTTGTGGCTACAAGCAAATGAAAAGGGTCTTCATATTTTAAAGAACATTCCGGGGTGGGATATTCTTTTTCTAAAAGCTCAATGATTTTAATTAGATTTTCTTTCTTTGCCTTTTTAGTCATATATATCACCATAATAATTATAGCATAAGTTGCTATTTTTGCAACAAAAAATCAGAGACATATAGCCTCTGATTTTTCAAGTTACAGATTTAGCAGCTTTTCGAAATCGGCCTCAATTATATCGGCAAGTGCGCTACCGTCTTCAATTGATTTGCCAATAGTTGAAAGATAAATTTTAATTTTTGGCTCTGTGCCGGAGGGACGAACAATAGCTTCGCTGCCATTTTCGAGCTTGTAAGAAAGAACATTGGATTTTGGCAAAAGAATTTGTCTTTCTTCACCGGTTTTGGTGTTTTTTGTAACAGAGGTAGAGTAATCAGAAATTTCTACAACCTCAAAACCTGCCGCTTTGGTTGGGGGATTTTCCCTTAAAGCTTTAAGAGAAGCGGCCATTTTTTCCATTCCGTCAATACCCTCACAGGTAATAGATTTTTGCCTGTTGTAATAGTAACCATATTCCTCATAAAGCCCATAAAGAACATCAAAAAGGGTTTTGCCTTTGTTTAAATAATAGCAACACATTTCGCAAATAAGCATTGAGGCCACAACAGCATCTTTGTCCCTTACATAACCGCCCGAAAGGTAGCCATAGCTTTCCTCAAAACCTAAAATAAAGCGTTCTTCTTCGTTGTTTTTTTCTAAGAGATAAATCTGTTCGCCAATGAACTTAAAGCCGGTTAAAACGTCTTTTACTATACAGCCGTATTTTTCGGCAATAGGTTTAACAAGGTTGGTTGTAACAATGGTTTTAACAGCAACCGGGTCTTTGGGTAGCTTTCCGCTTTCTGCTTTTCTTTCTAATAAATAGTTTAATAGAAGTGCGCCAACCTCATTTCCGGTCATAAGCTTATATTCACCATTAACATTAACTGCAATACCAACACGGTCACAATCGGGGTCGGTGGCAAGTAAAAGGTCGGGGTTAACGTTTTTTGCAACCTCTAATGAGCTTTCAAACGCCTGTCTGAATTCCGGATTTGGGAAAGGAACAGTGGGGAAGTTGCCGTCGGGTAGCTCTTGGTCGGGTACAACAGTAACGTTTTCAACACCAATGCGCTTTAAAATTTCTCTTACAGGTTTATTTCCGGCGCCATGAAGGGGAGTAAAAACAACCTTAAGGTCGCTGAATTTATAACTGCTATCAGAAACAGACTGTGCTTGAACTGCATCAAGATAAGCATTAATAACATCATCACCAATAAAATTAATAATGCCTTCATCTACAGCCTTGTCAAAGTCACAGGTTTTAACACCGTCAAAAATATCAACCTTATTAATTATGGAAAGAACATAATCACTGGCTTCAGGGCTAAGCTGACAACCGTCAGGTCCGTAGGCTTTATAGCCATTATACTTTGAGGGATTATGACTAGCAGTAATTACAATACCTGCGTTACATTTAAGGTGACGAACAGCGAAAGAAAGCATAGGTGTAGGCATAAGCTCGCTATACAAATAAACCTTAACGCCGTTTGCCGCAAGAACGGTTGCAGCATGACGGGCAAATAATTCAGATTTAATTCTGCTGTCGTAAGCTATAGCAACACTGCCGCTTGCAGATTCAGAGTTAACATATTCTGCAAGGCCTTGTGTGGCAGAACCTACAGTATAAATGTTCATTCTGTTAGTACCCGCTCCAATAACACCTCTCAGCCCGGCTGTGCCAAATTCAAGGCTTTTATAAAATCTATCTTTGATTTCGTCTGCATTATCTTTAATAGAAATAAGTTCATCAATTAAATCTTTATCGGCTGTTGCTTTTTCACACCATCTGTTAAAATTTTCATGAATCATTTATTTACCTCCGTGTAAATTTTTTACAATTATATAATACCGCTTTTTTGTTATTATGTCAACATTTTGCTTGACAAATGAGCTAAAATGTAGTATTATTATAGTAAATTTTAAAGGAAATTGAATTATTTTTGTATGAACCGCCATTTTAATAGCATTTTTCATAGTACTGACGAAGAGCTTGTTGGTCTTATTAGAAAAAATAATGATGAAGCTTTTTTATATTTATATGAGCGTTATCTTCCTAAAATTCGTACAATGGCTTTTCCCTTTCAAGGATTGGGTTTTGATTTGGAAGATTTGGTTCAAGAGGCAACAATTGGTTTTTATACGGCAATTCAAGCCTATAATTTTAATTCAGCTTCTTTTTCTACCTTTTGTTATTTATGTATGAGAAGAATGCTTGTTTCTTTGGTAAGACAGTCTTCAAAAAAAAGCGCAGTACCACAGGCTTCGGTTATACATACAGACAATTCACTTTTTTCAATACCCGATAAAAGCGACCCTGAACAGGAATTTATAGCAAAAGAAGGGTATTATAAGTTAAGAGAAAAAATCGAATCCCGTCTTTCAGAAAAAGAACGGGTGATTTTGTTTGAGTTTTTAAGCGGTAAAGATTATAAAACTATAGCAGAGGTTTTGGGTGTTTCCAGAAAAACTGTTGATAATGCTTTACAGCGTGTAAGAGCCAAATTAAAATAGTGTATTAGGCATTTGCCTTTTATATATGCCCACGTAGCTTAATTTAGAAGAGCGTTGTTTCAAAGATGTCGGTGCAATTCCGTCCGGGGCTAATAACCAATCAAGTGAGGTAAAACAAAATGTTCGAAGACAAGACACTGGTATGCAAAGATTGCGGAGCTGAGTTTGTTTTCACTGCAGGGGAGCAGGAATTCTTCGAATCCAAGGGATTCGTTAATGAGCCGCAGCGTTGCAAAGCCTGTCGTGATGCACGTAAAAATGCCGGCAGAGCTCCCAGAGAAATGCACGAAGCAACTTGTGCAGCTTGTGGCGGCGTGGCAAAGGTTCCCTTTATGCCCCGTGATGACCGTCCCGTTTACTGTAGCGAATGCTTTGCTAAGATGAAGGAAGAAGCTTAATTTATTTAATCTTTTTATGTTTGTCTGAAGAGTTCAGCCGGGGGTTCTTTCCCGGCTGTTTCTTTTTTAAAAAAAATCAATAAAAAGTATTGCATAATTTTTGTAAATATGTTAATATATTAAGGCTAGTTGTTATTTGGAGGAAAATTCAATGGAAGTTTTACAAATTATTGTTGGAGCTCTTGTTCTTTTGCTGTCAATTGTAATTATTCTTGTTGTTATTCTTCAGGAGGGTCATCGCTCGGGTATAAATGGTGCAATTTCCGGTGGTGCAGATACTTTTCTTTCTAAGAATAAGGCAAGAACCTTCGATGCATTCCTTGCCCGTTGGACTAAGTGGATTGCTGTTGGCTTCTTTGTACTTACAATTGTTGCAAACGTTATTGCTCTTGCAATTAAAGGCTGATTTAACAATTAAAAAAAAGAGCTACACTGTTGTTTTAAGCAGTGTAGCTCTTTTTTATATAAATAATTAATTAAGAGAAAATTGCAAATGCGCCCTGTGTAACTAATGTAACAATGGCAGCGGCACACAATACACCCAAAATTATAGAAGGAAAGGCTTTTTTAAGAGACATATCCATCATTGCGGCAATTAACGCTCCGGTCCATGCGCCGGTACCGGGTAGGGGAATGGCAACAAAAACAAATAGCCCCCAAAAAGCATATTTTTCAACAGTTTCTCTTTTTGACTCGGCTCTTTTTTCAAGCTTATCTACTATTTTATTGAGTTTGGGCATTCTTTTTCTTATAAAGGCAAAAATTCTTTTAATAAAAATTATAATAAAAGGAATGGGTAAAAGATTTCCAATAATAGCTACCGGGAGAGCAATAAAAAAGTCAAGACCTGCACCTTCTGCAATAGGTAAGGCACCGCGAAGCTCGATAACCGGAACCATTGAAATTAAAAAGGTCATTAAAATTTTACCCCAAAAAGTGGTCCATAAGTAGTTAATAATACCCAAAATAATAACCTCCTAAAATAAAAGCAATAATATATTATCACACTTTTAAAGCAATATCAATATAATATCAATATTTTAATTCTATTCAACAGTAATGTTATAATATGTGAATGGCACAAGTTTTTTTAGGTTTTCGGAGGAGGTTTCAATCTGTAAACCTATTTTTCCGCCGCTAAAGAAGATTTTATCGAAGCCCTGAGCAGTGCTGTCTAACACGGTAGTTAACAGTTTTTTCATTCCAATAGGGGAACAACCGCCATGAACATAACCGGTAAGGGGTAAAAGTTCTTTTGCCTTTAGCATACTTAAGGCCTTTTCGTTAACGGCACAGGCGGCCTTTTTTAGATCCAGTTCTTTATTTACAGGAACAAGAAAAACATAATTCGCACCGGTCTTAGAAACAGTTACCAAGGTTTTATAAACAGCCTTACAGTCTTCGTTTAAAGCGTTTGCAATCATTTCACCTGTCCAGGTGCTGTCACCCTCATAGGTGTGAATGTTATATTTAATTTTAAATTTGTCTAACATTCTAATAGCATTTGTTTTTATAATTTTTTGAGCCATAAAAATCACCTTCGGTTAGTATTGTAGCATAAACGCGGAATTAAATCAATGCGAAGTGTTGGATGTAATCCACCGTAGGTGGTATGTAATCAATCCGAAGGAAGAAAAATACAAAGCTAACGCTTTGATGACATACCGTTTGCATAGCAAACGGATTACATACTCGCTCACGCGAGATTACATATCAATCCTTTGGATTGGATAAAAATAAAGCACTTCCGAAGAAGTGCTTTATTTTTGGAGCTGCTAACCAGACTTGAACTGGTGACCTCATCCTTACCAAGGATGTGCTCTACCACCTGAGCCATAGCAGCACATTTACAACGCTTGATATTATATATTATTTCACCTTGTTTGTCAAGGGATTTTTTCAAATATTTTAATTTTTTTGTGGACTTGCAAAAAAACCATATTTCATACATAAACTCCTTTTGGAGGTTGGTTATATGATTTTTTCAATGATATACGGAATAATATCAAGCCTGTTTTATGTTGCATTGCACCCAATAAACAACGGCGCCTTTCCAAAACCCCTTACACCTTTAGAGGAAAACAGATTAATAGAGCAAATGATTAAAGGCGAAAAAAATGCAAGAGATACTCTTATTGAGCATAATTTAAGATTGGTAGCTCATATAGTTAAAAAGTACAGTACAGAAAAAACCGAACAAGATGATTTAATTTCTATTGGCACCATCGGTCTTATTAAAGGAATTTCAACCTTTAACCCTACTAAGGGTATAAAACTTGCTACATATGTCGCACGTTGTATTGAAAACGAAATATTAATGCATTTTCGCAGTCTTAAAAAAACAGCACAGGATATTTCGATAAACGAGCCGATTGATACCGATAAAGACGGTAACGATTTAAGTCTTATTGATATAATTGCTGATGACAGCAATTTGATTGAAGATTTAGATTTAAGAATGAAAACCGAAAATTTAAAAAAATATATGAAACAGGTTTTAACCCCTAGAGAAAGACTGATAATTTCTTTGAGATTTGGGCTAGTGGGTGGCAAGGAATATACACAAAAAGAGGTTGCGCACAAGTTGGATATTTCTCGTTCTTATGTTTCTCGTTTAGAAAAAAAGGCTTTAATTAAACTTTATAATAGGTTTTGCGATAGTGATATAAATAGCCAAAACACATAATAGATTTTGGTTAGGGAAAAGGAGAACAATATGGAAGAAAAGGTTATTACAACAAAACTACAGCACAATGTGCTTATGGAGTCCAGGAGCAAATTGGTTTTATCCGGCGTAAAGGAGGTAGATTCCTTTGAAGAAGATAACGTTGTTCTTAAAACAACAAAGGGAAATCTTACCATACGTGGAAACGGAATGAAAATGGAAAGCTACAATAATGAGGTAGGCGATTTGGTTTTAAACGGAGATATATTTGCACTCGTTTATACAAACGATAAAGAAAACACAAGCGGCGGTTTTTTCAGCAGAATTTTTAAATAGCTATGTGGGAGATAAATAATCTTCATCAATGGGTTAGCTTTGCATTCAGCCTGGTTACAGGATTATTTTGCTGCATAATTTATGATATTTTTAGAATAGACAGACAGCTTTTCAAAAGGGGAAAAATAACAGTTTTTTTGCAGGATTTATTAATATGGATAATTTATGCTTTAGTTATTTTTTCGTTAATGTTGCTCAGAACAAACGGGGAACCAAGATTTTATATCTTTTTAGGAAGCTTTATTGGTTTTACGGTATGCAGGTTGACCCTTTCCAGATTAACGACAATAGTGCTGACACCCATAAGGCGTTTTTCGGTATTTATAAGAAAAAAATATAATTTAAAAATAGAAATTATAGCTAAAACTTTGAATAAACGCTTCATTTTGACCAAAAAACCGTTAATTAATGAAAAAAACATAAAAAAATAAAATATTGTTAAAAAAACTCTTGAAATAAAGTTGTGCTATGTGTATAATTAAAACATATTTTAATGATTGGATGATGCACTTTATGGCAGTCGCACAAAACGGCCGCAAAAGCATTATTTTAAGAATTGTCTTGCTTGTTTTTGCAGTTTATTCAATAATTTCTCTTTTTAATCTTCAAATTCAGTTGGTTGAACTTAAACAAGAACTAAGCGATAACATTGCTATAAAAGAAGCAACAGAGCTTGAAGTGGCAGAAATGGTTCGTCTTTTAGACAGCGGAACCGAAGCCCAACTTATTGAAAAAGCAGCCAGAGAACGTTTGGGCTATGTTTATCCTGAAGAACAAATTCATATTGACCTTTCGGGTCAATAATTATAACCGCTATAAAAGCAAACCATAAGGAGGATTATTGCTTAATATGCAGCCAAAAGTAGGAGATTTAGTAGAAGGTAAGATTACAGGTATTACAAAATTTGGTGTTTTTGTAGATATTGGTGATAGCTGCACCGGAATGGTACATATTTCTGAGGTAGCACGTACCTATGTTAACGAAATTACCGATTTTGTTAAAATTGGCGATACTGTAAAAACTAAGGTTTTAGCCATTGCTGAAGATGGTAAAATAAGCCTTAGCATTAAACGCGCTTTAGAGGAAACTGAACCTAAGGAACGTCCACGCCGTAAAACTTTTGCACCACCCAAGCCCGACAATTCATTTGTTTGGACTTCGGCTAAAAATGAAAGTGCTTCTTTTGAAGATATGCTTAATAAATTCAAGCAAACAAGTGATGAAAAGTTTTCTGATCTTAAAAGAAAGAATTTAGATGTGCGTCGCCCTAAGCGCGGAGCACCCATGAAATAAAAATTTGGGCAGGCATATTTTAAAATGCCTGCCTTTGTTGATATTTGTGAATAATTGAGGTAATTTTAATGCGTTCTTTTAATGTTAAGCTAATTACACAGGCAGTTAAGGATTTGTTTATCGAAACAAATAATGTTCTGCCTGAGGATATTATTTATGCAATATCAAATAGCCGTAAAAATGAAACAAACTCGCTTGCTTGTTCTACATTAGATACATTGCTTTTAAATGTTGAGGCGGCAAAAGAAATAAATGTTCCAATCTGCCAGGATACAGGGATGGCTGTTGTTTTTCTTAAAATAGGACAAGAAGTTTTTCTTGAGGGCGGTAATTTGAATGAGGCGGTTAACGAGGGTGTCAGGTTGGCTTATGCTGACGGTTATTTGAGAAAATCGGTTGTTGCTGACCCGTTGAACAGAACAAATACCGGTGATAACACCCCGGCCATTATTCATACCGAAATTGTGCCCGGTGATAGAATTGAAATAACGGCCGCGCCTAAGGGTTTTGGCAGTGAAAATATGAGCGGTGTTAAAATGTTAACCCCCTCCGCTGGAAGAGAAGGCGTTATAAGGGCGGTTATGGATATTGTAAAATCGGCCGGAAGTAACCCCTGTCCGCCTATGGTTGTTGGTGTTGGAATTGGCGGTGACTTTGAACAGGTTGCAATTATGTCTAAAAAAGCCTTGTGCCGTCCGCTGAATGTTAAAAATTCTAATCCTTTTTACGCTCAGCTTGAACAGGAGCTTTTAGAAAAAATAAACAGCCTTGGCATTGGCCCTCAGGGCTTTGGCGGAAATACTACTGCGCTTGGTGTTAATATTGAATATGGCCCGACCCATATTGCAGGACTTCCGGTTGCGGTTAATATTGGCTGTCACGTGACAAGGCATAAAACAATTATTTTATAGGGAATATGTGTAATGAAAGTTTATAAAATGGTAGCCCCGTGTATGTTCGGTGTTGAGGGTATTCTTGCTGACGAATTAAAACGTCTTGGGGCATTAAATGTTAAAAGCGAAAACGGAAGGGTCTTTTTTGAAGGTGACTGTAACATTCTTGCCGCCGCTAATATTAACCTTCGTACTGCCGAAAGGGTAATTCTAATTGTTGGTATGTTTAAGGCAACCACATTTGAAGAACTTTTCGAAAACACAACACACCTTCCGTGGGAAGATTTTATAGGAAGTAAAGATGCTTTCCCGGTAACTGGGTACAGCATTTCTTCTCAGCTTCACAGTGTGCCGGATTGTCAGGCTATTATAAAAAAGGCTATCGTAAAAAGGCTTTCCGGAAAATATAGTATCTCTTGGTTTGAAGAAATCGGCCCTGTGCATAAAATAAGGTTTTCTATTCAGAAAAACAACATTCTTGTGGGCATTGATACTTCCGGTGAAGGTCTACATAAAAGGGGGTATAGGGCAAACTCTCTTCTAGCACCTATAAAAGAAACCCTAGCAGCCGCAATGTGTTACACAGCTAGAATTTACCCTGATACTATGCTGTATGACCCGTTTTGCGGTTCGGGAACAATTTTAATTGAAAGTGCATTAATGGCTAAAAATATTGCACCGGGAATTAGAAGGTATTTTTCGGCTGAAAAGTTTTCAGAAGAATTTAAAACAGCTTTTGCTGCCAAGCGTAAAGAGGCTATCGATAAAATTCAGCAAAATGTAGAGTTTAGAGCCTTTGGAAGTGATATTGATAAGGCGGCTGTAGATTTAACCTTGCAGAATGCTAAAAAAGCCGGTGTTTCAGATGTTATTTCTGCTAAGGCTTGTGATGTTAAAAATTTTGTTCTGCCTGAAGACAGAATGCTTTTAATCACTAACCCACCATATGGTGAAAGACTTTTAGATATTGAAAATGCTCAAAAGCTTTACAGCGTTATGGGCGAGAAATTCGAAAGGTTACAGGGTAAAAAATACTTTATTATCAGCCCAAATGACGATTTTGAAAGTTTTTTCGGTCGCCCGGCCGACAAAAGAAGAAAGCTGTATAACGGTATGATTAAATGTCAGCTTTATATGTATTTTAAAAACGAATTTCGGAAGTGATAAGTTTGAAATATGCTTTTATAGTTAACCCCATAGCAGGAAAAAAGACCAAACAAAGTGATTTTGTTGACGCGGTTGAAAAGTATTTTGCTGAAAATGGTGGAGAATATGAAATATATTTTACCACCGGCCGTTTAGATGCTATGAGATATGCTAAAGAATTGGCTCAAAGCGGTGAAAATTTACGGATTTATGCCTGTGGGGGAGAGGGCACTGCTTTTGAGGTGCTTAACGGGATTATAGGTTACAAAAATGTGAGTATGGGGGTTGTGCCCTGTGGCTCTGCTAATGACTTTATTTCATATTTTTCTGATAAGAGTTTGTTTTTAGATGTTCCGGCTCAGGTTGACGGCGAAGAGATTGAAATAGACCTCATTAAGGTAGGGGACAAGTATGCTATGAATTCCTGCTCGGTAGGTATGGACGCTATGGTAGCGGCTAATATGTCTAAGTTTAAATCTTGGCCTTTTGTTAGCGGAAAAATGGCATATATATTAGCTCTTGTTTATACTCTTTTCAGTAAACTTGGGGTAAAACTAACCGTCTGCCTTGATGATGGGAAAAAAATTATTGAAAAGAAAGCCCTTTTTGCAGTGATAGCTAATGCACCTTTTTATGGTGGCGGTTTTTATCCTACCCCGGATGCGAAGCCGTTTGACGGGGAGCTTGATTTTTCTGTTATATCGGTGGTTTCAAGGTTCAAAATTCTTTCCTTGTTAGATGAATACCGTGCCGGAACGCATATAAAACTTCCAAAGCTTTGCGAATACGGTCTTTGTAATAAGGCTGTTATTACAGCTGATAGACAGGTGCCGGTTAATATGGACGGTGAGATTGTTTTTGCTCAAAAATCAGAATTTGAAATTTGTAAAAGCGCCCTAAAGCTTATTTTGCCTAAAACTATTTCAGATGTTTGGAAGAAAAGGGCAGATTCTTATAAAACGTTGGCTTAATTAAAAAATTAATGCAGTACACTTTTTCGGTGTACTGCATTTTTTGTAAGATTATTTAAGGCTTGTAACAAACTTTTCGATAGAGTCGTTATCTTTTGCGTCAATTTCGCAAGGCTTTTTGAACATCGTCCAGGTTTCCTTGTGAGTGGCAACCTCACCGGGCACCATTTCTTTTTGCTCAGAAAGGGTTTCAAGCTCTGTGAAAATACCGCAAGAATAGGTTTCCATTGAAACACCGCCATCGGGGTAACGGCCGTCGGGGTGATTTGGATAATATTTGTTTTTAAACACACTGTTGCCAACAACATAATAGGCAGTGCCTTCATTTAAATCAAAACCAAATTTCATTGCTGTGTCTGTTTTTGGGTTTTGTTTAAGGGTGAAGTATTTTTTGCCGAAGAAAATTCGGTCATCGCTAAGGTCGGTGTAAGACCAAACGGAAATCGTACGGTTGTGAAGAAGCCCCGTATCATTGGTGTTAAGTGGAACAATCAAAAGGCCGTTCTTTTCGCATACAGACAAAGCCCAAATTGCTATATCCTGAATTTTGTCAGAAATATTTTTAATGCTATGAATAACATCCATAGTAGGCTCGTTATCCTTCATAATAAGCTCAATACTCATAGCCTGGCCGTTTTCAGTGTGAGGGTCGGGCGTTAAAACAACACCGTGTTCAGTGAGCGTAACATCTACCGGCTTACAGTCGGGGTAATAGGTATCAGGCATTTTTTCAGGAGAAGCCCAAAGCCTGTGACCGCCATAATTGTTCCAAACAGCACCCTTGTAAAAATGCTTGTCAAACAATTCGTTGGTTACCGGTTCAAACTCGTCTTTAGCGGTGTTCATAATATTTTCTTCGCCCACAAAACCAAAATAAATAATTCTTGGGCCTATTTCGGTGGTAGCAATAGCTTCAATAATACCGTTGGAAAGCTTAATGCATTTTCCGTAATTTTTAAATTGTATAGTTGTTTTTTCTACCATTTTTATCGCTCCTAAAAAGTTTTATATAACCTAGAGGTGTAGTCAGTCTTTCCCTCGGTAGGTTTATTTAACATTAGTGAATATATATCCCCGGCACTAACTTCAAGAGAGGTGAAGGGCTTACTGTCGGGTGATAGACGCTCGGCGTCTTTTAAAGATGCAATGACGAAAAGTGAAGATTTTCCCTTGGCTGCGGCTAAAATTTCAGCCCCTTTTTCGTTCATTGCCAATACTCGTATATAGGGCGCTCTGCGAAGCCTCAGCCCTGAGGAAACACCAAGATAAGAAGAAAGAATAATTCTTCTGAGCCTTGCATGGGTGTACCTTTTAGACTTAACCGCATTAATTATATCATCTAAGTATGAAAACCTGTTGGCTGCTAAAATTATTCTGTTTTCCAGACCCTCAGAAACATCAGGTGCATTTTTTAGTTTTTCGGGGGTTATGGTTCGTAGGTGGGCAACAATTGCCCGTTCTAAAAGAGAATAATCAGCAACTTTTCCCGCTTCTGCTTCTGCCTTTAAAACTTCATATGACGACTTCGGCATATAATTTAATAACTCTGCAGGGCAGGTTTTAAACTTCTCCCGTAAAAGGGAAGCACTGCAAATGTTATCCACAGCGGAAATTGAATCGTGCTGAGCACCAAAGCGCTTAACGGCATAAAAATCTAAATCAGCATTAAGGCGCTTTGCCGCCATAATATATTCGGTTGCAAGAGTATCATTAGGTGTGGTTAGAACCGAAAGAGCATCACTGTCAGCCAACTGCTCAGCGGCAGTTTGCCTGGCAGTGGCAAAGGAAACGCCCGATTTTAGCTGTTCCTTTAAAAGTTCAGGCATTTTTTCATTATTCAAAATCTCGGCAGCAGATTTTATCTTTTGGGTATTACCGCATTCACTACCGAAGCAAATAGTATCTATAACGCCAAGACTGTTTAATATATCTATTGCACCGTTGGCAAAAAACATTGCAGTAGAAATGCTATAGGGTAGAGGAAGTTCTAAAATAAGATCGGCACCGCTTAAAACTGCAGCCTTAGCGCGTGCAAATTTTGAAATAATAGCTGGTTCGCCACGCTGCACAAAGTTGCCGCTCATAACACATACGACGCCGCTTGCACCGGCATCACGTACAGAATTTATTAAATGTAAATGACCGTTGTGAAAAGGGTTAAACTCAGCAACAACACCGCAAACCTGCAAAAAACCACCCCAAACTTGTAAATAACCTAAAATTTACTTAAAAAATATGCAAATATAGACATAAAAGACTTGAAAAAAAGGCTTTAATAATGTATTATAATAAATTGGAAGAAATTGAATTTTGGTATAATTATTATGACGGTTATAGTTAACCTAAAATCGTTTCGATGAACCACAATCATTATAATATACCTTCAGTTTCAGGTCAATACTTTTTTATATTAAATGCCAATTTATGGCGGAATGGAGTATAGTTATGAAGATTTTGGTAGTAAATGCAGGTAGCTCTTCTTTAAAGTATCAGCTTATTGATATGGAAAATGAGCAGGTTCTTGCAAAGGGTAACTGTGAAAGAATTGGTTCAATGGCTCTTTTGACCCACAAAACCGGTGATAAAAAGGTTGAGGTTGAAAAAGAAATGCCTACCCATAGCGAGGCATTAGACGCCGTTATGAAGGCTCTTACTTCAGGTGAAGGCAAGGTTATTGATTCCCTTTCTGAAATTACAGCAGTTGGTCACCGTGTTGTTCAGGGTGGTTCTGAGTTTACCGCTTCTACAATTATTAACGATGATGTTATGGCAGCCATTAAGCGCTGCATTCCTCTTGCACCTCTTCATAACCCTGCAAACATTCTTGGTATTGAGGCTTGTACCAATGTTTTAGGTAAAGAGATTCCTCAGGTGGCAGTGTTTGATACAGCTTTCCATGCTTCAATGCCCTCTAAAGCATATCTTTATGGTATTCCTTATGAATATTATGAAAAATATGAAATTCGCCGTTACGGTTTCCACGGAACTTCTCACCGTTTTGTTAGCCAAAAGGTTGCCGACCTTATGGGCAAAGATATTAAGGACCTTAAGATTATTACCTGTCACCTTGGCAATGGTGCTTCTATTGCTGCTGTAAACGGTGGTATTTCTGTAGATACCACAATGGGCCTTACACCACTTGACGGATTTATGATGGGTACAAGAAGCGGTTCATTAGACCCCTCTGTTGTTACCTTTATTCAGAAGAATGAAAACCTTTCCGCAGACGAAATGGATAGCATCCTTAATAAAAAATCCGGTGTTTTGGGTATTTCCGGTGTTTCTAATGATAACCGCGATGTTTGCGAAGCTGCCTCTAACGGTAACGAACGCGCAAAACTTGCTATTGAAATGCAGAATTATCAGATTATTAAATATATTGGTGCTTATGCTGCCGCTATGAACGGTATTGATGCTATTGCCTTTACCGGCGGTATTGGTGAAAATAACTATGATATTCGAGAAGCAGTTTGTGATAGCCTTACATATTTAGGTGTTGAGCTTGATAAGAAATTTAACCTTGAAAACGCTCATATCAGAGGAAATGATATTAAAATTTCAACCGCTGATTCAAAGGTTGCTGTTTTTGCTGTTTCTACAGACGAAGAAATGGTTATAGCAAAGGATACGTTAGAGCTTGTAAAATAGTTTTAAGGAGTTTGTGTTATGTCTTTAGAACAAATTAAATCTGCCGTTGTAGCGGGAAAATATGATAACGATTTTTCTATAATGTATCGTTCGGTTAACGATGCTCGTTCAAGGTATATAGAAGCTGTTGATGCTTTCGGTCAGATTTTTGGAGATAGAGAAGATCTTCGTTTTTTTAGTGCGCCGGGTAGAACTGAGGTTGGTGGCAATCATACCGACCATCAGCATGGTTGTGTTTTGGCTGGTAGCGTTGACTTAGATGTTATTGCCGTTGTTGCAAAAAATAATGACGGTATTGTTCGTATTAAGTCTAAGGGCTATGATATGGATGTTATTGACCTTAATGACCTTGAAACTAATGAAAAAGAATTTGGCCGTGCAAGTGCTCTTATTAGGGGTATGTGTGCAATATTTAAGGCAGAGGGCCATGAAATTGGTGGCTTTGATGCTTACACTACTTCTAATGTTTTAAAGGGTTCTGGTCTTTCCTCTTCTGCCGCTTTTGAGGTTTTAGTTGGTGTTATTATCAATAACCTTTTTAACAATGGCGTTGTTAATGCTGTTGAAATTGCAAAGTATGCCCAAAGGTCAGAAAATGTTTACTTTGGCAAGCCTTGCGGCCTTATGGATCAAATGGCAAGTTCCGTAGGCGGTTTTACAGCTATTGATTTTAATGACCCCTCAAAGCCTGTTATTGAAAAGGTTAATTTTGATCTGTCCGCTCACAATCACAGTCTTTGCATTGTTAATACAGGCGGCAACCACGCCGACCTTACCGGTGATTATGCCGCTATTACCGAAGAAATGCGTGATATTTCTAATGCATTAGGTAAAGATTTTCTTCGAGATGTATCTAAAGAAGATTTTTATTCAAACATAGCTCAGCTTAGAGAAAAATGCGGAGATAGGGCAGTGCTTCGTGCAATTCACTTCTTTGACGACAATGAGCGTGCCGTAAAGGAAAAAGAAGTTCTTAAAAATAACGATTTTGAGGAATTTTTAAACCTTATCTGTGAATCGGGTTGCTCTTCGTACCGCTTTCTGCAAAATGTATTTTCGGTTAATGCACCTACAGAGCAGGGTCTGTCACTGGCTTTAGCTTTGACCGAAAGGTTTTTAGGTGAGAGAGGTGCTTGTCGTGTTCACGGCGGTGGCTTTGCCGGAACAATACAGGCTTTTGTACCTGATGATATGTTAGATAATTATCGTAATATGATTGAAGACGTTTTCGGCGAGGGTAATTGTTATGTTCTTAACATTCGCCCCGTAGGCGGTTATGCACTTAGTGAAAAATAATTTTTGTAAGGTTCAGGGTGCAACACCTTGAACCTTATTTGGAGTTTTATATGTTTGGGTTAGGAACTATTATTAATGTTACATTTGTTATATTAGGTGCAACCTTGGGTCTATTTCTAAAAAAAGGTATTCCCGAAAGGCTTAATGAAACAGTTTCAAAAGCCATTGGCCTTTCAACCTGCTTTATTGGTATATGTGGTGTTATTTGTAAAATGTTTTACATAAACGATAAAACCTTTGAAACAAGGAATACAATGCTGTTAGTTGTTTCTTTAGTTGTTGGCGGCCTTGTGGGTGAATTAATTAATATTGAAAAGCATCTTAAAAATTTTGGTGAGTTTTGCAAGAATAAAATCCACCTTAAGGGCAATGACGATAGCTTTGTTGAGGCTTTTGTTACAGCCTCGCTTTTGTTTTGTGTAGGGGCAATGGCTATTGTGGGTTCTCTTGAAGATGGTCTTACTGGCAATTATTCAACCCTTTTTGCAAAATCCGTTATGGACGGAATAATGTCTGTTATGTTTGCCGCTACCATGGGCGCCGGAGTTTACCTTTCTGCTTTGCCTGTGCTTGTTTATCAAGGTTCAATAACACTGTTGGCCGGTCTTTTAAAGCCTTTTCTTTCAAGTGTATTAATAGATCAGGTGTCTTTAGTTGGGTCTGCTCTAATTTTTGCAATAGGCATTAATTTTTTATCAAATTCTAAAATCCGAATAGGAAATCTTCTACCGGCGGTTTTGGTTCCGGTTATATATCAATTCGTTTTGAAATTTTTGGGTTAGGTGAAATTTTATGTCCAACTATATTACATACTCCTTTCAGGAGCTTGAAAAATTTTGTAATGATGTATTCTTAAAGTTTGGTTTTTCTAAAGAAGAAAGCAAAATAATTTCTGATGTTCTTTTAATGTCAGACCTTTTTGGTATTGAATCTCACGGTATGCAACGCTTAGCGCGTTATCATAAAGGCATAGAAAAGGGGCTTATTAAGGTTGAAGCAAAGCCCGAGGTGGTTTTTGAAACCCCTGTGTCTGCTATAATTGAGGGTAATGATGGTATGGGTCAACTTATTGGCCATTATGCCATGAACCTGGCTATAGAAAAGGCTTCAAAAACAGGTATTGCTGTTGTTTCTTGCCGAAATTCTAACCATTACGGCATTGCAGGTTATTACGCAAAAATGGCCTGTGATAAAGGATTTTTGGGTATGTCTATGACAAACTCCGAGGCTATTATGGTTCCTACCTTTGGAAGACTCGCAATGCTCGGAAGCAACCCTATAGCTGTTGCTATGCCGGCTGAGCCTTACGACTTTTTCTTTGATGCTTCTACAACCGTTGTAACCCGAGGTAAGCTTGAAATCTATAATAAGCTTTCCAAACCCCTTCCCGACGGTTGGGCTTTAAATGCTGCGGGTAAGCCAAGCTCTGACGCGGCAGATGTTCTTAAAAATATTGTTGCTAAAAACGGCGGTGGCATTATGCCCCTTGGCGGTTCTACCGAACAGCTTGGAAGCCATAAGGGTTATGGTTACGGTATGTTCTGTGAAATATTTACTTCAATTTTCTCGGGCGGTTTAACCTCAAACCACACCCATATTGGTTCAAAGGGTGGCACCTGCCACGGCTTTATGGTTATTGACCCAAATATTTTTGGCAATGCAGAAGAAATTAAAGCCCACCTTTCAACCTTCCTTGAAGAGTTAAGAAATTCGCCGAAAAGCGAAGGCCAAACAAGAATTTACACCCATGGCGAAAAAGAAGCCCTGGCTGTTGAAGACCGTATGAAAAACGGTATTGCCGTTAACATTAATACTGTTTCTGAAATGGCTGAAATGTGTAAATATGTTGGTTTAGATTATAAAAAATATTTGGGCGATGTTTCTTTTGAAGATACAAAGACAGGTTCATATAATTAGGGAGGAATAAAAATGGATATCAAACAAGAAGCCTTAAATAAGCATTATGAATGGAAAGGTAAGTTAGAAATAACTCCCAAAGCCAGAGTTACTAACAAAGAAGAACTTTCAATTGCTTACACTCCCGGTGTTGCTGAGCCTTGTATGGTTATTAACAAAGACTATAATAAATCCTTCGAGCTTACTGCAAGGCATAATATGGTTGCCGTTATAACTGACGGAACTGCAGTTTTAGGCTTGGGCGATATTGGTCCCGAGGCAGGAATGCCTGTTATGGAAGGCAAATGTGTTCTTTTTAAAGAATTTGCCGGAGTAGATGCGTTTCCACTTTGCATACGCTCTAAGGATGTTGACGAAATTGTTCGTACAATTTATCTTATTTCAGGTAGCTTTGGCGGTATTAACCTTGAAGATATTTCAGCACCTCGTTGCTTTGAAATTGAGAGAAGACTGAAAGAAATTTGTGACATTCCTGTTTTCCACGACGACCAACACGGAACAGCTATTGTTGTTGGTGCCGCAGTTTTAAATGCTCTTAAGCTTGTTAAAAAAGAAATTAGCAAGGTAAAGTGCGTTATTAACGGTGCAGGTTCTGCCGGTACCGCTATTGCAAAGCTTCTTATTAGCCTTGGACTTAAAAATATTGTTATGGTTGACCGTTTTGGTGTTATTTGTAAGGGCGATGAAACATTAAGCGAGGCTCACAGGGAACTTGCAGAGGTTACTAACCCCAACTTAGAAAAGGGAACACTTGGCAGTGCAATGGTTGGTGCAGATGTGTTTATTGGTGTTTCGGCCCCCGGTATTGTTAGCGAAGAAATGGTAAAATCAATGGCCGAGGACAGTATAGTATTTCCTATGGCTAACCCTGTGCCTGAAATTATGCCCGATTTGGCAAAGGCCGCAGGAGCCAGAGTTGTTGGTACGGGCCGTTCTGATTTCCCAAACCAAATTAATAATGTTTGCGCCTTCCCGGGTGTGTTCAGAGGTGCGTTAGACGTTCGCGCAAAGGATATTAATGATGAAATGAAAATGGCGGCTTCATTAGCCATTGCCGGTCTTGTAAGTGACGAAGAGCTTAATGAAGAATATATTTTACCCCTTGCTTTTGATAAAAGGGTTGGTCCGGCAGTTGCAAAGGCGGTTGCAAAGGCTGCTAAAGATTCCGGCGTAGCAAGACTTTAGGAGAGGTTTTTATGATTAATAAATATTTATCAGAACTTTTAGATTATTCTATTGAGAGAGGGCTTATTGACAAGGTAGACGAGATTTATGCCGTTAACAGAGTATTAAATTTAATTGGCGGAGAGTCTTTTGAACGTTGTGAATATGAAAAACATAATAACATTGAAGAAATTTTAAGCGGTATTCTCGATTTCGCTGCTGAGCAAGGCAAACTCCCAATGAATACCACAACCTATCGTGATATTCTTTCGGCAGATATTATGGACGTTTTTACCCCAATTCCGTCTGTGTTATATAGCAAGTTTTTTGATAAGTATAACAGTTCTCCAAAAGATGCTACCGACTATTTCTTTAATCTTTCCAAAGATAATAATTATATTATGACCGAAAGAATTAATAAAAACATAGTTTGGAAGTATACTACAAAAGAGTACGGTGATATTGATATAACAATCAATATGTCTAAGCCCGAAAAAGACCCAAAAGAAATTTCATTGGCTAAGCTTCAAAAACAATCGGGTTATCCCAAGTGCCTTCTTTGCAAAGAGAATATGGGTTTTGAGGGTCATGCCAATCATCCGCCCAGAGCAAATCATAGAATTATTCCGGTTGAATTTGAAAATGAACAGTGGTATTTTCAGTATTCTCCCTATGGCTATTTTAATGAGCACTGTATTCTTTTCCATGGCGAACACGAGCCAATGGCAATAACACGAAAAACCTTTGAAAGACTATTAGGCTTTGTTGAAAAATATCCCCATTATATGATGGGCTCAAATGCGGGTCTTCCAATTGTTGGTGGCTCTATTTTAACCCACGACCATTATCAGGGCGGCAATTATGAGTTTCCCATTGCTAAGTGCGGCTTTAGGTATGATGTTAAATTTGAGGGCTTTGAAGACATAACAGCCGGTGTTGTTAACTGGGCGCTTTCAACCATTCGTCTTATTGGAGAAAATAAGGAAAGAGTAATCGAACTTGCGGAAAAAATTCGCCTTTGCTGGAACGATTATTCTGACCCTGAAAATGAAATTCTTGCCTTTACCGATGCTCCACATAATGCAATCACTCCAATTGCAAGAAAACGTAACGGTAAGTTTGAGCTTGACCTTATTTTAAGAAACAACCGTACAAGCGAAGAACACCCGGATGGAATTTTCCACGCGCATAAGGAATACCACAATGTTAAGAAAGAAAATATTGGCCTTATTGAAGCTATTGGTTTAGCCGTTTTGCCTCCGCGTCTTTTAAATGAATTTGGTGAATTAACTGAAGAGAATAAGGCTAAAATTGGTAGCACATTTGCTAATATTCTTGATAACTGTGCTGTGTTTAAAAACAATGAGACAGGAAATAATGGTATTCTTAAATTTGTCAGTTCTGTAAAATAAAGCCTTTTTAGTACAAAATGGCGGTATTTATAAATAAGATTTCCGCCATTTTGTATTATTTAATGTTTTTTAAAAAAATATTTAAATTTCCCTTGACATTTTTTGGCCTTGTTGATATAATATTTAGGTCGTCAGTTGATGTACGAGCCATTAGCTCAGTCGGCAGAGCACTTGACTTTTAATCAAGGTGTCCGGAGTTCGAATCTCCGATGGCTCACCAACAAAACACCAAGTCTTATGACTTGGTGTTTTGTGTTATATTTCCAGAATACAACTTTTTGATTTGGGTGATTTATGTGACTAGGTTTATTTTTGTTCGCCACGGGCAAAGTCCCGGCAATTTAGAGGCAAAATTTTACGGTCATACTGATAAAGGATTAACCGACCTTGGTAAAAAACAGGCCGAGCTTACTGCAAAATTTTTAAAGGATTATAAAATCGATGCCGCCTATTCAAGCGATTTGGGAAGAGCCTTTGAAACAGGATTGGAAATAGCCAAGCTACATAAAAATCTTAAAGTTATTCCCGAAAAGGGACTTCGTGAGGTAAATTCCGGAAAATGGGAAAATTTAGAATTTGCAAAAATAGGCGAAATGTATGCCGAAGATTATAAGGTTTGGATGAACGACCTTTGGAACGCATGTCCAACAGGCGGTGAGAGCGTTAAGCAAATGTGCAAAAGGGTCACAGAAACAATATGGCGCATTGCTAAAGAAAACGATGGCAAAACTGTTTTAATTACAACACATGCCACACCGATTCGTGTGCTTAATTGTGAATGGTCGAATGTTCCGTATGAAAACCTAAACAAGGTACCTTGGGTAAAAAACGCATCTGTTTCGGTGGTAGACTATGATGTTGATAACAGCAAAACAAATATTGTTGTTTTAGGCGATGCTTCTTTCCACGGAGAGTTTGCTACAGAGCTTCCTACAAATATTTAGGGGTGAGTTAATGCGTTTTTATTCGGGATATTACCATAAATTAGGTGATGTTCTTTTTGAAACTGAGGAAAAGCTTCTTGTTGCCAGTTGTGGCTGTATAAAATTCAATAAATATTTGCCCTTCATTACCAACCGTCCGAGGGGCAGAAATGATTTTCAAATTATTTATGTAACAAAAGGACATCTGAATTTTAAAATCGACGGTAAAAATAAATGTTTAAAAGCAGGGGAGATTATCGCAATTTCCCCCTTTACCCCACAGTATTATTATATTAGTAAAAACGATTTTGAAGCTACAGAATATTATTGGATTCATTTTTTGGGAACCGATGCTAAAACAACGGTAAAGCATTACGGTCTTGAAAATAACGTAGTAAAATTTATTGGTCTTAGCCAAACCATTATAAATATTTTTGATAAAATTGCCTTAGAACTTCAGCTAAAAGAAAAATTTTTTTTAGAAACCAATAATGCATATTTATTGCAAATTTTAGGCCTAATTTCAAGGAAAATTGATAATGGCGCTGTAAAATCGCCTTCTAATATTGATATTTTAAGGGATGCGGTAATATATTTTAATTCTAACTTTTCTAAAAAAATATCCCTTAACGATTATGTAAAGGACTTAAATATATCCCTTTGTTGGTTTACAAGAATTTTTAAAGAAAAATATACTGTTTCCCCAAGAACATATTTAACCAATCTGAGAATTATCAAAGCAAAAGAACTACTTAATACAACTAGCTATTCAATAGGTAAAATTGCCGAGCTTACCGGCCACGAAAATCAGCTTTATTTTAGTAGAGTTTTTAAAAAAAATGTTGGAATTACACCGTCGGAATACAGAAAAAAATCTTAGTATTTACTTTTTATTTTTTAAGTATTATAATATATATAATTTGGAGGTGCTTTTATGAATATTTGGCATGATATTTCACCCGAACGAATTAAACCTGAAAAGTTTATGGCTTGTATTGAAATTTCAAGAGGCAGTAAAAATAAATATGAGCTAGATAAAGAAACAGGTATGCTTTTGCTTGATAGAATACTTTATACTTCAACCCACTACCCTGCAAACTATGGCTTTATACCGCGAACCTATGGTTATGATGGTGACCCGTTAGATGTTCTTTTGCTGTGCCATGAAAAAATTGAGCCTATGACCTTGGTAAAGTGCTATCCAATAGGTGTTATAAAAATGACCGATAATAACGCTTCCGACGAAAAAATTATTGCTATTCCGGTAAGAGACCCTTCTATGAACACTTATAAGGATATTAGAGAATTACCTGTACACACTTTTGAGGAGATTTCTCACTTTTTTGAGGTTTATAAAAATCTTGAACATATTAAAACCACAGTAACCGAGGTTTTGGGATATGAAGATGCAGTTAAAATTATAGCAGAATGTATTGAAAACTATAATAAAACCTTTTTAAAATGAAATGAAGCTGTCTTTAAGACAGCTTCATTTCATTTTAATAATATTGGCTGCATTTGTTTTCCCTCTAAAGCTGACAAACCGGCAGGAATTACCTTTTTAAAATCGCATATCATTGAAGTGGGTTTTTTGAATGCGTCATCTTGCCCAAAGGGAGTAAAATAAACATTCTTAATTGATAGCAGACGCCCAATACTTTGTGCAGAACCGCTTAATGCATCGTTTGTTGCCAATGAAATTAAAACAGGACGGTTGTTGCGAAGATGTGCTTTTGCGGCCATAGTAACCGAGGTGTCTGTTATGCCGTTTGCAATTTTACCAATGGTGTTCCCGGTGCAGGGGCAAATTATGAGTAGGTCTAAAAGCCCTTTTGGACCAATTGGCTCTGCCTGTTCTACGGTTTTAATAATTTTTTTGTTTGTTATTTCTTCTACCGTTTTTATAAGATTTTCTGCCTTTGTAAAGCGTGTGTCTGTTGTATAAACTATTTCAGACATTATAGGAATTATATTTGCTTTTAAATTTGCCAGTTCCTTTAAAACTAATAGCGACTCGGCTATGGTGCAAAAAGAACCGCACATTGCAAATCCAATTGTTTTGCCCTTCATAGCAAACTCCTTTCATAATAGTAAAGCTAGGTCTCAAGCTGTTTTAAAACTGCGTCTTCAATGTATTCTGCAGCCGATTTTGGCGAAAATTTTCCGGGAAGGGATAGAGCGTGAACAACACATAAACCGTGTTTTCTTGCAGAAATAAAGTCTACTCCTCCCGGTCGTGAGGCAAGGTCAATAATAACTGTTTCACTTTTAAGGGTTAATATTTCCTTTTCTGTTAAAACGGGGTGGGGTACAGTGTTAATAATTACAGTAGAATACTTTAAAAATTCTTTGAGATTATTAAAACTTTGCACCTTATAACCGTCGCGCGATGCTTCTTCTAATACTATAGGTCTTCTGGCATAAACAGTAACAGTACCGCCAAGCAATGTTAAGAGGCGGCAGAGAACCTTTCCAATTCTGCCATAGCCTAAAACCGCAAAGCTTTCGCCCTTTATTGTAGAGGAAGAATTTTCTTCTATTATAGCAAGTGTAGCTTCTGCAGTGGCATAGGCGTTTTTTAGGGTTAATTCTTCGTTTAGTAAAAGGTTAACGTAATTTTTATTGTTTTGGAATAAAAGGTGTTCACCACCACCAAAAATTAGTGCATCTGACCTTGCATTTTTAATAATGTCTTCAATTAGAATACGTTTGTCACATAAAGGTGTTAAAATATGCCTTTGGTCATTTGAAAGAGGTATCGGCAAAATTATAACATCGGCCTTATTTATTTTTTCTATAGCAGTTTTTTCATTTTCATAACGTTCAGAATAAATATGTTCTACCAAAAAGTTTTTGTTTTTTAATGACTTATAAAGAAATTTTAGTCGGTTGTCACCGCCTATCAGTAAAAATGTTTTTTTCATAATCAGCACCCTTTAGCAAAAATATAATATTTTTCTACTGTTATATATTATGCTTATAATCTTTTTTTGTGAAAGGATAAAAATAGGGTTTATTTTCGCTAAAAAATGTTATATAATAATTAAAAGAATTATTTAAGCGGGGTATTTTTATGAAAATTTTCCGTTCAGGTGACGAAATATTAAATAAAGTAAATAAAATTCATTTTGTGGGTATTGGCGGTTCGGGTATGTGCCCCTTGGCTGAAATACTTCATGGTCAGGGCTATACACTAACCGGTTCTGATAATAACGAAAGCGACCCCTTACGCCGTATTAAAAATTTAGGTATTAAGGTTTATATGGGTCATAGCGCAGAAAATGTTGAGGGGGCAGAGCTGGTTGTATATTCTGCCGCTATTTCTAAAGATAATCCTGAGCTTTTAAGGGCAAATGAGCTTGGTATTCCTACAATGGAAAGGTGCGACCTTTTGGGAATAATCACAAGAAGATACGATAACGTTATTGGTGTTTGCGGAACGCATGGAAAGACCACCGTTTCTTCAATGCTTACCCAGGTTCTTATTGTTAATAAGCTAGACCCGACGGCAGTTATTGGCGGAAGACTGCCCCTTATTAATGCCAACGGCTGTGCCGGTAAAAGTGAGCATATGGTCTGCGAATCCTGTGAGTTTGTAGACACATTTTTACACCTTTCGCCCGATACTGCTGTTCTTCTTAATATTGATAACGACCATTTAGATTATTTTAAAACAATGGATAACCTTATTAGCTCATTTAATAAGTTCGTTTCAATGGCTGGTAAGGTTTTCTATAACGGTGACGACCCTCTCTGTAAGAAGGCAGTTATGAATGTTAATGCCCAAATGGTTACCTTTGGTAAACAAAATACCAACGATTATTATGCAGAGAATATTTCTAAAGGTGCTTTGGGAATGGCATTTGACGTTATAAAGAGGGGAGAAAGACTAGGTAGGTTAGAACTTTCTATTCCCGGTGAACACAACATTTATAATGCCTTGGCCTGTGTAGCTGTTGCCGACGGGCTTGGCATTACCTTTGAGGGCATAAAAGAAGCAATTGAAAGCTTTTCGGGCGCAGGAAGAAGGTTTGAACGCCTTGGTGAGTTTGACGGTATTACCCTTGTTGACGACTATGCGCACCATCCTACAGAAATTTCTGCAACCCTTAGCGCCGCTAAAAATTTAAAGTATAATAACGTTATTGCAGTTTTTCAACCCTTTACCTTTTCTCGCACCGCCCTTTTAAAAGATGAGTTTATTGATGCTTTAAACATAGCTGACAAGGTTATTTTAACCCCTATAATGGGTTCGAGAGAGGTTAATACTTTTGGTATTTCCTCGGAAGACCTTGCCGCAGGTCTTAAGGACTGCCTTGTTGTAAAGGATTTTGACGGGGTTGTTAATGCTATAAATGAAATTGCAATGCCAGGTGATATTGTAATTACAATGGGCGGCGGTGATATTTATAAGGCCGCATATAAATACCGCGATTTAAAAGAAAACAAGTAAAATTAACGGTGTTTAATGTCAGTTAAACACCGTTAATAGTTATAAAAATATTAAATATCTCATAAAGTGTAGTAAGAAATTTACGGAGGCGCTTTATGAGATATTTTGTTATTACAAAACGGCATTTAACTGTGGCCGTTTCTTTAATTTTGGGAGCCGTAATAGTTTTTGTGGGGGCCTTTTCATACGAGGCCTTTGCTAAGGGAGAACGAAAGGTGCCAATTTACTGCGTTGAAAGTGATAAAAAAACTGTAGCCCTAAGCTTTGATGCCGCTTGGGGAAATGAAGACACCGCTCAGCTTATAGAAATTTTAGGAAAGTATAATATTAAAGCAACCTTTTTTGTGGTTGGCTCTTGGGTAGATAAATTCCCCGAATCGGTAAAACAATTAAGTGACGCAGGTCACGAAATTCATAATCATTCTAACTCACACCCACATATGCCTCAACTGACCACCGCCCAAATGACAGAAGAGCTAAATAACTGTAACGATAAAATTGAAGCGATTACAAATAAAAGACCAATTCTTTTCAGAGCGCCCTACGGCGATTATAATAACTCAATGCTTAACACCGTAACCTCACTTGGAATGTATACAATTCAGTGGGATGTTGAAACACTTGCAACAAAAGTAATAATGTGATATAATATGCAAGGAAAGGATATCTTTTGTGGTGCTTCAAGCAGTGAAAAGGATAAGATTTTCAAAGAGATACTTGATATTATATACACAAACAAAGGGGAAGTAAAAAATGATAGCGATATACGCCCGACAATCGATAGACAAGAGAGAATCAGAAAGCATAGAAACACAAATAAATAAATGCCTTAAACTAATTGATGATGAACCATACATAGTATATAAGGATAAAGGTTTTAGCGGAAAAAACACACAAAGACCTGACCTGCAACGAATGTTAGATGATATTAAATCTAAAAAAATTAGAGCAGTCTATGTATATCGCTTGGATAGAATAAGTAGAAATATTGCGGACTTTTATCAACTTTTTCAATACATGGTTGATAATAACTGTTCTTTTGTAAGTGCAAAAGAAAATTTTGATACTTCTACTGCCTCTGGCAAATTACTTATGGGAATTTTGGCTCAATTTGCACAAATAGAGCGAGAAACCATCCAAATGAGAGTAAAAGACAATTATTATCATCGCATACAAGACGGCAGATGGGCGGGAGGTCCTGCACCATACGGATTTAAAAACGGAAAAATTGATGATAAAATACCTACTCTATATAAAATTGATGATGAAATATCTGCCGTTAAATTAGCATTTAATCACTATGAAGACGATTTTTCAATGTCGCTCGGCAAAGTGGCAAGGTTGCTTGAAAGCAAAGGTTATCAAAGCAGAAAACGGAAAACTTTTGATAATGTTACGATTGCTCGTATTTTGCAAAACCCCGTTTATGCAATAGCGGATGAAACATTATACAAATATTTCAAAATGCGAAAGGCAAAAATATTAAACCCAATAGAAGAATGGAACGGAACTCGTGCTGCGGCGATAGTTGGTAAAAGAGTTTCAAATAAAAACACGAGAAAATATACCGACCTTTCAGAACAAACAGTATATTTAACAAATTTTAGAGGCACAATACCCTCTATTCAATTTGTTAAGGTGCAAGAACGATTGGCACAAAACCAGCAAATCAAAAGAGCAAATGCACCTACAAGAATGAAAGAATTAGCAGGCCTTTTGAAATGTGCAAAATGCGAATATGCTATTAAAATTTATAATGACCCAAAATTAGATTGCTATAAAAATCGTGGGTTGCACGATTGCGATGCTCAATTTAAGTCGGTGGATTTTGAAGCATTAAGAAAAAGCATTCGTACAAAAGTTATAGAAGTCATTAAAAACTTGGCAGAGCGAGTTGAAGAAAGCGAGCGAGGATATAAAAAAATAGAAGATGAATTAAACGAACTAATAGAAAAACGAGATAATCTTATTGAGCAATCTTTAAACAATGGTAAATTAGAAAGAGCATTTTCAAATTATATTGAAAAACTACAAGACCAAATCGAACAAAAAGAATTGCAACTTTCAACATATACACCCATTAAATATGAGGCATTTGAAATGCGACATATTGAAATGGAACTTGGTGACATTGAAAAAGCAAAAGAAGTTTACCGAAAACTAATAAAAAGAATTTTGCTTGAAGAAAACGGCGATTATACAATAGAATGGAAGATATAAAAAAAGGGTTGGCGGTGCCAACCCTTTTAATTTTACCTTGTTTAAATTGGGAGTTCCAACTGTTCATATTTATTTTCGTCATTATCATTTAACGAAGTATCTTCAGTTTCTTCTTTTTCTTCGTTTTTAGAATAATCAACCGAAAAGTTTGTATATACACAATGCATAACATTTGCCATTTGACCTTGTGTGTATATGCAGGTTATAGGAATACCTTTTTCAAAAGCATCCATAACAATTTTAACTGTTGGATTATCATATTTTCTATTTCCAAACCCACATTTTTTAAAAATCATAATGTATATGGTTTGGGTGCCGTCTTTCATACTAATTGAAATATAAGAACGGTCTGGATAGGGGTGCATACCTGTAATGTATCCACCTAAAAATTTGTTTTCTTCATTTTCTTTTGCATTTTGAATTGTATAAGATTGCATATTAAACAACCAACTTTCTTTATTATTTTAGTTGTTTCATAAGCTCTCTTTAAATTGTGTGTTATTTTCAATTTGTGTGTAATATTAATCTTTCTTTTTTAATCACTTCCTAACATTAAGTATATTAAACCTATTACAACATTTTTTAAAATTTGTCAATAGTTTAAGCAAAATAATTTAAAAATTTTTTAAGGGAAATAATTTTAATCACTTTAAGTCCCTTAATTTTACCTTGTTTAAGAAAGATAATTTAATATCTTACATAAGGAAAATACTATCTACTTACTAGTAAGTAATAACTTTATACTTACCGGTAAGTATGATATTTTAATACTTAATTATTAAGTTATATAATTAATAACTTATGGCATTTTATTTGTCAAGAAAAAATGAGAACTTTTTTCAAGTCCTCATTTCAAACTTTCAAAATATACCTTTTCCAAATCGTGTCGCCCTTTTTCAGAGTGCCCGATATCACGAATTATTGTGTTGCGACTATGTCCGTCTCTTTCTCTATTTTCGCAATATAATTTCCTAATACTGTGCACACCGCTTTTAATTTTTGAGCCGTCTGCCGTTCGGATATTTAATTTTTCACAACGGCGGCGAAGATATTTATTTACCGAGTTTTTCTTTATGTTAAAAACCTTGTCTTGTGGGTTTTTGCCTTTGATTTGCTCTCTTAATAATTTTGCAGTATCTTCGTTCATTTCTATAATTCGTGTGCGACCACCCTTGTCCTTGAAAATAGTGATTTTGTTATCCTTAAAATTGATATGACGGACTTCTAATCGTTCTAATGTGTTTACCCTTGTGCCGTTCCAATAAGCAAATTTTAGGGCATTTAGACTATCGCACGTGCGAGGTGCAGCAAGTATCTTTTGCATTTCTTCATTGGTAAAAGAATACTGTTTTATTGTTTCGGTTTTTTCAATTTTGCTTTCGTCTATTGCAACAGAAAAATCGGTTTTAATATTAAAGCATTTATTTGCACATTGAGATATTTTCAAGAGCGAACTTTTATATGCTTTGATACTTTGCAATGAAGAACTTCCGTATTTAGAATCTATATAATTTTGGCACATTTCGGGGGTTATTTCCTTTATTAACTTAACGGAGTATTCTTGCCTTATGTATGACGAAAAATCGTGTGCAAAGTCTTTTAAGTTGCTTTTGGAAGATAATGATTTAATTATATGACTATTATCGTTTTCGGGGTTATGCTTGTCGCTATGTTTATCAAAATGCAAACGAAAGCACATATCCAAAGCAGTATTGAATTGATAAAATAATGATTTACTCATATTGTCGCTCCTTTCTTTCTAAATGTCCCCTTTGTCAAGTGAACGCGAGCGTCCACTCGTTAATGGGGACATTATTTATCTAATTTTTAAGGTGTCGAACCAATGCCCGACACCCTAAAAAATTGTATCGTATATGTTCAGATTAAAGACAGACGGTGCCGTCGCACCCTGTCCCAACACAGCGATATATCGTATCGCCGATAAACCGACATTGTCGGTTGGGGTATTCAACCAAAACTGCCCGATATAGCAGTTTTACGATTGAATGTCATGGTGGTGTGCCTTTGAGATGTCATTTACAATCAAGCGGCGGCACACAAGCACAATGACTTTGGGTTAATGTGTGTGTTTTCTTGTGTGTGATTTTCAAAGATAAAATATTGCTCCTTCCTTTATTTCGTTTTTAAATTCCTCTTACATTGTATTATCTAAATACAATATTAGTATTCAATAAAAATATTTAAAAATCAAACAAACTTTACTAAACAGTTTTTGCGAGTTTATTCACAAAATAAGATATGGACTTTTTATAGCAAATAAATATAATTTAATTAGAGGCCTCACTAAAAACCAAAAAGGAGTATTGACTATGAATGGTATTTTTGCTAATAATCTCAAAAAATTACGATTGCAAAAGAAACTCACTCAAGAACAAGTTGCGGATATTTTAGGTGTTGGTTCTCAAACCATTTCTCGATGGGAATGCAACACAACCTATCCTGATGTTATGTTGCTGCCTGAAATCGCAAAACTTTACTGTGTAACAGTTGATGACCTATTTAAAGCAAATTCTTCAGCATATGAAAATTATGCTCAACGGTTAGCATCTATTTACGAAACAACTCGAACCCCCGAAGATTTTATTTGTGCAGATAATGAGTTCAAAAAACTTATTAAAAGCGGTGAATATTCAACAGAAGATTTATGGACATATGGAACTTTACACCACTTTATGATGCAGTATTCTATAAATAAAGCGATAGATTTATTTGATAAGGTAATTGATAAGGGTGCAGATGTAAATCCAGATGTTTTTTGGAAAACCAAAACTCAAAAAATGCTTTTGTTTTCGCAAATCGGAAAAAGTAATGAAAGTGTTGTATCATCATTAGACAATATTAAAAAGGGTTCTAACAATGTAATTGATTGGAGATGTTTGATACAGGCATACATTTTTGATAAAGATATAAAAAATGCTTATGAATGTTTTATTAAAGCAATTCAAAAGTTTCCTAATGATTCGATAATATATACATTAGGTGGTGATATTTGTGGAAAGTTGAACAGGTATGATGAAGCATTATCGTATTGGGATAAAGCAATTGAACTCGATAACACTTGCCTTGATGCCAAGTATTCAAAACTAAACTATTATGCAGAAATTGGCGAAAAAGAAAAGTGTAAAAATATTTCCATAGAGATAGTTGAAGAACTTAAAAAAATGGGACTTGATATTGAAGCAGAAGCAGAAGAAAAAAGATTAAAGGATTTTATGAACAATATAGCATAGGCAATTTGCACAAGCCCTTATTAAAATATTACTTTTGTTTCGTATGTTGATTCCAGAGATTGGAAAGAAGAATATACCACCGAAATGATAGTAAAGGGCGTTACTGAAAACGTTAAAGAGGGGAGTATAGTGCTATTTCACAACGCCGCAAAGAATACCCCCGCGGCACTGCCAATTATAATTGAAAAATTAATAGCTGACGGCTATCAGTTCGAACTAATTTCTAATATTATTTATAAGGAAAATTATACTATAGACCACGCAGGTAAGCAGTGTAAAATTAATCAATAACTACTTCTATATTGTAAAAAAGCTTACGGTACGATATAATATATGTAATTTATGAAATGAGGTGAGGATATGCTTGAAAATAAGTTGGGAATAACATCTTCTGTCGAACTTGCAAAAGAGGAAGAAAGAATTAGCAAGAGAAAGGCTATAGAGCTTTTTGAAAATGGTGCTTTGGATACCTTAGAGGCGAGTAAAACCGAATCTCTTATGGCTATTCATAAAGCTTTGTTTGAAGATATTTATGATTTTGCAGGCAAAATCCGCACTGTAAATATTGCAAAAGGGAATTTTCGATTTGCGCCTTTGATGTATCTTGAAGCGGCTTTGCAAAATATTGATAAAATGCCGCAATCAACCTTTGATGAAATAATAGAAAAATATGTAGAAATGAATATTGCACATCCTTTTCGCGAAGGCAATGGCAGAGCAACTCGTATTTGGCTTGATTGTATGTTAAAAAAGGAAATCGGCGAACAAAAAAGATATGAGAGATTTTGTTTTCTCTCATATCTTTTTTAAAATATTATAATTATCTTTATTCAACAGAGATTTTTATAATTTTGCCTGTGTCTTGCAGCATTAATCCATCGCCTCCAAGACCAATATAAAAATCATTTCCTTGTTTAGCAAAACTCAAAGCACTACAATCTTTATTAAATGTAACAACCTCTATTAAATCGTTGTTTTCTATACGATATATTGTATTCTTGTAGACTGAATCCACCTTTTTAGATGCCAAAACATACAAAATCTCTGAATCGTTAGTTTTATCAACAAACATATCGGTAACACAGGCATCTTCGGGGATATTCACTTTATCAAATTTTACAAAGTCCTTTGTTGTATAAAGATTACCAAATGATAAATAACAAGTATTATTTATAACTGCATCGGCATTAAGAAGAATTTGATTCTTAATCGGTTTATCCATTTGAATTCCTGACATTTTAA
>JAFQQN010000022.1 GCA_017410605.1 Clostridia bacterium
AAAGTGTCTAAACCTATTTTAAAGCTTTGTTAGCTCTTAAACGAACAAAACTAGCGTTTTGTTCTTCCGTTTTACCAAGTTTCTCTCAACTTGAATTGTCGGGTCCTTTTCTTCTATCGTTGTTTAATTTTCAAGGTTCATCTCGCTGCCCTCTCTCAAGGGCGCCCAATTATAATAACAAATCTCAAACAAAATGTCAACACTTTTTTTAAATTTTTTTTAATTTGTTTAAATTATCACACCTTTTTATAAAAAAGCGAAAGGTTTTATTGAAAATTATCAACAAAACTCTTTCGCGCAACACTTCTAATATTAAATTATTAAAAAAACTCGGCCATTATTTTAAGAAGTTTCTTTTCTCTTCTGGAAACCTGCACCTGTGACATTCCTAAGCATCTTGCGGTTTCGCTTTGCGTTTTATTTTGGAAGTATCTTAAAAATATCAATTGTTTATCACGGTTTTCAAGGTGAGCCATCACCTGCCTTAAAGCAAGTTTATCAGCAACGCTGTCTTCGGCGCTTTGACTTACGCCAATATCTAATTCTTTGACCTCGCCATCTTCATTATAATAGCTAAGTGATGACGGAGGGGTCGCTGCGCAAATTGCCTCAGCGACCTCTTCAGGCGTTACTTCTAATGTCTGAGCGAGTTCTTTTACCGTGGGTTCTCTTCCTAGTTTCATAGCGAGGCTTGATTTTTCCTTTATAACTTTAAGAGAAAGTTCTTTAAGACTTCGGGACACCTTAACGGCGCCACCGTCGCGAAAAAGTCGTCTAATCTCCCCTAAAATAACCGGAACAGCATATGTAGAAAAGCAAAAACCTAACTCAGCTTTATAAGCCTTTGCGGCCTTAACCAACCCTAGGCAACCCGCACCGTAAAGGTCGTCATACTCTATGCCCTTACCTTTGAATTTGTTGCAACAGGAATGAACCAGTTTCAGGTTATCATTAACAAGCCGCTCGCTATCCATTTGTTGCAACCTTTAACGAAAGCTTCTTCTTCATTATAACAGTGGTGCCCTTTTTGGGTTTTGAAGACACCCTTAAGTAATCCATAAAGCTTTGCATTACCGAAAAGCCAAGACCTGAGCGTTCTCCACCCACCGTTGTGAAAAGGGGTTCCATTGCTTTATCCACATTATCTATACCGCACCCAGTATCTCGTATTTTGATTTTTACACTTCTATCTTCATAAATTTCTGTAGATATGTAAACTGTTCCTATTTGATTTTTATATGCATGAACTATGCTGTTAGTAACCGCCTCGGAAACGGCTGTTTTAATATCACTTAGTTCTTCCAGCGTTGGATCCAACTGTGACACAAAAGCCGCCACCGCCACGCGGGCAAAGCTTTCATTGGCAGATTTTGAGGGTATTCTCATTGTAAATTTATTTTGCGGTTTCATTTAAAATTTCCTCCGTTCCTATTTTTGCAAGTCTGTCCATTCCGGCTAGTTTCATTACCTTACCTATTTGCGGCGAGGTATTAACTATGGCAAGTTCTCCCCCCTCGGCACTTATAACCTTATATCTTCCCATAACAAGTCCGATTCCTGAGCTATCCATAAACGAAACATTTTTAAAATCCAGCACTAGCATTGTAGGGTGGTTTTCTACAACCGCTTGGTCTATTTGATTTCTAATTCCGGCAGCCGTATGGTGGTCTATTTCTCCGTCAAGGCAGGCCGTAATAACCTGACCGCTATGAATAATATTTAGTGACATTTATTTTCCTCCTCACAAAAAAAGACAAGCCTTTATCTAAAAAGATAACTGCTTGTCTTTAAAAAACAAATAATATTCAGTTGTCGAAAAACACTACTTTTTATATTTATTAATTAAGCTTTGACGAATATCGGACGCCAGATACAAAGAGCCACACACTAGCAAAGGTACACTAGAGCTTTTACGCCTTTGTTCTGCCATAGAAATAGCCTCTTCATAGGTTTCTGCACAATAAACATTTTGGCAATTTTCATTTGCCAACACACCTAGTCGCTCAGCCGTTTCTGCCCTGTCGTTAGACTTTACCGTGACTGTTATAACCGACCTTGCTCTTAACGACAGTTTTTGAACCACCGAAACACAGTTTTTATCCCTCATCATCCCCAATACAATTACGGGCTTCAAATTATGCTCATCTAAATAATCGCAAAGTACGTCAGCGCCGTTTTCATTATGGGCACCGTCAAGCAAAACTAATGGCTCTTTTGATATAACTTCAAGCCTTGCCGGAAAAGATGTATATCCTATACCTTTTATTACACTATCTTTATCTATTCCAAGACAAAGAGCGGTTTCGGCGGCGGTGGTCATATTTTCAACCTGATGTATGCCGGGCATTTTTGTTTCAATGGCCATTCCCTTATATATAAAGGAAACACCAAAAGGATTTGTCTTAATATTACTAACATCTTGGCGCGAGGCGATATATAGCTTTGCTTTCTTTTTTAATGCAGTATCTTCTATAATCTTAAGCCCCTTTTTGTTTTGAGTTGACGACGTTACCACATTTGCACCACATTTTATAATACCGCATTTTTCAAGAGCAATTTCTTCCACAGTATTACCCAAAACCGCAGTATGGTCTAAATCAATTTTTGTTATAACATTAACCAAAGGATTTTCTATGATATTTGTACTGTCAAGGCGCCCTCCCAAGCCGGTTTCTAAAACAACCATATCACAGCTTTGCTCTTTAAAATAAAGAAATGCAACGGCGGTAATAAACTCAAACTCGGTTACATCATCGCCCACCAATTTTTTTACTTTTGGAAGAAACTTAGCAACTTTTTCGGTTAAAGAGGCAAGGTCTTCTTTAGATATAAACCGGCCGTTTATTTGAATACGCTCTCTAAAATCAACCACGAAGGGAGAAATAAATAAACCGGTTTTTTTGCCGGCAGATATCATTATATTACTGATAGCCGTAGAGGTTGAACCCTTGCCGTTAGTACCGGCGATATGAATAAATTGCATTCCTTTTTGAGGGTTGTCCAAACACTCCATCAGTGCCTGTATGCGTTCAAGCCCCGGCTTAATGCCGAAGCGATTTAAAGAGTGAATATAGTTTAATGCTTGGTCATATGTCATAAAAAACTCACCTTTACAGTAATACAGAAACCGACCCTGCAGTGGCAAGGCCGGTTAGCCAAATAATTTAAAATTTCAGTCTTCCCATTGGAGTTTGTTCCATAAGCTGTGTTTCTTGAGAAATGCGCAGTTTATCCCACCTATTGAGCGTGTTTATCATAACAAGTGTAGAGATAGCGGTACTTACAATAAGAGTAAAAACCAACCATTCTACACGAGAGCTTCCGAAAACGGCAAAAGCGGCAACATCAACTATAACATTATAAATCAGCCAAATTACTGCGGCTCTGATTTTTAACTTACTAAACCGTTTTTTAAGTTCTTTAAGCTTTTCGGAATGTTCATTTTTAATATTTTCTTCCAATGTAATCACTCCACTAATGTTAAATTACATTTGTTTCTTTATATCTTCAATACCTGCAACAAGGTTTTCGATTTTTTCTAAAACCTTAGAAAGCTGTTCCTTTTGTGCTGCAACAACCTTTTCGGGTGCCTTAGCAACAAAGCCGGGATTATTAAGTTTTTTCTCGAAAAACTCTTTATCTTCATTTGCTTTAGCAAGTTCTTTTTCAAGGCGCTCAAGTTCTTTAGAAAAATCCATAAGCTCTTTCATTGGGATATAAATGGTAGCCGCATCGGTAACAACAGTTACTGCACCGTCGGGGTTATAGTTACCATTGCACTCAACCTCTGAAGCGTAAGCAAGTCGTTGAATGAAGGATGCACAGCTTTCAAAAAGACTGGATTTTTCACTTGCAATAACAACCTTTGCCTTTTTAGAGGGCGGAACATTCATCTCATTACGGCGGTTACGAATAGCGCGAATTGCATCCATAATAACCTGGAAATCGTTTTCCTCGGTATTAAAGGCAAGTTTTTCACTATATTGGGGCCATTTTGATGTCATAATAGTTTCGCCGCTGTGGGGTAATGCCTGCCAAATTTCTTCGGTAATAAAGGGCATAAAGGGGTGAAGTAGCTTTAAGGTTTCAGAGAAAACATAAACCAAAACGCCACGGGCGGTTTTTGCCGCATTTTCATCGCCGCTATTAAGCTTAATTTTAGCAAGTTCAATATACCAATCACAGAAAACATCCCAAATAAAATCGTAAAGCTTTGCAACCGCAAGACCTAGTTCAAACTTTTCAAGGTTATCTGTAACATCGCGAACCAAAGTGTTGAACTTAGAAAGAATCCACTTATCTTCTATAGAAAGATTTTCAGGTATATAAGGTGCGGATTCGTTTTCGCCAAGATTCATTTGTAAGAATCTAGAAGCGTTCCATATTTTGTTTGCAAAGTTTCTACTTGCTGAAACGCGGTCAGAAGAATAACGCATATCGTTACCAGGAGTATTACCTGTAGCAAGGGTAAAGCGAAGAGCGTCAGCGCCGTACTGGTCGATTTCTACCAATGGGTCAATACCGTTGCCCAAAGACTTAGACATTTTTCTTCCCTGTTCGTCGCGAACAATACCGTGGAAAAGAACGGTATTAAAGGGTGCTTTCCCTGTATATTCAAGGCCTGAAAAAATCATTCTTGAAACCCAGAAGAAAATAATGTCATAGCCGGTAACAAGTGTGCTAGTGGGATAGAAATATTTAAGTTCTTCTGTTTCTTCGGGCCAACCAAGTGTTGAAAAAGGCCAAAGAGCCGAAGAGAACCAAGTATCAAGAGTGTCTTCGTCCTGGCTAAGTTTTGTGCTTTGACACTTAGGACAAACAGAAGGTGCTTCTTTAGAAACAACAATTTCGCCGCAATCTGCACAATACCAAGCCGGAATACGGTGACCCCACCAAAGCTGACGGGAAATACACCAGTCTTTAATATTCTCCATCCAATTATAGTAGGTCTTTTCAAAACGGGCAGGAATAAGCTTAATTTCACCCGTTTTGACAGTTTCTATAGCAGGTTTTGCAAGGGGTTCCATTTTAACGAACCACTGCTTAGAAATTCTGGGTTCAACAACACTGTTACAACGGTAGCAAGAGCCAACATTATGCTTCATAGGCTCAACCTTAACTAACAAGCCAAGGTCTTCCAAGTCTTTAACAACGGCCTTACGAGCGGTATAACGATCCATACCACAATATTTTCCGCCGTTTTCATTAATAACGGCCTCGTCGGTCATAACATTTATAACCTCAAGATTGTGGCGTAGACCAACCTCGAAATCGTTAGGGTCGTGGGCAGGTGTGATTTTTACAACAGCTGTACCAAAATCCATTTCAACATATTCGTCGGCAACAACCGGAATTTCCCTATTCATAAGGGGAAGCATTACTGTTTTGCCGATAATATTTTTATATCTTTCGTCATTTGGATGAACAGCAACGGCAGTATCGCCCATCATAGTTTCTGGGCGGGTGGTTGCAACCTCAACATAACCGCTTCCGTCACTAAGGGGATAACGCAAATGCCAGAAGCTTCCGTCCTTTTCCTCATAGGTAACCTCTGCATCGGAAATTGAGGTTTTACAGTGTGGACACCAGTTTATAATACGCTCACCACGATATATTAAACCCTTTTCGTAAAGGCGAACAAAAACTTCTTTAACAGCCTTGGAGCAACCCTCATCAAGGGTAAAGCGCTCTCTTTCCCAATCGCAGGAAGAACCAAGCTTTTTAAGCTGAGAAATAATTCTAGAACCGAATTTGTCTTTCCAAGCCCAAGCACGATTTAAAAATTCTTCTCTTCCTAAATCCTCTTTAGTAATGCCCTCAGCCTTCATGGCCTCAACAATCTTTGCTTCGGTGGCAATAGATGCGTGGTCTGTACCGGGCATCCAAAGGGTGGAATAACCCTGCATTCTTCTAAAACGGATAAGAATATCCTGCAAGGTGTTATCCAGCGCGTGGCCCATATGAAGCTGACCTGTAATGTTTGGTGGCGGAATAACAATTGTATATGGCTTTTTGCTCTGGTCAGGCTCGGCGTGAAAATAACCTCCGTCTAACCAAAACTGATATATTCTGTCCTCAACCTCTGAAGGATTATAGGTTTTTGCAAGTTCCTTCATTATTTTTAACCTCCAATATTAACGCTTGTTAAAACAAACTAATCCAAATTACATACTTAAGAATATCATATAACTAAACTTCCCTTTTGTCAACGATTTTGAGGTAATAATTTAATAATTTAGTATGATTTTATAAAAATATTAAACAAAAGGTAGAATTATTTTTAAAAGTATTGTATAATAAATTAAATTTATATTTTTATCTGTTTTAAGGAGAAGGTTATCTTGTCTATACCTCAGGACCACATAAGAAATTTTTGCATTATTGCCCATATTGACCACGGTAAATCTACCCTTGCTGACCGGCTTTTAGAACTGACACAGTCGGTTGAACAAAGGGAAATGGAAGACCAGCTTTTAGATAGTATGGATTTAGAGCGTGAACGTGGAATAACTATCAAAGCACACGCTGTAACCCTTTATTACACCGCCAAAAACGGCGAGAAATATGAATACAACCTTATTGACACCCCCGGCCACGTTGACTTTAACTATGAGGTTTCCCGTTCATTAGCGGCCTGTGAGGGTGCGGTTTTGGTGGTTGATGCTTCCCAAGGCATAGAAGCCCAGACCTTGGCCAACACTTACCTTGCTGTTGACCACAATCTTGAACTTTTGCCGGTTATAAACAAAATTGACCTTCCCAGTGCCGACCCCGACCGCGTTAAGGCTGAGATTGAAGACATTATTGGTATCCCTGCCGATGAAGCGCCTATGGTTTCGGCAAAAACAGGCCTTAATGTTGAAGAAATTCTAGAAAAGCTTATAACCGAAATTCCTGCACCTAAGGGTGACTCTTCAGAGCCGCTTAAAGCCCTTATTTTTGACTCATATTACGACCCTTATAAGGGCGTTATAGTTTATTTCAGGGTAGTTTCAGGTGAAATAAGGCCTCAGCAAACCGTTCGTATGATGGCAACAGGAGCAGAATTTTTAACGGTTGAAATTGGCCGCAAAATGGCTACAACAATGGTGCCTTGTGACGTCTTAAAGGCCGGCGAGGTTGGTTATCTTGCCGCTTCAATAAAAACGGTTGGCGATGCCCGTGTGGGTGATACAATCACTTTGGCTGAGCGCCCCGCTGAAGCTCCGCTAGAGGGTTACAGAAAGGTTAACCCGGTTGTTTTCTGCGGCATTTACCCTGCCGACGGCGCAAGGTATGACGATTTAAGAGAAGCCTTAGAAAAGCTTCAGCTTAACGATGCCTCTTTACTGTTTGAACCCGAAACCTCTCAGGCCTTAGGCTTTGGTTTTAGATGCGGCTTCTTGGGTCTTCTTCATATGGAAATTATACAAGAACGCCTAGAGCGTGAATATAATTTAGATCTTGTTACCACCGCCCCCAGTGTTGTTTATAAATTTGAGCTTTCTTCAGGGGAAACAATAGAGGTAGATAACCCAACAAATTACCCCGACCCTGCCACCATTGTTAGCGCAATGGAGCCTGTTGCAGATGTTCACATTTTCTCTCCAAGAGAATATATTGGCGACATTATGGGTCTTTGCCAGGAAAGGCGCGGTGAATACCGTGATACACAGTATATGGGCGACCGTGTTGACATTCACTATGTTATGCCAATTGGTGAAATTGTTTACGACTTTTTTGATGCTTTAAAATCCCGTACTCGCGGTTATGCAAGTTACGACTATGAAACCAAGGGCTACCAAACCTCAAAGCTTGTTAAGTTAGATGTTATGTTAGCCGGTGACGTTGTAGATGCTCTTTCATTTATTGTTCATTCTGACAGTGCCTATGCTAGGGCCAGACGCATTGCCGAAAAACTTAAAGAGTTTATACCCCGTCAGTTATTCGAGGTTCCCATTCAGGTTGCTGTAGGCGGCAAGATAATTGCAAGAGAAACTGTAAAGGCTCTTCGTAAAGACGTTCTTGCCAAGTGCTACGGCGGTGATATTACCCGTAAGAAAAAGCTTCTTGAAAAGCAAAAAGAGGGTAAAAAGCGTATGCGTCAGTTAGGCTCGGTTGAAGTTCCACAAGAAGCCTTTATGGCGGTTTTGAAGTTAGATGAATAAAAGAATATTGCGAAAAATTTTCGCTACATTTATATGTTTGTTATTCATTTTGCTTACGTCATCTTTAATAGGCTGTGAGCAAAAACTTTCGCGAACCTTTTTTGCCGCCGATACCGTTTGCACTATAACGCTTTACGACGGCAAAGAAGAAACACTTGACGGCGCAGTTGCTCTTTGCAACAGCCTTTGCAATATGATGGATGCAAACCTACCCTCCTCCACTATTTATAAGCTTAACAACTCGGGCGCTTTAGAAAATCCCGACCCACATATTGTAGATGTTTTAAATACTTCACTTAAATATGCTGAGCTGTCGCAGGGGGTTTTCGACCCAACCGTTCGCCCTTTTACTGCTCTTTGGGATTTCAAAAGCCAAAGCGTTCCTAAAAAGGAAGAGCTTTTAACAGCGGCCAATTTAGTAGGTTATAAAAAGCTTTCGGTAACAGCAGAAAAAATAAGCCTTAAAAGCGGTGCCCAACTAGAGCTTGGTGCCATAGCAAAGGGCTATGTTGCTAAGCAGCTTAATGATTATTTAAAAGCACAGGGTGTTACCTCAGCCATTATAAACCTTGGCGGCAACGTCACACTTGTGGGCGACGATGATGGCGAAATTTTTTCGGTAGGAATACAAAACCCAACAGGGCAAGAGGTGATTGCCACAGTTCTTGCCGAAGATTGCTCTGTGGTAACAAGTGGAACATATCAGCGCTCATTTGAAAAAGACGGAGTTCTTTACCACCATCTTTTGGATTCAAAAACAGGTATGCCGGTTAACAATTTGCTTTCAAGCGTAACTATTATTTCAAAATCCGCAACAGATGCTGATATCCTTTCCACTCTTTGCTTTTTACTAGGCCTAGAAGAGGGTATAAAATATGTTGACTCTCTCCCTCAAACCGAAGCTGTCTTTATTGATAAAAGCAATACTCTTCATTTAACCAAAGGGTTAGAAATTAATTTAAAAAATCAAATAAGCATAAAAAATAATGGGCTAAATTAACCCATTATTTTTTTGTTTAAATTTAAGCTTCAAAAAGCTTTGCAACACCCTTAAGGTGCTCTATAATTTCAATGTGCTGAGGGCAAACACTTTCACATTGTCCACAGCCAATGCATTCACCGGCCTTGCCCTTATTATCTGAGGCAGTTTTATAATTTTCTTTTTGTGAGCCGTTATATCTTTTAGCCTCATTATAAATTTCAAAATATTTAGGAATAGGAATGTTGGCCGGGCAACCATCGGTGCAGTAAGAGCAACCCGTACAGGGTACAGTAATGCTGTTCTTTATAATATCCACCGCCTTAAAGGCAACCTCTTTTTCCTCTTGGCTTAGTGGCTTTATGCCTTTCATATAGCTAATATTATCTGTCAGCTGAGCCATATTACTCATACCTGACAAAACCATAAAAACTCCATCAAGCCCGGCAGAAAATCGAATTGCCCAAGAGGGCACCGACCAATCGCTATGATATTTCTTAAACAGCTCTACAGCCTCCTTTGGCATATTTGCCAGAGTTCCACCCTTAACCGGTTCCATAACAATAATGGGCTTATTATGTTTTCGTGCCACCTCGTAGCATTTTCTTGACTGTATAGAATTACTTTCCCAGTCGAGATAATTAATTTGCAGCTGAACAAACTCCATTTCCGGGTGCTCTGTTAGAACCTTATCTAAAAACTCCGGACTATCGTGAAAAGAAAAACCTATGTTTTTTACAAGCCCGGCTTTTTTCTTGTTCATAAGCCAATTAAAGCAGTCAAGGTCTTCAAAAATGGTGTAAAACTCTTTTTCAATGTCGTGTATAAGATAATAATCAAAATACCCTGCACCTGTTTTTTCAAGCTGTTTATTGAAAATAATATCCCTATCCTCTTTAGTCTTCAAAAAAGCTGCGTGAAGCTTGGTTGCAAGTTTAAAGCTATCTCTTGGGTGACGGTCTACAAGGGCAGTTTTTATTGCCTTTTCACTTTCAAACTCGCAATACATCCAGGCTGTATCAAAATATGTAAAGCCATTTTCTAAAAAAGTGTCTACCATATTTTTAAGCTCTTCAATATCAATTGCCTTTTTTTCGTTATTTAAAACGGTTGGCAACCTCATCAAACCAAAACCTAATTTTTCCATAATTTCCTCCAAAACCACTTACATTATAGCTATTATTATAACAAATTTTCAAAATAGTTTCAATCTTGTTTTTCAGTTGCGGCTTTTCGATATTTTTCAGCCTGAAGGTTAAACATATATGCATATTTGCCATTTTTAGCAATTAACTCTTCATGGGTTCCGCTCTCTACAATTTTCCCCTTTTCAAACATATAAATTCTATCAGCATGTCGGGTTGTGGAAAGACGGTGGGAAATAAATATTACGGTTTTATCTTCGGCATACCGGCTAATAGAACGGTTAAGATTATACTCAGCATCGGGGTCTAATGCGCTAGAGGGCTCATCCATAATAATAAGCTGAGCATTTTTATAAAAAGCCCTGGCAATGGCCAACTTTTGTTTTTCACCACCCGAAAGCTCAGTGCCGTCGTCTTCAAATTCTCTTGTAAGTAAGGTTGAAATTCCATTAGAAAGTGTTTTAAGCTTTGCACAAAAATCGCTTTTTTCCAGTGCTTTTAAAACCTTTTCTTCATTTTTACCGTCAAACTCACCGCCAACAACATTTTCTGCAACTGTTCCGGCAAAAATTCTATAATCCTGAAATACAGCAACCATTTTATCTCTAAGACTGTTTATTGAATATTCCTTAAGGTTTTTGCCGTTATATTTAATAGTTCCCTGTTTAGGGTCATAAAGACGCATTATCAGTTTTGTGAGAGTGGTTTTACCCGCCCCGTTGTAACCTACTATTGCTATTTTCTCTCCTTGCCGTATTTTCATATTTATCCTATCTAAGGCGGTTATTTGTTGACCGTCTTTGGTATATGAAAATTCAAGGTCCTTAATTTCCAACTCTTCAAATTCGGGAGCATCAACCTCTCCGCCCACAATTGAAGGAACATTCTTCATAAACTTTATTATCTTTTCAATAAAAATTCCATGCTCATGATACCGAATAAGACGATCGGCCAGATCCCTCAAATTCCAAGATATTTTCCAAAGTCCACTTATTGCAACGGTAAGATCGCCAAGCTGCATTGTCTTCAAAACCATAATTTTATATATTAGAATTATGTATAACAAGGTCTCTCCAATAACCGGCAAAGCCATACCTAAAAACTGAAAAAGCACCCTCTTAAAAGAATATTTTTCAACCAACTCATCCTTTTTAAGCTTGTTTTTATCAAACTCGTCAAAAAGCGGCTCGGCAACCGTAGTCGCCCTTATTTCCTTAGCATAGTCGGGAAGCATAAAAACCCTTCGAATATAATTATCCTTTCGGTTAAGAGGATTTATTTCAGAGAAAAATTTAACATTAGTTCGGTTTAAAAGGGTGGTAAAGATGATTCTGGTTATGGCAAAAGCCAAAATCAAAACTGCCATAAGTGGATCTATACCAAAGAAAATTCCCACCAGCGTTACAGAACCAACCATTCGACTTGTCATTCGCTCGGTATCATCCATTAGATTAGTAGCTCTTATATATGTCTGTTCCATAGCCCATATAAAGTCGTCATAAAATTCCGGGTCATCATATTTTTCCAAATCCAGACTTACGGCCTTTAAAAACATACTGCTACACATTTCCCTATGAAGCTTCTCTTTAGTATAAGGTAAAAACACCTGATAGAACCAATAGAAGAACATATTAAAAATTGCTATATATAACCCATAAGCAATAACAAGGTTAGAGATTTTCCCCAAGCCGCTGTTGTTTGTAAGGAAGTTTAGCAAATATTTAATAAACAACATTCCTATGCAACTGTTAATACCTAGAAAAACACCGTCTATTAGACAAAGAATTACATAAGATGGGGTAAACCTCCAAATAAGGCCCAGCATCCAAAAGTCATTCTTCAGCGCCTTTGTTTTAACTTTTTTGTCTTTCGCATTACCCATTATTCCACCTCCCCATAGTTTTCAGCCTGTTTTAAAAACATACTGGCATATTTGCCCTTTTTCTCCATAAGCTGACGGTGGGTTCCGCTTTCGGCTACCGTTCCATCTTCCATTAAATATATTTTATCTGCCGTAACAGCCGAAGAAAGTCGGTGAGAAATAAAAATTATTCCGCAATCCTTACAGGCTTCTCTCATACGCTCATACATTTCATATTCGGCAATTGGGTCTAATGCGCTGGAGGGCTCGTCTAAAATAACAAATCGGTTCTCTTTAGAATAAACATGGGCGATAGCAAGTTTTTGTTGCTCTCCGCCGGAAAGCTGCTCTCCCTTATCATCAAATTCCCTTGTCATTATAGTATCTTCTTTATTAGCGAAGCTTTCAATTTTGGGGTAAAGTCCGCTTTTTTCAAGAGACGATTTTACCTTTTCTCGATTCTCTTCATTATGTTTTTTTAGCATAACGTTATCAAACACCGACATAGCAAATATATGAAAATCCTGCATAACTACCGAAAATGCATTTCTAAATTCCTTAAGACGGTAATTCTTAACATTTTGCCCGGCATATGTAATGCTTCCCCTAGTAGGGTCATAAAGTCTCAGTAACAATTTAACCAAGGTAGATTTTCCGGCACCGTTATGCCCCACAATGGCCACCTTTTCATTAGGCCCGATTTCTATTGAAACATTTTTTAGTGTGTAGTCCTTTGCACCGTCATATTTAAAGAAAACATTATTAAGCACTAGGCTTCCCTTTTCCTTTAAACAAAGCTCACCTTCTTTAATCTTAGGTTCATAGCTCAAAAATTCTCTTAAATTTTCAATGAAAAGCGCATTTTCCTGAAACTTCATTAAAATATCTGCCGAGTTTGTAAGAGTATTTGCTAGGTTATCAATTGAATTAATAACTACAACACAGTCGCCATAGGCCATTGTTTTTACGCCTAAAGTTTTCCATACCGAATAAAACGTAGCACCCAAAGGCGCTAAAATTTCACTTATAAAGGCTGAAATGTATGCCATAACGGCTAATTTGACTCCATGCTCTTTTAAAATTTTCATATTTTTAAGGGATGCCTCGCGAAAACACTTTATCATAAGCCCGGGCATATTGGTAAGTCGCAACTCCTTAGCATAATCCGCCAAGTAGAATACCCTTTGAGAATAATCTCTTCTTCTATTGTTAATCTGTGTTTTTACTGTTCTGCTATAGGCTATTTTATTGAATTTCACCTTAAGGGGTGCAACCAAAACAGGTAATATAACAAACAAAAGCAAAAACGGGTCTATAACCGTCAGCAAAATAAAGTCGGCAGAAAAATGTACCACTCTATAAACTACCTGGTTAATAGTATTAATTATCTGACCGGTTCTATTTTGACATTCAGAAATAGCCTTAACAAATCCATCATAAAACTTAGGATTTTCATAACATCCCAGTTCTACCTCTTCAGCCTTTTTATAAACAACGGTATGTACATAACGAAAGACTTCGTTTAGCTTCATACTATAATATTTCTGGTAATAAAGGTCTGAAAGAAATCTCATAATAATCTGAAGCACCAACCACACAAGCAAGGTAGTAACTAAAGGCAAGAATTTTATATCTCTCCCTATTCCGTTAATTATATATCTAAGCATTAAGGTGTAAAAAATGAAGTCGGAAAGTGAGAACCATACATTAAAAAGTATGTTAATTAAAAAGAGTCCGGGAGATGCCTTATTCATCATTTTAATCATAAAAAAGTTATTAGAAATGATTCTTTTAAGTGGTAGTTTAATATCTTTTTCCTTATTTATCATAATTTCCTCCAAGATAAATTTCCCGGTATTTTATCTTTGCACACAGTACAAGCAACGCCAAAAATACCCATTAAAAACAAAAAAACCGCCGACAAAATCAGCGGCGGTCAGTCAGCGGGTTGAAATAAAAAAACTATACGGCGGACAAAACAGCAGTTGATTTCATCGTTACAATAATATTCTTTGTCATTTTGTCCACCTCACTTTCCGATTTTCTTAAGTTTAACACACAATTACACTATTGTCAATATTTTACAAAACTCAAAATAAGCGAATTATATATTCCACAGTTTAATATAGCTTTTTTAAGGAGTAAACTTTTACATATAAAGTTTTATAGCTTTTCACTTGACAAATAAAACAAAAAACACTATAATGTTTTGGTAATAAGTTTTTATGTTTAAAATTTCATACGGAAAGTTGTCGGAGTAGCCGAAGAAGTATAACTCGAAACATAGTCGGGTCTGTCATGCACTACTCTTTGAAACTCCGCTATTCATCGGCGTTTACGCCATGTGCTTATGCACTTTTGAAAACTTGCATCTCGCAGTTTTCTCGCAATTTGGTATCAAGGCGCAAGCCTATACAATTTTATATGGAGACGTATCGAAGTGGTCATAACGGGGCTGACTCGAAATTCTCGTACTCAAGTGGTATCTACCATTTTGCAAAGCCTTTAACGATGCGGGTTTGCGGAGTCACACGGTTTTGATTCCACTTTCTTATCTAATGCACTATCTAATATAAATTTAATATCGGTTAAAACTCTATTTTGGAGTTTAACATACACGGAGGGTTATCGAAGTGGTCATAACGGGGCTGACTCGAAATTCTCGTACTCAAGTGGTATCTACCATTTTGCAAAGCCTTTAACGATGCGGGTTTGCGGAGTCACACGGTTTTGATTCCACTTTCTTATCTAA
>JAFQQN010000023.1 GCA_017410605.1 Clostridia bacterium
GCTTAAAAGCTTTTCGATATACTACTTGTACTACACAAGGATACCTCAAAGAAATCACACTCCACCTACGGACTAAATTTTTGCTTTATTCTTTGTAAAATATCCTTCTTAATTTTAAAGTACGACCTCATTATAACACATAAATTTTGTTTGTCAACACCACCAAAATCAGTGCATTTCAGGTCAATATAGGTCTTTTTGAGTGCTTTCTTTATTCTTTTATGTTCTTTTTAGTTCTTTGTAGTTCTAAAACTTTTTTATGAACAATTTGTAAATAAATTCTTTTTATTATTTATCAAACATTTAAGCCACAAACCAAAGAATGAAATTAATACATCATACGGTTTTTTCTTTTACATTTGACTTTTCTGATTTTTACAACAAAATTAGAGGTATAGCAAATGACTAAGCTACACCTCTATAAATTCAAATTATGTTTAACTTACAGTTTACGATATTAACATACCGTTTTTCCAAACGCCTTCCTGAACCTTATTTTTTACAATGGTTTTTCCTTGACCATTCCAGGGAAGTCCTTGCTTATATTCTCCATGCCATTCGCCGCCATCCTCCCATTGAATATCGACAACACCATTGGCTTGGTTTCCTTTGAATTCGCCTTCTAATGTCATGAGCATATCGTCAGTAATCAGTTTTCCTATGCCCGATTTACTGTCGTTTTTATAATCTCCCACATAAAAGCCGTGACCAATATTATTATCGAAATAGCCACCAACGCCAAACCCATGTGCCATATCTGCCTTTACCTGGCCAACATAATATACATTTTCAAAGGTTTCTACTTTTTCCAAATATTTTAATTTATCCTCACCATCACAGATAAGTTTAAAAACCTCACTTCTGCATTTATTAAGAGCGATTTCGGATTTATTCTTTATAAATGCAAAGATGGTTCCGATCAATAGCAATGCACCTCCGGCAATAGCCACATACAAGCCGCTATACATAATGGGGTCGCTATACAAACCAAATATTCCTGCGCCACACATTACAAGAAAACAACCTAAAACCATTGCACCAACGCCACCTGCTATGCCGTAAATTTGTATTTTTACATTGATATTATGTTTTTTCTTGGCGGTACGTGTGCGTTTTTTTATATCATCTGCTGAAGCATTGATTTTTTGGCTTGTTTTACCTGATTGCTTTTTATTATAATCATTAATTTTTTGCGCCAACTCCGGAATGTCGTTAACGGTTACATGTTTTAATAATTCTTGATAACAAGTATTTGCTTCGTTGTAATTGTCATCGTTTAATGCTTGTTCTAAATGCTTTTTCAAATATTCAATTTTTTTATCTTCCATCTCAAAACCCTCACATTACTTTTTCAATTTCTATGGTTGCACCTGCTATTTTAAGCTTAGCTGCTAAATCTTCCGTGACATCGAAGGAAACATCTTTAGCAACTATTGAGCGTGGTGTATCCGCTATTTCTTTAGCTGTAGCGAGCCCTACTCCACATGTTTCGCGGACAATCTTACATACTTCGATTTTATCGGAGCCTGAATTTATTAATCGAACGGTATATTGACATCCGTCCACGAGATCATTTCCGTTAGAATCTTTTAGTGTCTCAGTATGGCTGGGTATAGTTCTATTTTCATTTGTGCTTGCACTTGTATTTCCAGATATAGATGTAACTATTGTCCTACCCTTAATAGTCGTTAAATCTGCACTGTAGGTTGAAGCGTTTTTAGCAGCAGTCGTAGCCTTCTCAATAGATTCTACACCAGAAAGAGCCTTGAAAAAAGCTTCGGTACATTTTGCAAGTTCAAGGTTGTATTTACCTCTAGCCTGATCCAGAACATCCGAATTCTCAATGACTTCTTTCTTTAACGCGGCATCTTTTCTTGATTTCCATATGATATTCCAGATTATTGCGGGGATACCGCCAATAAGGCCAAACACAGCCCAAAAGGTTGCTTCTTCACCATTTCCTTTTACCACACCTACCCAGAACGCTGCAATTAATCCAACGATTAAAAAACCATATAGTGTTATTAAAAATGGTGGGAAAGGTTTTCTCTTTGCTGCAGTAATTGCCTTTTCGGCAGTATTTTCAACGCTTTTAACTTCCGTAGTACAAGGATAAGAAAGAATTATGTTGTTGGATTTTATTAATATCATTGCCGAAACAAAGAACTTTCCACGATAAGCATATTCTATTACTTGTATTGGAATATAGATGGTTTGTATATCGCTATATTTTTCACCCCAGCGATAATTTACATCTTCGTTAAAATCTCCGGGAATAATTTTATTTACCTCTTCGCCGGCTTTGGTACGTACTTCAGATGCAAATAAATCAGTTATACGTCGCTCCCAATTTGCATCGGTATTTCCGTTAAATATTTCTATGCTTCCAATCTCCTTCTGTTCCGAAGTGCGAACTTCTACTAAGGAGTTTTTAATTGCACCATAATTACCCATAATCTGCTTTTCAAGCTGTCTTAAAACCACATCGTTAAAATGTGTTCTTTGCAGTTCAGCTCCAAGAATTTCATCGTAATATGCGTCCCCGGTTATCGCCATATCATATTTTTCAGGTGCAATGGAAGTAAGTAAATCACTCATCTTTTGACTAACAGAAAACACTCCAAAATGGTTTACAAGGAATGAACCGTTTACTTTTTGACGATCAATTTCCTCGCGATATTTTGTCACAGCAACCTGAACTTTTTTATAGGATCCATCTTGATTCTTATTGTGATAATCTGTTTTTGTTTCATAATCTGTATAGGGCACTTGCTTTCTATAGCAAGCAATACCATCATAAGTTCCGGAATATTGTTTGCTTACAGCAGAAAAAGGATAGTATCCCTGCTTTATAGACATGATTTCAATTTCTTTATAAATATCAGGAGTAACCTCAGGTGCATTTTTTAATGCTTTCAAAAAATAAGATACGCCTTCATCAGGTTCCACATTATGCTTTAAAACTTTGACTGCAGATTGACGACCTTTAGCATCTGCTAGCTCTTTTTCGCGCTTTTGTCCTAACTTATCATTAATTGCATCAATAGCTTCATGTGCTACCTCATTATCGGGTTCCAAATCTAAAACCTTGTTATAGTATTCTAAAGCTTTAGTATAATCCTCTTCATTTGAAAATTGTTCAGCTCTCGTGAGTGCATTTTCTATTTCTTCGGAGCGATCTATTTTTACTTCACCCGTAAGCTCAACTAATAATTTTTGCACTTCACTTTTATCGTATTGCACACCGCAACTTTGACATTCGAAAATTGAATCGTCAACCTTTTTTATATCGGTGCTACCGCAAACCTCACATTGCATCTTTTTCATGTTACTTCCCCCGTTAGTGTTATTTTGTAATTATAGTTCCGGCAGATATTTTGCCCCTATATGAATGAATCAATAAACCAACTGTCATCCCTGATTCGGCTTCAACTAACTGTTTTCTGAACATTTCAATACCGGAAACCTTATATACTTCTCCATTGATCTTAACGTTTTCACCGACCTCGATTCTGCCGCTATCGATTTCACCAACTGCAATCGCACCTCTTCCGTTAATAAAAAAGGAATCTTTAACAGTCATAGAGAAATTTTCCTCCATCTCAATAAATACGTCCGGCGTGGATGAAAAATTGTTCCCGCTGTTGTTTGACCTATCCTCGCAGATTTCCTCATTCTTACTAGCAACATCAGAAACTTCAACTAAAAGTTTCATGACTTCATTTTTGTCATATTGTACACCGCATTCCTGACACTCAAAGGTAGTGTCGCTCACTTTTTTAATACTTGTGCTGCCGCACACTTCACATTTCATCTTTTTCATAATTTTAAAACTCCTTTGTTTTTACTTTAATGCTTTACACTTATTGTTGCGTTCAGCAATAAGTGTAGTTAGTTCCTTAACTGAAGATTCGGTCGCATCCAAATCATCGGCAATAACCGCATCTGTTAATGCATCAAACTCCTCTTTAATACGCTGTTCAACATCTGCAAGTGCCACATTTGACATCGGATCACTATATCGTAATGCTTCATAGATTTTTTTGCACTGTTCTTTCAGCATCGGTGCATTGGCTCTGCTTATCAAATTTTGAGCGTCTACGGTTATTGCTTTAATAAAAGCGGTTTCTGCCGCTATTTTATTATCAATTTTTGAAACAATCTCTGCAACTGCGGTTGCTTTAATAACAGAAATAGCCGTAAACCCTAATACCAGCAGACAAACGATAATACCTATCCAGTTCGGGAAATGTGGTATTGCCATTGTCAGTCCGCCGACAACAAGCATTGCAACAAGCCCGATATAACTTATGGATATAAGTGGTATATTATAAAATAACTTTTTAAGGTTTTCTGCTTTAAATGCAATATAAGCGCAAATTAACTGACCTATAAAAGCAAGGGTGATAAATATGTATCCAACCCAAAACGCACCATCAAATTTGCTGATGCCGGCTATCTCATTAGGAATTACAAATGCGATAACATTAAACAACAAAAGACATATCACCCATATAATCACATAAAACTTAAATGTTTTCTTCATGATCTATACCTCTCGCTTGGTGCCGCACTTGGGGCAAAACTTGCCGGGGCGTTCAAATTTGTATCCGCACTTACTACAGATGTCGTTTGCTTTTGCAATAGGTGTTCCACACTCTTCGCAGAACATAGATCCTGCGTTAAGTTTTTCACCGCAATTTTCACAAAATGTAGTCGCAGAAGTATTGTTTGAATGGGTAACGGGATTCATAACCGAGCCCATTGCATCCTGCATGACACCGCCAACCATTCCGCCAACAGCACCACCAACACCAGCCATTGTTCCAAAGCCAACACCCATATTGGTAAACTCTCCGACCGCTTCATTTTCTGCAACCTTTTCTGCAACATCAAAGCCACGTTCTTGCTGATAAGTATAACCTTCTTGTGCACGTTTTGTTGCTTGTGCTTTAGAATCAATAATAGTCTTTTGGGCTTCAGTTTCTGCATTAATAATTTCAGTCTGCTGACGAAGTTTTGCTTCGGCGATATCCGCATACTTGCGGAAGTGAAGCTCTTTAAATTTCTCATATTGAGTGTCACCGTCAGGTTTTACAATAGTGGTAACAAAGAATTGCTCAAGAGAAATGCCGTATCCTGAAAAGTCACCCAGTAGCAATTTCTTTATAGAAGCAGAAAATTCCGTTAAATGCTCATCAATTTCAAAAATATTGATAGCACTCGACTTCATAACCTGTGCGATATATGTCTTGACTCTTGTCATTAGGAAAGAACGGAAGTAAGCAACTAATTTCTGTTGCTCTAAATAAGCTTCTGTTCCCACTAACTTCACAAGCAGTTTTCTGCTATCCTCAGCTCGCAGGCTCATTTCGCCTGACGCGCCAACAGAAAGGGGAAAACCGTAAGTAGGCTCTATGTATTGAACCTTTGAATCCGTACCCCACTTAATAGACATCTGCTCAGTTTTATTTATAAAATAAACCTCGCAATGGAAAGGAGACACGTCACCTGTAGCACGATTTAGGGCTTTACCAATAAGAGGTATATTCTGTGATTCAAGAGTATACCGACCCGGACCAAACAAATCAAGTGCTTGGCCATTCATAAAGAATATAGCTTCTTGGCTTTCGTGAACTATAAGCTGAGTAAGGCTATTAAAATCCTCGCAAGGATGCTTCCATATAAAGGTGCTATTGTCGCCCTCGTACTTAATAACATCAGTTATTTGTGCCATTAGATTTGCCCTCCTCAATTTCAAGGTTATCAACAGCAAACTCCAGACACAACTGAATAATCTCGTTCCTTGTGCGCCCGGTTTTATCTGCGATCTTATCAAGTTCTTCAACTAATTCATTTGTTAGTCGTGATGATACTACCATAGTCTCGCCCCTGTACTTTTTCGAAGTAATAATTAATTTTTTATCCATTTACTTCACCTTTCTGTACACTATTGTACTACAATTGTATTTTAATGTCAACACCTTTGTATTTTAGTGTCGAAAAATTGTTTATTGCAACGAATTAATTATAAACTACAATTGTAAAAATTACAAGTGTAATCTACTAAATAGTCTATAATGTTAATTTTCAAATATTACAAAAATAAGCCAATACGTGACAATCAACAGATTAAAACATTAGATGGTGGTTGGAATATCGATGATGAAGAAAAGTTAAAAAGTGCCATTGGAAGTTTGCTTATGTTTCAGTTTGAAGCAACATACTCTTTTGAATTGTTTGGAGTAGAAAAAGTTTTGCCTTGCTTTATATGTGTTTTTGATGCAAAACTAAACGATTACACAAAAATGGATAAAAAATATACTCTTTCGTTAGGTGACAAGAGCGATGATGAGCCTATGTACACATCAACACGTTGCTTTGCAAACGAGGATCAATTAGCAGCATTCAAAAAGAAGGATCATAATAAAATAGCTAAATCATTTCAAAAGGCAAAAAAAGCATCTGATTATTTGTAAGTCTTTTTATAATGATGTTGTCTTCCAAATGTCTACCAAAGTTCTATAAAACATCAAAAACAGTGATTTTACCGAATTGCTGATAAAATCACTGTTTTTACTGAAAAATCCTTTATTTATGCGGTTTTAAAGGAACTTTAATGATGTTGGAAACACTATGCTGAACTGTCCATTAAATGATTCAGGTTCTAGTCGGGGCAACTCAGTGCAGGTTCGATTCCTGTTATCCGCACCATCGTCCAAACCTAGTGATAATTCGGGTTTGGGCGATTTTTATGCCTAAATTTGACTTTGAATTTTACCTAAAAATATCTCTTTTTTCGTGGTAGACATTGGTAGAAATCTTTAATTTATGTATGGGACGGCTACTTGCCGTCCTTCTTTTCTCTCTTAATGTTTAAAGTCTCGGAAATCTTTCCGGCAGACCTTAACTTTGCACCGTAAAAAATAAAAGCTAAGCACTGCACTCTAATTAACCCTAAACCCTTAGCAAGAGGTTGATTTATTAAGGCTAGAAAACAATAACACCCTAGGCAGAGAAAAAGCTCTGCTTTTGTTTTGAATGTTTAGACACTTTCTTCTCTCCTAAAATAAAACACCAACTAAACGCACATAGAAAACCTGTGTGTTTAACAGTCAGTAATTTGATTATACATTTAGGTTGACGCTTGAAAAGGACAGAATTATCCTTTGCTTGCTTATAAAGATTTTCTCTCCTTCACACATATTTCAAGCCTTTACTTAAAACAATATAATATATCACATTACGTAATAGCATATTTAGTCGATATAATCAAGTTAATACGGGTAATTATATGTAAATAAATTAGATAAATCAATAATAGGCAACACTTTACTAAAAAATAAGATGAAAGTTTGTTTTAAAAGAATTTGTTGTGTTGTTTTCTTTTTGCACCTTTGATTGTACGCCGAAAAACAGCATTTATATTTACTAAAACTCTACCTACCTTGCTTAACTGCCCCAATTTGTGCTTTTCGTACAAATTGGGGCAGTTAAGTATGCGTATAGCTCTATAATACACTTTTTTTACAAATTGGCTTATTTTAAGGGTGTAGTATGGTTAGTTTTCTTTAGCCCTTTTTTAAATCTTTAATAAAAATAATTTTTGGTCGGCCAATATAGTTTAGGCCATATTTTTTTACCATTTTTTTGGCTACATCAAGTGAGCTGCCATCATATGCGTTGTGTGGGTCGTGGGCATCAAAGCCAAAGGTCACTGGCGATTTTTCTTTTCCTGCAATCTCCCAAAAAGGTAGGTGTGGATAGGCTCTGTTATCACGAATGCCTAAAAAGTTAATCTCTAGCGGAACATCAAGCTCTCTGGAAGCGGCGCACAGTCTTCTCATTTGTTTTGCATAAGCTTGTCTGTCCCCTGTAAAATTAAAAATATCGGGGTGGGCAACATAGGTAAAGGCCCCTGTTTTCATAGCTGAAATAACAACATCAACATAGCTTTTAAGCTCGTCCTCACTGTTCGAGGGGGCTGTGGAAGGCTTTGCGCCCATATTTTCGGGGAACGAATAATGCTGACCTAAAATCAAATATTCCCCGCCATAGCTTATAGCATTTTTAAGCTGGGTTTCAAAATATTCGGCATAATATTCGGCCTCAAACCCAACTATTATATTAATTTTATCTTTATATTTTTCGCCCAGCAATTTTATATCGCGGCAATAATCGGCGGCAATGCTTGTGGGAACCCTGAAATGCGACTCCTTACCGTTTGGAAAAACTATGGGAATATGGTCTGAAAAACCCATATATTTTATGCCGTTTTCTACTGCCCTTATAATATATTCTTCGTCCTTGCCGGTAGCGTGATTGCTTCTGACGGTATGTGTATGAAAATTATAGTCCATTTATTGTTACCTCTATATTGTTTGTAAAAACTGTGCCCCTTTGTCTTATAATAATTATCTTAAGACAAAGGGGTTTTATACAGTTATAAAATTTTTAGGTGTTTTTCATAATAACTGTGTCTACACATTCGCTGGCGTGTTCACAAGCATCGGCGCAGGCTTCAAAGCAGTCATATATCTTGCAAAAAGAAATAGCAGTATAGGCGTCTGCAGGGTTTTTGGTAATGTTTCTCATTGAGGTGAGGTAAAGGCTGTCACATTCCTCCTCAACATCGTTAAGACTAATAATAATTGAGCGTATTTTTTTAGAGCGCTTAAAGTTTTCAAATTCGCCCATAAGCTGACAAAGAAGCTCGGTAGATTTTACAAGCTTTTTTGCAAACTCAATAATACCCGGCTCTACAGACTGTATGTTATAAATATAAAACTTTTGAAGTATTTCTTCAATTTTATCTGTAACCTGATCTAAGTTATGGCTTAGCATAGCCAAGTCTTCACGGTCAACAGGTGTTACGAAAGCCTTAATAAGAGCCTCGTTCATTTCGTGCTTCTTTTTATCGGCGCTGTGCTCAATTTCGTGCATTTTTTGGAGCATTTGCTCAATATTTTCGGGATTATAGTTTTCAAGACATTCTACCAAATATAACGCCGCTTTTTTAGAAAGGGCTGTACTTGCTGTAAAATTGTCAAAATAAAATTTATCGCCTTTAGCCATTTTTAAACTTCCTTTCTGGTATATGTTATATGTAAAATTAAGTAAACAAGAACATAAACAGCTTTGTCATTAAAAAGCCTACCATACCGCAGCCGGGGAAGGTTAGCACCCAGGTTAGCACCATTTCTTTAACAACACCAAAGTTAATTGCAGAAACGCGCTTTACTGCGCCAACACCCATAATAGATGTGGTTTTTGCATGGGTGGTAGAAACAGGAAGAGAGAAAACAGAGCAGAATAAAAGGGAAAGAGCGGCCGCAATATCGGCAGAGAAGCCTTGATATTTTTCTAACTTAACCATATCCATTCCCACAGATTTAATAATCTTTTTGCCGCCCATTGCCGTACCTGCGGCCATAACAACCGAGCAAAGTACCATAAGCCAGAGATAATCACCGGCAATATCTATATCCTTAGGTAAAGCCTGACCCTTAGACATATATACGCAAAGCAAAACAACACCCATAAACTTTTGTCCGTCCTGTGCGCCGTGCATAAAGGCCATTGCCGCCGCACCGGTTATTTGAGCGCCGCGGAAAAAGGGTTCTGTTTTAGGGCGGTTAGCTTTATAAAAAAGCTTGGTAACCAGCTTGCAAACAACCCAGCCAAGGCTAAATCCCAAAATTACCGAAATAAAAATTCCATAAACAACCTTTATCCATTCTCCGCCGTTAACACCCTCAAGGCTTCCGTGAAGAGCTATTGCACTGCCTGTAAGACCGGCAATAAGGGCATGGCTTTCGCTTGTGGGTATTCCAAACACCCAGGCAAGGGTTGCCCAAAGAACAATTGCAAATAAAGCGGCGCTAAGAGCTATAATTGCCTCGTCAGGGTTAGAGCCAAAATCAACCATTTTGGTTATGGTTTCGGCAACTGTAGCATTAACAAGAGTCATTACAAAAACGCCCAAAAAGTTAAATACTGCCGCCATAAGTATTGCCGCTTTTGGGGGCATACACCTTGTTACAACACAGGTGGCTATGGCATTGGGGGCGTCTGTCCAGCCGTTTACCAAAATAACACCCATAGTAAGTGCAACTGCAATAAAAAGCAGTGGGTTGGCTGTCATCTGACTCCAGAACTCTAGCATTGAATTCATAGACTTTTTCCTCTCACATAGGTTTGACGGCAAAACGCCATACACATATATTTTACTTATTATTTTACTTATTATTTTACTTTTTGTCAATTGGTTATGTTAATTTTTTGTCATATTATGTATAAGCTTATTAAATAAACCCATATTTTACACCATGCCGCCCAATACATCAGTATTTGACATTTTGTTCATATTGTGTTATTATTCTTACAATGATGTATCAACAGACAGAGGTGTTTAAATGCCAGTTGTAGATAATGCAGTAATTATGGCCGCCGGAACCTCCAGCAGGTTTGCGCCCCTTTCTTATGAGCTTCCCAAGGCTTTAATAACCGTAAAGGGCGAGGTTTTAATAGAAAGACAGATAAGACAGTTGAAAGAGGCCGGCGTAAAGGAAATTTATATAGTAACAGGCTATAAGGCCGAAATGTTTGGTTATCTTAAAGAAAAATTTGGTGTTCACCTTGTGCATAACCCAGATTTTTTAACCAGAAATAATAACGCAAGTATTTATGCGGTTAAGGATATTCTTAGAAATTCTTATATTTGCTCGGCAGATAATTATTTTGCAGAAAATCCCTTCGAAAAAGAAGTTTCAGACTGCTATTATGCGGCAGTTTATGCCAATGGCCCAACAAAGGAATGGTGTATGGACTTTTCAGAAGACGGTACCATAACCAATGTGCAAATTGGGGGCGAGAACGCTTGGTATATGTTGGGTCACACCTTTTGGGACCAAGCCTTCAGCAAAAACTTTTTAGAAATTTTAATAAGGGAATATGACCTGCCCGAAACCAAAGACCTGCTTTGGGAAAGCATTTATATAAATAATATAGATAGGCTGAAAATGAAAATTCGCAAATACAGTGGTGATACTGTCTTTGAATTTGATACTCTTGACGAACTGAGAGAATTTGACCAAACCTATATTAAAGATACCCGCTCTGAAATAATTAAAGGTGTAGCGAAAGAGCTTTCTTGCAAAGAGGAAGAAATTAAAGAGGTTACAGCCTATAAAGACAGCACAAACGAAGCCGCCGGCTTTACATTTATATGCCGGGGCGAAAAATATAAATACTCATATAAGAAAAAAGCATTAAGGAGGTAATTAAATGGCAAGAGAAATTATTAAGGAAGATATTCCTAAAATAAAGACCCTTTTGCAAAAGGTGCTTAGCACAAATGAGTACGACAATATTTCCCGAATGGGGGGCCTTACCAACCATACCTATAAGGTAACCCTTAAAAATAAAAAGGAATATGTTGTTCGTATTCCCGGCGAGGGCACCGAAGAAATTATTGTCAGAAACGACGAAAAGGTTAGCACCGAGCTTGCTTGCAGTCTTGGAATTGATGCACCGCTTTTATATTTCGGTGAAGACGGCTCTAAGGTTACCGAATATATTGAAAATGCAATTACAATGTCGGCCGACTCACTTAAAGAGCCTCAGCGCATAAATCAGGTTGCCGATATTTTTAAAAGGCTTCATTCCTGCGGCACCGATACTAAGGTTCCCTTTGAGGTTTTCGTAATGGCCGCTAGCTATGAAAAGGTTATAGAAGAAAAGGCAGTGCCTATGTTTGATGACTATAGCCAAATTAAAGCACAGGTTATGCAAATTAAGGGCGAAACCGACAGTGCGGTTGCTATTAAAAAGGTTCCCTGCCATAACGATTCACTTTGTGAAAACTGGGTTCTTGGCGGTGAGCGTATGTACCTTATAGACTGGGAATATGCCGGTATGAACGACGGTATGTGGGACCTTGCCGATGTTTCTATTGAGGCCGTTTACGGCAAAGAAGAGGACAAGGCCTTGCTTACTGCTTATTTAGGTAAAGAGCCTACCGTTGCCAATCAAAAGCACTTTTTGGCTAACAAAATTTATGTAGATTATTTGTGGACCCTTTGGGCTAAGGCCAGAGTTCCCTATGACGGACAACCTATGGAGGACTGGGCAACCGAGCGTTACACCAGGCTTAAAGGTTTTATAAACGATTATAACAATTTATAATTAATTTAAGGAGAGATTTTTATGTTATCAGGTATTATTGCAGGTATAACCTGGGCTATTGAAACAGCACTTTTATGGGGCGCCCTTTCCCTTTCGCCCTTAAGCGAGGCCGCTTTTTTGGCACCCTTGGTTGCAACCTTTTTTCACGACCTTTGCTCTGCCATTTTTGCCACCGCCTATAACGGTGTAAGGGGCAATTTAAAAAAGGTTTGGAACGCCTTTAAAACAAGCAGCGGAAAATGGGTTATGATTGCCGCTATTATTGGTGGCCCCGTTGGAATGACAGGCTATGTTATGTGCCTTAATTATATGGGCATTATGGGTGCGGTTGCCAGCGCTATTTTCCCCGCTATCGGCACTGTTCTTGCCTATTTCTTCCTTAAAGAAAGAATGAAGTGGTATCAATGGGCATTTTTAATTGTTACCCTTTGCGGTGTGTTGGCCTTGGGTATTACCCCCGATATGGCTACTGCTAACTTCTGGTTGGGTCTTATAGGCGCACTTATGTGCTCTTTCGGTTGGGGTATTGAGGCCGTTATTCTTGCAAAGAGTATGAAGGACGGCGAGGTTACCGACGAACAGGCCTTGCAGATTCGTCAGACAACCTCTGCTTTGTTTAACGGAATTATTATGATTCCCCTCGTTAGCCTTTTTGTTGAGGGCGAGGTTTTAAAGGGCTGGAAATTCACCGTAAGCCTCTTCGATTTTGAAAAAACCGGCTGGATTATTCCCGCTATTGTTATTGCAGGTTTATTTGCAACAGTTTCTTATCTGTTCTATTATAAGGCAATCAACCAAATTGGCGCGGCAAAGGCAATGGCTTTGAACGTTACTTATGTTGCCTGGGGTATAGTTTTCAGTATTCCGGTTAATATGTGGCTGTTTAGCACACCCTTTAAAGAAACTCTTCCCACCGCTTTTGCAGTTTTGTGCTCACTTGTAGTTCTTATTTGCGGAATTTTTGCCGCCGCAGACTTTAAAGAACTTTTTAAGAAAAGCTCTGCAGAATAATTAACCAAAACTTACTATAGACTGATAATAAAGTGAAATTATAAAAACCAAGTGCATTATAGAGCGGGTATTTGACTCTATAATGCATTTTTTATACAATTTTGGTTTTATGTTTGCTCCTACCCGCCGTCTTTTGCTTCGCAAAATCCACCTAAATTAATTTTTATATGAATTTTATGCCCTTACATAAGCTCGTTTTATGTGAGGGTTTTTTATTCTTATATAACTGATAAAGCAATGGGCGTTTGTTTTCGTTTTTATTTAACACAAAGTAAAGAATATATTACCTATTATGGATTTTTATTTAATTGTTATAAATAATTGTTTACTTGTAAAAAGTTATAATAGACTCGATTTCGTTGTAAACTAATAAAACAAGGAGGGGAAACAATGAAAACAGAGTTTGCTGATAAATATATTACTTTAGGACTAAAAATTGCCTACTATCGCAAAAAGGCCGGTTATACCCAAGAATCATTTGCAGAGCTTATTGATAAAAGTGTAAATTTTGTGGGGCAGGTAGAAGGCACCGGTACAGTTCGAGGTGTTTCTTTAGAAACCTTATTCAAAATCTCACAGGTGCTTAAGGTTTCACCCTCTAAATTATTGGAAGAGGATTAAGGTAAATTTATTGATTTAGGTTAATTAAGGAGTTTTGCATGATGATTCTATATATCGACCCCGGTACGGGCAGTATGCTTTTTACCATTCTCATTGGTGTTATAGGAGCAAGTATATATTCACTGAGAATGCTTTTTATAAAGCTTAAATTCAAGCTAAGCGGCGGCAAAACAGAAACTGATAATAAAAAAATTCCCTTTGCCATTTTTGCCGACGATAAGCGCTATTGGAAGATTTTTGAGCCAATTTGCCGCGAGATGGAAAGCCGCGGTAAGGAGATTGTTTATATGACCGCCTCTGAAGATGACCCCGCCTTAAAAGAAAGCTTTCAATATGTTAAAACTGAGTTTATAGGAAGCGGCAACAAGGCCTTTACCCGCCTTAATTTTCTTAATGCCAACATAATGTTGTCTACCACACCGGGTCTTGACGTATATCAGTGGAAGCGTTCTAAGGGTGTAGACTGTTATATTCATATTCCCCACGCCGCCAGTGAAATAATCCTTTACCGTATGTTTGGTATTGATTATTATGACAGTATTCTGCTTTCGGGCCAATACCAGGCAGAAGATATTAAAAATCTTGAAAAGCTTCGCGGTCTTCCTGAAAAAGAGCTTGTTAAGGTTGGAATTCCATATATGGACGAAATGGCAAAGCGCCTTAAAGAAGAGGGTGAGGCCCCTGACCACCCACGTACCGTTCTACTTGCCCCCTCTTGGGGTGAAAGCGCAATTTTCAGCGTTTACGGCGGCAAAATTCTTGATGTGCTTTTAAAAACAGGGTACCATATTATTGTTCGCCCACATCCACAGTCTTTCACCTCTGAAAAAGAGCTGATAGAAAAGCTTATAAAAGAGTATCCCGAAAGCGAACAGCTTGAATGGAACCGCGATACCGATAACTTTAACGTTCTTCGCCGTTCTGATATTCTTATTTCTGATTTTTCGGGTGTCATTTTTGATTTCACCCTTATATATGATAAGCCGGTAATTTATACTGACCCCAAATTTGACGTCAGCCTTTACGACGCCTGGTGGCTTGACACCCCTCTTTGGACAACCTCGGCTCTTCCCCGTATTGGCTGTCAGCTTACGGAAGACAATATGGAGAATTTAAAGGAAATTATAGACACCTGTATTGTAGACCCCAAATATGCCGATGGCAGACGTATGGTAAAAGAGGAAACCTGGGAACACCCGGGTGAGGGTGCTAAGCGCACTGCCGATTATCTCATTAGTAAATATGAAGAACTAACAGCAAAAAAAGAGGATAAATAAAATGACATTTTTTTCTGTTCTGGAATCAATTTTTATTGGACCGCTTAAACTGATTTTTGAAATAATTTTCGAGTTTGCCAACAGGTTTGTAAACCACCCCGGCTTTTCTATAATATTCTTAAGCCTGGTTATGAACATTTTGGTGCTTCCCCTTTATAAAAGGGCAGATGCTATGCAAGAGGCTGCCCGAGATATAGACCTTAAGCTTCAAAAGGGTGTAGCCCATATAAAGAAAACCTTCTCCGGCGACGAGCGAATGATGATTCTGCAAACATACTACCGTCAGAATAATTATAAGCCTACCAGCGCCCTTAACGGCTCGGTTTCCCTTTTGCTTGAAATTCCTTTCTTTATGGCGGCCTACCAATTCCTATCCCATTTAGAAATTTTAAAAGGTGTTTCCCTAGGCCCCATTAAAGATTTAAGCGCCCCCGACGGGCTAATTGTTATTGGTGCCCTTTCTATAAATTTGTTACCCGTTTTAATGACACTGGTTAACGTTATTTCAAGCGCACTCTATTTAAAGGGCTTCCCCTTAAAAACAAAAATTCAGCTTTATGCCATGGCCGGGTTCTTTCTTGTGTTCCTCTACACTTCACCCTCAGGCCTTGTATTCTACTGGACACTTAACAATGTATTTTCTTTGGTTAAAACCATTTTCTACAAAATTAAAAACCCTCAAAAGGTGCTCAGAATACTTACCTGTATTGTAGGTGTGCTTTTCCTTGGCTTAGGGTTTATATATAACACCGATTCGGTAAAGAAAAGGCTGTTTTTGTTTGCTATAGGTCTTCTTTTACAGCTTCCTATTCTTCTGCCTGTGCTTAAGGGCAAAATTAAATTTACCAAGAAAGTCACAGCTACCCCAAATAAAAAGCTGTTTGTTTTGGGCTCTTTGTTGCTTACCGTTTTGGTGGGACTTTTAATTCCCTCAACCTATATTGCCGCCTCACCACAGGAATATGTTGATATAAGCTATTTCCACCACCCCCTGCTTTATATTGTTAATTCTTTGGCCCTTTCAGTCGGCACCTTTATGGTTTGGCTTAGGGTGTTTTATTGGTTAGCAAACGACAATGGTAAGGTTATTTTCGATAAGCTTGTTTGGCTTCTTAGCGGTGTAATGCTTATAAACTATATGTTCTTTGGCACCAAGCTTGGCAACCTTTCTGCAATATTGATGTATGATAACGGTATGGATTTCTCTTTAACCGAACAGCTTTTAAATGTAGGTATAATTCTTGCCGTTTGTGCAGTTTTATATTTCTGTGTGGTTAAGTGGAAACGCGTTGTTGCCACAGTTCTTGTAACCTGTATAATTGCACTCACCGGTATGTCTGCCGTTAATGTGGTAACCATTAAAAACTCTGTAGACAGGGTTGTAGGCGAAGAAACCAAAAACGGCGACGTTCCCACCTTCCAATTAAGCCAGACCGGGAAAAATGTTATTGTTTTAATGCTAGACCGCGCCCTTGGCTCTCACGTTCCTTTCCTCTTTAACGAAAAACCTGAGCTTAAAGAAAAGTTCGCCGGGTTCACCTTTTATAATAACACCATTTCCTTTGGCGGAAAGACCAATTTTGGTGTTTCTGCAATGCTTGGCGGTTATGAATATACCCCGGTAGAAATGAATAAAAGAAACACCGAATCTCTTGTTTCCAAACATAACGAGGCCTTAAAGGTTATGCCCTCTATTTTTTCTAAAAACGGTTATGATGTAACGGTTTGCGACCCTGTGTATGCAAACTATCAAATAATACCCGACCTTACTGTCTTTAACGATATGCCCGAGGTGGATACCTATATTTCAAGAGGTAAATTCAGTGATGTTAAGAACAAGCAGTCTGTTATAGATAACAACTATAGAAACTTTTTCTGCTTCAGTCTGATGAAAACAATGCCTGTCTTGCTGCAGCCCACCATTTATAACAGCGGAAGATATAATCAGGTAGTGTCGGAAAAGGAAAGTGCAAGTTCTTCATCTCAGAAGATAGAAACCTTGTCTACCTCTACAGGAACAAATCCAAACTTTATGGATTGTTATAATGTGCTTACAAATTTGCCCGGAATAACAAAAATAACCAAAGAGCAAACCAACACATTTATGTTTATGTCTAACGATGTTACCCACGAACCAATGCTTTTAAAAGAGCCGGAATATGAACCTGCAAATGTTGTGGATAATACCGAATATGATGCCGAACATATTGACCGTTTTACTATGGGAGATAAAAAGCTGAACATTGAAACCAGCTATCAGTTTGTGCATTATCAGACAAATATGGCCGCTTTCATTCAGCTGGGTAATTGGTTTGATTATATGCGCGAAAACAAAGTTTACGATAATACAAGAATAATTCTTGTGGCCGACCACGGTCAAAATTTAGCCCAGTTAGACGAGCTTATTATTGAAGATGAAACAGGGGCTAAAATTGACGGTTCAAACTACTTCCCCCTTTTAATGGTGAAAGATTTTAACAGTAAAGAATTTACCGTTTCCCAGCAGTTTATGACCAATGCCGATGTTCCTACCTTGGCAACGGCAGATATTATTGACAATCCTACCAATCCTTTTACCGGCAAGGCCATTAACAGCAACGAAAAAACAGCACACGACCAATATATAATTCATTCCGATTTATGGAAGATTAATGAAAACAACGGAAACACCTTTAAACCCGCCCAATGGATAAGCGTTAAAGATAACATCTGGAATAAAGAAAATTGGGAATATTACGATCAAACCGTTGTTCTTGACCAACATAAAGCCCCCTAATTTAAACCAAACTGAAAAAAGTGCATTATAGAGAAAATACTCTATAATGCACTTTATTTTTATAAATTTCCAGAGTTTAAGGGGTTGTTATATGATTAATTTTTTACAGACCTATTTGTTTTGCCGGACTATATTAAATTTTTTCAAACACCTATGGATTATAGCCGAAAAGTTGATTTTTTAGCTATACCCAAAAAAGTTTGGCGGCAGTCGTTAAAATAACAAGGAATGCGATATTAAGACCTGCAAAGATATAAAGATATTTCTTAGTTTGTTCGGGGTGTAGCAGTCTGAATTCGCTAAAGGTTATAAGACTTGCCAGTGAGGCTATTAAGGTTCCCGTTCCGCCTATATTAACCCCCAAAAGCAGTGATGCATAGTCGCCTGTAAACCTTGAAAGCAAAATTGCAGATGGAACATTGCTTATGAACTGACAACTCAGTACCGATACAAGAAGAGTATCCTTTTCAAGTAGGCTAGAAATAAGGGCGTTTACCGAATCTAGTCTTGCCAGATTGCCCGCAAAGATAAAAAAGAAGAAAAAGGTGCCGAGCAAACCATAGTCTACCATTTTAAGAGAGTCGCGGTCGGCAAAGAAAAGTATAATGGGAACAACCACCAAGCCTATAACAAATGGTATTATTCTAAAGACAATTAGTATAGAAATTATGAACAAAACAATATAAAGAATAGCCTTTTTTCTATTAAGCTTTTCCCCGAATTTTTCTTCTATTGAAAATTTTATTGGCTTTACGGGAAGTGTGGCCACCACCAAAAGAAAAACCGCAACCAAAAAGGGCGGAAGCATTATACCGCAAAACTCCCCTGTTGGGATATTAAAATATGAGTAAAGGTAGAGATTTTGTGGATTGCCAAAGGGTGTTAACATGCCACCTAGGTTTGCCGATATGTTTTGAAGAACAAAAAGATAGGCCATATATTTTTCCTGTTTTGTTACCGAAAGGGCAAAATACCCCAGAGGCAAAAAGGTTATAAGAGCCATATCGTTCGCAATAACCATAGAGCCTAAAAAGGTAATGATTATAAGAAGTAAAAAAAGTGAGCGCAGATTACCTGCCATTAATACAAGCTTGCGGGCAAGAATGGTAAAAAACCAAATATTTCTAAGGGCGCAGACAACCGCAAGGGTTAAAAACAGGCAAGACAGAGTTTTCCAGTCAAAATAGCCCAGATACTCACTGTCAGGCGGCACCAAAAAACATGTAACGACGGCCGCCAAAGCCGCAATGAAGAAAACTATATTTTTCTTTATAAATCTTAACGCTTTCAAGCTATCACCAGACTAACACACAAATTTTATTTTCCCAAAAATATACACAGACCCTCAAAGGGGCCTGTGCAATAAAACCTATTTTCCAAACCTTTCTGCAACGGTTTTAAGCATTTTTCTTATAGGTAACTTATAAGGGCAACGCTCTTCACAAAGGCCGCAGTCTACACAGTCACTAGCGGTTTTGTCAAAGGCGTAATACCTTGATTTTGCCCAATCTTCAAGTTTATAGCGGGTATAATACCCCTCCATTAAAAACATACTGTAAATGCTTATGCCTGCCGTACAGGGCTGACAGTAGTTACATCTTCTGCAAAAGTTTGTACCGAGCTCTTTTATAATTTTGTCACATTCGCTTTGTTCTTTATCAGACAAGGGTGATGTGTTTTGGGCCGCTTTAAGGTTACTTTGGGCTTCTTGCACCGAAGCCATTCCGGGGATTACTGTATCTACCGACGGGTTAGAAAGGGTAAACCTTATTGCCAACTCGGGGTTATCAATAGCGCCGCCGGCTAAAGGCTTCATACATATAAACCCAACATTTTTTTCTTTGCATTTTCTTATTAACTCTTCCCCTTGAGTTTCAACAATATTATAAGGGAACATAACCGTTTCAACCCATTCAAAGGAAAGGGCAAGGGAAAACACCTCTAAGGAATGGGCGGTAACACCAATGTGACCAATTTTACCATTACTTTTTGCCTCTTGCAAAGCCTCTAAGGCTCCGCCGGGGGCGGCCACCTGTTTTAACTGTTCGGGCGTGGGGTTATGCACCTGGTAAAGGTCTATATAATCTGTTCGAAGGTTATTAAGGCTTATTTCAATATCCTTTTCCATAGCCTCTTTTGTTCTTGCCATACTCTTAGTAGCAAGAATAAACTTTTCTCTTTTACCCACTAGAGCCTTGCCTAAATATTCTTCGCTTACGGTGTAACCTCTGGCTGTGTCAATAAAGTTTATACCCTGCTTTTCTAAAAAGGAAACAATATCCTCTGTAATTTTGGCGTCAACCCTTTGAATAGGTATTCCGCCAAAGCCAAGACGTGAAATTTTAAGGCCTGTTTTTCCTAAAATTCTATATTCCATATTATTTACCTGCAAGTTTTAAGGTTTTATCATAGGCCGCCTTAACCGCATTCATTGCGGTTGCCCTCATAGCGCCCTTTTCTAAAGCGTGAACACCGCAGATTGTGGTACCGCCGGGTGAGCAAACAGCATTTTTAAGGGCTTCGGGGTGAACACCGCTTTCTCTTACGGTTTTTGCCGCACCCAAAACTGTTTGTGCGGCATATTCTAAGGCTTTATTAAAGGGAAGACCGCACTCAACACCGCCGTCGGCTAAGGCTTCAATAAACATATAAGCAAAAGCGGGGCCACAGCCCGAAACGGCACTTGCGGCATCTATAAGCTTTTCGGGAATTTCGTCTAGCTTTCCGGCGGTTGACATAGCCTTTAAAAAGCCCTCTATTTTGTCTTGGGCGCCCTTTTGGGTATAAAGTATCATACCTTCACCATAAGCCGCAGGTGTGTTGGGCATTATTCTTATAACCGGCCAATTTTCGCCTAAATATGACAAAACGCTGTCTACCGAAACCCCGGCCGCCATACTAACAAGAACAGGTTTTTTAGGGCTGTTTTTAATATCTTCGGCTAGGGTTTTCAAAACCTCGGGCAAAACCTGAGGCTTAACCCCTAAAAAGATATAGTCGCAAATAGCCACAGCCTCGGTATTAGAAACTGCATTAGCTCCAATCTTTTCAGCTAAAGCTTGGGCTTTTTTATGGTCGGCATCTGAAAGCAGAACGTTTTCTCCTCCAACCGCCTTAGCGGCACACATAGCAAGAGTGCCACCCATATTACCGGCGCCAATAAAACCAAATTTTAAGCTCATAAAATTACCTACCTTATCTGTCCGTTACCCGAAACAATATATTTATAAGCGGTTAGCTCTTCAAGACCCATTGGTCCCCTTGCGTGAAGCTTTTGGGTAGAAATTCCCATCTCACAGCCAAGACCAAACTCTCCCCCGTCGGTAAAACGGGTTGAAGCATTAACATAAACTGCGGCGCTGTCTACGCTACAGGTGAAAAGCTTTTGCGCCTCTGCGTCTTCTGAAATAATTGCCTCACTATGGTGGGTAGAATGAAGACCAATATGTGAAATGGCCTCTTCCAGACTATCAACCACCTTAATAGCCAGAATATAATCTAAAAACTCGGTATCAAAATCTTCCTCACCGGCTAAGGTGCCGTCAATAATCTTTGCGGCCTTTTCATCTAACCTAAGCTCGGCAGTTTTCTCCCTTTCAGGATTTGTAAGAAGAGCTTTAAGCCTTGGCAAAAACTGTTCTGCCACACTTTTGTGAACAAGGCACACCTCGGCGGCATTACAAACCGAGGGGCGGCTCATTTTAGCATTTTCTACTATTTTTAAGGCCTTATCAATATCGGCCGATTTATCAACATAAATATGGCAAATACCTGTACCTGTTTCAATACAGGGAACCTTTGCGTTTTCAACACAGGCGGCTATAAGTCCCTTGCCCCCACGAGGAATAAGCAGGTCTACCTTGCCCACCGCCGTCATAAGCTCCATGGCACTTGCCCTTGTTGTATCCTCTACAATATTAACTGCGTCAGCGGTTACCCCTGCGGCCTCAAGACCCTTTTTAAGGGCGGTTACTATTGCCTTAGAGCTATTAAAGGCCTCTTTACCGCCACGAAGAACACAGGCATTGCCCGATTTTATTGCCAATGCGGCGGCATCTGAGGTAACATTGGGGCGGCTTTCATAAATTATAGCCACCACACCAATAGGAACAGATACCCTTTCCACCAAAAGACCGTTAGGGCAGGTATGCTCCTTTAAAAGCCTTCCCACAGGGTCGGGCAGAGCGGCAACCTCTTTTATTCCCTTGGCCATTGCCTCTATTCTTTCTTTGGTAAGGCGAAGTCGGTCTATCATAACCTCAGAAATTTTGCCTTTGGCGGCCTCAATATCTATTTCATTTGCCTTTAAAATAGCCTCGCTATCTGAAACAAGAGCCTCAGCCATTTTAAGTAGGGCATTATTTTTATCTTCACCTGTTAAGGTTAGCATTTTTGCCTTTGCAGCTTGTGCTCTGTCTAAAATTTCTTTAGTAGTCATAATTAGCTTCTCTTTTCCGGTTTAAATCTTGTGCCTATGTTTTCGCCATTTACAATATCGTAAAGCTCTAAGGGGCGGCTGCCGTTGGAAATAACCATTTCTACCCCGGCGGCTGTTGCAATTTTTGCGGCGTGTATTTTTGTATGCATTCCACCTGTGCCAAGGCTTGACCCTGCACCATAGCCTAAAGCTTCTATTTCCTCTGTAATCTTTTCAACTACAGGAATAAGACTTGCTTCTTTATCTTTATGGGGGTCGGCGGTATAAAGCCCGTCAATATCTGAAAGTAAAACCAAAAGGTCGGCTCCCGCTGTTTTGGCAACTATTGCGCCAAGAGTGTCGTTATCGCCTATAACAATTTCCTCTGTAGCGATAGTATCATTCTCGTTTATAACGGGTATAGTACCAAGCTCTAAAAGGCGGAAAAGGGTATTGTGAAAATTTTCCGACCTTTCGGGGTGCTCAATATCCGACTTGGTGATAAGAATTTGTGCTACGGTGTGGTTATATTCTGAAAAAAGCTTATCGTAAATATACATAAGCTCACACTGGCCCACAGCCGCGGCGGCCTGTTTTGTTGGAATGTCGGTAGGGCGTGATTTTAAATTAAGCTTGCCAACACCCATTCCTATTGCGCCTGAGGAAACAAGCACAATTTCGTGCCCTGCGTTTTTAAGGTCGCTCATAACACTGCAAAGCTGTTCTACACGGCGAATATTAAGTCGGCCCGAAGAATGTGCCAGGGTTGATGTTCCCAGCTTTATAACAATTCTCATTTTTAGCTTCCTTTCTTTCTACCTGTTCTTTCTCGAAACAAGACCGTCAACAAACTGTGTTGCGGCACGGGCAGAACGGCCGCCTCTCTCTAAGGCGTAGCGTTCGGCTAAAATCTCTATTTCGGCTTTGTCACCCTTAATGCCCCTTTGCTCACAAAGGTGGTGAACAATATCTAAATATGTAGCCTTGTTTGGCTTTTGGAAGGTAATATGAATACCAAACCGCTCAGACAAAGAAATAATTTCTTGCATAGTGTCGCTAACGTGAATATCGTCACCCTCGCGGTCGCTGAAGCTTTCTTTTACAAGGTGACGGCGGTTACTTGTTGCATAAATTACAACATTCTGGCTTTTAGCCGAAACCGAGCCCTCTAAAATTGCCTTAAGGGCACTAAAATTATCGTCGTCTTTACTAAAGGAAAGGTCGTCAATAAAAAGAATAAACTTTAATGGGTTAGAGTTAAGCTCGTCTAAAATTGCGGGAATTTCTCTAAGCTGTTCTTTTCTTACCTCTAAAATACGAAGCCCCTTATTATAAAGCTCGTTAACCACCGCCTTAACGGTAGAAGATTTTCCTGTTCCTGCATCGCCTGTAAGAAGAATATTAGCCGCAGGCTTGCCCTCTAACAAAGCGTTGGTGTTATCTAAAATAATTTGTTGTTCTCTTTTATAATCTACCAAGCTTTCCAGCCTTGTTTTGTCAGGGTTTTTCACAGGAACTATACGGTTTTCAGAATTTATATAGAACATACGGTACCTTGCATAAATGCCATAACCGTATTTTCCAATGTTTTCTGTTCTATGGGTGTAGTTTTCTTTAATATTAACCTTGCTTACCGAAAATTCCGGCAAAAATCCCTCAAAGCCTATAAAGCTTTTTAGCTTTTCGGGGGTAAGGTCGGCTACTTGTTGCATTGTATCTAGCTCGTAAGAAAGGGCCTCCTCCAAAAAGGGTGACGGTTTTTCCCCCTTACCTACGGTACAGATATAAATATTTTCGTTGTCGCCTACAATACTTTTAATGTATTCACTAAGCTTTCCCGAATTTTTAGAGTAAAGCTCTGATACAAAGCTACTATAAAGCCCAACCTTCCTGGCAATAGGCATACCTTCAGCGCACTCTAAAAATTTACAAAGTGCCGATATAACCTCGTCATTTAAAAGCTCTCTGAAAATTGTAAGTGACTGTAATTTTATACTAAGCTTCTCTGCTTCTTTATTCATTAGCCCAGTGTCGCACCCTTCGCACCGCTTGAAACCAAAGCGGCATATCTTTTTAGATAACCCGAAAGCTCTTTGGTTTTTGGGGTGAAGTTTTTCATTCTTTCCTCAATAATTTTTTCATCAACCAAAAGCTCTAAGGTGTTTTCGGGAATATTAATGCTAATAATATCGCCCTCTTCAACAATACCTATCATACCGCCGCTTGCCGCTTCGGGAGAAACGTGACCAATACAGGCGCCTCTTGTAGCCCCTGAAAAACGGCCGTCGGTAATAAGGGCAACACTACTTCCAAGGCCCATTCCCATAATGGCAGAGGTGGGGTTGAGCATTTCTCTCATACCAGGTCCGCCCTTGGGACCCTCGTAGCGAATAACAACAACATCGCCTGGGTTAATTTTACCGACGTCAATAGCAGCCTGAGCGTCTTCTTCACAGTCGAACACCCTAGCCGGTCCCTTGTGAACAAGCATTTCGGGTAAAACTGCCGAGCGCTTTACAACGCTTCCCTCGGGGGCAAGGTTACCCTTTAGCACCGCAATGCCACCCGTTTCGCTATATGGCTCTTCAATAGGCCTTATAACCTCGTGGTCGAGGTTTATGCAGTTTTTAATATTTTCGCCTACTGTTTTACCTGTAACGGTAATGCAGTCGGTATTAAGCAGACCCTTTTTGTTAAGCTCGTTCATAACGGCATAAACACCGCCTGCCTCGTCAAGCTCTTCAATATAGGTTCTGCCGGCAGGGGCAAGGTGACAAAGGTTAGGGGTTTTTGCGCTAATTTCGTTAGATATATCTAAATTAAGGTCTACGCCACATTCCTTAGCAATAGCGGGAAGGTGAAGCATACTGTTGGTAGAGCAACCAAGGGCCATATCAACTGTGAGTGCATTTATTAAAGCCTCTTTGGTCATAATATCTCTGGGGCGTATGTTTCTCTTAACCATATCCATAACCGCCATACCGGCGTGTTTTGCAAGTTCAATTCTTGCAGAATATACCGCCGGAATGGTGCCGTTGCCCTTAAGACCCATACCCAGCGCCTCGGTAAGGCAGTTCATTGAGTTTGCAGTATACATACCCGAACAGCTACCACAGGTAGGGCAGGTTTTACACTCGTATTCTCTAAGCTTTTCTTCTGAAAGCTTTCCTGCAGAATAAGCGCCAACAGCCTCAAACATACTTGAGAGGCTTGTTTTGTGGCCGTCTACTCTTCCTGCAAGCATTGGTCCTCCGCTTACAAAAACGGTAGGAATATTAAGCCTTGCGGCGGCCATTAAAAGACCGGGAACATTTTTGTCACAGTTAGGAACCATAACAAGACCGTCAAAGCCGTGAGCCATTGCCATAGCCTCGGTAGAATCGGCAATAAGGTCGCGGGTGACTAGTGAATATTTCATACCTGTATGACCCATTGCAATACCGTCGCAAACTGCAATGGCAGGAAAAACAATGGGTGTACCGCCGGCCATAGCAACGCCAAGGCGAACGGCTTCGGTAATTTTATCTATGTTCATATGGCCCGGAACAATTTCGTTATATGAGCTTACAATGCCTATCATTGGGCGGTTAAGCTCTTCCTCGGTAAGCCCTAATGCGTGGTAAAGTGAGCGATGGGCCGCATTAGAGGGGCCGTTTTTTAAAGAGTCGCTTTTCATAAAAATCTCCTTCAAAATCTTAAATCAAATGGTGTTTTTTCACCCTCATAAATAGCACAAATGGGGAAGGGGTAAAAACCCCATCCCCGAAAACACTTTAAATTAGTTGTTAATAAGCTTATCCTCGTCGCTCCAGCTGTAAAGCTTACGAATATCTTCGCCTACAACCTCGGAAGGATGCTCAGAAGCAAGCTTTCTCATAGCGTTAAAGTGAACCTGGCTTCCTGCAGAGGACATATCTAAAAGGAAGTCCTTAGCAAAGGTTCCGTCCTGAATATCGCTTAAGATTTTCTTCATAGCCTTTTTGGTTTCATCGGTAATAATCTTAGGCCCGGTAATGTAGTCGCCGTATTCAGCGGTGTTAGAAATTGAATATCTCATTCCGCTAAAGCCGCTCTGATAAATAAGGTCAACAATAAGCTTCATTTCGTGAATACATTCAAAATATGCGTTTCTGGGGTCGTAACCTGCCTCAACCAAGGTTTCAAAACCGGCCTGCATAAGTGCGCAAACACCGCCGCAAAGAACAGCCTGTTCGCCAAAAAGGTCGGTTTCGGTTTCGGTGCGGAAGTTGGTTTCAAGAACACCTGCACGGGCGCCACCTATACCAAGAGCATAAGCAAGACCAATATCCCAAGCATCGCCTGTAGCATCCTGCTCTACAGCAATAAGACAGGGAACGCCCTTACCAACCTGATATTCGCTTCTTACGGTGTGACCGGGGCCCTTGGGGGCAATCATAATAACGTTAACATTCTTGGGAGGCTTAATGCAACCGAAGTGAATGTTAAAGCCGTGAGCAAATGCAAGGGTCTTGCCCTCGGTAAGGTTGGGTTCAATGCTTTCTTTATAAAGCTGAGCCTGTTTTTCGTCGTTAATAAGAATCATAATAATATCTGCATTCTTAGCAGCCTCGGCAGCGGTCATAACGGTAAGGCCTTGAGCCTCTGCCTTTGCCCAGCTTTTGCTTCCCTCATAAAGGCCAACAATAACCTTTACGCCGCTATCTTTAAGGTTTAATGCGTGTGCATGACCCTGTGAGCCATAACCGATAATAGCAACTGTTTTGTTGCTAAGCTTCTGAAGATCGCAATCCTGTTGATAAAAAATTCTTGCCATAATAAACTACCTCTTTTATATTATTTTTTTAAATTTTTTGTTTTTATATTTATTCTTCGTCTTGAAGAATGGTTTCGCTTCCGCGCTCGAGGGCAATAATACCTGTACGGCATATTTCTAAAATAGTATAATCCCTCATAAGCTCTATAAAGCTATCAACCTTTCGGCTGTTGCCGGTAAGCTGAAGCACAACGGCATCTTTGGTGTAATCGGCGGTTTTTGCATCAAAGGCATCTGCGGCGGCGCGAATATCACTTCTGGTTTCGGCCTCATTTTTCATTTTTATTAAAAGCAGCTCACAGGTTATAGACTCCTCGGGACACATTTCTTTAATATAATGCACATCGGGAAGCTTATAAAGCTGGTCTATAAGCTGATTTTTAGTGGTTTCTTCACCCTCGAACACCACCGTCATTCTTGAAAAACGGGGGGATTCTGTTTCGCTTACAATAAGTGAGTTAATATTAAACTGTCTGCGGCGGAACATACTGGTGACCCTGTTAAGAACACCGAACTGGTTGTTTACCAAAACTGCTACGGTATGTTTATTCATTTTAGTCACCTATCTTTGTTATAATATCGTCCATTGAGCCGCCTGGTGGAAGCATAGGAAGAACAAACTCGTCCTTATCTATTGCACAGTCAATAAGGTAGGGGCCGTTTTCGGCAAACGCATTGGCAAGTGCCTTATCAAGCTCTTCTACTGTGAACACTGCTTCACCCTTGGCGCCAAAGGCCTCGGCAAGTTTTACAAAGTTTGTTTTTCTATCTAAAACGGTGTTGGAGTAATGCTTTTCAAAGAAAAGGGTTTGCCACTGGCGAACCATACCCAAAACGCCGTTATTAAGTATTAAAATAACAAGGGGAATTTTGTGAGAAACGGCGGTTGCCATCTCTTGCAAACACATTCCAAAGCTTCCGTCACCTGTAACAAGCACGGTATGTTCACCTGACCCCATTTGCGCACCTATTGCGGCACCTATGCCAAAGCCCATTGTACCAAGACCGCCCGAAGAAATAAACCTTCTTGTGTTTTCAAACTTAACATACTGTGCAGTCCACATTTGGTGTTGGCCAACATCTGTTGCAACGGGGGTATTTGGCCTTAAGTGATTATTAAGGGTTTTAAGCGCGTTTGCAGGGGTAAGGCCCTCTCTTTTATCGCTTCCCTGTTCTTCCTTTTGCTTTAGCTCTTCTATTTTCTTCTGCCACAAAGGTTTTTCAGATTTTTCTATAAGTGAATTAAGCTTTTGAAGTGTTTGCTTAACATCACCTCTGAGCCCATGAGTAACAGGAATGGTCTTGGAAAGCTCGGCACCGTCAATATCTATATGCACAATTTTTGCGCCTCTGGCAAATTTTGCTCTGTTACCCGTAACGCGGTCGTTAAAGCGAACGCCTAGAGCAATAATACAGTCGGCATTGTGCATTGCGGTAGAACAAGCGTAGTGGCCATGCATTCCCTGCATTCCCAAAAACCTTGGGTGGTTGGTAGGAACACCCGAAATACCCATCATTGAACAACCGATAGGGGCATCTATAAGCTCTGCCAAATTAACCATTTCTTCGGTAGCTTCACCTGCAATAAGTCCACCGCCAAAATAAACAAAGGGGCGCTTAGCAGAATTTATACACTCTGCGGCCTGGGTAATTCTAATATCCTTGGCCGGTGCTTTGGGGTCGGGGGTTACAGGCTCTTTAGGTACATATTCACATTTTGCAATTTGAATATCCTTAGGAACATCTATAAGCACAGGGCCGGGTCTTCCCGAAGCGGCAAGGCGAAAAGCATCTCTTATTGTGTCGGCAAGTTCTTCAACCGAGCCTACAAAATAGTTATGCTTGGTAATGGGAAGGGTAATACCGGTTATATCTATCTCTTGAAAGCTGTCAGTACCAATTTGAGAAGAAGGTACGTTTCCTGTAATTGCAACCATAGGAACCGAATCGAGATAAGCGGTTGCTATTCCTGTAACAAGGTTGGTAGCACCGGGGCCCGAGGTGGCAATAACAACACCAACCTTACCGGTAGCCCTTGCGTAGCCGTCGGCCGCGTGGGCAGCACCCTGTTCGTGTGCGGTAAGAACGTGGTTAAGCTCGTCCTTATATTTATAAAGTGAGTCGTAAACATTGAGAATTTGTCCGCCGGGGTAGCCGAAAACCGTTTTGCAACCCTGCTCTATCAATGTACGAACTATAATGTCTGCACCTGATAATTTCATAGTTTTTCTTTCCTTAATTTAATTCCTCACATATAAGGTCGCCCATTTTCTTACAGCCAACCTTTATGCAATTTTTCGCCTCTTCTTCCAAAGAGGGCATAATGTCTGCAGTGCGGTAGTTTTTATCTAACACCCTTGACACAGCCGTTTCTATAGCCGAGGCCTCTTTTCCCATATCGAAGCTGAAGCGAAGCATCATTGCCGCCGAAAGAATAGTGCCAATAGGGTTGGCAATATCCATTCCTGCAATATCGGGGGCAGAGCCGTGAATAGGCTCGTAAAGACCACAGGTGGTTTTACCCAGGCTTGAAGAGGGTATCATACCAATAGAGCCGGTTATCATTGAAGCCTCGTCAGACAAAATATCGCCAAACATATTTTCAGTAACCACCGTATCAAACTGAGAGGGGTCCTTAACAATTTGCATAGCACAGTTATCCACCAGCATATCTGAAAGCTCAACATCAGGGTACTCTTCAGCCAAGCGGTGCATAACCTTTTTCCAAAGACGGCTTGAATCTAACACATTACTCTTTTCAACCGAGCAGAGCTTTTTGTTTCTCTTTCTTGCGGTTTCAAAACCAATGCGGCCAATTCGCTCTATCTCTTCTTCATTATAACTCAAAATGTCGTTGGCGACAAGTACCCCTTTTTCTTCGTGGGTTTCATGTTCGCCAAAATAAATTCCGCCAATAAGCTCTCTTACAATTATAAAATCTATGCCCTTTTCAACAACGCTTTCTTTAAGGGGAGAGGCACTTGCAAGTTGGGGCCAGATTTTAGCCGGGCGGTTGTTAGAATATACGCCCATTCCGGCTCTTAGGCGAAGCAGACCCTTTTCGGGGCGCATATCTCCCGGAACGTCGTTCCACTTATTTCCCCCAACGGCACCAAGCAGAACACTGTCGGAAGCAAGGCACCTTTTAAGCATTTCTTCGGGTAGGGGGTCGCCCCATTTATCTATAGCACAGCCACCCATATCTACATCGGTATAATTAAAGGTGTGGCCGTAAATAGCGGCAATTTTGTTTAAAACCTTTAGGGCCTCTTCTACAATTTCGGGGCCTATTCCGTCACCGCGAATAACGGCAATATTCTTTTCCATAATCAGTCCTCCTTGCCTTTATACGGTTAAAATTTAATTGTTTTCTTTAAGACTTGCCAGAAGTCCGCCCTTTTCAATAATATTTTGAATAAAGGGTGGGAAAGGCTGAGCCTTATAGGTTTTGCCTGTAGTAAGGTTTTCAATAATTCCTGTATCAAAATCAACCGAAACCTCGTCGTTTGCATTAATTTCTTCTGCGGCGGCCTCGCACTCTAAAATGGGAAGACCAATATTAATTGCATTGCGGTAAAAAATTCTTGCAAAGCTTTTGGCAATAACACAGCCTGTTTTACAGGTTTTTATAACAAGGGGGGCGTGTTCTCTTGAAGAGCCGCAACCAAAGTTCCAACCGGCAACCATAACGTCGCCTGACTTTACCTTTTTAACAAACTGGGTGTCAATATCCTCCATACAGTGCTTTGCAAGTTCGTTTGCGTCGGCAGTGTTAAGGTAACGGGCGGGAATAATAACGTCGGTGTCAACATTATCGGGATATTTAAAGACAGTTCCTTTAGTTTTCATATTATAAAGCTCCTTTTTTATGCTGAAAGCACTAAGGTAGTAAATTTACTTTTCGGGGGCGGTTATATAGCCTGTAAGGGCGCTTGTAGCTGCAGTAAGAGGACTTGCAAGGTAAACCTCGCTGTCTACGTGACCCATTCTGCCAACAAAGTTGCGGTTAGTGGTGGCAATACACCTTTCCCCTGCGGCAAGTATTCCCATATATCCACCAAGGCAAGGCCCACAGGTGGGGGTTGAAACGACTGCACCTGCATCTATAAATGCGGTTACATAGCCTTTTTCTACACATTCTTTCATTATCTGCATTGTAGCAGGAATAATAATACAGCGCACGCCGTCGGCAATTTTCTTGCCCTTTAGAACCTTATAGGCGGCCTCCATATCCTCCATACGGCCGTTGGTACAGCTTCCTATAACAACCTGGTCAACTTTAATATCACCTAAAACCTCGGCGGGTTTTGTGTTTTCGGGAAGATGGGGGCAGCTGACAGTGGGAACAATTTTTGAAAGGTCAATATCAATAACCTTTTCATACTCTGCGTCTTTGTCGGCTACGTATTCTACGGGGGTGCGTTCGCTTCTACCCTTTAAATAAGCCCTTGTAACATCGTCTACGGGGAAAATGCCGTTTTTAGCGCCTGCCTCTATTGCCATATTGCAAATACATAGGCGATCGTCCATTGAAAGAGTATGTGCGCCATCGCCAACAAACTCCATACTGCGGTAAAGTGCGCCGTCAACACCTATCATACCAATTATGGTTAATATAACGTCCTTACCACTACAGTTTTCATTTAATTTTCCTGTAAGGTTAAACTTTATAGCAGAGGGTACCTTAAACCAAGCGGTTCCTGTTGCCATTCCGGCGGTCATATCTGTACTTCCCACACCGGTGGAAAAGGCTCCTAAAGCGCCGTATGTACAGGTGTGGCTATCGGCGCCAATTATACAGTCACCTGCTGTTACAACACCCTGCTCGGGAAGAAGCGCGTGTTCTATACCCATTTTACCAACATCATAAAAATGGCTGACACAGTGGGCACAGGCAAACTCTCTGCACTGTTTAGACTGCTCTGCCGCCTTAATATCTTTATTAGGCACAAAGTGGTCTAAAACTATTGCAACCTTATCTTTATCAAAAACCTTATCAAACCCGGCCTTTTTAAACTCGTTTACTGCAACGGGTGTAGTTATATCGTTACCCAGAACTATATCGAGCTTAGCTTTAATAAGCTGACCTGCGGTAACATTATCCAGCCCTGCGTGGGCGGCGAGAATTTTTTGTGTCATTGTCATACCCATAATTTATGTACCTCTTTCCAAAATTCAGGTATTTAGATTTATTTAGTCATATTATTGTAGGCGGCCAAAAGGGCATTAATACTTGCCTTAATAATATCGGTATTAGTACCGGCGCCCCAGCTAATATTTCCCTTTTCGTCTTCAAGACCAATATAGGCGGCGGCCAAGCTACCCGAGCCCTGACCCTGCATACTGTGTTCGCTGTAAACCTCTAGCTTATAACTGCTTCCTGTAAGCTTTTTAAGGGCATTATTAACAGCGTTAAGCGAGCCGTTTCCTGTGGTGTGAAGTGTGGTTGCCTCGCCCTTTACCTCAAAGGTAACATAAGCGTCTACACCGTCGGCCTTTTGGGTAAAGCTCATATTTTTTATTGCAACCGGGCTTTCACAGTCAAAATAATTATTCTTAAAGATTTCTAATACATCGCTGACCTTAAGCTCTCTATGCTCATGGTCGGAAACATTTTTACACATATAGCTTAAATGCTCACGCATTTTGGGAGGAAGAACATACCCATAAGTCTGCTCTAACAAATAGCCTATTCCACCCTTACCGCTTTGTGAATTTACCCTTATAACATCGGCGTCGTATGTACGGCTTATGTCTTCAGGGTCAATGGGAATGTAAGGTACGCTCCAATTATGAAGCTCTTTGTCTTTTCTGAAGTTCATACCCTTTGCAATAGCGTCTTGGTGACTGCCCGAAAAAGCGGCGAAAACAAGCGCCCCTGCATAGGGCGAACGCTCATAAACATGCATTCTTGTGCATTTTTCATAGGTTTCTACTATTGAGGGCATATTGGTAAAATCAAGTTTTGGGTCAACACCGTGGGAATACATATTCATAGCAAGAGTAATAATATCTACATTACCTGTGCGCTCACCGTTACCGAAAAGTGTACCCTCAACACGGTCAGCGCCGGCAAGTAAAGCCAACTCTGCATCGGCAACACCTGTACCACGGTCGTTATGTGGGTGAAGAGAAATTGTAACATTCTCTCTGTACTTAAGGTTTTCGTGCATATATTCAACCTGGTTGGCATAAACGTGGGGAAGGCTCATTTCCACCGTTACCGGCAGATTGATTATAACATTATTGTCCTCAGAAGGCTCTAAAACATCTAAAACCGCGTTGCAAACCTCTAAAGCATACTCCGGCTCGGTTCCTGTAAAGCTTTCGGGGGAATATTCAAAGCGGAAATTACCCTCATATTCGGCGGCTAACTTTTTAACAAGCTTTGCGCCCTCTACAGCAATTTTTTTAATCTCTTCCTTAGATTTTTTGAAAACCTGTTCACGCTGAGCAACGCTTGTAGAATTATAAAAATGTATAATTGCGTTGGGGGCGCCCTTACAGGCCTCGAAGGTACGGCGGATAATGTGCTCTCTGCACTGGGTGAGCACCTGAACCGTAACATCCTCGGGTATCATATTATTTTCAATAAGGGTGCGAAGAAATTCATACTCGGTTTCACTGGCGGCAGGGAAGCCAACCTCAATTTCTTTAAAGCCAACCTTTAAAAGAAGCTTATAAAATTCAAGCTTTTCTTCAAGGCTCATTGGAATAACAAGGCTCTGGTTACCGTCGCGAAGGTCAACACTGCACCAATGAGGAGCCTTTTCAATATGGTCCTTATTTACCCATTTTGTATGGGTTCCGGGAGCTGTGTAGTAGCCCACATTATATTTAGATACGTCCATTATGGTTCTCCTATCTGCTTATCTTTAAACTTCTGCGATAGTGTCAACCTCTACCAGAACATTTTTAGGCAGAGTTTTAACCGCAACACAGGAGCGGGCAGGTTTCCCGGTAAAATATTTTCCGTAAACCTCATTGAATTTTGCAAAATCCCCCATATCACTTAAAAAGCAAACAGTCTTAACAACCTTTTTAATGTCTGTTCCTGCGGCCTCTAATATGGCGCAAATATTTTTGCAAACCTGTTCGGTCTGCGCCTCAATGGTTTCGGCCTCTATATTGCCGCTTTCGGGGTTAATTGCTATTTGACCCGATGTGAAAACAAGGTTGCCTGTAACAACGGCCTGAGAATATGGGCCAATGGCATCGGGTGCGTTATTTGTATAAATAATTTTACTCATAAAAATTCTCCTAAACTATTTTAAAGCCTTCTTTTTTAAGGGCGGCTACAATTTCTTCAACGTGCTCATAATTTCTTGTTTCCATTGCAATTCTAAGGTAACAACCGGTAACGCTTTCGGTTTCTCCTGCTCTTTCGTGGTGAACGCTTATAACATTACCGCCGCACTCTGCAATAATTCTTGAAACATTTTGAAGCTGACCGGGCTTATCAATAAGCTCTATAAGCAAACTGGTCTGGCGGCCCGACTTCATAAGGCCTCGCTCAATAACGCGGGAAAGAATGGTAACATCTATATTACCGCCAGACACAACGCTAACAACCTTTTTGCCCTTAATGGGGAACTTATTAAACATTGCCGCCGCAACAGAAACGGCACCTGCACCCTCGGCTATCATTTTTTGTTTCTCTATAAGAGCTAAAATAGCAGAGGAAATTTCATCCTCGGTTACTGTAGCAATATCGTCAACATATTTACTTATAATATCAAAGGTGTTAACACCCGGTTTTTTAACGGCAATACCGTCGGCAATGGTTGAAACGTTTTCCAGCGCTTCAATTTCGCCCTTTTTAATAGAGTTATACATACTTGGTGCGCCGGCGGCCTGAACACCGTAAACCTTAATGCTGGGGCGAATAGATTTTATAGCATAGGCTATACCCGAAATTAGTCCGCCGCCGCCAATAGGAACAATAATAGCATCTATATCGTCAAGGTCTTTTATAATTTCTAAAGCAATTGTGCCTTGACCTGCAATAACATTTTCGTCGTCAAAGGGGTGAACAAAGGTATAGCCCTTTTCGTCCCTTAGCTGTAAAGCTTTATTATAAGCGTCATCATAACAGCCCTCTACAAGACAAACCTTAGCGCCGTAATTTTTTGTTGCCTCTATTTTAGAAATTGGGGCGCTGTCGGGAAGACAGATAAGGGAAGAGATTCCGCATTTTGAGGCCGCAAGGGCAACACCCTGAGCATGGTTTCCTGCCGAACAGGCAATAACACCCTTGGCCTTTTCCTCCTCGGAAAGCATTGCAATTTTATAACCCGAACCGCGAAGCTTGAATGAACCGGTATTCTGCAAATTTTCGGGCTTTAGGTATAGCTCACAGTCGGGGGCTATTCCAAATGCTCTGGTTACAGGGGTAGGGCGAATAATATCCTTTAATACCACCTGAGCGTGAAATATTTTATCTAGAGTCAGCATAAATATACCTTCCTTTACATACTAAAGAGCCTTTATGTAGGTATGCTAAAAATAAAGCACAGCCCCGTCTCTTATTTTCAAAGAGACAGGGCATATCAACAACTGATAATAACCTTGCGGTACCACTCTTTTTGCCGCATAAGCGACCTCTCACCGTGACAAAAATCACTCCCCAAAATAACGGTTGGGCACCGTCTGTTCTACTAAAGCCCAAAGGCCTTTTCAAAGCAGCCACTCCGAGGTGAGCTTGTAGAAAGAGCTATTATCGGCTTACACCGGCCGCCGACTCTCTGAAAATAATACTAAATCTACTTTTTCCTCATCAATGCGTTTATATTTGATTAAGAAAGATTATACCATTATACGTGAGTTATGTCAAGAGAAAATTTAACAAAGTAAAGCGGTAAATTGTCTCAATTTTTGACAAATTGCTAAAAGGCTTTATTCAATAACCTCTATCCAACCTTCAGGTGCGGGAATTTCGCCCATTTGAATACCTGTAAGGGTGTCGTAAAGCTTCTTTGTAACAGGCCCCATACTTTCCATTCCGGCAGGGAAGCAAATTTCTTTTGAATGGTCAACAATTTTTCCAACGGGAGAAATAACGGCCGCGGTTCCGCAAAGGCCACACTCAGCAAATTCCCCTATTTCGTCTAAGCGAATTTCTCTTTCCTCTACCTCTAAGCCTAAATATTCTTTAGCAACCACCATAAGAGAACGGCGGGTAATAGAAGGCAAAATTGTATTTGACTTAGGGGTAACAACCTTGTTATCCTTAGTTATGAAAATAATATTTGCGCCGCCGGTTTCTTCAATAAAGGTTCGGCTGCCCGAATCAAGGTAAATATTTTCATCATAGCCCTTTTCGTGAGCGTCTACAATATTATAAAGGCTCATTGCATAGTTAAGACCGGCCTTTATGTGGCCTGTTCCGTGGGGAGCGGCTCTATCTAAATCGGAAACACGAAGTGTAAGGGGTTTAATACCGCCCTTAAAATATGGGCCAACAGGGGTTGCAAAAATTCTAAACTGAAACTCGTTAGCGGGTTTAACACCAATAATGGCATCACTACCAAACATAAAAGGTCTTAAATAAAGTGTTGCTCCGCTACCAAAGGGGGGCACCCACTGTGCATTAGCCTTAACAGTTTGCTTTATAGCCTCTACAAACCTTTCAACGGGGAACACCGGCATTTTCATTCTTTCGCATGAGTCGGCCATACGTTTTGCATTAAGGTCTGGACGGAAGCAAACAATTTTACCGTCTTTAGTAGTATAAGCCTTAAGACCCTCAAAGCAGGTTTGCGCATACTGCAAAACACAGGCGCACTCGCTCATAGTAATCATATCGTCAGAGGAAAGTTTGCCCTCGTCCCACTTACCGTCTTTAAAATTTGAAACATACCTTTTATCGGTCTTAACATAACCGAAACCAAGGTTGCCCCAATCTATATCTTTTTTAGCCATAAAACATTCTCCTTGCTAAAGCCATTAAGCTTAAATAAATTTCAATTAATTTTATCACTTTAACTTGGCAAAGTCAAGTGCCGGTTGAAAAATATATTCTTTATTAATGTCACAGTGTTCAATGTTTTTGAAAGAGAGCGTTTGGAAAGCAAAAGCCTTTTACACTACAAAGCCAGTCCTATAATAACCGGCATAGTTATAATAGAAATTAAGGTTGTAACCGAAACTAATGATGCTGAAAGTGGCGTATCTGCGTCAAACTTTTGACTGAACATTGTGTTAGTGGCGGCAAAGGGAGCCGAAAGGGCAATTATCATAGAAACAAGAATAACTTTTTCTATACCCATTAGCCTGAAAATAGCCAAGAACAAAAGCGGCGAAAGCACTAAGCGAAACAGCATCGAAAAATATGCTGAAAATCCCTTTATTTTAAAACTTGAATTTGCAAGGTGGAAACCTATTATTACCATTGGAATAGGTGTGTTAAGGGATGAAATATATTCTAACGGTGCGGTTATAACCTGTGGCAATGAAAAGGGTATAATGAAAAATATCAGTCCTATAACCGTTCCAATTATGCCGGGGTTTATAAGCATTTTTTTAAGCGATACAGCCTTTAAGCTTCCGCTCATAAGCACCACGCCGTAGGTCCAGTTTATTATGTTATATACTGCAATAAAAACAGCGCCGTAAAAAACACCTTTATCACCTAATATTGCCTGTTGAAGGGGAAGGGACATAAACCCTGCATTAGAATAAATTGCGCCGTATTGCAGAACCCTTTCTCTTCTTTTATCCTTATCTTTAATAAGCAGCCTTGAAAGAATAATATTAATAGCAAAGGAAAGAAAAGAAAGGCCGAAAGCTACCAAAAGCCCCTTTAGCATTTTTGGGTTGTACTCTCTGTTAAATGAGTTTATAATTACGGCAGGAACAACAATGTAAAGAACAAAATCGGTCATCTGTTTTATTGTAGAACCTTTTAAAAGCTTTGTTTTATTACATATTACCCCAATTGCAATAAGAATAAAAAGTATTAAAACCTGGTTTGCAACCAGCGAAATATTTTGAAGCATAAAATTTTCTCCTTTAAATGTATTTTCCAATTATATCACAAAGCTTTTTTACTTTCAACAGCCTTTGCACTTGAAAACAAACGGCTTTTGCCGTATAATTATATTATAATAATTATGAATTATATGGGATGTTAAAATGGAGCAGGAACAAAAGTTTAAAAAAATGACGGGTGAGCCTGTGGGCAAGCTTATAATGAAATTGGCAATACCCTGCATTATAAGTATGCTTGTAACCGCCTTTTACAATATGGCCGACACTTTTTTTGTTGGCCGTTTAAACAGTAATGCCGCCACAGGCGCGGTGGGTGTTGTTTTTTCAATGATGTCGGTTATTCAGGCCATTGGTTTTTTCTTCGGTCACGGAAGCGGCAACTATATTTCTCGTTGCCTTGGCAGAAAAAATTATAAAGAAGCCTCTAATATGGCAGCCACCGGCTTTTTTTCTTCCCTGGGCATTGGCATTATAATTTGCATCTTCGGGCAGCTTTTTTTAGAGCCACTTTCACTTATTTTAGGCTCAACAGAAACCATTTTACCCTATACTAAAGACTATTTGAAATTTATTCTTTTAGGCGCCCCTTGGATGACCTCTTCAATTGTTTTAAATAACCAGCTTCGTTTTCAGGGCAGTGCCGTTTATTCAATGGTGGGAATAACCTTAGGTGCTGTTTTAAACATTGCTTTAGACCCAATTTTCATATTTACCCTTAAAATGGGTGTAGCAGGTGCAGGTCTTGCAACAAGCCTTAGCCAGTTTATAAGCTTTTTGCTTTTGTTATACGGCACCTCTAAGGGTGAAAATATTCATATACACATAAAAAACTTTAAATTCAAAGTATTTTACTATAAAACTATTGTGGCAGGGGGCCTGCCCTCGCTTGCAAGGCAGGGGCTTTCCTCCTTCGCGGCAATATGCCTTAACCTTTCGGCCGGTGCCTTTGGGGACAGCGCAATAGCAGCAATGAGCGTTGTTCAAAGAATTATGATGTTTGGCGCCTCGGCTATGATAGGCTTTGGCCAGGGCTTTCAGCCGGTTTGCGGCTTCAACTTCGGTGCCAAGCTTTATGACCGCGTTAAAAAAGGCTTTTGGTTTTGTGTCAAGGTTTCTTTTTTCTTTTTGCTTGGTGTTGGGGCAATAGGCTTTATATTCGCACCCCAAATTATTTCGGTTTTCAGAAATGACGCTGAGGTTATCGCCTTTGGAACAGCGGCGCTTCGTTTTCAGTTTTGCACCTTTCCGCTTCACAGCTGGATAGTTATGGCAAATATGATGGAGCAGTCTATGGGCAGAACAATACCCGCAACCTTTTTGGGCGGTGCCCGTCAGGGAATTTTCTTTATTCCCACAATTTTAATTTTTTCTGCCCTTTTTGGTGCTGTAGGCGTTCAGTCTGCACAGGCCATGGCCGACCTGTTAACCTTTTTATCGGCCATACCTATTCATATTTATGTTATGAAAACTATGAATAAAGGGAAAACCCTTTAGCATTTCCCTTTATAATTTTTAAAGAAAAGAGAATTTTTATGAGAAAGCTTAAAGCCCAGATAATGGACGAGGACTCTATAAACCGTTGCCTTCGCCGTATCTCACACGAAATTGTGGAAAAAAACCGCGGCTGTGACAACCTTATAATTATGGGAATAAAAAGCAGAGGTGTTCCCCTTTGTGAGCGCATTTGCCAAAATATTGAGCTTATTGAAGGTATAAGACCGCCTTGTGGTGAGCTTGATGTTAACTTCTACCGTGACGATTTTAAAGACCAAAGTGAAAGCGCCTGTTATGAAAGGCTGGAGCTTCCCTTTAGTGTTACGGGTAAAAATGTTGTTCTGGTAGACGATGTTTTATACACCGGCCGTACCGTAAGGGCGGCTATTGAGGCTCTTTTTTCGGTAGGCAGACCACAGTCTATTCAACTTGCAATTTTAATTGACCGCGGTCACCGTCAGCTTCCCTTCAGGGCAGATTATATTGGCAAGAACATTCCCACCTCACACCTGGAAAGGGTTGATGTTTGCATTGCCCCTTATGACGAGAAAAGCGGCGTTTACATTTATGAAAAGGAAGAATAATTAAATACACCAAGCAGTCACTTTTTCAAAACTGCTTGGTGTATTATTTATTTTTCACTTTCTTTTTTCCTTAAAAAAGTCTTTTAAAAGGGTGATACATTCTTTTTCCTTTACTCCGCTGTAAATTTGCGGTTTATTCGGAAAGTTAAAGGTATATATATTTGTAACCGAGCCTAACGCACCCTTAAAAGGGTCGAATGCACCGAAAATTATTTCTTCAATTCTAGCATTCATAGCGGCACCGGCACACATTGGGCATGGCTCTAGTGTGACATAAAGCTGAGCACCATTAAGACGAAAATCACCCAGCTTTTCAGCGGCCTTTTTTATTGCAAGAACCTCGGCATGTGCGGTTGGGTCGCTTAGTTCTTCGGTGCGATTATGCTCAGCAGATAACACCTGTCCATCTTTAACCACTACTGCGCCAATAGGCACTTCGCCCTTTTTGTAACCTATTTTTGCCATTTCAAGAGCAATGGTCATATATTTTTCATTCATTAGTTTTAGGAAATCTGAAGAATTATTACCTGAGCGGCTATTATAATTATATAAATTACCATAGCTCCTGCGGAAATAAACCATTTTACCCTTTCATAAGATGTAGAAATATGCTGTGACTTAGATAAAACAAAGGCATCTTTATTTTTTATGGTATAGGCAAAATAACCTATTAAGCCTATGGAAATTAAAACCACAAGCAAAAGCATATAAAGAGAATTTGTTTTTTCGTCACCTAAATAATTTTTAAGGTAATCCAGCCCTACTGACATAAGGTTATTTATAAAGTGAATAAGCACACCCGACCAGAAAGAGCCTGTTTCTACCACCACAAAGCCAATTATGAGACCGGCCAGAAAAGCGAAAGGAATTTGTACCAAATTGCCATGCATAAGGCCGAAAAGTAAGGCAGAGGTAAATATTGCAAAAGCCTTGCCATATTTTAAAAGTCCCCCTAAAATTGCACCTCTGAAAACAAATTCTTCTAACAAAGCGGGGGCAACAGCAACAGCCAAAACTGACATTAAGGCCCCTGTGACACCGGTGGGTAGGGCTATTTCTCCCCCTTTTAGCTCACCCAAAAAGGAAAGATTGCTTTGAAGCATTACTATTAACACATTCGCGGCATAGAAAAAGCCAACACCCATTAAAATAAGGCTTATAAAGCTTTTTCTTTTTGGAAGATCAAAGGATAAATTATTTTTACCCTTTTCTACCATAAAAATGATTGCTCCAACAGGCAAAAATCCAAAAAGGGATAAAATTATGTTAAACTCCAGAAGAAAAAATGGGTCTGAAAGGTAGTTTATTTTTCCTAAAAAAGACAAAATGCCGGCTACTACAGCCTGTAAAACAAGGGATATAAGGTTAAAAAGAATAAGACAAAGTCCAATTTTATTGGCGGTTTTTCTAACCGCTGTTTTTTCAAAATATTCCTTTTCAAAGGTTGGTTTTGGAATATAAACAGGCTGTTTATACGGGTAATAATACCCCTGTTTTGGGCTTTCGTTTTCTACTGTTTGTTTATTTTCTGTACTTTTGGTATTGTCATTACCCTGTTCTTTTTGGGTTTCTTCGGCTTCAAGGCCTATTTTTTCTTCATTCAAGGTTTCTTTTTTTACTTCTTGGTTTAAATTATTTTCACCGCAGCTGGTTTTATTTTCTTCCATTTTTCAACCACCCTTCAAATAAAAAATATTAATAAAAGCAGGGGGCGGAAAACCGCCCCGCTTTTTTCATTTATTCTTCTGTTTCTTCGGTTACTTCGGTCTCGGCTTCGGCCTCTTCTGCCAAAAGCTCAGCCTCGTCACCTAAATCCTCTGCATCTGCATCGGGTGCCTCGGCATGGTCGGTAACCTCTTCCTCATCGTGGGGGGTAGCAACAACGGTAAGAAGCTTTTCGCCATCTTTAAGCTTCATAACCTTAACGCCCTTACCGGGGCGGCGAAGAACATTAAGCTCACCAAGGTGTATTCTTATAATAACACCGCTGGAGGAAATCATTATAAGGTCGTCATCTTCACCGGGGGTGATAATTGCGGCCACATTGCCGTATTTTGCAGTACGGTAGTTTGTAATTCCCTTACCGCCACGGGACTGCAAACGGTAATCTGCAATTTCACTTATACGGCCAAAACCGGTTTCGCTAACTGTCAGAACCCTGTCGCCCTCTTTGGCAACAATCATACCAATAACCTCATCGTCGTCCACTAATCTAATAGAGCGAACACCCCTTGCGGTTCTTCCCATTGCACGAACGCCGTTTTCGTTAAAGCGAATAGACTTACCGTGACGGGTAGCAACTAAAAGGTCTGAATTACCGTCGGTGAGTTTTACAAAGCAAAGTTCGTCATCCTCATCAATAGAAAGGGCAATAAGGCCTGTTTTTCTAATATTCTTAAAGGCTTCAAGGGCGGTACGCTTAATAATACCTTTCTTGGTGCCCATACAAACAAACATACCCTCTTCAAGCTGAGGAACGGGCAGAATAGTCATAATTTTTTCGTCTGCCTGTAGGGGTAAAAGGTTAACAAGGTTCATACCCTTTGCGGTACGGCTACCCTCGGGAATTTCATAAGCCTTCATTCTGTAAACCTTGCCGAAGTTACTGAACATCATAACCCAGTCGTGGGAAAGACAGGTAAACATATTTTCAACCACATCGTCCTCACGGGTGGTCATTCCCTTTATACCACGGCCGCCGCGGTTTTGTGCTTCATACTCATCACAAGGCATACGCTTAATATAGCCGTTATTGGTTTTTGTAAGAACACACTGCTCTTTGGGAATAAGGTCTTCAATATCAACCTCACCGGCAACATCAGAAATCTCTGTTCTTCTGTCGTCGGAATATTTATCCCTAAGATTTAAGGCGTCGGTCTTAACAATTTCAAGAATTCTTTCTCTACTGCCTAAAATTTCTTCACATTCTTTAATGAAGTCTAATTTTTCCTGTAGTTCGTCTAAAATCTTCTGCTTTTCCATACCGGCAAGACGGCCAAGTTGCATTTGAACAATGGCGGTTGCCTGAATATCGTCAAGGCCAAAGCGGTTAATTAAGGCCTCTTTACTTTCTGGTATAGTTTTACTGTTACGGATTATTGAAATAACTTCATCAATAAAATCAAGTGCAATTTTAAGACCCTCTAAAATATGGGCTCTCTCCTCAGCCTTTTTCTTCTCAAAGGCTGTACGGCGATAGATAATTTCGTACTGAAAATCTATTGCGTTCTGGAGCATTTCCTTAAGGGTTAGCACCTGTGGTTTTCCATTTACTATTGCAAGTAAAATTGCGCCAAAGGTAGACTGCAAAGCAGTATATGAATAAAGCTTGTTAAGAACAACCTGGGGACTGGCATCTTTCTTAATATCTACAATAATTCTTATACCGCCGTCGCGCTTTGAAGAATAGTCAACAACGTCGTCAATACCCTCAATTTTTTTGTCACTTGCTAAATCGTAAATATGCTTAACAAGGTCTTTTTTGCGAACCTTGTAGGGAATTTCGGTAATAACTATTCTAAACTTGCCGTTTTTGGTTTCTTCAATTTCGGCCTTACCGCGAACAATTATTTTGCCTCTTCCTGTAGCATAGGCGGCTCTTATACCGCTTCGGCCCATAATTATACCGCCTGTGGGGAAGTCGGGGCCTTTTATGTGCTGACAAAGCTCGGCCACATCGGCCTCGGGGTTGTCAATAAGACAGCACATTCCGTCAATAACCTCACCAAGGTTATGAGGTGGAATTTCGGTAGCCATACCAACCGCAATACCCGAGGAGCCGTTAACCAAAAGCTGAGGAAAACGAACAGGAAGAACCTCAGGCTCTTTTAAACGGTCGTCATAGTTGGGCATAAAATCAACGGTATCTTTATCAATATCGTCAAGCATATTAAGGGAAAGGCGGTTCATTTTAGACTCGGTATATCGGTAGGCGGCGGCAGGATAGCCGTCTATATTACCAAAGTTACCGTGACCGTCTATAAGGGGATAGCGCAGAGAAAAATCTTGCGCCATACGAACCATTGCATCATAAACCGAAGCATCACCGTGGGGGTGGTAACGACCAAGCACAGCACCAACAGTATCGGCGCACTTACGGTAGGCCTTTTCGGGAGTAAGGCCGTTTTCATACATAGTGTAAAGTATTCTTCTGTGAACCGGCTTTAAGCCATCTCTTACATCGGGGAGAGCACGGCCAACCAAAACCGACATAGAATACTGAAGCATACTGTTTCTTACTTCATCTACAATTTCAACCGGCACAACAGTAGTTTCTTCTGTTGAGGGCCAGTTTACCTTTTCGTGTTTTGCCATAACTCCACCTCCTTAAATATCCAAATCTGTCGCAAATACTGCGTTTTCTTCAATAAACTGTCTTCTAGGTTCAACCTCTTCGCCCATTAGCATTGAGAAGGTTGCATCGGCTAAGATAGCGTCTTCCATATTAACCCTAAGCAGGGTGCGGCGTTCGGGGTCGAGGGTGGTTTCCCAAAGCTGTTCGGGGTTCATTTCACCAAGACCTTTATAGCGCTGAACATCTACATTACCGCCAAGCTCGGCAATACATTTTTCCTTTTCCTCGTCGGTAAAAAGGTCGAAATGCTGTTTACCCTTAGAAACGCGGAAAAGAGGGGGCTGAGCCAAATAAATATGCCCTGTTTCAATAAGCTGTGGCATATAGCGGAAGAAAAAGGTTAAAAGCAGTGTACGAATGTGAGAACCGTCTACATCGGCATCGGCCATAATAACAATTTTATCGTAACGAAGCTTAGAAATATCAAAATTATCGGCAATGCCTGTGCCAAGGGCAACTATAACGGGGGTTAGCTTATCATTACCGTAAACACGGTCAGCCCTTGCCTTTTCAACGTTAAGCATTTTACCCCAAAGAGGTAGAATTGCCTGGTAGGTAGAATTTCTTCCCTCTACGGCGGAACCACCTGCAGAATCTCCCTCCACTATAAAAATTTCGGTCTTAGTGGGGTCGTCAGAAATACAGTCGGTAAGCTTTTCGGGCATTCTGGTTCTGCCGCCAAGTCCCGATTTATTTCGGGAAGCTTGTAAAGCCTTTTGCGCCGCCTCACGGGCATTAGAAGAAGCTATAGATTTTTCCATAATAATCTTAGCCTGAGAGGGATTTTCCTCTAAATACTGGCCAAGCTTTTCTGATACAATACTTCTAACCAGCTTACCAATAGCGGTATTACCAAGCTTTGCCTTGGTCTGGCTTTCAAACTGTGCGTCAACCAATTTAACGCTTACAACGGCAATAACACCCTCACAAATATCAACGGTTGAAAGCTTTGTATCACTTTCCTTTAAAATTTTAAAACGAAGACCGTAATCGTTAACGGTGCTGGTTAGTGAGGTTTTAAAGCCTGTTTCGTGGGTACCGCCGTCAACGGTGTGAATAGTGTTTGCAAAGCTTATAATGTTTGTGTTATAGCTGTTTGTCCAAATAAGGCCAATTTCTACCGAAGAGTCACCCTTATTGCCCGAAAGGTAAACAACGTCGTCTATGATTTTTTCTTTACCTGTTTTTTCTAAGAGATATTCAACATAGTTTCTTATACCACCCTCAAAGTGAAGGTCGTCTTGTCTTGCGGTAGCATCGGTACGCTTATCTGTTAAAACAACCCTTACACCTGCGTTAAGAAATGCCTGTTCGCGAAGACGGGAAAGAAGGGTATCGTAATCGTAGGTGGTGGTATCGGTGAAAATTGCTGGGTCAGGCTTAAAGCGAACGGTGGTTCCTGTGTCGGTTGTGTCACCAATAATTTCAAGCTCGGTTGCAATATTACCCTTTTCAAAGCGCTGTTTATGAATATGCTCACCGTCTTTAACCGTTACTTCAAGCCAAGAGGAAAGGGCATTAACAACAGAGGCACCAACACCGTGAAGTCCGCCCGAAACCTTATAACCGCTTCCGCCAAACTTACCACCGGCATGAAGAATTGTGAATACTACCGTTACGGCAGGAATACCCTTTTGAGGGTTTATACCAACAGGTATACCACGGCCGTTATCTGAAACCTCAATAACACCGTCGTCTAAAAGGTCGACAGTAATTTTATCGCAATATCCTGCAAGTGTTTCGTCAATAGCGTTATCTACTATTTCATAAACCAGGTGGTGCAAACCTCTTTCACCGGTAGAACCAATATACATACCCGGCCTTTTTCTAACCGCCTCTAAGCCCTCTAGAACCTGAATAGAGCTTTCGTCATAATTTTCGGTTACAGGAGTGTTTACATCAATGTTTGTACTCATAAGTTTTCTCCATTCCTTTTTTGCAGAGTTGAAGAGGATAACTGAGAAATATAAACTCTGCAATTTTTTTGCTTTTTTCCCTTTACCAAAACAAAGGTTTTTGGCAGGTCATCTGTAACGTTTATAACCTGCTTTTCTTTTTCGCTGACAGACAAAAAATCTCTTGTGCTTTTAGCTACCGTACTGGTGTCTAAATCAAAAATTCCTATTATATCTTCGGTTTTTACAACCGTTTCCTGACCTAGGTGAAGATACATAATTTCCCTTCTTTGCCTAGTTTACTAATTTTCCGCCCTGCATTTTAAATATTTTGCCTTCCTTTAGGCCATCAATATTAGCAGGGTCACAGCAGGTTATAAACACCTGCCAATTTTTTATGTGGTTTAAAATAAAGTCCTGTCGGCCTTTATCAAGCTCACTCATAACATCGTCTAAAAGTGCTATAGGGTATTCTCCTGTTATTTCTTTTAAAACCATAGCCTCTGAAAGCTTTAGTGACAAGGCAACGCTTCTTCTTTGTCCCTGTGAGCCAAAGCTTTTTATTGCCTTTTTATCTAAAGTCAGCAAAAGGTCATCTCGGTGAGGGCCAATTGAGGTTGCCCCCGAAAAAATGTCTTCTCTTCTGCTTTTTAAATACATTTCTTTAAGGCAATCTTTTGAAAGGTCGCTTCCAAGGCTGGAAAAATATTCTATTTTAAGCTCTTCCTTACCGCCCGAAATACCCTCATAAATTTCAGATGTATATTTTTGAAGGAGTTCAATATACTTTTTACGGTATTTTACAATATCACCTGCAAGGTGTGACAGAGCTTCTTCAAAATCTTCCATTAGAAAATCAAGCTCGGGGTGATACTTTAAATCTTTAAGCAGGGAATTTCTTTGCTTTACAGCCTTAACATATTTTCTAAGCTTTTCGTTATAGCTTGGGTAAATTTGACCGATAGCGGTATCTAAAAACCTTCTTCTTGCCGCAGGGCCGTCGTTTACAAGGTTAATATCTAATGGTGAAAAAACAATTGCAAAAAACTTACCGGCAAGACCCCCGGCAGAGGAAAGCTTGTTACCCGAAAGCTCTGCACTTCTTTTTTCTTCTATGGTTATACGGGCAAATTTTTCTACACCGCCAAAGGTAAATTCACATTCATTAACGGCAAAATTTTTACCAAAAGAAACAAGCTCTTTATCCTTTGCTCCTCTAAAGCTTTTTGCACCGCAAAAAAGCCATATTGCCTCTAAAAGATTTGTTTTTCCCTCAGCGTTATCACCAAAAATAACATTCATATTTTCACCGGGAAAAAATTCAAGCTCTTCAAAATTGCGAAAACCTTTTAATTTAAGATTTTTAATTATCATCTGTTACTACAAAGCCTTCGCCTTCAAATTCTACCTTGTCGCCGGGGCGAAGCTTTTTACCCCTCATAGTACAAATAAGGCCGTTTACTTTAACATCACCACCGGTTATTACAACCTTTGCATGACCGCCGGTAGAAACTGCATTTGCAAGTTTTAAAAAACTATCAAGCTTAATAAATTCTGTGTTAATTTTAATTTCTTTAAATTCCATAATTATTTCAAAATCATAGGAAGAACCAGATATAAAAATTCATTGCCCTCAATGGGAGTTATAACCGCAGCGGCAGTTGAACCGTTAAATCTGATATAAACCTCTTCACTTTCCGATGCTTTAAGTGCATCAATTAAATATCTACTGTTAAAACCAATTGTAAAGTCGTTACCCTTAAGGTCAATTTCAAGGCTATCCTGAGCGCGGCCAATATCTGAAGTACAGGTAAAGGTTACCTTACCCTGTTCAAAAGTACAGCGCACAGGGCTTTTTGTTTGGTCGCTTACAATAACCAGTGAAATTCTTTCAATTATTTCAATAACCTGGTCAACATTTACCTTTATTTCTTGGTTAAAGGTTTCGGGAATAGAACGCTGATATTCAATATATTTACCCTCTAAAAGACGGGAAGTCATAACATAACCGTCAATTTCAAAGCTTATATTACGGCTTCCAACCCTAATTACTATGTCTTCTTCATTTTCGCCTATAATTTTAACGGCTTCAGAAATAGCGCGGCCGGAAACAACAAAATCCATATTTTTACCGGAGCTTACTATGTTTTCACTTCTTATTGCCATACGGTTACCGTCAATAGCAACAAGCCTTAATTTGTTATCCCTTACCTCAAAATTAATACCGGTAAGTACGGGGCGGGTACCTTCTATTTGTGACACAGCAAATACTGTCTGTCTAACCATATTTTTAAGCTGTTCGCTCGAAAGGGTAACAGTTTCAAACTCTGCAACATTAGGCATTTCGGGAAAATCTTCAGACCTCATACCCATAATATCAAAGGTTGAAGCACCGCTTTTAAAGTGGCAGACAGTTCTGTCATCTACATCAAGCTCTATAAAATCGCCCTTAACCTTTCTTATAATTTCAAAAAGAATTTTAGCGCTTATAACAATATCGCCCTCACGCTCACAGGTAATTGGAATTTCTTTTTTCATACTTATTTCCATATTATAAGCCATAAGGGTGAGCTTACCCTGTTCGGCAGAAAGCAAAATTCCCTCTAATATTTGAAGTGAAGAACGGGGGGTTACTGCCCTTTGAAGATTAGCAACAGCATTTGAAAGCAGTTCGCGATTAACGGTAATTTTCATAACATTCATTCCTAACTTAAAAGATAAAATTTAAAAAGTGTGGAAAAGTATTTAAAATTAAAAATTTTGAAATTTTTGAAACAAAAAACAACAAATAATAATATATTTTTAGTAGTAATAATAGAGGCGGTGTATAATGTGGATAAGCTTTTTAACAGGCTTAAACAAAGGAAAATTTTAAAAAAGTTATTAAATTTAAAAATTTGATAAAATGTTTATAGGTTGGATAATTTTATGTTATAAACATATATGTGGATAACTGCCAATGTGGATTGCAATATATTGTGAATAACTTTTTTAAGAATTTATTACTTTTAGTATTATTTATCAGTCGTTTTTAAGGTTTTTAATTATGTTATCAACCAGCTCTTTATCAAAGGGGTTAGACTTCAAATGTTCTTCAATTTTTGTAACATTGTGAAGAACGGTAGTGTGGTCTTTATTAAAGCTGTCGCCAATGGCTTTATATGAAAGCTCGGTAGTTTCTCTTGCAATATACATAGCAACCTGCCTTGCAAAAGCAATAGCGGCAGTTTTTCTTTTAGAAATAATATCTGTTTCAGAAACCTGAAAGGTTCTCGAAACCTCTCTTACTATTTCTTCAATTTTAATTGGTTCTGGGGTTGTGTCGTTAATAATATCTCTTATAAGTGACTGAACAACCGACTGAGTTGGAACCTTGCCCTGAAGATTAACATAAGCATGAAGCTTTTTAACAACTCCCTCAAGCTGACGAGTGTTCATTTTAATGTGTTCTGCTATATAAAAAACAATATTATCTTCAAGGTTTAAGTTTAAAATAGAGGCCTTTGATTTTATAATGCCTACCCTTGTTTCAAAATCGGGTGGAGTAATATCGGCCAGAATACCGCCCTCTAAGCGGGAAACAATTCTTTCAGCAAGGGTTTTAATTTCTGAAAGAGGTCGGTCACAGGTTACAACAATTTGTTTATTGGCCTGAATTAAAGCATCAAAGGTGTTATAAAATTCTTCCATTGTAGATTCTTTACCGGCAATAAAGTGAATATCGTCTATAAGAAAAACATCTGCCGTTCTGAACCTTTCTCTGAAATCGTCAATAGAGCCTTTGCCTATTCGACCCTCTTGAAGAGCTTTAATAAGAAGATTAGTAAAATCTTCACCTCTGATATATTCAATTGTTTTTGAGGGGAAGCGCTTAGCAATATCATTTTTAATTGCTAAAAGTAGGTGTGTTTTACCTACACCTGAGTTACCGTAAATAACAAGGGGATTATAGTTTGTAGCAGGTGCTTCGGCCACTGCCATTGCGGCGGCTAGGGCAAAACGGTTTGAAGAACCGGCAATATAATTTTCAAAGGTAAAATGAGATTCGAAGGTATCGTCTTCATTTTTTTGATTATTTTTATCTACTACAGCACCGTTTTCATCTGAGAGTAAAAGCTCAAACTTAATGGGAATACCCACAACCTCTAAAAAAGAATCTTCAAGCTTTTGTTTGAAGTTTGAATCAACTATACTTTTTTTATAATCAGAATAAATTGAAGCGGTAAATTTACCGTCTTTCATTTCAATGGGAACAATGTCTGCCAACCAGACGCTATGTGCAATAGGAGTAATTATTGAGTTATCTACGCAGTTATCGCAAACGGCTTGCCATATGTCATTAATAGACTCAATTTGCATAAAATTTTTACATCCTTTCCGGTAAGCTAAAGCATTCAAAAAAATAATTTTTTCTTTGAAATTTTCAGCTAAAAAACCTAAATTTTTTAATAATATTTATCCGACATTTTCACTGATTTATTGTACCATAAAACGGCAAAAAATTCAAGTAAAAATAGTGCCTTTTTATTGCTTTTTTTACACTTATTTAAGTATTTTTAAAAAACCTTAAAAACAGGTGACAAACTTTTAAAAATGTTATATAATTAAAGTAACAAAATTAGAGATGGAAAAAAGCAATATGAAAAATAAAATAGACAAAATTTTAATAAATTCAGGTATAGAAGACTATGGTTTTTGTTTGTTTGGTGAGGTAGGAGAGCTTATAAACTGCGGTGCAGTAAAAAGACTTCCTAAAAATGCGCAAACAATTATTTCTGTTATTTTTCCTTATAAGGTAAAAAATTCACCCCCTTTAAATATTTCACGCTATTCCGCAGTAGAAGATTATCATACCGTTTGTATGAAAATTTTAGAAAAAGCGGCCTTAGAGCTTAAAGAAAATTTTAAAGAATTTTCCTTTGCCCCATTTGTAGATAATTCACCTATAAATGAGGTTAAAGCCGCTGCTCTATGCGGTCTTGGTGTTATAGGAAAAAATAATCTTCTAATTAGTCACAAATACGGCAGCTTTGTTTTTTTAGGAGAAATAGTAACAGACTTAAAAATTAACACCCAAGCTAATAAAATTTTATCATGCATTAATTGTAACAGGTGTGTTGACTCCTGTCCCACCACCTTTTTAAATAAAAAAAAGCTTTGCCTTTCAGATATAACACAAAAGAAAAAAATAACCCCCGAAATGGAGGTTATTATAAAAGAAAATAATTATGTTTGGGGCTGTGATATTTGCCAAGAGGTTTGCCCAATGAATAATAAAAAGCCCCTTACAAAAATTAAAGAATTTAAAATTTCTTACAGGAATTTTTTTAGCCCTGATGAAAGTTTTGAAAACCGAGCCTACACCTGGCGTGGCAAAGAAGTAATAAAAAGAAATTTTAATATTTTAAAGGATAATAAAAAAGCCTAAGAAATAGATTTTTCTAAAATAATTTTATACTCGCTGAAATTTTCATTACTTATAGAGCTTGTATAAGCCTTAATTCCGTTTTCGTTAAGGCTGTTGGTTATTCTTTCTAGGCTGTTTAAAATTATTTCGTCGTTTTTAAGGGTGAAGCTTTTAATTTGTTTTTGTTTTGGGTTTAAAATGTCATAGCAAAGGTTTATAGCTTGCGATTCAGAAAGCTCTCCTGCTATAATTTTATTTACTACGGTTTCCTTTTCCTCATTTGGAAGCTTTAAAAAGCTTTTTAGAAGTTTATAACCAAAGCCCCTGCTTTCAAAAAAAGCTTTTTCTTTTTTATTTAAAACCAATGGAAGAAGCAAGGTATCTATTGCGGAGGCAGAAATTGACAGAGAATCGGCCAATTCTCTTATAGTGAACCGACCCTCTTTTAAAAGAAAGTTTAAAAGCTCGGCCTTTTTTATAATATTAAGGTCTTTATTATTTAAAAGATAATAAAGTGCGGCCTCTGGGCAGGTTATACGGGCTATTACCGTTGGCACTTTTTTAGCATTTAAAAGGTTTAATGCAGCAAGTGTTTCGGGGTTTGAAAAACAAAAATAGCTTTCTTTTTCTTTTATATCGGGCCTTATTAAAATAGGCGAAATTATTCCGCACCTTTTAATTTCGGCCGCCTTTTTTTCAACACTTTCAAAGGAAAGTGAGCTTATTTTCAAAAAAATATCCGGCTTTATTTTTAAAAGCTCTGTTTGAAAAATTTTGTTTTTATAAAAATAGCTTTTAAGTTCCATTCTTTCTCTGCCTTTATTATTTTTATATAATAAATTGTATCAGTTATTATATAAAAAGACAAAGCTTTTTGTACGACAAAAACAACATTAAAAAACAAAAAACAGCCCTTTTATAGGGGCTGTTTTGTTATTTTACCGCTTGGCCGCGGATATTTTGTCGGTGTTTGCGATATTTTTTTTACTACTATAAAGCTGTGACAGCTTTCATCGGGTAAGGTTTCTTTAAAAATTTCAGGTCTGCCACCACCTAAAATTTCAATTCCTTTTAAAGCTTCACTAACTTCACCCTCGGGTTCGGGGCCTTTCATTGAAACAAACTTGCCCCCAACCTTTAAAAATGGAAGACAGTATTCATCTAAAACCTTAAGCTGTGCCACTGCTCTTGCAGTAACATAGTCAAATTTTTCTCTATATTTTTCTTCTTTTGCTCCAAGCTCGGCCCTTATGTGAAGATTATTTGTATAAATTCCTAAGGTTTTTTGAAGGTCCTCTAAAAAGATAAACCTTTTGCCGTGGCCGTCTAGAAGAAAAACTTCACTTTCCGGGCGAAGAAGCTTAATAACCATTCCGGGAAAACCGGCACCGCTACCAATATCTATCAGTTTTTCTCCCGGGGCAGGGTTTATATGTTTTAAAATAGATAAACAGTCGGTAAAATGCTTAATAACAATTCCCTCTGGGTCGGTAATGGCAGTGAGATTAATTTTTTCGTTCCACTCTATTAATTTTTCACCATATACAGTAAGGTTTTCTACAATATTTTCGGGAAGGGAAATATTATTTTTTTCGGCAAAGCTCAAAAAGGGTTCAAAATTAAAACGGCACATATTTTTACCTTTCTCTTTTCAAATCTAGGAGTTTTTCAAAAGCCATATAAGTAAAACAGAAATATCTGCCGGGCTAACACCCGAAATTCCCATTGCCTGTCCAATACTCATTGGCTTAATTTTTGAAAGCTTTTCTTTTGCCTCAAGGCGAAGACCGTCTATTTTTTCATAGGGAGTGTCAATTTTAAGGGTTTTCATTTCTAGGCGGTGCATTTCGTTTACCGATGCCAACTGACGCTTAATATACCCCTCATATTTTATTTCGGTTTCAACCTTATCAGCCACCTGCTTTGAAATAATAGGCCTGTTTTTATCAAAGGGGGCTAAGGCTTCATAAGAAAGCTGAGGTCTTTTTATAAGCTCGGCGAGTTTACAGCCTGTTGTAAGGGGCGCAGTGCCAAGGCTTTCAAAAAGGCGGTTAATTTCATCACTTGGGGCAATAGTAGTAGATTCTAGCCTTTTAATTTCGGCCTCTTTAAGGGCAATCTCTGTTTTGAAATTTTCAAACCTTTCATCACTTATAAGGCCAATTTGGTGCCCTAAGGGTGTAAGCCTTTCGTCGGCGTTATTTTGCCTTAAAATAAGGCGGTATTCCGAGCGGGAGGTCATCATTCTGTAAGGGTCGGCACAGCCCTTTGTAACAAGGTCATCAATAAGGGTGCCAAGGTAAGAGCCGGAGCGTGGCAAAGTTATATATTCCTTTTCAAGGGCATTGAATGCGGCATTTATACCTGCAACAAGGCCTTGTCCCGCCGCCTCTTCATACCCTGAAGAGCCGTTAAACTGCCCTGCACCGAAAAGGCCTTTATGCTCTTTAACCTCTAGGGTTGGGAAAAGGGCGGTTGGGTCTACACAGTCATATTCTATGGCATATGCGCTTCGCATAATTTCTACATTTTCCAGACCGGGAATGGTTTTATAAAATTTAATCTGAACCTCTTCGGGCAAGGAAGAAGACATTCCCTGAAGATACATTTCTTCGGTGTTAAGGCCACAGGGCTCAATAAAAAGCTGATGCCTTTCTTTATCGGCAAAGCGAACAATTTTATCTTCAAGGCTTGGGCAATATCTGGGGCCAACACCCTCAATTTCGCCGCCATAAAGTGGAGAGCGGTGTAGGTTATCTAGAATGACCTTTTTGGTTTGGTCGTTGGTATAGCTTATGTGACAGCAAACCTTGTTTTCGGGGGGAGTTTTAGTTTCAAAAGAGAAAGGAACGGTGTCTATATCCCCCTCTTGAAGCTCTAAATTTTCAAAATTTATACTGCTTTTTAAAACTCTTGCAGGGGTGCCGGTTTTAAAGCGGCGAAGTGGTATATTAAGCTCTAAAAGGCTTGAAGAAAGCTTGGTTGCGGCAAAGGTGCCGTCGGGGCCGCCCTCATAGTTTACCTCACCAACAAAAATTTTACCCTTTAAAAAGGTTCCTGTAGCAATAACAACGCTTTTTGCGGTGTATTCCGCACCAAGGGCGGTAACAAGCTTCCAGGTGCCATCTTCGTTTTTAGAAAGGGAAACAATTTCGGCCTGTTTGGTTACAAGGTTTTTGGTGGTTTCCATTTTGTGCTTCATATAAGCAGAATAATCTCTTCTGTCTATCTGCGCTCTAAGGCTATGTACAGCCGGGCCTTTGCCCCTGTTTAACATTCTGCTTTGAAGAGTGTTAGCGTCGGCAGCCTTTCCCATTTCGCCGCCAAGGGCATCTATTTCCCTTACCAGATGGCCCTTTGCTGTTCCCCCAATTGAGGGGTTACAGGGCATATTGCCCACCCAGTCTAAATTTATTGTAAAGCAGATTGTTTTGGCACCTAAACGAGCAGAGGCCAAGGCGGCTTCTATACCGGCATGACCTGCACCAATAACTGCAACATCTGTTTTTCCTGCAAAATATGTTGTCAAAATAATCTACCTTTCTTATAGTATACATTTGTTGTTGAAAAATGCGTTATTTTGTCCTTTAAAATAAAAATTTGGTGTGAAAAACGGTCATTATCATACTATTTTCCTACACAGAAGTTTTTAAACACTTCGTCGGCAACCTCGGTTGTTATTCTCTTTCCCTCAAGCTCTAAAAGAGATGAAAGTGCTTCGTCAATTAAAATTCCCACCGCGTCAAGGGTAACACCGCCCTTTAAGGCTGAAAGAGCCTCGGTAGCAGAGTTCTTGGCGGTAACAACCTTTTGGTATTGGCGCTCACTTCCCAAAATATCGCTGTTTTGGTCAAGCTCGTTAATTTTTAAAACCTCTTTAATTTTTTCGTTAAGAGCTTCTTCACCAATTCCCTCTTTGGCAGAGATTTTAACAAAGGGAAGAGAAAGTTTTTCAAAATAGCCTTCGCTTTTATCTTCAAGGTCGTTTTTATTAAGCACCAAAAGAGAGGGTCGGCCCGAAAGCCTTAAAACAAGCTCTTTATCAGCCGCTTCGGGGGGTTTAGAAATATCAAAAACGCCAAGGCAAAGGTCGGCATTTTCAAGGCGTTTAAGTGCGGCATCTACACCAATTTTTTCTACCTCGTCACCCGTCTTCCTTATTCCGGCTGTGTCGGCAAGCTTTAGGGTGAATTCCCCTGTTTGAACAGTTTCTTCAATAATATCTCTTGTAGTACCCGCAATTGGGGTTACAATAGAACGCTCTGTTTTTGAAAGCAGGTTCATAAGGGTAGATTTTCCTGCATTGGGGCTGCCCACAATGGCGGTGTTTATTCCACCTATTAAATATTTTCCTTTGTCATAGTTAGAAATAAGTGTGTCAAGGTCGTTTATTATCTCGTTTAGGGAAAAAATAAAATCCTCTTCATCTATCATAAGGGTTTCATCTTCAGGAAAGTCAGAAAAAACCGAAATTTGGCTAACTAGGAACAATAGCTTTGAGGTGATTTTTTCTATTACCTTTGAAAGTGCGCCCTCTTTGTTTCGTGCGGCAAGGCGTAAGGCCTGGCTTCCCCTTGCAGAAATAATCTGCATAACCGATTCGGCTTGGGTAAGGCTTATTTTTCCGTTTTCAAAGGCGCGTTTTGTAAATTCTCCGCCTTGGGCAATTCTCGCCCCTGCTTTGGCCGCCGCCCTTAAAACCTGTTTTATAAGAAAATCGCCCCCGTGGACAGAAATTTCTACAGTGTCTTCACCTGTGTAGCTTTTAGGGGCGCGAAAAATAAGGGCAACGCCGTCATCTAAAAGATTTTCGCCGTCGTAAACGTTGCCATAAGCGGCAGTATAGCCCGGCCGACAGGCCAGGCTTTCACCATTTTTAGTATTGAAAATTTTGTCAGAAATTACAAAAGCTTCCCTGCCGGATATTCTTATAGAAGAAATTCCGCCCTCACCGGGTGGGGTGGCTATTGCAACAATAGTATCGTTAATCATAAAGCTTCTCCGAAAACGGGTTCAGGGTGACAAAAGCCACCCTGAGTTTTGTTAAGAGCAATGGGTTAAATTATTTTGTAATTTTGTCACAGCGCATATAAGGTACCAAGGCTTCGGGAATGGTAACGCTGCCGTCCTCGTTCTGATAGTTTTCAAGAATTGCGGCAACGGTACGGCCTACTGCAACGCCCGAGCCGTTAAGGGTATGAACAAACTGAGTTTTATCCTTAATATTCTTCTTAAAACGAATAGAACCTCTTCTGGCCTGGTAATCTTCAAAGTTAGAGCAGCTTGAAATTTCAACATATCTGCCGTAAGAGGGCATCCAAACCTCTATATCATAGGTTTTAGCAGAAGAGAAGCCCAAATCGCCTGTGCAAAGGCAAACAACACGGTAGGGAAGACCAAGACCGGCCAAAACCCTTTCGGCATCGTTGGTAAGCTTTTCAAGCTCTTCGTAAGAATTTTCGGGGTCGGCAAACTTAACAAGCTCAACCTTGTTGAACTGGTGCTGACGAATAAGACCTCTTGTATCTCTTCCGGCGCTTCCTGCCTCTGCTCTGAAACAGGCAGAATAAGCGGCATATTTAAGGGGAAGTGTGTTGCCGTCTAAAATTTCATCGCGGTGCATATTGGTTACGGGAACCTCAGCAGTGGGAATAAGAAAATAATCGTTGGTAAGCTTAAAGGCATCTTCCTCAAACTTTGGAAGCTGACCGGTAGCGGTCATAGAGGCGCGGTTAGCCATAAAGGGGGGAAGAATTTCGGTATAGCCGTTATCGGTATGGGTGTCAAGGAAGTAGCTTATAATAGCCCTTTCCAAACGGGCGCCAAGACCTTTATAAAAGTGGAAACGGGTGCCTGTAACCTTTGCAGCGGTTTCGGGGTCTAAAATTCCAAGGTCTGCGCCAATATCCCAATGTGCTTTAGGCTCAAAGTTAAAGGTTTTAGGTTCGCCGTTTCTTCTTATTTCGGGGTTACAGCTATCGTCTTTGCCAACGGGAACGCTTTCGTGGGGTACATTTGGGATATTTAAAATAAGCTTTTTCTGGGTTTCCTCTAGGGAAGAAAGCTCTACACCGATTTTCTTAATGGTTTCCGAAATTTCTTTCATTTTCTGCATAATTTCGCTAGTGTCCTTACCCTCTTTTTTAAGGGCGGGAATTTGCTTAGAGGCGGCATTTTGTTCGGCCTTCATGGCTTCTACCTTAGAATTAAGCTCTCTTCTTTTATCGTCAATGCCTAAAAGCTGATCAATAAGCTCATCTAAATTACCACCGCGGTTTTTTACCGCCTGTTTTACTAAATCGGTGTTTGCGCGAATAAATTTAATATCTAACATTTTAATTACTCCTTTTGAGGTTATTTATCCCAATTTTTGCCCACAAGACGGTTGGCAATATCGGTAAGCTCGTCTTTGTTATAAAATTCAATGGTTATGGTGCCTTTGCCGTTTTTACCCGCCTTAACAGTTGCCTTTCGGTGGGTTTCGGCCTTAAGAGCAAGTTCAACCTCGCTATAAAAACTGTCGGTTTTTGTGGTTTTTTGTGGTTTTAATTTTTCCTTGCTCTGTTTTGATGCCATTGCTTCAAGCTGTCTTACAGAGGCGCCGTTTAAGGCTAACTCAAAGGCAATATTCCTTTTTTCTTCATTTTCAAAGGAAAGAAGCGCCCTTGCGTGACCCTGGGTTATAAGGCCTTTTTCTAAGGCATCAAGCATTTTTTCGGGCAAAGCCAACAGTCTTAGCAGATTTGTAACTGCTGAGCGCGATTTTCCAACCCTGTCACTAACCTGTTCTTGGGTAAGCTTAAACTCTTTAATAAGACGGCTGTAGCCCATGGCCTCTTCAACAGGGTTAAGGTCTTTTCGTTGAAGATTTTCAATAAGGGCCAATTCCATTGTCTGCTTATCGTCTAAATCCTTAATTATAACCGGAACGGTGTTAAGACCGGCCTCCCGGCAGGCTCTCCAACGGCGTTCGCCGGCAACTATTTGGTATGTTCCACCCGGCATAGGCCTTACAACAATAGGCTGTAAAAGACCGTGGATTTTAATGCTTTCGGCAAGCTCACCCAAAGCTTCGGGGTCAAAATATGTTCGTGGTTGATTTTTATTGGGCTCAATTTCTGAAAGGCGAAGCTCAACCGCAAGGTTATCGTCGGTTGCATTTTCGTTAAAAAGAGAATCAAGCCCTTTTCCAAGACCGCTTTTTTTAGCTGCCATAACAATTTCCTTTCTATTTATTTTTCTTTATGAACTCTGCCGCTAGGTTATTATAACAGTCGGCACCCTTAGAACGCTGGTCATAATATTGAATGGGAAGACCAAAGCTTGGTGCTTCGGAAAGGCGAACAGAGCGTGTTATAACCGATGTATAAAGCTTTTTGCCAAAGAATTTTTTAATTTCACCTACAACCTGTTGGGTAAGGTTGAGTCTGCCGTCATACATTGTAAGTAAAACCCCCTCAATTTCTAAGGTGGGGTTATAAGAGCGCTTAACCTGACGCATTGTGGCCATAAGCTGTGAAAGACCCTCTAATGCAAAGTATTCACACTGAATGGGCACTAAAAATGTGTCGGTTGCAGTTAGTGCATTAAGGGTTATAAGGCCCAAAGAGGGGGGACAGTCTAGCAAAATAAAATCGTAATCTTCTCTAACAAAGGAAAGGGCGGATTTTAAGCGGTTTGCCCTGTCGTCCATAGAGCTAAGCTCAATTTCTGCACCTGCAAGGTCCATAGAAGAGGGAATAAGGTCTACTCCCTTAAATTTTGTATGTATTATTATGTCCTTAGCCGGTTTATCAGAGCAAATAAGGTCGTAAGAGGAATAGGTTGTTTCCTTTTTGCTAATTCCAAAGCCGCTTGTAGAATTACCCTGAGGGTCAATATCAACTAGCAAAACCTTTTTATGTTTAAGGCCCAAACCGGCGGTAAGGTTAACGGCGGTGGTTGTTTTACCAACACCGCCCTTTTGGTTTACAATAGCAACTATTTTACCCAAAAGAATTCTCCTTTATAAAAAGTAATATAAAAAACCCTAAATGAAGATAAATAACTTAAAAATAAGGTATTTTAATTATACCACAAAAGGAAAAAATGTAAAGAGCAAGAATAAAAGTTTTGAAAAATGTTTCACGTGAAACATACAAACGCGTGACGTTTGATCCAATTCCGTATAGAATTACTATTTTAGTTAAGTTTATACCCCGCAGCTTAAAGGTTAGCACATACTTATTCACCTGCCCCGGACGGGGAAGGGGGACCGTTGCAGACGGTGGAAGGGGAGAAAAACGGCGAGTTTCATTCGCCTAAAAGAATAAAGAAGAAATAATAAATAAAAGATAAAAATTTTTATTTCACCTTAAAACACTTCTTCACTATTACTTCTTACTTATTACTTAAATTTCCACCCCTCCGTCTTTGCCAACGGCAAATCCACCTCCCCTGTCGATGGAGGTGAAGGAGATTGCGCTTTGCTGATAGTTACATTTAATTAAAGCTTTTTACCCCCGGTTTAGAAATTATTGAGGCTACAAGGCCAAAGAGCACCGCCGCCGTTATTCCTGCCGCCGTAGCAGTCAGTCCTCCCGAAAGGGCGCCTATAAGCCCATATTCGGTTACCGCCTTTTCAACACCCTTAGCGAGAGAATATCCAAAGCCTGTAAGGGGAACGGTAGCCCCTGCCTCGGCAAAGTCTACAAGGGGGCCGTAAAGTCCGACAGCGGTAAGAACAACACCCGACACAACATACCCTACTAAAATACGGGCGGGGGTAAGTTTTGTGCGGTCAATTAAAATTTGACCCACAACACAAAAAAGTCCCCCAACAACAAATGCCTTTATACAGTCATAAAATAAATCCATATTATCCCTTCCTTTGGGTTAGTTTGCCCCAAAGAAAAGGAATAATACAGATTTTTAATAAAACTATTTTAAGGTTAATGTTTCACGTGAAACATTAACCGATGCATTTGAATGTGTTGCTAATCAAAAGCAAAGCCGTGGTATGGGTTTTTGGCTTCAATATCAGTTTCACTTATAACGCTGAAATAACCGTTTTGGCAAAGGGAATTAAGTCGGCTGTTTAAATCTATCGGCATACGCACCTCTGCAAAGGTAAGCTTATTTTTCTCCATAAGACCCTTTACTACCGCCAAAACACCCTCTTCACAACCCTTTTCATAAAGACATTCCTTGCAAAGAAGTGTGTTCTCTCTTATTTCGTAAGCCACAAAGACACCTTTTTTGTCGGTTACAATTTTGCAATCTGCTATAGCGGCCGCAAAAAGCTCTTTCGGAAAGGAAACAAAGCAGTCGCTATAGGCTTTTAGAATAGCCTTTCGCTTTTCCCACCATTCTAAAGCGCTTATATTATATAATGTAGGCACTTTAAAATTAATATCTTCAATGCAAAGGTTAAGTTTAGAATATTTACAAAAATCTTTAAAGCCATAATTATTATAAAATTCAAAAAGAGAGGGTTTGGCAGGTTTTAAAATTATTCCGGCCCTGCCATTTTCTTTGGCTATAGCTTTAGCTTTGGCCAAAAGCTTACCCATAAGTCCTTTTCCTCTGTGGTGTGGGTGGGTACAAGCGGCATAAAGGTAATAATAGGGTATCTCTTTTATTTTGGTAATAAGAGAACAGTCCATTAAAAACAGCATAGACACTGTTTTGCCATTCTCTTCTAAAGAAACAAGTTTTGCTTTAGAAAAAACGTTTTCAAATAAAAAGTCGGCATCTTCCTTTGTGTCTTCGGTGAAAGATAAAAGGTATAGCTCTTTTAAATCATCAAGGTTTTTCATAGTTTCTCCTTATAAAATATTTTTCAAGCATAATTTTAGGTTGATAAGAAAGCTTAGCCTTTCTAAGCCCCTCTATTCCCATATCATCTTCGCGGTTAATATATTCATAAGAAGAGTCAAGGCTTTTTGCAAACTCCCGGTTTATAACTGCATAGGCACCCTTATACTCAGGTAATGCCTTTTCAACCTGAACATCGAAAACCCTTTCGTTTATGGGGGCGCCGAAGCAAAAGGCCACAACCTTGCCCTCTACCTTTATTACTCCGCCCTTAATTTTAAGTCTTTCCATAAAGGGCAAAACCTTTTTCATAGCTGCATTTTCAGCAAGAAGACTTACCTTATCTTCGCCGTCTTCTGCCTGATTAGCCCAAAGGTCGGCCATTTCTAAGGCGTCTGAAAGGTTGTTAAGAGAAAGTGGCTCAAAGCTCCAGTCATAATTTCTTGTAAAGGACGAAATATGGTTTCGTTTAGAGTGAAGCTTTTTGCCCGAAAGGGTTTTAAGGCTTTCGGCAGAATAAATATATTCTAAATCGTCACGAAGTGGGGTGAAGGTAAAACCGTCTTTGAAGTATTTTCGAAATTCTTCAAGTCGTTCACCCTCTTCGCAAAAAAGCTGTAGAGGAATATTAAGACTCTTTGTATACTCTATTAAAATTTCTATACCTTTTTTAACATCACCAAAGGGCATAAGAAAAAAGCAGTTGTTTTTTTCGGTTTCAAATTTAACAAAAAGAATATCTTCATAAATAGCAAACTGCTGGTTGTAAAAGCTTTCCCACAACACCAAGGTAGAGGGAACACCCTCACAGGTAAACATATTATGACAAAATTTGTCATAATATGAAAAATATTCTTCAATATTGTCTAAATTCGGCCGTTTAAAACAGATGTCCAAAATGAAAATCCTTTCAAAAAAAGTGGGGCGACAAGGCGCCCCATTAATTATTTATTAGCTTCAACCTTATTTTTATCCAAAAGAAGTGTGCGAATATCCTTTAAAATATCCTCTGTGGTCTCACTGGCAACCTCTTCAGCTACCTCTGTGGCCTCTTCCTCTGCCTTTTTAAGGGCAAGCTTCTGGCTAAGCTCACCTATTTTGGCAACAACCTTAACCATTAAGAAGATAATGAATGCCATTAAAACGAAATTAATAACACCGGTAATAAACGCGCCGTAGTTAATGGTGTTTTCGGTAACGGTAACAGCGCCTGTGGCGGCGTCAACAACCTCTTTGGTGCCTATAACAAGCTTGTATTCGCTAAAATCTACACCGCCGAATACACCTAAGATAGGGGAAATAATGTCGTTGGTAAGGCTGGTTACAATGTCTTTAAAGGAAAGACCTATAATAGAACCAACAGCCATATCCATTACGTTGCCTTTTGTGATGAAATCCTTAAATTCGCCAATAAATTTTTTCATATTTTATACCTCCAATACCGCCTGGGCGGTTAATAAACATATTCAGCTAAGAGAGTTCAATTTCCTTATAGTTGCCTAAAAAGTTAAACTCGGGAAGCTGTGCTTTAAGGTCTAACAGAAGCGCTTTTGTTTGACTGTCGTAAACATCACCCAAAAAGTCTAGGTAAAAGCAGGTTTCAAAATCGCCGTTTTTACCCGCCCGTGATTCAAGCTTTGTAAGATTAAGGCCGTGAAGAGAAAAACGGGTAAGAATTTTCTGCAAAGAGCCGGGGGTGTGTGGAAGAGAGAAAACAAGGCTTATTTTTTCTCTGTTTTTGGGGATAATTGGGTTTTTAGAAAGGATAATGAAGCGTGTTTTGTTGCCTTTAAAGGACTGAATAGAAGAAAACATAACCTTAAGGCCGTTATTTTTCCCACAATATTCAGAGCCGATTGCGGCAATGGTTTTATCCTTTTTATTAGCCACCATTTCGGCCGCGGCGGCGGTGCTTGAATACTCCTTTGCCTCAAGACCCATTTTTCTAATAAAGTCTTCACACTGAGAAAGTGCCTGGTGGTGGGAATATACCGTTTTAATATCTTCCAATTTGCTTTCGGGAAGGGTTAATAGATTATGGCACACCGGCATATTTACCGAGCCTACTATATATGTTTTATATTTTATTAAAAGGTCGTAAACCTGGCTGACTGAACCTGCGCTGGAGTTTTCTACCGGAACAATACCAAAGCTTACTGCACCTTGGTCTACTGCCTTAAAAACCTTTTCAAAGGTGTCGCAGAAAAGGGGATTTATGTTATTTTTACCAAATCCGTTCATAAGGGCAAGGTGTGTAAAGGCACCGATATTACCGTAACAGGCAATTTCACCCTCAATATTAAGCTCTTTTTCAAGATGAGGCGGAAGAAAATCTGTTTTTTTATTGCTAAGTGAGGTGTGCTGAAGCTCACGGCTACAGGACATTAAAAAGCGGTAGATTTCGCCAATATGCTCACCATACGGCTCACCCTCACTGCTAACCTTGTCTATAATCTCTTGCTCACGGCCGGGGTGATAAACCTCAAGGCCTTGTGCCCGTTTAATTTCGGCAACCTTTAAAGAACAGTTCATTCTTTTTTTCAGCAGAGAAACAAGCTGTTTGTCTATAATATCAATTTCTTTTCTAATTTCGCCAAGGCTCAAAACAGGCTCACCTCCTGCAAAAGGTTGGCCACAGCAATAGCCGTAACAGCCTCGATTGCCGGTAGGGCGCGAGGAACAATGCATGGGTCGTGCCTACCCTTTATTTCAAGGGTGGTATTGGCCATTTTTTCAAGGTTTACCGTTTCCTGCATCATAGAAATTGAGGGGGTTGGCTTAATTGCACAGCGGAAGATAATGGGCATAGAATTGGTTATTCCACCGGTTATTCCGCCGCAGTTGTTGGTTTTACAAACAACCTTGCCGTTATTTACGGTCATAGGGTCGTTTGCCTCGCTTCCAACCGCCGAGCCAAAGCCAAAGCCAAGGCCAAATTCAATACCCTTAACGGCAGGAATACCGAAAACTGCCCTTGAAATTATGTTTTCTACACCGTCAAACATTGGTCCGCCAAAACCGGCCTTAACACCCGTGACGGCAATTTCAATAATTCCTCCAACGCTGTCGCCCCTTTTAGCGGCAAGGGCAACCTCATTTCTCAATTTTTCTTCTAAAGAAGCATCGTTAAGGGGAAAAGAGCGGGTTTTAATTTCGTCAAGCTGTTCAGCCGAAACATTAACGGGGTCTAAGGGTTTGTCCTCTACAGAACCAATTTGAAAAATGTGACCGCCAACGGTAATGCCCTTTGTTTTAAGGTATTGTTTTAATATAGCCCCTGCAATAACAAGTGGTGCTGTAAGGCGGCCCGAAAAATGACCGCCCCCTGAAATGTCGTTAAAACCGCCGTAGTGTACAGCCGCCGCATAGTCTGCGTGAGAGGGGCGGGGCTTTACTTCAAGCTCACTGTAGTCCTTTGACCTCTGAGAGGTGTTTTTTATAATTGCCGTAAGGGGAGCCCCTGTTGTAACACCGTCTTTAAGCCCCGAAAGAAATTCGGGAATATCGGCCTCTTTTCTTTTGGTTGCGGTTGGGTCGTTACCGGGGGCGCGGCGGTCAAGCTCCTGTCTTAGAGCTTCAAAATCTATTTTAATACCGGCAGGGGGAGAGTCCATAACCATTCCAATAGCGGGGCCGTGGCTTTCGCCGAAAACAGAAACTTTAATTTTATCGCCAAGAAATGATGCCATCTGCTCTTCCTCCTATGCTTTTAAAATCTTCAAAAAATGTTGGATACGACTTGTTTACCGAGGTGTAGCCGTTAATTTTAGTGCTGTTGTCACAAAAGGCAGCCAAAATGCTAAAGGCCATTACAATTCTGTGGTCGCCCGAGCCGTCAACTGTGCCGCCTGTTGGCTTACCGCCGGTTATTATCATACCGTCGGGGGTTTCGGTGACACTAATACCCATTGCCTCTAGCCCTGCAATAACCGTTTTAATGCGGTCGGTTTCTTTTATTCTTAAACGCTGTCCCCCAAAAATGGTGGTCTGCCCCTTTGCCATTGCGGCGGTTACCGCCAGGGCAGGAACCATATCGGGAATTTGTGAGCAGTCAATTTCTTGGCCGTTAAGTTCACCGGGTTTTACATATAATATATCGTTTTTGACGGTTATATCTGCGCCAAAGTTCTTAAAAAGCTGAATAGCTTTAATATCCCCTTGAGAGGAATTAAAGTTAAGACCCGAAAGCTCTAATTCACCGCCAAGGGCACCTGCGGCAAGGTAAAAACAGGCCTGTGACCAGTCGCCCTCTATTTTTGCGTTGGTGGGACTAAATTGTCCTTTAGCCGAATATACTCCGTTTTTCTCATAAATTGTAACGCCAAATCGCTTTAGAATTTCTATTGTGAGATTCACATAACCGGCAGATTCAAGTGGGGTAGTAAGCCTTGCTGTACCGCCGTTTAAACCAATGGCAAATAAAAGGCCGGTAAGGTATTGTGAGCTAACGTCACCCGAAATTAAATATTCGCCAGTTAAAAGTCTTCCGCTTACCGTAAGGGGCAAAGAGTTGCCGCTGCAAACTACACCCTTATTAGAAATAGCCTCAGTAATTGGGGTAATTGGGCGGTTTGGCAACCGACCGTGGCCTATAAAGGTGGCCTTACACCCAAGGGCGGCGGCAATGGGAATCATAAAACGAAGAGTAGAACCCGATTCGCCGCAGTCAATGTTAACCCTTTTGCCAACAAGCTTAGATTTATCTATACCATCAATTATAAAACTGCCCTCTTCTTCGTTAATAATAGCACCAAGCGCTTCACAGGCAGAAATAGTGGCGTCAATATCCTCGCTGTGACAGGCGGGGGTAATAACCGACCTGCCATGTGATAAAGCGGCGCAAATAATGTTGCGGTGGGCGGCGCTTTTTGAAGGGGGAATATTCACCCTTCCACTAAGTGCAGAGGGCTTAATTTTAATAGTTTCCATTTTAAAGAACTCCCTTTAAAATAAAGGCTTCAAGCTTAGAAAAAGAGAGGGGAAAAATTTTTGCCTTGCCTATATCCTCAAGAATAACCAGGTTCAGGCTGTCGCTTTGGCTTTTTTTATCGCTTTTGCAAAACTCTATAACCCGGCAAAGGTCAAAATCAACCTCGGTGGGAAGATTATGTGCCTTAAGGCATTTTACAATACGGTCATAGGTACCGGCCTTTGTAAGACCCGCTTTTTCAGAAGCCTTGGTTATAACAGACATTCCAACGGCTACGGCCTGTCCGTGGGTGAGTCCGCTGAAATTTTCATAACGCTCTATTGCGTGTCCTATAGTGTGACCGAAGTTTAAAAACATTCGCTCACCCTTTTCGGTAAAATCACGCTGAACAACCCCGGATTTCATAGAAACGCTTTGCAGAATAACCTCGTTTAGGTTTTTCATTGCTTCGCCCTTTTCAAATAGCTCAAAAAGCTCAGGCACCAAAATAGCGCCCGATTTTATGGCCTCACTGTAGCCGTCTTTTAAATACATTTCGGGCAGAGTTTCAAGGGTTTCGGGGTCTATAAAAACGGCAATCGGATTGTGAAATGCGCCGCAGAGGTTTTTACCTGCAGGCAGGTCGCACCCTGTTTTGCCTCCAACAGAAGAATCTACCTGAGAAAGCAGGGTGGTTGGAAGCTGAACAAAATCAATTCCCCTTAAATAAATGGCACTTGCAAAGCCTACCATATCGCCCACAACACCGCCGCCAAGGGCAACGGCAATATCCTTTCGGGTCAGGTGGATAAGACAGAAAAATTCTAATATATTTTTAACCGTTTCAAAGGTCTTTGAAGCTTCACCGGCGGTGAACGAAAAGCTGTAAACCTCAAACCCAGCCGTGCGATAGCTGTCGATAGCCCTTTTTAAATAAAGGGGAGCAACATTGCTGTCAGTAACAACAGCAACCTTTTTTGCTGTTGTAAGGGGTTTTGTTAACTTTCCGGCCTTGTTTAAAATACCATTTTCAACCGTTATTTTGTATTCACCAACACCAGGAGTGCTTACTAAAATCTCATTAGACATAAAATTACCGACCTTTATTTAAGTGCTGCATCAAGAGCGGCTTTAGCGGCAAAAATGCGTTTTGCAGTGGCATCAAACTTTTCAGGTGTAATTGACTGCGCACCGTCGGAAAGGGCGTGGGGAGGGTCGTTGTGAACCTCAATAATAAGGCCGTCTACCCCAACACCTAAAGAGGCAACAGATAAGGGTTCTATAAGCCAGGGTATACCTGCGGCGTGAGAGGGGTCAACAATAACAGGCAGGTGAGAAAGCTTTTTGAAAATTGCAACAGCCGAAAGGTCAAGGGTGTTTCGGGTGTAGGTTTCATAGGTTCTTATACCTCGCTCACAAAGAATAACCTGTTCATTGCCCTCGCTCATAATATACTCTGCGCTCATAAGTGTTTCTTCAATTGTGTTGGCAAGACCGCGTTTTAAAAGAATGGGCTTATTAAGCTTGCCAAGCCTTTTAAGAAGCTCAAAGTTTTGCATATTTCTTGCGCCAACCTGAATTATGTCAACATTTTCAAAAAGGTCAATATGCTCTGCGCTCATAATTTCGGTAACAATAGGAAGACCGGTTTCGGCCTTTGCCTTTAAAAGAAGGTCAATACCATCGGCATGAAGACCCTGGAAAGCATAGGGTGAGGTTCTTGGCTTAAAGGCACCGCCGCGAAGCATTGTGGCACCGCTTTGCTTTACTTTTTTTGCAATTTCTATAATCTGTTCTTCACCCTCAACCGAGCAGGGACCGGCAATAATGTTAAGACTGCCGTCACCAATTTTAAGGCCATTTTCAAGGGTAATAATGGTATTTTCTGTGTGGAATGCGCGGTTAACCTTTTTGTAAGGCTCCTGAACGCGCTTAACGTTATCAACAATATCCCAGGCAAGAACCGAATCAATGTCAACCTTATGTGTGTCGCCTAAAAGACCTAAAACGGTTGAAAGCTCACCGTACCAGGAGTTTACCGTAACGCTGTATTTATCTTGTAATTTAAGACTTAACTGTTCAGCCTGTTCTTTAGTTGTACCTTTTTTAAGAACTACAATCATTTAAATTTCTCCTTTAAATTGCTACTTTGCTATCTATTCTAAAGCATTTAATATTTGGTTAATTGTGTTTTGTGTATTAACGGTGGCGTCTATAACAAAATCTGCCGCCGCACGGTATATGGGTTCCCTTTTCTCTAACAAAGAAATAATGGATTTTTCGGTGTCTTTGGCAAGAAGCGGTCGGGTTGTGTCGCCTTTAAGACGGTTTTTAACCGTTTCGGCATCAACCCAAAGGTAAAAAAGAATACCGTTTTGCTTAAGGGCTACAGAATTTTCTTGCCTCAATACCGTTCCGCCGCCACAGGCAATAACCTTACCCGAAGCCGCTCCCAAAAGCTTTGCCGCCTTGGTTTCAAGGGTTCGAAAATACTCCTCGCCGCTGTCAGCAAAAATATCTTTTACGCTTTTGCCCTGATTCTTTTCAATCCATATATCAAGGTCAACAAATTCCATTTTTAAAAGCTTTGCAAGGGCTAAGCCTGTTGTGGTTTTGCCGCTACCCATAAAGCCTGAGAGAACAATGTTATTTTTTATCAAAAAGCCGCCTCATTTCTTGGTTGGAAAGGGCAATAAGCCTTTTTATATCCTCAGGGTCAAATTTGGCACCATACCAGTATTCGTGAGCCTTAGCAGCCTGAAGCACCAACATTCCCATTCCGGAAATGGCCTGTTTGCCTAAATTTTGCGCGGTTTTAATAAAAAGAGTGTCTTCGGGGTTATAGACCGCGTCAAAAAAATACTTTATATTTTTCATCTGGTGTGATGAAAGAGGCGAAGCCTCTATGTTCGGGTACATTCCAAGGGGGGTACCGTTAACCGCAAGGTCATATTCCCCTGTAACATCTTCAAGGCATATAAACTTTGCGGTGGTTGTAAATCGTTCCTTTAAATCAAAGGCAAGAGCCTTCGCCTTTAAAACCGAAGACCGCCTTACAGCAATAGTAACCTCGCAGCCGTGACGCATACATTCGGTAGCAATGGTTCTTGCCGCACCGCCGCTGCCTAAAATTAAAACCTTACCCGAAAGGGGTATATTTGCCAGTTTTAAAGCGGCAGAAAAGCCGTCGGCATCGGTGCTGTGCCCGGTTAAAAGCCCGTTTTTTTGGCTTACGGTATTAACAGCGCCGTAAAGCTTTGCCGAATCACCCAAAGAGTCTAAGAGGGGAATAACCGCCTCTTTATGGGGAATTGTAATGTTAAACCCGTCAAAGGACCGTAAATATTCTATTTGTTGTTTAAGGCTTTCAGGGTGGGTTTCTAAAGCCTCATAGGTTGCATCGGTGTTTGAAAGAGAGAAAAGATGATTATGAATAAAGGGTGACATAGTGTGCCCTAATGGATAGCCTATAAGGGCAAATCTTTTCTTCATAAAAACACCTCGCGTTTTAAAAAATTTCAAAAAACAGTTGACAAAACCTTAAAATAAACATATTATCATATATGTAAACACTTTAAGTTTATAATAACATAATATACCACAAAAAATTAGCCCTGTCTAGTAAATAAGGTCATTTTTATAAGTTTTTTGGGGTAAAAGGTATCTATTAGGAGGATAAATATGGTATTTGAAAAAATAAAAGAAATTATTGTTGAACAGTTTGAGGTTGAAGAAGATGTTGTAACAATGGAAACAACCGTTGCCGACGACCTTGGTGCTGACAGCCTTGATATAGTTGAGGTGCTTATGTCTATTGAAGACGAGTTTGATGTTGAAATTCCTGACGAGGAAATTGAAAATATAAAATCAGTTGGCGACCTTGTAAATTATATTGAAGCCCACATGTAAAACTCAGCGCCCGTTAAAACCTCGGGCGCTTTTAATTTTTTGTAGGATTTGATTTTAATGAGCGAAAAACTTAATGATAATCAGCTTCATAAGGAGCATCGCAAAAGGGTAAGAGACCAGTTTTTAAAGGAAGGCTTTTCAGACAATACACCTGTTCACAAAATATTAGAGCTTTTGCTTTTTTACGTTGTACCAAGAAAGGATACTAACGGCCTTGCTCACCAGCTTTTAAACAAATTCGGCAGTCTGGCCGGTGTTTTAGATGCCCCGGAGGAAGAGCTTTTGAAGTTTTCGGGAATAACCGAAAACGCCATTTGCCTTTTTCACCTTATTATGCCTGTTGCGAGAATGTATATTAACGAACGCAAAGAGGGTCAAAGAAGTGTTTCGGGAAGAAGAGAGGCCGCCGAGCTTTTGGCAAAAAAGTTTGTAGGCTTAGACAAAGAAACGGTTTATTTGCTGTGCTTAGATAATAAGGGCAGAATTTTAGACTGTTCCCGCCTTAGCGAGGGCAGTGAGCTTCACGTTTCGGTCAGTTCCAGAATGGTAATTGAGCAAATTATAAAGACTAAGGCAACAGCTGTAATGCTTGGCCATAACCACCCAAAGGGCTTTGCCTTTCCCTCCCCTGCCGATATTAGGGTTACCGCCCAATTAGCAACGGCCGTTTCCCACATAGGGGTCAGCTTTTTAGACCATATTGTTGTGGCAGATGGTGACTTTGTTTCAATGGCAGACTCAAAAGAGTATAGCTATATTTTCGAAAGATAAAAAACTCAAAATGTATATTGATTTTTATGGTCACCTTTTGTATAATACTTAAAATGCAATGCTTTGGATAGGAGAATTTGTATGAAGCTTAATCAACTTTTTTGTGACGGCGCTGTGCTTCAGGCCAATAAAACCTTTCGTGTTTTTGGCGAGGGTAGCGGTACAGTAGAGGTGGAAATTGACGGCATTACCGCCTCTTCAAACTTTGAGGGTGAGGCTTGGGTCTTAGAGCTAAAGCCCCACGGTTACGGCGGTCCTTACCAAATGAGGGTTGTAATGAACGGTGAAGAAACTGTTTTAAACGACATTTATTTTGGTGATGTATTTGTTCTTGCGGGTCAGTCAAACCTTCAGTTTAAGCTTCAAGCATCGAACACAAGCGAAGAATTTTATGAAACCAACCCCATGCTCAGGCTTTTCAGTACCGAGAGAATTGAAAAGCTAGGCGAATTTTTCTTCCCCGAAGACGGTTGGGTAAAGGCCGAAAAAGAAAACGTTGGCAAATGGTCTGCCGTAGGCTATCTTGCAGGTAATGTTTATTCAAAGGCTACCGACCACGCAGTTGGCCTTATAACCTGTTATCAAGGCGCCTCTATGATACAGGCATGGCTACCTAAAGGCACCTTAGACGGAACAGAGTGTGATATAGCCTGTGAAGCCCGTTCTGGTCATTTAAGAAGACAACAGTATATGGATTGGAGCCACGACGGTCAGCTTTACGAATTTACATTTTTGAAAATTGCCCCCTTTGCAGTTAAAACAATAATATGGTACCAGGGCGAATCAAACACCCATCCACCCGAAAATACCACCGAGCTTTATAAGGGAATGCTCCGCCGCCTTATTAATATATGGCGCAAAGACCTAATGGAAGAAAAGCTTCCCTTTGTTGTGGTGCAACTTGCTAACTATATTCACGGCAATAAAGAGGGTTGGCCGGCAGTTCAAAAGGCCCAGGTTGAAATCCCTCAGGAGATGGAAGAGGTTTATAGCCTTATTTCAGCCGATTTGTGCGAGGATAACGACATTCATCCCCCAACAAAGCTGCATTTAGCAAAACGCCTTGCAAAACTCCTTGAAGAAATAAAATAGAAGTAACTGGCATCTGAACCCGAGAACCCGCCTTAGCGGCGGGCTTTCGGGTGTTTTTGTGCCAATTTTCGAAAAGAGATATTGACAATTTTAAAAAAATCAGTATAATATTTTAGTCGGACAAAAGTAAATATAAATATCGAGGTGTGGCTCAGTTTGGTAGAGCGCTGCGTTCGGGATACCATACCGAACGGTTCGGGCAAAATGTGCCGAACTGCTCAAACCCCTTACAAACAGCCACTTCATCGGTGGCACAGTATTTATAAATTAGCGGAAAATACCGCTACGACCACATAAAAACCCACAAATACGAAATTAATCGTAATTTTGTGGTGAAAATTTAATAGAGATCGAGGCGTGGCTCAGTTTGGTAGAGCGCTGCGTTCGGGACGCAGAGGCCGCAGGTTCAAATCCTGTCGCCTCGACCAAAAA